>JBKPDR010000063.1:0-26246 GCA_046727975.1 Actinomycetota bacterium | reverse complement strand
CCTACGAGCCCAGATCCTACGAGCCCAGATCCTACGAGCAGAGCTCGCGCCTCTCGTCGCTGGTTTCCTCGCGAAGTAGCGCGCGCAGCACACCGCGCCCGCGGCCGGTCATCGTAGCACACCCCTCCTGGACGGGACCCCGACGCGGGGGGTGAGAATCCGCGCTCCGTCCCCGGTTATCGCGACCGTGTGCTCGAAGTGCGCCGACAGCGAGCCGTCCGCGGTCGAGATCGTCCAGCCGTCGTCCGCTATGACCACATCGGGTCCTCCGGCAGTGATCATCGGCTCGATGGCGATCGTCATCCCCTCGGAGAGCCGCGGCCCACGGCCCGGCTCGCCGAAATTCGGGATGTGCGGATCCTCGTGGTAGTGGCGTCCGACCCCGTGGCCGACGAGGCTCCGGACGATCGAGAAGCCGGCACCTTCGACGACGGTCTGTACCGCATGCGAGATGTCGCCGACGTGGTTTCCGATCCGCGCCTGGACGATGCCGGCGTCGAGTGCGTCCTGTGCGACGTCGAGGAGCCGCTGCGCCTCGTCGTCGATGTCGCCGACGCCGAACGTGTACGCGCTGTCCGCGATGTACCCGTCCAGCGTGACTCCGACGTCGATCGTCACGAGGTCACCGTCGCTCACCACGTACTCGCCCGGGATCCCGTGGACGACGACGTCGTTCGACGAGATGCAGATCGCCGCCGGATAGCCCTTGTATCCCTCGGACGTCGGCACGCCCCGGCGCTCGCGGATGAAGAGCCCGGCGGCGTCGTCGAGCTCGCGAGTCGTCACGCCCGGCTCGAGCAGCGACCCGACGTGTGCGATGGTCTCGGCGACGAGCGCCCCTGCGGAGGCGATCTTCTCGATCTCCCTGCTGCTCTTGCGGATGATCATCCCGACCGCACCGCGACGTGGGCCAGGGCGTCGTCGATGTCGGCTGCGACCGCACCGACACTCCGTTCGCCCTCGATCGGAACGAGAGTTCCCTCGGCGCGATAGCGCTCGACCACGGGCTCGGTCTGCTCGTGGTAGTGACGAAGGCGGTTGCGGATCACGTCGAGAGCGTCGTCCGTGCGACCCTCCTCGGCGGCCCGTCCCAAGATGCGCTCGATCGCGACGTCGTCGCGCACGAGCAGCAGGAGCACGATGTCGAGCGGCTTGCCGATCTCCGCGAGCATGCTGTCGAGCGCCTCCGCCTGTGGCAGCGTCCTCGGAAAGCCGTCGAGGATGAACCCGTTCTCACCTCCGAGCCGCTCTCGAATCAGCTCGACCATCAGCTCGTCCGGGACGAGATCACCGCGGGCTAGGATCGGCGCGACCTGGCGGCCGAACTCGTTGCCCTCGGCGACGGCGGCGCGCAGAATCTCCCCCGTCGGCACGTGGGCCAGCCCGTACGCCCCCGCGATGCGCTTCGCCTGAGTGCCTTTCCCCGACCCCTGTGGGCCCAAGATCAAGACTCTCATGCCGCGATAGGAGGACGAGGCAAGCCTCGCCCTACTTGAGGAAGCCCTCGTAGGAGCGCATCATCATCTGCGACTCCATCTGGCGCATGGTGTCGAGCGCAACGCCGACCGCGATCAGCACCGACGTGCCGCCGAGTGCTCCCGCGCTCGCCTGCGAGAAGCCGCCGTAGCGGATGAAGAGGCTCGGCAGCACCGCGACGAGGGCGAGGAAGAGCGATCCCGGCAGGGTCAGGCGCGAAAGCACGCGGTCGAGGTACTGCGCCGTCGGCGGCCCCGGCCTGATGCCGGGGATGTAACCGCCGTACTTGCGCAAGTTGTCCGCCTGGTCGACCGGGTTGAACTGGACCGCGGTGTAGAAGTACGTGAAGATGACGATCATCGCGCCTTCGAAGAGAAGGTAGATCCAGCTCCCCGGCTGGAAGTACTCGTTGACGAAGTCGCGCGTCGCAGGGAAGTACTGGGCGATCGTGGGCGGGAAGGCGAGAATCGCCGCGGCGAAGATGATCGGGATGACGCCTGCCATGTTGACGCGCAGCGGGAGATAGGTCGATCCGCCCGCTGTCATGCGGCGCCCCACCATGCGCTTCGCGTACTGGATCGGGATCCGCCGCTGGCCCTCCTGTACGAACACGACCGCAGCCACGATCGCAAGCGCGATGAGCGGGAAGAAGAGCTTCTCCATGGGCCCCCCGTTCCACCAGGCGGCGATGCCGAGCGGAGCGCCCACGAGGATCGACGCGAAGATGAGGATCGAGATGCCGTTGCCCACGCCACGCTTCGTGATGAGCTCACCCATCCACATGAGGAGCGCGGTTCCGGCGGTCAAGGAGACGACGATCAGGACCGTCTGCCCGGCACTCGCGTCGAGCGCACCCTGGCTGCGGAAGAGGAACGCATACCCCGTTGCCTGGAGCGCCGCGAGCACGACGGTGAGGTAGCGCGTGTACTGCGTGATCTTCGCGTAGCCCGCCTCGCCCTCCTTCTGCAGCTCCGAGAGTCGAGGGATGACGACTGTGAGGAGCTGGAGGATGATCGAGGCGGTGACGTACGGCATGATCCCGAGCGCGAACAGAGAGAATTGTGAAAGCGCCCCGCCTGAGAAGAGGTCGAGCAGGCCGAGGACGGTCCCACCCTTCCCAGAGAAGTAGTTCTCGATCGTGTCCGGATCGACGCCGGGGGAGGGAATCCAGGACCCCAGCCGGTAGAACGCGAGGATCATCGCCGTGAAGAGCACGCGGTTCCGGAGCTCCGGAACGCGCCATGCGTTCGCGAGCCAGCTGAACATCTCTAGGTCTCGGTCTCCTCGTCTCCCGGCTCAGCGGGTTCGGGCTCGGCCTCTTCCTCCGCCTCGATCGCCTCGGGCTCTTCCGCAGCCGGCTTGGACACCCGGTGCCGCTTGCGCTTCTTCACCGGCTCGCCTCGCAGCCACGTGACGCTGCCACCGGCCGCCTCGATCTTCGCGACGGCCGACTTCGAGAAGCCGTGCGCCGAGACCGCGATCGCCTTCGTCAGCTCGCCGACACCGAGCACCTTCACGTCGACGGAGACCTTGCGGATGAGCCCGGCCGCTTTGAGCGCCTCGGGCGTCACCTCCGCACCGGCGTCGAATCGCTCTTCGAGCGCGGCGACGTTGACCGCCTGGCTATAGGTCCGGAACGGCCCGATGGGCATCGCGTCCTTCGATGTGTTCCCGCGTAGCTTGCCCAGGCGCATGTCGATCGGCATCTGCCCGCCTTCGAACCCGCGTGGCATTTTGTGCGACCCGGAACGCGCCTTCTGACCCTTGATACCGCGACCCGAGTAGCGTCCCTTGCCCGAGCCGAGGCCACGGCCGATGCGCTTCCGCTCCTTGCGTGACTGGGCGGGCTGAAGATTGGAAAGGCTCAGGTCGTCGCCCATCACGACTCATCCTTCCCGACGACTCTGACGAGATGGTCGACCTGCCGGAGCATCCCGCGCAGCTGCGGCGAATCCTTGTGCTCGGCGCTACGACCGATCCGCCCGAGGCCGAGCGCGCGCAGCGTGCCGCGGTGACGCGGCGACTGGCCGATCGCGCTCCTAACCTGGGTGACCTTCAGCATCTCGCTCACTCTGCCTCCTCGCCAGACGCCTCCGGCACCTCGCTAGACGGCTCGACGTCCGACTCGGCCTGCGCTCTAGCCGACTCGATCTCAGGCTCCTTGGGTTCGCCAACCGATGCGGGTTCCGCCCGCACCGGCAGGACCTCGGCGATCGTCTTGCCCCGAAGCTCGGCAACCTCCTCGGGACGCATGAGCCTGCGAAGCCCGTCCACCGTCGCACGGGTCATGTTGATCGGCGTCGTGGTCCCGAGGCTCTTCGCGAGGACGTCGCGGATGCCGGCAAGCTCGAGCACGGCTCGAACCCCGCCGCCCGCGATCACGCCGGTTCCCTCGCTCGCCGGGCGCAGCACCACACGCGCGGCGTCGAACCGGCCGACGATCTCGTGCGTGATCGTCTGGCCGTGCTTCGGCACCCGGAACAAGCTCTTCTTGGCGTCCTCGACCGCCTTCGAGATCGCGAGCGGGACCTCGCGCGCCTTGCCGTACCCAAGGCCTACCTGATCGATCTCGTCGCCGATCACCACGAGCGCGGTGAACGAGAACCGCCGGCCACCCTTGACCACCTTGGCGACACGGTTGATCTCGATCACGCGCTCCTTGAGCTCGCGCGAATCGGCGACTTCACGGGTACTCAAAGCTGCAGTCCTCCTTCGCGGGCGCCGTCCGCCAGCGCCTTCACGCGTCCGTGGTATAGATAGCCGGCACGATCGAACACGCACCGCTCGATCCCCGCGCTCCTTGCGGTCGCGGCGAGCGCCTTGCCCACCTCACGCGCCTGCTCGGTCTTCGAGCCCGATGAGAACGAGAGCACTGTCCAGCTCGCGGAGGCGAGCGTGCGCCCCGAGTCGTCGTCGACGAGCTGGGCAAAGATTCCGCGGTTGGAGCGGAAGACGACGAGGCGCGGACGCTCGGCCGTCCCGGAGATCTTGCTCCGGACTCGGCGGTGCCGACGCAAACGTGCGCCGCGCTTGGTCAAGACCGTCACGCCCGCTTCCCCACCTTCCTGCGAACCTGCTCGTCCACGTAGCGGATGCCTTTGCCCTTGTAGGGCTCCGGAGGACGCACCTTTCGGATCTCGGCTGCCGTCTGGCCGACCATCTGCTTGTCGATCCCCTTGACGAGGATCTGCGTCGGCACCGGCACCTCGAACGTGATGCCCTGGCGGGGCTTCACGACAACGGGGTGCGAGAACCCGACCGCGAGCTCGAGATCGGCGCCCTTGAGCTGCGCCCGATAACCGACACCCTGGATCTCGAGCTGCTTCTCGAAGCCCTTCGTCACGCCCTCGACCATGTTCGCGATGAGCGTGCGCGTCAGCCCGTGCAGCGCGCGGTCGTCACCGCGCTCGGTCGGCCGCGTGACGACGACCTCGTTGTCGGTCTTCTCGACGCGCATCCGCGTGGGCACCGTCTGCGAGAGCTCGCCGAGCGGCCCGTTCACCTGTACGCGGCCAGGCGAGATCGCGACCATGACGCCGGCGGGCAGCTCGATGGGTTGTCTACCGATTCGACTCATCGCTCGCTCCTAGGCACTTTGCCTGCAAGGTGCCTCACCAGATGAACGCGAGCACCTCGCCGCCGACGCCGCGCTCGGCGGCTTGGCGGCTCGTGATGACGCCGGCCGAGGTGGACATGATCGCGGTGCCGAGCCCACCGAGGACTCGTGGCAGCCGGTCCTTCTGGGCGTACACGCGTCGCCCGGGCTTCGAGACGCGCTTGAGGTCCGTGATGACGCGCCTGCGGTCCTTCGCGAACTTGAGCTCGACGACGAGCATCCGGTACGGCAGCGGCTTGCCGTCCGCATCCGTCGCCTCGACGACCCGGAAGTCCTTGATGTAGCCCTCATCCTTGAGGATGCGCGCGATCTCCTCCTTCATCCGGGAGGTCGGCATCGATGCCGAGTCGTGCAGCGCCCGGTTGGCGTTGCGGATGCGCGACAACATATCCGCGATTGGATCAGTCAACATGCCTGTCTCCTTGGATATGTTGACTAATTTGAAAATGGATCTTCATTCGTATCTCCTAGACCTCTTGGTGATCTGCGATCACCAAGAGCTCTTTGTCATCCCCGGCACGGCCCCCTGGTGCGCGAGCTCGCGGAGGCAGATCCGGCAGAGGCCGAACTTCCGATAAACCGCACGTGGTCGACCGCACCGGTTGCAGCGCGAGTAGGTACGGACCTTGTGCTTCGATTCCCGCTGCTGCTTGACGACGAGCGATTTCTTGGCCATGCGTTACTGGTCCCTTCGTTCAGTGGCGAGCGGCAAGCCGAGGGCGGCGAGCAGTGCGTGCCCGTGCTCGTCGGTCCTTGCGGAGGTCGTGATGGTCACGTCGAGACCGCGGATCGACGGGACCTTGTCGTAGTCGATCTCCGGGAAGATGATCTGCTCCCGGATCCCGATCGAGTAGTTACCGCGGCCGTCGAACGCGCCCGGATCGAGCCCGCGGAAGTCGCGGATTCTAGGCAGCGCAATCGAGGCCAAGCGATCGAGGAACTCGTACATGCGCGCGCCGCGGATCGTCACTTTCGCGCCGACGGGCATTCCCTCGCGTAGCTTGAAGCTCGCGATCGACCTCTTCGCGCGGCGCACCTGCGCGCGCTGACCCGCAATCACCGTCAGCTCGTCGATCGCGGCGTCGAGTGCCTTCGCGTCGGTCTTCGCCTCGCCGACTCCCATGTTCAGCGTCACCTTGGTGACGCGGGGGACCTCCATGATCGACGAGAGGCCGAGCGCGTCCTTGAGCTCGGCACGGATCTCGCTTTCGTAGCGCTGCTTCAGACGCGGCACGTACGTCTCAGGTGTCGGTGCAGTTGCGGTGCTCAACGGTCGATCTCCTGGCCGCAGCCCACGCGCTTGCAGACGCGGACGCGAACGACCTCGCCCTTGACTTCCTTCTCGACGATCCCGACCCGCGTGGGCGTGTTGCAGACGGGGCACACGACCATCACGTTGGCCACCGGAATCGGTGCCGGCTTGTCGATGATCCCGCCGGGCGTGATCTGCGTGCCCCCCATGCGTGACGAGTCCTTGATGGGACGTGGACGAGTGTGCCGCTTCGCGACGTTCAGGTTCTCGACGATCACGCGGCGCTCCGACGGGCGCGCCTCGATGACACGGCCCTGCTTCCCCCGGTCCTTGCCCGCGAGGATGTGGACGAGGTCGCCCTTCTTCACTTTCATCTTCACCGCCACTTACAACACCTCCGGCGCCAGGCTGACGATCTTCATGAAGTTCTTCTCGCGGAGCTCCCGCGCGACCGGGCCGAAGATGCGCGTCCCGCGCGGATTGGACTGGTTGTCGATCAGGACTGCGGCGTTCTCGTCGAACCCGATGAGCGTGCCGTCGTCCCGGCTGTAGGGCTTCTTCGTCCGGACGACGACCGCTCTCACGACCTCGCCCTTCTTGACCGAGCCCTGAGGAGTAGCGGTCTTCACGGTAGCAACGATGACGTCGCCCACCCTCGCGTAGCGGCGATGCGAGCCGCCGAGCACGCGGATGCACAGGAGCTCGCGGGCACCTGTGTTGTCGGCCACCCGAAGGCGTGACTCCTGCTGGATCATCGACCGCTACTTCGCTTCCTGGACGACTTCCCGCAGCCGCCAGCGCTTGAGCTTGGAGATAGGACGCGTCTCGACGATCCGGACGATGTCGCCGAGCTTCGCCTGGTTCGACTCGTCGTGGGCGTGCAGCTTCGTGCTCCGCCGGATGACCTTCTTGTAGCGAGGGTGCACCTTTACGGTGTCGACCCGCACCACGATGGTCTTGTCCGTCGCCGCCGAGACCACCGTCCCCTGACGCTCCTGACGGCGGCCGCGGACCTGCTCCGGCTTGGGCAGGCGCGCGATGGGCCGTCGGTCCCTCGGCTTCTCGCGCTTCGGCTTCGACCGTTGCGGACGCAGCGCTCTGGGTAGCCGCTTGCGCTTGCGCTTCCTTGATACTTCCGCTGCCGCGGACGTACCAGCTTCGGACGATTCGTCCGTAGCCGGCTCCTCCGTCTCCACGGCAGGCCCGGCCGGTGGCTCCTCAGCCGGCTCGGCTTCTGCCACGGGCTCCTCAGCGGCTGCTTCGGCAGCAGGCTCCTCAGCCTCTGCCTCGGCTACCGCCTCCTCGAGCGCAGCCTTCGACGCCTCGGGCTCGGTCACTTCTTGTTCTTCACTGGGTACTTCTGCGTCAGCAGAAGTGCCTTGCTCCTTCGTTTCGTCAGCCATCTAGCTCGTTCCTCGTCTCGCGCGTTCGTTCTTCACGGTCAGGATCCGGGCGATCTCGCGCTTGGTCATACGCAGCTGCGCGCTGTCCTCGAGCACGCCCGTGGCGGTCTGAAAGCGCAGGTTGAAGAGCTCCTGGCGCGTCTCGGCCATGCGCCGGTCGAGATCGTCGTCGCTCAGCTCACGGAGTTCTCTAGCTCTCAAAGAGATCAGCCTCTCTCTTCACGAACTTGGTCTTGATCGGCAGCTTCTGGCTCGCGAGGCGAAGCGCCTCCTTGGCGAGCGCCTCCGGGACGCCGGCCATCTCGAACATGACCCGTCCCGGCTTCACGACCGCCACCCAGCCCTCCGGCGATCCCTTGCCGGAGCCCATCCGCGTCTCGGCGGGCTTCTTCGTGAAGGGCTTGTCCGGGAAGAGATTGATCCAGACCTTCCCGGTTCGGCGAACCTTTCTCGTCGCGGCGATCCTCGCAGCCTCGATCTGGCGGTTCGTCACCCAGCCGGCCTCGAGCGCCTTGAGCCCGTAGTCGCCGAACTGCACCGAGGTCTGGCCCTTCGAGATCCCGGTCCGGCGGCCGCGGTGATGGCGGCGGAACTTCGACTTGCGCGGCATCAGCATCAGCTCTCACCACTCTCTTCTGGTGTCGGCTCGGACGTCACCTCGGGAGTCGGTTCGGGCGTCGCCTCGGGAGTCTCCTCCACGGCCGGCCCCTCGGTCTCTGCCTCAACCGCGGGCGCTTCTGCCTCGGGCGCCGGCGTCTCTGCCTGAGCGCGCCGCGGCCCCCGAGCACCCGGGCGTTGTCCGCGACGGCGGCGAGGGACGATTCCGAGACCCTCGCGGTCGACGCTTCGCCGGCCGCCCTCACGCGAGGCGCCGAGCCCTTCGGCGGACGCGCCGCGGCGGCGACGGGCTTGGTCCTGGTCGCCGAGGCGCGAATCTCGGCCGCCCGCGCCCTCGAAGCCCTCGGGCATGATCTCGCCCTTGTTGATCCAGACCTTCACGCCGATCTTGCCGAAGGTCGTATTCGCCTCGGCCATGCCGTAGTCGATGTCGGCGCGGATCGTGTGCAGGGGCACGCGACCCTCTGAGTAGGCCTCCCGCCGACCCATTTCTCCGCCGCCGAGACGACCGCCCGCGGTGATCTTGATTCCCTGCGCACCGGAGCGCATCGCCGAGGCCAGCGAGCGCTTCATCGCCCGCCGGAAGCTGACCCGATTCTCGAGCTGCTCCGCGATCGACTGGGCCACGAGCTTGGCGTCCAGCTCGGGCCGCTTGATCTCGTTGATGTTGATGTGCACGTTCTTCTTCGTGATCGCATGCAGCTCCCGCCGGAGCGCGTCGACCTCGACTCCCGACTTGCCGATGACGATGCCCGGCCGAGCCGTGAAGATGTCGACCGTGATCCGCTGCTTGTCCTTGCGGATCAGGATGTCCGAGAGGCCCGCGTGCGAAAGCTTCCGCAGGATGTGCTCGCGGATCTTGACGTCCTCGAGCAGGTATTCGGAGAACTGATCGTTCCCGGTCCACCAGTTCGACTTCCAGTCGTGGATGACGCCGACCCGAAACCCGCCGGGGTGCACTTTCTGGCCCATTACGCGGCTGCTCCTTCTGATCGCGAGGAAGCCTTCGGCTTCCTCGCGCGTCTTGGCTTGGACGTCCTCGACGCGGTCTCCTCACTCCCGGCCTTGCTCGACGCGCGTCGTCTTCTCGGCGTGGTGACTTCCGGCTGCTCCGCCAGCACGAGGGTTACGTGGCACGTTCGTCTGCGAATGCGGTTCACGCGTCCGCGCGCACGCGCGCGCCAGCGCTTCAACGTCGGTCCCTCGTCGGCGTATGCGGACTCGACGACGAGGTCGTCGCCGTCGAGACCGTGGTTCGCCTCAGCGTTCGCGACCGCCGAGCGCAGGATCTTCTCGATCTCCGTCGCCGCCGCGCGCGGAGTGAAGGCGAGGATGGTACGGGCCTCGGGGACGGTCCGCCCCCGGATGTGCTCGAGCACGAGCCGGGCCTTGCGCGCGGACATGCGCGCCCACTTCGCCTGGGCGCGAACGCGCTGGCGATCGTCGTTCGTGACGGTCATGTGCGCCTCTTCACCTGGGCCTGTCGGTCACCGGAGTGGCTGCGGAACGTCCGCGTCGGAGCGAACTCGCCGAGCTTGTGCCCGACCATCTGCTCGCTCACGAAAACGGGCACGTGCTTGCGGCCGTCGTGGACCGCGATCGTGTGCCCGACCATCTCGGGGAAGATGGTCGAGGTCCGCGACCAGGTACGGATCATCCGCTTCTCCCCGGTCGCGTTCATGGCTTCGATCCGGCTGAGCAGCCGGTCCTCGACGAACGGGCCCTTCTTCGACGAACGTGACATGTACTAACGCTTCCTTTCCTTGCCTCGGCGGCGGCCGCGGACGATCAGCTTGTCCGAGTCCTTGTGCTTGCGCCGGGTTCGCTTGCCCAGGGTCGGGACGCCCCAGGGGGTGACGGGGTGGCGCCCGCCCTTCGTCTTGCCCTCGCCTCCGCCGTGCGGATGGTCGACCGGGTTCATCGCGGAGCCCCGCACGGACGGGCGCTTCCCGAGCCAGCGGTTTCGGCCCGCCTTCCCGCTCGCCTGGTTCGCGTGATCGGTGTTTCCGACCTGGCCGACGGTCGCGCGGCACGCGAGGAGCACGCGGCGCAGCTCGCCCGAGGGAAGCCGCAGGACGCCGTAGTTCCCGTCCTTCGCAACGAGCTGCACGGACGAGCCGGCGGAGCGCGCCATGCGCCCGCCCTGGCCCGGCTTCAGCTCGACGTTGTGGACCAGCGTGCCGGTCGGGATGTTCGCGAGCGGGAGGGCATTGCCGGGCTTGATGTCTGCCGCAGGCCCCGATTCGACGACAGCCCCGACTCGGAGCCGCGCGGGCGCGAGGATGTACGACTTCGCGCCGTCCGCGTAGTGCAGCAACGCGATCCGTGCCGACCGGTTGGGGTCGTACTCGATCGCCGCCACCTTCGCGGGCACGCCGTCCTTCGTGCGCTTGAAGTCGAGCTTCCGATACTGGCGCTTGTGGCCACCGCCCTGATGCCGCCTCGTGATACGGCCGCGGTTGTTGCGGCCGCCGCTCTTCGCGAGCGGCTCGAGGAGCGACTTCTCGGGCTCGGCCTTGGTCACGTCATCGAACGTCGAGGTCGCCATGAAGCGGCGCCCGGGGCTCGTCGGCTTGTACTTGCGGAGGGCCATCAGAGGTCGCTCCCCGAGCAGATGGCGCGCTGGAGCGGCGAAACGCGAGCAGCGCAACGACGCAGCCGGCGTAGGCTGGACTGAGCCGGCCGTAGAGCGAAGGCGGCGGCTCTGCCGGCGCCGGAGCGGACTGCGGAGCGCTCGAACCTGAAAGGTACGGGAGCCGCCTTTCGGGGCCCCCAGGAAGTGCGCAGCACTTTCTGGGGTAGGGCGGAGGACGCCGCGATGCGACGCGTTGCAGACGCCTCCGATGCCCGAGCTGCGAGAGGAGCGACCGTCATCAAACCGACGCTCCTTCGAAGATCTCGATCTCGTGGCCTTCCTTGAGCTGCACGATCGCCTTCTTCCAGCCGGGCCGGCGCCCGCGCGTGAACCCGCGACGCTTCGGCTTCGACTGGACCTTGAGGATGTTCACACCCTGCACCTCGACCCCGAACAGCTCCTCGACGGCCTGCCGGACCTGGGTCTTGTGCGCGTCCTCGTGCACGCGGAACGTGTACTTGCGGTCGGTTATCAAGGAGTAGCTCTTCTCGGACACGACCGGGGCAATCAGGACTTGATTGGGATGCAAGCTCACGCGTTGCCCTCCTCCGAGCCGGCTCCCGCGCGAGCGAGGACGAGCGGCAGCGCCGCCTCGCTCACGAGGATGGAGCGGGCCCAGACGACGGCCGCGACCTCGAGCTCCGCGGGAGTCGTGACGAGCACACGCTCCAGGTTGCGGAACGACTTGACGAGCGCCTTTTCCTCCTCGGCGACGAGGACGAGCGTCGGCAGCGGCTGTGCCCATTCGCCCACCAACGCCGCGGCCCTCTTCGTCGAAGGCGCGTCGAACGTCGAGCCGTCGAGGACTGCAACCGTCCCGTTCGCCGCGTGTGTCGAGAGCGACCCGCGGAGCGCGGCACGGCGGGACTTGCGGTTGACCTTGACCTCGAAGCTCCGCATGCTCGGAGGGAAGGCCATACCGCCCCCGGTCCAGTGCGGCGCCCGGGTCGTCCCGGCCCGTGCGCGTCCCGTGCCCTTTTGCCGCCACGGCTTCGAGCGGCCGCCTGCGATGAGGCCTCGACTCTTTCCGCCTCGTGTTCCGGCCCGAGCGGCGTTCAGCTCCGCCCGAACCGTCTCGTGAACGAGGTGCGGCTTGAGCTCCACAGCGAAGACAGACGCCTCGAGTGAGACCTCGCTCGCCTTCGGGCCGCCCAGCACGGGCGCCTTTGGAGATGTTCCGGTCGGCGCCATTCTAAGCCTCGCGGATCTCCACCAGCCCGCTCGCGGAGCCCGGAACCGAGCCCCTGATCAAGAGGAGGTTGCGCTCCGGGTCGACCTCCTGAACGACGAGCCCGCGCTGCGTGACGCGCGTACCGCCCAGCCGGCCCGGCATGCGCCTGCCCTTCATGACACGTGAAGGGGTGGCTGAGGCGCCGATGGAGCCCGGCTTGCGAATGTTGTGCGAGCCATGCGATACCGGTCCGCGGGTGAAGCCGTGCCGCTTGACGGTGCCCTGGAAGCCTTTTCCGACCGAGACGCCCGACACCTTGACCTGCTCGCCAGGCTCGAAGGCTTCGACGGTGACCGTCTCCCCCACCGAGAGCCCGATGTGGCCGCGGATCTCGACGAGATGGCGGTGCGGGCCGACCCCGGCCTTCCGCAGATGCCCGAGCTCCGCCTTCGACAGCTTTCGCTCGGCGACCGGCTCGAAGGCGAGCTGGACCGCGTCGTAGCCGTCGGTCTCGGCGACCTTCACCTGGACCACCCGGCAGGGGCCCGCCTCGATCACCGTGACGGCCGCCATCTGACCGGTCTCCGGGTCGAAGACCTGGCTCATGCCCAGCTTTTTTCCGAGAATGCCTTTGGCCATCACAATTTGATTTCGATGTCGACGCCCGCGGGAAGGTCCAGCCGCATGAGCGAATCGACCGTCTTCGGCGTCGGGCTGTGGATGTCGATCAGCCGCTTGTGCGTTCGCACTTCGAAGTGCTCCCGCGAGTCCTTGTCCTTGAACGGGCTGCGGATGACGCAGTAGATGTTTCTCTCGGTGGGCAGGGGCACCGGCCCGGTGATCGTGGCGCCGGTCCGCTGCGCCGTCTCCACGATCTGGGACGCCGAGCGGTCCACCTGCTGGTGGTCGTACCCCTTGAGCCGGATGCGGATCTTCTGTTGCGGCATGTCCTTTACCCGTGATGGGGGCGAGGCAAGCCTCGCCCCTACCTCTGGATCTCCGTCACGACGCCCGCGCCGACGGTGCGCCCGCCCTCACGGATCGCGAAGCGGAGGCCCTGGTCCATGGCGATTGGCTGGATGAGCTCGATCTCCATGTTCGTGTTGTCACCCGGCATGACCATCTCCTGGCCCTCAGGCAGCTTGATCGAGCCCGTGACGTCCGTCGTCCGGAAGTAGAACTGCGGCCGGTAGCCGTTGAAGAACGGTGTGTGGCGTCCGCCCTCGTCCTTCGAGAGGACGTAGACCTCGGCCTTGTAGTGCGTGTGCGGGGTGATGCTCCCGGGCTTCGCGAGCACCTGACCGCGCTCGACGTCCTCACGCTTGATCCCGCGGAGCAGCGCGCCGGCGTTGTCGCCCGCCTGCGCATAGTCGAGCGTCTTCTGGAACATCTCGAGACCGGTCACGACCGTCTTCTCGATCTCCGGATGAATGCCGACGATCTCGATTTCCTCGCCGACGGTGAGCTTGCCCTGCTCGATCCGCCCGGTGACGACCGTGCCGCGGCCCGTGATCGTGAACACGTCCTCGATCGGCATGAGGAACGGCTTGTCGACGTCACGCACCGGCTCGGGGATGTAGGAGTCCACCGCCTCCATGAGCTCGAGGATCTTCGGCGTCCACTCCGGGTCGCCCTCGAGCGCCTTCAGCGCCGAGACCTGCACGACGGGGATGTCGTCCCCGGGGAACTCGTACTTGGAGAGGAGCTCGCGTACCTCCATCTCGACGAGCTCGAGGAGCTCGGGATCGTCGACCATGTCCGCCTTGTTCAGCGCGACGACGATCGACGGCACCTCGACCTGGCGAGCGAGGAGGATGTGCTCGCGTGTCTGCGGCATCGGGCCGTCGGCCGCGGAGACCACGAGGATCGCGCCGTCCATCTGGGCGGCGCCCGTGATCATGTTCTTGATGTAGTCGGCGTGGCCCGGGCAGTCGACGTGCGCGTAGTGCCTGTTCTCCGTCTCGTACTCGACGTGCGCCGTGTTGATGGTGATCCCGCGCTGCCGCTCCTCTGGAGCCTTGTCGATCTCGTCGAACGACGTGACTGCGGTATCGGTGCCCGCCTCTGCGAGCACCTTCGTGATCGCGGCGGTGAGGGTCGTCTTCCCGTGGTCGATGTGACCGATGGTGCCCACGTTGACGTGCGGCTTGGTGCGCTCGAACTTCTGCTTGCCCATACTTTCCTCCGGAAAATCTGGGCTAGGAAACCTTCCTAGCCTGCCTCTCCTGTCGCCATGATTGCCTCGGCAATTGACGCCGGAACTTCCTCGTATCGATCGAATTGCATGGTGAACGTCGCCCGGCCCTGCGTCATCGAGCGCAGGTCCGTCGCATAGCCGAACATCTCCGCTAGCGGAACGCTCGCTCGGACCGACTGCGAGCCGCCGACCGGCTCGAGGTGCTCGACCCGACCGCGACGCCCGTTCAGGTTACCAATGACGTCGCCGAGGTACTCCTCGGGCGTAACCACCTCGACTGCCATCACCGGCTCGAGCAGCTTCGGCTTCGCGCGCTTCATCGCCTCCTTGAACGCCAGCGAGCCGGCGATCTTGAAGGCGCGCTCGCTGGAATCGACCTCGTGGTAGGAGCCGTCGACGAGCTCGACCTTGACGTCCACGACGGGATAGCCGGCGAGGATGCCCGCGCTCATCGCCTCCTGGATGCCTGCGTCGGTCGCCGGGATGTACTCCTTCGGGATCTTCCCACCGACGATCTTGTCCTCGAACGCGTAGCCCGCGCCCGGCTCCTGCGGCAGGAGGTTGATGACGACGTCGCCGTACTGGCCCGAGCCGCCCGTCTGCCTGACGAACCGGCCCTGGACCTTCTCCGCCGGGCGGCTGATCGTCTCTCGGTACGCCACCTGTGGACGGCCGACGTTGCCCTCGACGCGGAACTCGCGCAGGAGCCGGTCGACGATGATCTCGAGATGGAGCTCGCCCATCCCGGAGATGATCGTCTGGCCGGTCTCCTCGTCTGACGTGACGCGGAAGGTCGGGTCCTCCTCGGCCAGCCGTTGCAGAGCCTGGGCAAGCTTGTCCTGGTCGCCCTTGGTCTTGGGCTCGATCGCGACCGAGATAACGGGGTCGGGAAACGCCATCGACTCGAGGACGATCGGAGCCGAGTCGGTGGCGAGGGTGTCGCCCGTGGTCGTGAACTTGAGACCGACCGCCGCCGCGATCTCTCCGGCGCCGATCTCCTCCCGCTCCTCGCGGTGGTTCGCATGCATCTGCAGGATCCGGCCGATCCGCTCCGTCTTGCCGGTGGTCGTGTTGAGGACGCGGTCGCCCGCCTTGACCTGCCCGGAGTACACGCGGAAGTAGGTGAGCTTGCCGACGAAGGGATCGGTCATGACCTTGAACGCGAGCGCCGAGAACGGCGCCTCGAGTGCCGGCGGCCGCGTCGCCTCCTCCGAGCTCTTGGGATCGATTCCCTGCACCGGCGGGACGTCGAGCGGGCTCGGCAGGTAGTCGACGATCGCGTCGAGAAGCAGCTGCACGCCCTTGTTCTTGAACGCGGAGCCCGCGAGCACCGGGGTCAGGGTCCCGGCGAGCGCGCCGTGTCGCAGGGCGCGACGGATCATCTCGGGAGTGACAGCGCTCTCGTCCCCGAGGTACGTCTCCATCAGCTCGTCGTCGAACTCGGCGACGGCGTCGATGACCGCGTGGTGGCCCGCCTCGGCCCGCTCGACGAGCTCGAAGGGAACGTCCTCGATCGAGAACTCGGTGCCGAGTGCGTTCGTGTAGCGGATCGCTCTCATCTCCACCAGGTCGACGATCCCGGAGAAGCCCTCCTCGCGACCGATCGGGATGTGGATCGGGACCGGTGTCGCACCGAGCCGGTCGCGCATCGACTGCACAGCGGCGTCGAAGTCCGCGCCCGTCCGGTCCATCTTGTTGATGAACGCGATGCGCGGGACCCGGTAGCGGTCGGCCTGCCGCCAGACCGTCTCGGACTGAGGCTGAACGCCCGCGACCGAGTCGAACACGGCCACTGCGCCGTCGAGGACCCGAAGGCTCCGCTCCACCTCGACGGTAAAGTCCACGTGCCCGGGCGTATCGATAATGTTGATCCGATAGTCGCGCCAGAACGCCGTCGTCGCCGCTGACGTGATCGTGATCCCGCGCTCCTGCTCCTGCGCCATCCAGTCCATCGTGGCGGCTCCCTCGTGCACCTCGCCCATCTTGTGGGTACGCCCGGTGTAGTAGAGGATGCGCTCGGTCGTCGTGGTCTTGCCCGCGTCGATGTGGGCCATGATCCCGATGTTGCGGACGCGGTCGAGCGCGACGGATGTGGCGACAGTCGTCATGGTCGGGTTCACCACCGCCGACCTACCACCGGTAGTGGGCGAAGGCTTTGTTCGCCTGCGCCATGCGGTAGATGTCGTCCTTCTTCTTGTACGCGCCACCCTGCTGGTTCAGCGCGTCCATGAGCTCGGCCGCGAGCTTCTGCGGCATGCTCTTCTCCCGCCGCTCGCGCGCGTTCTGAACGATCCAGCGCAGCGCGAGGGTGCGCGCACGCCGCTGGGGTACCTCCACCGGGACCTGGTAGTTGGCACCGCCGACCCGGCGCGAGCGAACCTCGAGGACCGGCGTTACGCTCTTGACCGCCTGCTCGAGGACCTCGAGCTCGGGCTTGCCCGTCCGCTCCGCGGCCATCGCGAGCGCGTCGTAGACGATCTGCTCGGCGACGGACTTCTTCCCGCTCAGCATCACGCGGTTGACGAGCTGGGCGACGAGAACCGACCCGTGGACCGCGTCCGGATCGGGCTGACGGTGCTGGACTTCGGCTCGGCGTGGCACTGCTACGCCTTCTTCGCGCCGTACTTGGAGCGTCCCTTGCGGCGGTCCTGTACGCCAGACGTGTCGAGGCCGCCGCGGATCACCTTGTAGCGGTACCCAGGCAGATCGCGGACGCGGCCTCCGCGCACGAGGACGACCGAGTGCTCCTGGAGGTTGTGCCCCTCGCCCGGGATGTACGCCCCGACCTCCATCCCGTTCGTCAGACGGATGCGGGCGACCTTGCGAAGCGCGGAGTTGGGCTTCTTCGGGGTCTGCGTCATGACACGCGTGCAGACACCGCGTTTTTGCGGCGCTCCGCGAAGAGCCGGGGTCTTCGTCCTCGACTTTGGGGCCTCGCGGCCTTTGCGAACGAGCTGGTTGACAGTGGGCACGCTGCTCCTACGTACGGTTGTCGGCTTTTTTCACACAGAAACGCCGGCGGGCACGAAGTGCCCACCAACAGGGCCGCGAGATGGTAGCAAAGGAGCCCTGGCCCGGTCGTAGCGAACCACGCATCTGCTGCCTAGAGTGAGCTGGGGCAGAACTTGTTCGCGAAGGGAGTCCCGGAGCTGGAATGATGAGCGTGATCGTCGCCGCTTCGGTGACGGGATTACTCGTCCTCGTTCTGTCCGCGCTCGCCGTGCGCTGGGCGAACGTGCGCTCCCAGCGGAGAATCGAGGCCGCTCTCCGAGAGCTCGACGAGCACTTGCGAGCGCTCTCCCACGACCTCCAGGCCGTCGCGGCGCGCTCGCGTGAGGCGCGGGCGTCCGGGACCGGCGAGCTCGGCTTGATCTTGAACTTCGATGACCTCCTGGAGCGACTCGCCGCCCTGGCCGCCCACGCGGCCGCTGGAGAGGCGGCGGCGGTTCGCGTACGAGGCCCGGGCGACACGCTGGTCGCGGCAGCGTTCGGTGCACAGGACGCCGGAACGTTGCTCGAGGCCGCCTTCAGCCCACCCGGCCGTCGTCCCTTTCGCGTGCTCACGGTGAACTGGACGTTCCCGGCAGCGGTCGAGAGCGAGGCGGAGACGCTCCGGTCGGCTCTCATGGTCCCGATAGTCGAAGCGGGCGTCGAGACAGGAACGCTCGCGGTCTTCGCCAGGACGGCAGCCCCATTCCGGTCCGAGCACGCTCGGGCACTCGAGGCATTGGCGGAAGAGGCGGCACCTGCAATCGCGAGCGCTCGCCGGTTTGCGGAGATGGAAGCGCACGACTTCGAGAGGCCCCCGAGGGCGGCGCCCGAAGACGTGGGAGCCGGCACGATCGTGGCGACTCCGAGCGGCGACACGCGCCGCTGAGTGGGCTCACTTACGGGGCTCAGCCCCTGGTCAGCGTCCAGTTCCGCGACTACAGTGCGTCCGGGATCCTGGGAGGAGCGGGTGTAGCGTGACAACCGCGGTCATCGTCGTGGCGGCCGTCGCAATCTCGGCTGTGCTGGTGGCCGTGGTTCTCGCGCGGCGCCGAACGACCGAGCCCACGGAATCGAATCAGGAGCTCGTGCGCGCGGTCGGCGAGATGCGGATGAAGATGGACGAGCTCGCACAGGACCTCTCCGAGGCGCTCGACCGCGCCGAGCGAGAGAGCCGCAGGAACCGGCTGTTCGGAGAGCTGGGCGGCACGGTCGATCTCGAGGAGGTCATGGACCGCGTGCTGGACGCGGCGATGGAGATCCCCGGCGTCGACGCCGCGATGCTGCTCGTCGAGGGGCAGGGCGGAACCCCTGCTGTCTCGACCCGCGGGATGACGACCCAGGAGGCGGCGAAGCCACCGACCTCGGGTGTCGCAGGCGCTCTTCCCGGAACGATCACGGTCAGCTATCGCTACGGCCAGGATCGCGACGCGCCGAGCACGGAGCTTATTCGAGGCGGCGTCTTCATCCCCCTGATGGGACGCGAGCTACGTCCGATCGGGACGCTCTCGCTCTTCTGGCGTGACCCCGACGCGGAGCCGGCGCCCGAGCACGTCGAGCAGGCCGAGAGCCTTGCCGAGAGCTCGATTCCCGCGATCGAGAACGCGCGTCGTTACGGCGAGGCCCGGAAGCTCGCGGAAACCGACGCGCTGACGGGGCTCTACAACCAGCGCTACTTCCACGACACGCTCCGTCGAGAGGTGACCCGCGCGCAGCGGTACGAGCGCAACCTCGCGCTGATCGTGTTCGACTTGGACGACTTCAAGTCGATCAACGACGAAGTCGGGCACCTGGCGGGAGACCGGGTACTCGCCCAGGCGGCGGACCGGCTGCGCGAGGCAGTCCGCTCGGTCGACGTCGCGTGCCGCATCGGCGGGGACGAGTTCGCGGTGATCCTCCCCGAGTCGTCGGCCGTCGACGGCGACCAGCTGTACCGCCGCGTGCACAACGCGATTCGCGGAATCACTCTCGGTCCCGAAGGGCAGACCCTGCGGATCTCAGCGGGCATTGCCGAGCTCGAGCACGGTGACAACGCGGCCAGCATCTTCGAGCGCGCCGACGCCGCGCTCTATCGCGCCAAGGATCACGGCAAGGACCGCGCGGACATCGCCCGCAGCCTCGAGCAGACCTGATTTGTCCGCAAGTCGCGAATCCGCTCCCGCGGATCCGCGACGCGAAAACCCTAAAGCGCAGCCGCTTCGCGGCTGCGCTCGCGCCGATTGACAGAGGCCGCAGTGATTCTCAGGCTCGAGTCGCGACGAGCTTCGGCTGCTGCGTCGGAGCAACCGACCCGCCCGCCGGCTCGACCGTGATCGCCACCACCGCGCCTGGAGGCACGGGTCTCGACAGCTGCACGACCCTGGTGCCGCCCGGGAAGATGCCCGCCGAAGCCGGTGCCTTCACGTTCGGCCTGATGACCCACGCCTGGTACGTCTTGCCCGCCGGCGGTTGACTCACTCGGTTGAGTACGAGGACGCCGTAGCCTCGTGCGCCCACGACGAGAATGATGCGGCGACCGGAGCCTTGGAGCGGGATGGTGGTGGTGGTCGGCTTGGCGATGAGCGAGACGACCTGCTGGACGTTCTCCACCGCAGCCGGGGTCTCGGCTCCACCGCCGTCGTCGTCGGCGACGCTCGTTGCGATGCCCCATGCGCCGAGCGTGATTGCACCCAGGCCCGCGAGCGCGGCGAGTACGGCCAGGGTTACACCGGACCCCCGACGCTTCTGAAGTGCGACCGGCGAAACGACGTGCTCGGCGCGCGCGGCCGTCTGCGCCGAACCGTCGCCCGACGGCGCAGCGACGGGTCCCGCGACGACCGACCCGTTTCCGTCGAACGGCCTCGCGACGGCTTCGGCCGGAGTCGCCTCCATGGTGGCGACAACCGTAGCTGGGGCTGCGGTCGGAGCCTCCTCGGCCGGCTCCGCCGCGGACGGACGCCTGGCCTCCGAAGGAGGCGTGGTGGCGGGCGCCCGGTACGGCGCCCAGCCGCCTCCAAGCTGTTGGGCCGCGATACGCGAGCGTTCCCGAACGCGATATGCGACGGCGACCGCGACGGCTGTGCCGAGAACCAGCAACAAGAAGAGCCGCCGCTTGACTTCCCTACCTCCCCTGCGCTTCGCGCGGCGAGTGCCGCCGACCGGTGAACACGATACTAATACGAACCTGGAGGCTTGAGAACTGGGGGGCGGGAACGATTTCATGATCATCGCCATCTACGCCGCAGCGGTCGCCCTCGGCGTCGTCTGCATCCTGCTCTTCGTCCTCGCCGTGCGCCGGATCGTCATGCGGCAGGAGGACATCGTCGTCGCGATGCTCGAGCGGTACGACCATCGGCTGGCCGAGTTCGCACAGACGCTGAACGACGCGCTCACGCAGCCCCTGCCGGCAAGGATCCTGGCCGCGATCGGGGACACTCAGTTCGCGCAAGCGTCGCTCGAGCATGGCGAGGTGATGCGGCTTCTCGAGATCGCACGAGCGAACACCTCATCCGACGCCGCCGTCGCCGTCGTCGCCGAGCCGAACCGAGAGCCCTTGCTCGCGACGGTCGGGCTCTCCCCGGCGGAGGCGGCGCAGGTGGGACGCCTCGGCATACCGGACTATCGCGGTGCTCGCGCGATCTCTGTGTCCTTCAATGGCGAGGCGCAGACTCCGCCGGGAAGCCCACCACTCCGATCTGGGCTCGCCGTCCCCATTCTCGATCCTCCTCACGAGCCGGGCATGCTGGCCGTCCTCAGCCGCTCGCCGGAACGCCGCTTCAGCGACCCCGACATCGAGTCGCTCGAGGACGCCGTCAGCGTCACCCGACCCGCGCTGGAGACGTCGCTGTCGCTCCGCGAGCCCGACCCCGTGCCCGAGCTCGATCAGCTGACCGATCTCTACGACCGTCGTGCGTTCCACGCCCTGCTCGACCGCGAGATCGCGCGCGCCCGGCGCGCGGGGGAGTCGCTCGCGCTGCTGATGCTCGACATCGACCGCCTGACCACGCTCAACGCGCGGATCGGCCACTTGGCCGCGGACGCCGTGCTGGCCGAGCTCGGGGGCCGGTTGCGCGAGGTCTCCAGCCGCGACGACTTCCCGTGCCGGATCGGTGGCGGTCGCTTCGCGCTGCTCATCCCGGGCGGCGACGGCCGGGATGCGGAGCGGCGCTTCGAGCGGCTGCGGTCGTCGCTCCACGAGCGGGGGATCGCCGATGCCGGCACGGTGACCGTCTCGGGAGGAGTCGCCGAGCTTCTCTCCGGGAACGACGCTGCCGCGCTGCTCGGCCGCGCGGATGCCGCGCTCGCGCTCGCGAAGGGCTCCGGCCGCGATCGGCTCGTCACCGCCGGCCGGACCATCGCCCGGGATCGGCTCAGCGAGTAACCGGCGCCGACGCCGTCGCAGAGACCGCCTCGTATAGCGCCAGGAAGGGCACGAAGCTCGAGAGCGCGATGACACCGACCTCCGGCAGGCGGTCACGCGTGCAGACGAGTCGGCCCTCCGCGCCCCTCTGCCTGCGAAGCGTCCAGGCGGCATAGGCCTCCGCCCGACGCTCGAAGCCGAGCTCCCTGACGATCGCCGAACGCACGAGCGACAGTGGCAGCATCCCCAGCTCCTCCGGCTCGCCGAGCGCCCGAACCGTGAGCCGCCCCTCCAGCGTTCGCAGGAGAGCCGGTCGTCCCGTCGCCACGCTGAACACCGTGCCCGGAGCTGAGGTCGCAAGCGCGAACCCGGTCCCATCCGGCAACCAGCTCGGCGCCGGCGAGACGACGACCTTCCGCGCAAGCACCACGGCGTAGGTGTCGCGGAAGCGCTCGACCTCGGACGCTGACGGTCGCGCAATGGGCAGGCGTGCCTGGATCTCGGCGCGGCGGAGCTCGTCCCCGAGGACCCCGCGCGCGATCGCAGGCGTGGCGCCGACCTGTCCTAGTGCTGAGCGGTAGGTCTCGCCGTTTCCGCCGAAGCGAAGGGCGATGACGTTCCCCTCGGCGGCGCGGACGTCCGCGCCGGACACGTGTGTGACCTCGGCCTCGATCCTCCGTTGAACGAGTGCGCTCAGCGCGAGCTCCCCGTCTCCCGTGACACGCCGGAGCGTCGTCACGCTGCGGGCGGTGAGAGGCGTCTCCCCGAGCTTGCAGCGGACGCCTGCGGGAAGATCGATCTGGCCGATGCGGCGGTCGGCGTCGAACTTCGGCCCGAGGAGCGTCGGCGCATCGCACAGGCGTTCGTCGCGCGACCACAGCCAGGCGCACGCAGCGAACGTCTTGTCCGGGTCCTTCCCGGCCTCGGTCCGCATCGTCCATCCCCACGACCAGACATGCGCGAGCCGTAGCTCGCGTGCCACCTGCTGGGCAGCGAGAGCCTGCAGCTTGGCGACCTCGAACCAGCGCTCGCGAGGCTCGAGGCCCTCGCGCCCGCCGGTGCCCGGCGTCGTCTGGAAGCCGATCATGAGCCCGATCCGAGCTGCAGGCACGCCGACCGCGAGGAGCGTGCGGGCGGAGCCCCGGTAATCGACCCGCAGCTTCCTCGATCCCGCGATCGGCCCGGCCCGCGAGATGACGTTCGCGTTCCAGTAGTTCTCGAGCACGATGTCGGAGACCTGGCCCATCGCCCTCCACCAGGCGGCCGCCTCCCCCTCCCCGCCGGTGACCGGTGTGCTGGAGACGAGGACCGCCGGACGTCCTCCTCGCTCTGCGAGGCGCTGAACGAAGCGCAAGACATTCGCTCGGTAGCGTTCGGTCGTCGGAGTCCACGGCGTCGGGACCGACGCACCCCAGAGCTCGTTGAGCGCGATCAGCGGCTGGCTGCATCCCGTCACCTGCACCGCGTAGTCGAAAAGGGAGTCGGCGCGCTTCTCCATCAGGCCGGAGTCGGCCGGCTCGGACGGAGTGCCGACCCGCCGGCGGAGGTAGAGATCGAAGTGGACCGTCGCCGCGCCGGCCTCCCGCATCTCCGTCGCGAGCCCCGGGCCGCCGGTCGCGACCACTACGCCTGGCCGTCCCCACCGATCTCGCCAGAACTCCACCGTGCCGTCGACGTAGTCGATCCAGACCGGCTGAGCCTCCGGCAGGCCGCAGGAGATCGCGGTCGGCTTCGCGGTCGCACCTCCCGGAAGGACGGAGAAAGCCGCCAGCAGGCAGATCGGGCCGAGGAGAAGGCGACGCACGGCTCTCCTAGGTAGCACAAGGGGGTCAGACCCGTCGGGTCGCACCCGTGGGCTGACCCCCGAGCCAAGGTCAGACGGGTCAGACCCCACGGGTCTGACCCCGTCTGCGTCCCTACTGCTCCTCTTCGGCCGGCGTCTCGAGCTCGCTCGGCTCGGGCTCGCCGTCCGTGGACGGCTCCTCGAAGGGCAGCCCGAGCGCGTCGAGGTCGAAGCCGTCACCCTCGCCGATCTCCTCGAGGGCGGCGAGGAGCTCGGCCTCGGCCTCCGGGTGCGCGAACGTCACCGGGAGCGGCTCGGTGGGCTCGATCGCGATCTGCCGGTATTGCTTGAGCCCGGTGGCCGCCGGGATCAGCTTGCCGATGATCACGTTCTCCTTGAGCCCGTGCAGCCGGTCCACCTTCCCCTCGATGGCCGCGTCTGTCAGCACCTTCGTCGTCTCCTGGAAGGAGGCGGCCGAGAGGAACGACTCGGTGGCCAGCGAGGCCTTCGTGATGCCGAGGATGATCGGCTCGAAGGTCGCCTGCTCGCCCTTCGCCTTGCGTACCCGCTCGTTCTCGCGAAGGAGGACGACGCGGTCGACGAGCTGTCCTGGAAGGAGCTCGGTGTCGCCTGCGCTCTCAACGCGCACCTTCTTCAGCATCTGGCGGACGATGAGCTCGATGTGCTTGTCGTGGATCTCGACGCCCTGGGACTTGTAGACCTTCTGAACTTCACCGACGAGGTACAGCTCGGTCGGCGTCGCACCCTTGAGCAGCAGCAGCTCGGCCGGGTTGAGCGACCCTTCGTTCAGCGCGTCGCCCGCCTCGACCACCTGGCCGTTCGTAACGCGCAAGCGGGTCCGCCGCGGGAAGCTGTGCTCCTTCGCGTTGGGCAGCTCGCCGCTCTCGTCGAGCTCGGTCGGCGTGATCGTCACGGAGATCGTGCGATCCGAGTCGTCGACCGAGACCTTGCCGTCGAACTCGGCGAGGATGGCCGTTCCCTTCGGGTTTCGCGCCTCGAAGATCTCGACGACGCGCGGGAGGCCGTGCGTGATGTCGGCGCCCGCGACGCCACCCGTGTGGAACGTTCGCATCGTGAGCTGCGTCCCCGGCTCGCCGATCGACTGCGCGGCGATGATCCCCACCGCGTCCCCGATCTCGGCCATGCCGCCGGTCGCGAGGAAGGTGCCGTAGCAGAGGCGGCAGAGTCCGTACTCGCTCTGGCACTTGAGGACGGAGCGCACGGGCACGGTCGCCGTCTCGGCGTACTCGCCGAACTCCTCGATGATCTTGCGCAGGCGGCCCATGGTGATCTCGGCACCCCGCTCGACGAGGACGGTCTTGCCCGGCTTGCCGTCCTTGATCGGCTTGCGGATGTCGGCCGCGGCGACGCGTCCGGCGACGCTCTTGTTGAGCGAGCCGTCGAGGATCAGCTGGAGCTCGATGAACTCCTCCGTCCCACAGTCCTCCTCGCGGACGATCACGTCCTGGGAGACGTCGACGAGACGCCGCGTCAGGTAGCCGGAGTCGGCCGTCCTGAGCGCAGTGTCCGCGAGACCCTTGCGGGCACCGTGCGTCGAGATGAAGTACTCGAGCACAGTCAGGCCCTCCATGAAGTTGGCCTTGATCGGACGCTCGATGATCTCGCCCTTCGGATTGGCCATCAGCCCGCGCATGCCTGCGAGCTGCCGGATCTGGTTGAACGATCCGCGCGCACCGGAGTTGGCCATCATGTAGATCGGGTTCACCTGCGCGAGGTTGTCGATCATCTTGTCGGCGACCGCGTCGGTGGCCTCGGTCCAGATGGCGACGATCCGCTCGTGGCGCTCCTCTTCGGTCATCAAGCCTCGGTCGTACTCCCGCTCGACGTTCGCGACCTCCTGCTCGAAGTGCGCGAGGATCGCCTCCTTCTCGTCCGGGATGACGATGTCGTTCTTCGAGATCGTGATCCCCGCCCTGGTCGCGAAGCGGAACGTGAGCGACTTCATGACGTCGAGCGCCGCCGCGATCGTGTTCGGCCCGTAGTGCTCGACCAGGTCACCGATGAACTGGTCGAGCTCTCGCTTCGAGAGCGTCCGGTTGAGGAACGGGTGATCGCCCACGTCGCCGACGCCCGCATCCGCGAGCGCTCGCTCCACTTCGGCGTTGAAGATGACTCGGCCGGGAGTGGTCAACAGTCGGCCGTCGCGCCACTCGTACTCGATCGGCTCCTGGAACTGGATCTGACCCGAGTCGATCGCGAACTCGACGTCCTCCTCGGTCCGGAAACGCTGGAGCCCCTTCCGCCCGAGCTTCTTCGCCACCTCGCCTGCGTCCGCATCGACGAGGTCGTGCTCGCAGTAGGTGAGGAAGTACGCCCCGAGCACCATGTCCTGGGTCGGCGTTGCGAGCGGGCGCCCGCTCGCAGGCGACAGAATGTTGTTCGCCGAGAGCATGAGCACGCGGGCCTCGGCCTGTGCCTCAGCGGACAGCGGCAGGTGCACGGCCATCTGGTCCCCATCGAAGTCCGCGTTGAAAGCGTGGCAGACGAGCGGGTGGACCTGGATCGCCTTGCCCTCGACGAGTACGGGCTCGAACGCCTGGATGCCGAGGCGGTGGAGCGTCGGTGCCCGGTTCAGGAGCACCGGATGCTCGGCGATGACCTCCTCGAGCACGTCCCAGACCTCCGGGATCATCGACTCGACCATCTTCTTGGCCGCCTTGATGTTCTGGACGGCCTTGCGCTCGACGAGCCGGCTCATGATGAACGGCTTGAAGAGCTCGAGCGCC
>JBKPDR010000062.1:0-47863 GCA_046727975.1 Actinomycetota bacterium | reverse complement strand
CCTCGGACGTTGCCGCAGCCGCTCTCGACACCAGCACCGGGCGCGCACTGCGCTGGAACCCCGACCCGGGATACTTCGTCAAGGACGTCGAGATCCGCGGCCGCGCCGTCTACGTACTCGGCGACTTTTCCGAGATCCGAGGGAAACCCCCGGGTACCTGGCGGCGTTCGACGCGCTGACAGGCAAGCTTCTCGATTGGGATCCTCGGCCGTCGCGCGTCGGCGATCGGAAGGAAACGGTCGTGAGCGAGATCGCCGTCTCCGACACCGTTGTCTATGCAGGCGGATCCGACTCGCTAGCGTACGATCGTCGCACCGCGAAGAGCATCCGTTGGAGTCCTCACCCGAACGGCTACGTCGCAGCTCTCACGGTATCGAACGGTCGGCTCTACGTCCGAGGGTCGTTCACGCGGATCGCTTAAGGAGGAGGCCTCACCTTTTCGCGTTCGACGAACGAGGGCGCCGTCTCGAGACCTGGAAGCCGGCAATCGATGAGGTCTACGAGTTGGCGACCGACGGCTCGACGGTTTTTACGCCTTCAGTGATGACGGCATCGCTGCAATAGATGCGCGAGACGGTCGTCGCCTGCCGCGCCGACTGCCGCCACCCGCCGGAAGTGTCTTCACGCTCGCGATCTCTTCCGCTGCCGTTGTCGTGGGCGGCGACTTCGGGGGGATCGGCGGCGTGGCGAGAGCAGGGCTCGCGGCAATCGACCTTCGAACAGGAAAGACGACGGCGTGGGATCCGCAGCACCGAGAACGGTCTGATGACCGTCCCAGCTGTCGCCGGATAGAGAAATCGATCACCGAAGCGTGGCGAGGTTATGAGCCGAGGGCTTCGAGCTCGCGCCGGTAGCGCTCGAGCTTCTCGCGCTCGGCGTCCACCACATGCGCGGGCGCGTTCGCCACGAAGCGTTCGTTCGCGAGCATCCCCTCGGCTCGGGCGAGCTCCTTGCGCAGGCGCTCGATCTCCGCCTCCCGGTTTCCGTCCGTGCGCGCACGCTCCGGCCGGACGACCGCTGCGAAGATCCGCCGCTCCTCGTCGGCTCCGAGCTCGACTTGGACACCGCTCCGGCGGAAGATCTGCGCCGCCTCCTGCACGCGCCCGAGCGAGTCGGCCTCGACCGCGAAGCGCGAGTCGGGCTCGGGCCATGGCGACACGATCAAGCGAGACTCGCGCCGTGGGAGCTGAGACCAGATCTCCTCGGTCACGTGCGGCATCACGGGGTGAAGGAGTGCCAGCAGCCGCTCGAGCGCAGCCAGTGCGGTCGCGACCGCCTCGCGATCCTGCTCGTACAGCCGAGGCTTGATCGCCTCCGCGTACCAGTCGCAGAAGTCGTCGAAGGTAAGGTGGTAGAGCGCGGCGGTCGACGCCGCGAAGTCGAAGCGCCGCCAGCAGTCCTCCACCTCGGCCCGCGCGCTGTCGATGCGCGCGAGGATCCACCGCTCCTCGAGGTCGCGTGGCGCGGCGGCCGGTGTCACGTCGCCGGCGTTCTGGAGGATGAGCCGGGCGACGTTCCAGAGCTTGATCGCGAGGCTCCGCCCCTCCTCGATCGCCTTGTACGAGAAGCGGACGTCCTGCGTGGAGGAGATCTTCATCAGCCCGTAGCGCGTGGCGTCCGCTCCGTAGCGCTCGATCGGTTCCATCGGATCGATACCCGTGCCGAGGCTCTTCGACATTCGCCGGCCGTCCTCGGCGAGGACCGTCGAGTGGATGATCACGTCGGTGAACGGGATGTCGCCGACGAGCTCCAGCCCGGACCAGATCATGCGGTTCACCCAGAGCCGGATGATCTCCCGCGCCGTCGAGTCGACGTCGCCCGGATAGTAGCGGGCCAGCTCGGGGGCCTGAGCTGGCCAGCCGAGGGTCGCGTACGGCCACAGGGCGGACGAGAACCAGGTGTCGAGGACATCCGGATCGCGCTCGAGCTCGGGCGAGTGGCACTCGGCGCAGGCATCGGGCTCCTCGACCTCGACCGTCGTGTGTCCGTCAGGGCAGTACCAGATCGGAAGCTGATGTCCCCACCAGAGCTGTCGCGACACGTTCCAGTCGGGGATGTCCTCGAGCGAGCGGATCGCAAACTCGTGCTGCGAGGGCGGGTGATAGCGCACACGGCCCGCGCGCAGCGCTTCCAGCGCAGGCTTCCGCGGCTCCTCCATCGCGCACCACCACTGAAGCGAAATGAGCGGCTCGATGCGCGAGTGGCAGCGCTCGCACGTTCCCACCGAATGGCGGTAGGGCTCGGTCTTCTCGAGACGCCCGCGCTCGCGCAACCATGCGACGACCCGTTCCCCGGCCTCCTCTTGCGTGAGCCCTGCGAGCTCACCCGCCTCCTCGTTCATCCGGCCGTCCGGTCCGAGCACGGTGATCTCCGGGAGGCCGTGGGCGCGGCCGATCTCGAAGTCGAGCGGGTCGTGGCCGGGCGTGACCTTGAGCGCGCCCGTTCCGAACTCCGGGTCGACGCGCTCGTCCGCGATCACGGGCACGCGCCGCTCCACGAACGGCACGAGCACCTCGCGCCCGACGAGGCCCGAGTAGCGCTCGTCCTGCGGGTGCACCGCGACGGCGACGTCGGCCAGGATCGTCGCCGGACGGACGGTGGCGACGGTGATGTGCGCCGGGCCGTCGACGAGCGGGTACTGCACGTGGAGCAGCGTGTCGTCCAGCTCGACGTGCTCGACCTCGAGGTCCGAGATCGCCGACTCGTGAAAGGGGCACCAGTTCACGATCCGGTTGTCGCGGTAGATCCAGCCGCGTTCCCAGAGGTGCACGAAGAAGGTCATGACCGCGCGCACGTAGTCGTCGTCCATTGTGAAACGCTCGCGCGAGTAGTCGAGCGAGGCGCCCAGGCGGCGGTACTGACCCATGATCGTCCGCCCCGTTTTCTCGAGCCACTCCCAGGTGCGCTCGACGAACGCCTCCCGCCCGAGGTCCTGCCGCGTGCGGCCTTCCTTCGCGAGCTCCTTTTCGACCACGTTCTGGGTCGAGATGCCCGCATGGTCGTAGCCGGGCTGCCAGAGCGTGTCGTAGCCGCGCATGCGGTGCCAGCGGATGAGCACGTCCTGGATCGACCCGTTCAAGGCATGGCCCATATGCAGCTCGCCGGTGACGTTCGGCGGCGGGATGCAGATGACGTACGTCTCCTCGCGGCGCGCGCCGGCGCCGGCGCGATAGAGGCCTTCCTCTTCCCACGTCCGTTGCCAGCGCCGCTCGACGTCCTGCGGGAGGTAGCGCGTATCCATGGAGCGATGGGCGTGCGGCTCGCGCGGCGCGCCTAGCGGCGCAGCGTCCGCCGCCCGGCTACCGGGAACGGCGGAGACCCTTTGGCGTCGCGCAGCATGAGACGAGATTACCACCGTCCGCGCCGGAGGCTCACGCCGATGGGAGACTGCGTCAGGCGATGCGCCGCACGGTCGTCCCCATCTACGCGCTGATCTTTCTCGAGACGCTCGTCTGGATAGCGATCGTCCCGCTCGCCCCGACGTTCGCGGACGAGCTCGGTCTCTCCGGCGTCGAGACGGGCATGGTCCTCGCAGCGGCGAGCCTTGCGGCACTCGTCGTCGCCTTGCCCCTGGGGCTGATCGCCGACCGGCTCGGTGCGCGACCGGTCACCATCGCCTCCGCGTGCCTCTTCACGCTCGCGACCCTCGGTCAAGGGCTCGCGGACGAGTTCTGGTCGCTCCTACTCGCGCGCGGAGCCTTCGGCGTCGCGTTCGGAGCCCTGTGGGGTGCCGGTGCGTCCTGGCTCTCCGACTCGCTGACCGACGACATCCGTTCCGGAGCGCTCGCAGCCGCGACGACCGTCGCCGGCGTCGGGTTCACGACCGGACCGGTCCTCGCGGGTGTCCTGGCAGACCGCTATGGCACCGGCGCCCCGTTTCTCGTCGTGTCGGTCGCGGCCGCAGTCGTGACGATCGCTCTCGCCGTCGCAGTGCCTGCCGCGGCCGGCGAGGAGACGCGGCAGCGGCTGCGCGACATGCTGCGGACCGCGCGGAGAGACGAGCTCGTCCTCGCCGGCATCGGGATCATCGCCCTCATCGGGCTCGTCGGGGGCGGCGTCAATCTGCTGGTGCCGCTTCAGCTACGGGACAACGACGTCTCGGCGAGTGAGATCGGGCTCCTCTTCTCGATCGCCTCCGCCGTGTACACCGTCGTGAGCGCGATCGTCGCGCGCATGGGCGCCCGCGCCGCCACGCTTCGCGTCGGCGGGGGCGCGGCGCTGCTCACCGGCCTGTCTGTCGTTCTCGTCTTCGCGAGCAGCTCGACGACGGCGGCCGTGGCCTTCATCCTCCTGCGCGCGCCGTTCTGGGCGACGATGGACACGATCATCTATCCGCTCGCGGCGGCGGGTGCGCATCGATCGTCCCTCGGGCGGGGCTCGGTCATGGGTCTCTTGACGCTCGGGTGGGCCGGCGCGTCGACGCTCGGGCCGCTCATTGCCGGAGGCATCGCGGACGCCTTCGGTGCGCGGGCGGCCTACGCCGTGATGATCGCCTGGTGCGTGCTCCTCGGCTTCTGGCTCCTCCGGGCGCGGGGCCGGGAGACATCGGAAGAGCGGGAGCCGGCTGTCGACCTCGAGCGCCTGTACGGCGCACGCGATCTCGACGAGCTGCGAACCGAGTACGACCGCATCGCATCTGCGTACGACGCGGAGCTCGTCGACGGCATGGGCTACCGCTCCCCGAGAGCCGTCGCGGGCGTGGCTCGGAGGCTCCTGCCATTGGATGCCCGGATCCTCGACGCTGGTGCGGGAACAGGCCTGCTCGGCGTTGCTCTCGCGGAGGCCGGCTTTACCCACATCGACGGCTTGGACATGTCCACCGGAATGCTCGCCGAGGCCGCGCGCAAGCGCGTCTACGACGAACTGCTCCAGGGAAGGCTCGGCGATCGACTCGCGTACGAGACCGGGTCCTTCGACGCAGTCGCTGCGGCCGGCGTCCTCACGATCGGACATGCGCCGGCGGTGTCTCTCGACGAGCTCGTCCGGATCACGCGGCGCGGAGGGCACGTCATCTTCACGCTGCGTGCCGATCAGATGCCGCCCGGATTCGAGGAGAAGATGGCCGAGCTCGAGCACGCACACCGCTGGGAGCTCGTCGAGCAAGGCGAGGAGTTCCAGGCGTTGCCGATCGGAGAGCCCGAGGTTCGAGTCCGGGTCTGGGCGTTCCGCGTCCTCTAGCCCGCCGCGGCCATCGCCGCCTCGAGGCTCGGCGTGTCCGAGAGCAAGCGCCTCGTGTACTCGGCCTGCGGGTCGTCGAGCACGCCGTCGACCAGGCCCCGCTCGACGATTCGCCCGTCGCTCATGACCACGACCTGCTGCGCGATCGTCCGGATCAGCGCGAGATTGTGGGTGACGAACAGGAGCCCCAAGCCGAGCTCGCGTTGGAGCTCGGCCAGCAGGTCGACGATCGCAGCCTGCACGGAGACGTCGAGCGCCGAGGTGACCTCGTCGCAGATCAGCAGCTGCGGGTTTGCCACGAGCGCACGCGCGATCGCGACGCGCTGGCGCTCCCCGCCGGATAGGTGGTGGGGATAGCGCTGCATCACCGACACGCTCAGCTGAACGGTCTCGAGCGCCCTCACCGTCCGGCTGCGAAGCTCGCGGCCGCCGAGGTCGAAGAACAGCCGGAGCGGCTGCGCGACGATCTGGCCGATTGTTTTCCGAGGATTGAGGGAGCTGTAGGGGCTCTGGAACACGTACTGGATCTCGCGCCGCGTATCGCGGTCGCGCGCTCGCGCACCGGGCGGAAGCGGGCGTCCGTGGAAGGAGATCTCGCCCTCGTAGTTTCCGTGCAGGCCGGCGATGCAGCGCGCGAGCGTCGTCTTGCCGGAGCCCGACTCGCCGACCAGGGCGACGCACTCGTGCGGCCGGACCACGACCTCGACGCCGAAGAGCACCTGGCGCGGGCCGTGCGACGCGTCGACCCCACGCACTGCAACGAGAGAGCTGTCAGCCTTCACCTCCGGCAGCGGGACCGCTTCCGGCCGTGCGGCAAGCGAGTCGGCCAACACCCGCTCGTGCTCCCAGCAGCGCACCTCGTGGCCCTGCGTTACCCGGGCAACCGGGGGGAACTCGATCTCGCACCGCTCGACCGCGTACGAGCAGCGTGGGGCGAAGAAGCAGCCGTTCGACCGGTGGCCCGGCCTCGGAGCGGCGCCCGGGATGCCGACGAGCGCGTGGGCGCCCGACAGCTCGGGGATCGCCTCGACGAGGCGGCGCGCGTACGGGTGGGCGGACGCCCGGAACAGGACGCGCTTCGGCCCGAGCTCGACGATCCGGCCGGCGTACATCACCGCCACGCGACTGCAGAGCGTCGCGACCACGGCGAGGTCGTGGCTCACGTAGAGCGCCGCTACGCCGTGGGCGCTGCACAGCTCGCGTACGGTTGCGAGCACGTGGGCCTGGGTCGTCACGTCGAGGCCCGTCGTCGGCTCGTCGAGCACGATCACCCGGGGTCGGTTCGCGAACGCCATCGCGAGTGCGACGCGCTGCTGCTGCCCGCCGGAGAGCTGGTGCGGGTAGCGCCTGAGGAACCCGTCGTCGGACGGGAGCAGAACCTCGCCGAGCGTCTCGCGGATCCGCGCTCTCCGCTCCCCGTCCGACGCTCCGAAGCCGTGCTCGGCGAGCGCCTCGTGGAGCTGCTTCCCGATGCGCAGCGCGGGGTTGAGCGCCGCTGACGGATCCTGCGGGACGTAGGACACGAGCTTGCCCCGCAGCGCCTGCCGCTCGAGCGGGCCGAGCCCCAGCATGCTCCGCCCCTCGATGCGGACGTCTCCGTTCGAGACCCGCGCGCCGCGTCTCGTGTGGCCGAGCACGGCGAGCCCCACGGTCGTCTTCCCCGATCCCGACTCGCCCACGAGCCCGAGCACCTCGCCGGCGTCCACGTGGAACGAGACCTCGTCCACGATGTCGACGCCCTCCACCTCTAGCTCGACGCGGAGATCCTCGACCTGGAGCGCGGGCGTACGGGTCATTCCCGCGCCGCCCGACCCCGCTCGATGCCGATCGCCGCGCGCGCGAACCCGTCTCCGACGAGGCTCGTGCCGATGGTCAGCAGCCCGATCGCGACCACCGGCATCACGACTCCCCACGGCTGACCGGCAAGGAGCCCTTGCCGGTTCTCGTTGATCATCAGCCCCCAGTCGGCCGCGGGCGGCTGCAGGCCGAAGCCGAGGAACGAGAGCGCGGCGATGACGGCGATGTTGAAGGTGAGGCGCAGCGTCACCTCGACCACGAGCGGGCTCGTGATGTTCGGCAGGACCTCGCCGAAGAGGATCCGCCTGCGGGGCACGCCGATCCCTTCAGCGGCCCGCACGAAGTCTCGCTCCACGACCTCGACCGCGGCGGCGCGCGTGACCCGCGCGATGCGCGGCATCGTGCTGATTCCGACGGCGAAAACGAGGAGCCAGAGCTCGGGCCCGACGGTGGCGACGAGGACGAGGGCGAAGACGAGCTGCGGGAACGCGAGGACGACGTCCTGCGTTCGCATCAGCACGTCGTCGAGGTACCCGCGCGAGTACGCGGCGAGGAGGCCGACGAAGATCCCGAGCACGGCGCCGAGCGCGGTCGCGAGGGCGGAGAGCGCGAGCACCGAGCGGCCGCCCCAGAGGAAGCGCGAGAGGACGTCGCGTCCGAGGTTGTCGGTGCCGAGGGACGCGACGTCGGACGGGGGCTCGAAGCCGCCGACGAATCCCCCGGGCCTCGTCAGGCCCGTGTCCGGCGCGTGCGGCGCGAAGAACGGGCCCACCACCGCGATCCCGACGAGCAAGAGGATGATCGCGAGGCCGATCTTCGTCCGCGTCTGACTCCACGTCGCCGCGAGCAGCACGAGCCACGGGCGACTCCTCGCAGGTGGCGCTGCGAGCGGCTCGAGGGCGACGGCCTGGTCGGTCACTTGAGCGACGTCCGGAGCCGCGGGCTGACGAGGATCGTGGCCAGATCGGCGAGCAGGTTGAGGACGACGTAGAGGGCCGCGATGAGGAGCGCGAGCGCCTGGACGACGGCCATGTCTCGTGCACGCACGGCGTCGACGAAGGCGAGGCCGATGCCCGGATAGTTGAAGACCGCCTCGACGACCACGATGCCGCCCGCGAGGTAGGCGAGGTTGATTGCGATCACCTGGAAGGTCGGGGCGATTCCGTTCGGGACGGCGTGCCGCCACAGGACGAGCCGCTCGGGCATGCCCTTGAGGCGCGCCATCTCCACGTAGTCGCTCTCGAGGATCTCGACCATGGATGCGCGCATGATCCGCGCCATGTACGGCGTCACGGCGATGACGAGGGTCAGGGTCGGGAGCACGAGCTCCTTCGGGTAGTGCCACGGCCCCACCCCCGGGTCGATCAAGGTGACCCCGGGGAGTACATGCCAGACCGTCGTCGAGAAGATGACGACGAGGGCGATGGCGACCACGAACTCCGGGAGCGCAGCTGTGGCGAGGGTGACGGTCGACACCGTGTGGTCGAGCGGCCCGTCGCGGCGGCGGGCGGTGACCGCCCCGATGAAGATTCCGAGTGGGACGCTGATGATCGCCGCCAACAGCATGAGGAACCCCGAGTTCAGGATCCGCTGCCCGAGGATCTCGGTCACGGGCACGCCGGCCGCGAGGGAGTTGCCGAGATCGCCTGTCAGGACACCGCCCACCCAGTCCGTGTACTGCTCGACGACCGACTTGTTCAAGCCGAGCTGCTCACGGAGCTCCGCGACCGACTCGGGCGTCGCCGATCTCCCGAGAATGGCGCGGGCGGGATCGCTGGGTAGCGCCTGCGTCGCCGCGAAGATCACGAGCGAGGCGACGAACAGCGTGAGGATCCCGAGCAGGGTCCGGCGGACGACGAAGCCGGGGATCCCTCGGAGAAACCTGGGTCGCCGCGCGCGCGCCTCGACCGTCAGAGGCGGGCCGGAGCCGGGGCCCTCGATAAGGAGCCCCGGCTCCGGAACCAGCTCGTCACTAGACAAAGTAGATGGTGCGGAAGTTGTTTCCGTACTTGTTGAGGTCGAGCGTGCCGCGGTCGATCTTCAGGCCCCCGATCTTCGCGCTGTACGCGGAGACCTGATTCTTGAACCACGGGATGATGAGGCCGCCCGTGTTGTACTCGATCCGCTGCATCTCCCTGATGAGGGCACAGCGTTTCTTGAGATCGACCGTCCCGAGCGCCTGCCGGTAGAGCCTTTCGTAGCGAGCGTTCGAGAAGTGGGTCTCGTTGTACGTCGCGGTCTTCAGGGTCGCGAGTGCCGCCTGCCCGAGGTAGTTGCGCGTGCCCCAGAAGTCGACCGCGAAGGTCCACTTGAGGTACTGGTCGCCGTAGAAGGTCGAGCTGTCCAGCACCTTGACGTTGACGGTCACGCCCGCGGCTTTCGCGTTCTGGGCGAAGATCTGCGCGACCTCGACCATGCCGCTGTCGCCGGCCGTGGTGTTCAGGTCGATGGTCACCCCCTCTTGCCCGGCCCTCCTGAGGAGTGATCGGGCCTGCTCCGGGTCGTACGTGCGCTGCGGGAAATCGTCCCCGGCGTAGCAGAGGTCGAAGGGCGAGAAGATGTCGTTGCCTATCCTGCCGTGACCGGAGATCCCCTGGGCGACCATCTGCGGCCGGTTGGCGAGGAGCCGGAAGGCCTGCCGGACACGGACGTCCCTGAACGGCTCCTGGTCGACCCTCATCGTGATCGGGTCCCAGGCGGCGGAGGGTGCCTCGTAGATCTTCAGGCCCTTGCGCCGCCTGATCAGGTTCACCTGGGCGAACGGCACGTCGCCGGCCGCGTGGATCTGGCCTCCGAGGAGCGCGTTGACCCGAGCCGTCTCCTCCCCGAAGTCGATGATGTGGACCTCGTCGAAGTACGGCTGCCCCTCGCGCCAGTAGTTCTCGTTGCGAACGTGCACGCTCTGCCTGCCGGGCACGAACGACTTGACCTTGAACGCCCCGGTCCCGATGAAGCGCAGCGGCCCCTTGCCGCGGCCGCTCGTCGGCGAGTAGCCCTCGGGAACGATGCCGTTGAAGTACTGGCAGAAGGCGTCGATTAGCGTGGCGTCCGGCTGCTTCAGGAAGAGCCGCACGGTGCGCCGGTCGAGCTTCCTGATGCGCTTCGGGTCGACGGCGGCGAACGCAGCCGTCCCGAACAGGCCGAGCTTCGCCTTGGTCAGCCGCTGGATCGAGTAGACGAGGTCGTCGGCCGACACGGTCTTGCCGTTGTGGAACTCGATCCCGCTGCGGAGGCGGATCAGATACTGGGTGGGCTTCTCTGCGCGCAACTCCTCGGCGAGCCCGTCGATCTTCGGCTTGTACCGCTCGTCGAAGTACCCGAGCCCCTCGAAGGTGATCACGTTGCGGATGATGTCGGGCTCGTTGACGATGTTCTGCCCGTCGATGAAGTCCGTGGTCCCGCCACCGGCGATCCCGACCCTGAACGTGCCGCCGCGCTTGATCTGTGTCGCAGCGAACGCGGCCTCGGTGAGCGGGCCGAGCGAGCCGCCGGCGACCACGATTCCGAGCGCCGCCGCCCGGCGGAGAAGGTCTTCACGAGTCATACCGCGCTGAACTTCGCGACTCAGCGCTTCGTCAGCCGTCACCATGCGCGCCTCCTCTGTAGGTAGCACGACCTTCGCGAGGCCGATGTCGCAGTCAATTCAACTGCAGCGCTTGGGCGAAAACAAGACGTTCCTGAATAATGCTCGGTTGCTCTTCACCGAGCGGGCTCCGGCATCGTGAGCATCTCCTCGAGGATGACGATCGCCTGGCCCCGATGCCCGATCGCCCACTCGAGGTCGTGTCCAAGGCGCTCCGCGGACGAGCGGCGAGCCGGAATGGCGTACGCATGGGCGAGCGCAACGAAGTCCGCGTGCTCGAGGTCGACGCCCGAGTGTGCAAACCCGGCCTCGTCCTGGTACTCGCGCAGAATGCCGTACCCGCGGTCGTCGACGACGAGCAGCGCGACGTCGAGGCCGTACTGTTTCGCCGTCGCCAGCTCGGCGATCCCGTACTGGAAGCCGCCGTCGCCGACGATCGCGAGCACCGGCCGTCCGGGCAGCGCGGCAGCCGCACCGAGGGCGGCCGGCCAGGCGTAGCCGAGCGTGCTCGAGCCGGCGGGATAGAGGAATCTGCGCGGCTCGTCGACTCGGAGGTACCAGCAGGCGGCGTAGGAGAGGATCGTGGAGTCCCAGGCTGCGACCGCCCCCGCGGGGAGGTTGGCGTCGACGATCTCGAGCACGTCGACGGCCCGCCGGTCCCCCTGCGAGGCGAGCGCGTCCGCGACACTCGTGCGGACGACTGCGATCCGGGCTTCGCCGCCTCGGGAGGAGCCTGACGCCACGCGCTCGAGCAGCGCCCTGAGCGTCGCCCGTGCGTCGCCCACGAGGCGGACGGCCGGGTGGTTGATGCCGGCCCGGTTCGGCGCCGCGTCGATCTGGATCAACTTCCCTCGCAGATGCAGCCGGAAGCCCGCTGTCACGTCGTAGCCGAGCCAGGAGCCTACGCACAGCACCACGTCGGCATCCGCGACGAGATCCTGGTGGGCGGCGTCGTCCCAGCTCGAGCCCAGTGCGAGCGGATGACGTTCAGGAAAGGCGCCCTTGCCGGTGAAGGTCGTCGCGACGGGCGAGTCGAGCCGAGCCGCCAGCTCGAGGAGCTCCGAAGCGGCACCGGAGCGCACCGCACCTCCGCCGGCGACGACGACCGGACGCTCCGCCGCGGCGAGCAGCGCCGCGGCACGGTCGAGATCCGCCGCGGAGGGCAGCGGGACCGGCGTCGGGCTTCCATCGAGCTCGCCGGCAACCTCTACGTTCGCGCTCGCGTTCAACACGTCGAAGGGCACCTCAACGTAGACGGGGCCCTGAGGCGGTGTTGCGGCGCGCCGCCAGGCTTCGGCGAGGATCGGCGGGATCTCGGCGGCACTGCCCACGCGAGCCGTCCACTTGACGAGCGGCGCGAACGACGCGGCCTGGTCGGGCGTCTCGTGCAGCTCGCCGCGCCCCTTCCCGATCGCCTCCGCGTCGATCTGGCTCGCCACCACGACCACGGGCACGAAGGCCATGAACGCCTCCATGAGCGGAGCGAGCGTCATGAATGCGCCCGGGCCGGTCGAGACGACGAGCGGCGCCGGCCGACCGGTCACCCGCGCGTAGCCGTCCGCGGCGAACCCGGCGTTGAGCTCCTGGCGGAAGCCGAGCACGCGCAGATCCGTCCCGCTCATGCCTTCCCAGATGGGGAGAGCGTGCACCCCGGGAAGGCCGAAGACGACCTCGGCGCCGAGCGCGTGCAGGCTCTCCGCGACGACTTGTCCGCCGATCCGCGTCGCCGCCCTCGTCTCGCCCATCGGGGGAACCATAGAGTGAACGCTCGTGACCGACTGGAGCAGCCTCGTCGCCCCTCCCCCGCCCGAGCTCGATCCCTTCGACATCGGCGGAGTGGCAGAGATCAGAGCGCGCTACGGGCTCCAGGAGGTCTTCAAGCTGCACTGGAACGAGAACCTCTTCGGGCCGCTCCCGGGGGTGCTCGACGCCGTGCGGGAGGAGCTCGCGAACGTGTGGATGTATCCGGAGGAGGCGTACCAGAGCTTCCGCGCAGACGTCGCCGTCTTCCTCGGAACGACGCCGAGCCGCATCTTCCCGGGACACGGCACCCAGTCGCTCATCGGGACGCTCGCGACGACGTTTCTCCACCCCGGCGACCACATCGTCGTGCCCGCGCTCACCTACTACCTCTTCGGAAGGGCGTGTGCGGCGCGCGGCGCGGTCGTGCACGAGGTGCCGATGCCGAAGCTCCGGATCGACCTCGACGCCACCGTCGACACCGCGCGTCAGACGGAAGCGAGGATCGTCTGGCTCTGCGACCCGAACAATCCGACCGGCGCCGTGCTCGACCCTGACGAGTGGCCGGCGTTTCTCGAGGCGCTGCCGGGCAGCTGCGTCGCGGTCGTGGACGAGGCCTATGTCGACTACCTGCCGCTCGAGCGACGCGTGCCTCGGGTGCCGGACGTCGAGGCGGGGAAGCCCCTTGTCCTCCTGCGCAGCTTCTCCAAGTTCTTCGGGCTCGCCGGCCTCCGGCTCGGATACGCCGTCGTCGACGAGGCGCTGGCGCCGTATCTCGCGCTCGTCGAGGAGCCGTACAACGTGAACTGCGCGGCGCTCGCCGCCGGGCGCGCGTGCCTTCGCACCGAGGAAGCCGCCGCGCAGAGGCGACGGGAGGTGGCCGAGGGACGCGACGTGCTCGCCCAGGGTCTTCGCGACGCGGGGCTCGAGCCGTTGCCGTCAGAGGCGAACTTCGTCCTTGCCCGAGTCGACGTCGACGACATGATGCTCGCCGACCGACTCGCCCGGCGGGGAATCCTGATTCGCCCCGGCTCCGATTTCGGTCTGCCGGGATACGTGCGGATCACCGTCGGGCCCGTGCCGCTCATGCGCCGCGTGACGGAAGAGCTCCACGAGGCTTCCTCGGAGCTCCGGGGCTAGAGAAATGGCGCGTGTGCTCTGCGACACCTCGTTCCCACTCGAACAGGCTCGCGGCGTGCTGGCCGGGACCGATGTCTTGGTCGAGACGTCCGTGCCACCGTGGGCGGGTGACGACGTCGTGGGGCTCCTGTCCTTCGAGGCCGTGACGGCCGCCGACATCCACCGAGTTCCGTCACTGCGCGTCGTCGCGACGCCGAGCGTCGGCGTCGACCACGTCGACGTCGACGAGGCAACGCGGCGGGGGGTCTGGGTGTGCAACGTCCCGGACTACTGCGTCGACGAGATGGCCGATCATGCGTTCGCGCTCCTCCTCTCGCTCGTGCGCGGTGTCGTCGAACTCGACCGGAGCGTGCGCGCCGGGACGTGGCGTCACGACGCGGCCGGCACGTTGCGCCGGCTCTCCGACCTGGCATTCGGAGTGATCGGCTTCGGGCGCATCGGTCGCGCGCTGGCTTCGCGCGCGACCGCAGTGGGCATGGACGTGCGCGCGCACGATCCCTTCGTCCCCGACGAGGAAATGGCGGCGGCCGGCGTGCGCCCGGCGACGCTCGAAGAGCTGCTGGCCGCGTCGACGGCGGTCTCCGTACACGTGCCTCTGACACGAGAGACGCGCGGCCTGCTCGGAGCCCGAGAGCTCGCGCTGCTGCCCCGCGGCGCCTATGTCGTCAATGTGTCGCGAGCAGGTCTCGTCGACACCGACGCGCTGCTCGAGGCGCTCGAGAGCGGTCACCTCGGCGGCGTCGCGATCGACGTTCTCGACGACGAGCCACCGACGCAGGACGCGCCGGCACCGCGGGCGCCGCGTCTCGTCGTCACTCCACACGCCGGCTGGTACAGCGAGCAGGCCGAAGATGCCGTCTTCCGTCGGGCGGCCGAGTCGGTGCGCGATGTGCTGCGAGGTCACACACCTCGAAACGCCGTCAACCAGCCCTTGGAACTCCTTTCGAAATGAGCGACCGGCCGCACATCGTCGTCGTGATGGTCGACCAGCTCTCGGCGCTCTTCCTTCGCGCGTACGGCCATTCCGTGACGAAGACGCCGACGATCGACCGGCTCGCCGAGGAGGGAGTCGTCTTCGAGAACGCCTACTGCCCGAGCCCGCTGTGCGCGCCCGCACGCGCGGTGTTCATGACGGGCTCGCTGCCGACGCGAACCGGTGCATACGACAACGCGGCGGAGCTCCCCTCCGCGATTCCGACGTTCGCACACCTCCTCCGGCTCGAGGGCTACCGGACGTGTCTGAGCGGCAAGATGCACTTCGTCGGCGCCGATCAGCTGCACGGTTTCGAGGAGCGGCTGACGACCGACGTGTACCCGGGCGACTTCGGCTGGACGCCCGACTGGAGCCGTCCAGACGAGCGGATCGACTGGTGGTACCACAACATGTCGTCGGTCAAGCAGGCCGGAGTCGCCGAGGTCACGAACCAGCTCGAATACGACGACGAAGTCGCCTTCCACGCGGTACGCCGTCTGTACGACTATGCACGCTACGAGCGCGACGTGCCGCTCATGCTGTGCGTCTCGTTCGCGCATCCGCACGATCCGTACGTCGCGCGCCGGCGCCACTGGGATCTCTACGCGGACGACGACATCGACGCTCCGGCCGCGCCTGCACGGCGATACGAGCAGCTCGACGCACATTCCCGCCGCCTCTGGGACGCATCTGCGATGGGCGAGGTCGAGATCACCGAGGAGGACGTGCGCGCCGCGCGCCACGGCTACTATGCGAGCCTCTCCTACGTCGACGAGAAGATCGGCGAGGTACTCGAGGCGCTCGAGGCATGCGATCTCGCCGGAGACACCCTGGTCGTCTTCCTGTCCGACCACGGCGACTTCCTCGGGGAGCACGGCCTCTTCTACAAGATGTCGTTTCGCGAGCATCCCGCCCGCGTTCCCTTGATCGTCCATGCTCCCGCGCTGTACCGCGCACGGCGGGTGTGCGAGCCCGTCTCACTCGCCGATCTCGCGCCCACGCTGGCGGATCTCGCCCGACCGGGCCGCTCGGCCGACCTTCCTCGCGCGGTGGACGGTCGCACCCTCGTACCGCTGCTCGAGGGTGCGCAGGAGGATCCCGACAAGACCGTCGTCGGCGAGTATCTGGCCGAGGGCGTGGTCGGCCCGATGGTCATGGTCCGGCGCGGACGCTGGAAATTCATCCACACGCCGTCCGACCCCGACCAGCTCTTCGACCTCGAGAGCGACCCGCTCGAGCTCGCCAACGTGGCCCCGGACGACGCGAACGCCGCCGTCGTGGACGGGTTCCGAGAGGAGGTGCGTGTGCGCTGGGATCTGGATGCGATCGGACAGGCCGTGCGTGAGAGCCAGCAGGCCCGGCTCGCCGTCTTCCGCGCCCTCCAGCAGGGTGCGAGCCACCCGTGGGACTTCCAGCCTTCCCGCCGGGCGGCGCAGCAGTACACGCGAAACACGATGGACGTCGCTGCGCGTGACGAGCAGTCGCGTTATCCGCCGCCCGCGTGAGAGCTGCCGTCTGTCGAGCCTTCGGAGCGCCCCTCCGGATCGAGGAGCTACGGCTCGATCCGCCACAGGCCGGCGAAGTCAGAGTCGCCGTCGCCGCGTGCGCGATCTGCCATAGCGACGTCCACTTCGCCGAGGGAGCCTGGGGCGGAGCGCTTCCAGCGGTCTACGGTCACGAGGCGGCGGGTGTCGTGCAAGAGGTCGGCCAGGGCGTGCGGCGCGTGGAGGCGGGTGATCACGTGGTCGTGAGCCTCCTCCGCTCGTGCGGGCGCTGTTTCTTCTGCGAGCGAGGCGAGCCACATCTGTGCGACGGCGAGTTCCCGGCCGACCACGAGGGCCGGCTTCGCACCGCGGAAGGCGAGCCCGTGCTGCAGGCGATGCATACCGGTGCGTTCGCCGAGGAGGTCGTCGTCGACGAGTCGCAGCTCGCCGTCGTGCCGCCTTCGCTGTCGCTCGACGTCGCGTCGCTCCTCGGATGTGCCGTGGTCACGGGATTCGGCGCCGTCGTGGACCGGGCAGCGGTTCCCGCGGGCTCGAGCGTGGTCGTCGTCGGAACCGGCGGAGTGGGCCTCAACTGCGTGCAGGCGGCGGCTCTCGGCGATGCACACCCGGTCATCGGGGTCGACATCTCCCCCACGAAGCTCGATGCGGCGAACTCTTTCGGTGCGACACACACAGTCGACCCGGGCTCCGGTCACGTCGCATCCGAGGTGCGCACGCTCACCGACGGACGCGGCGCCGACTACGTGTTCGTCACCGTCGGCAGTGGACGCGCCGTCGAGCAGGGTCTCAAGCTCGTCCGGAGAGGCGGCACCCTCGTCGTCGTCGGCATGCCTCCGGCACGCGAGATCTTTCGCGTCGTGGCCGTCGACTTCGCCCACGACGACGTGCGGATCCTCGGCAGCAAGATGGGCTCCGCCGTGCTGGCGCATGCCGTTCCCCGGCTCGTCGAGCTGTACGAGCAGGGACGACTGAAGCTGGACGAGCTCGTCAGCGCGCGCTATTCGCTCGAGCAGATCAACCAGGCGATCGCGGCCGCCGGGGACGGCGCGACCCTGCGCAACGTGATCGTCTTCGAGCAGGAATGAGGATCGCCAGCGTCGAGAGCTTCGGGAACGCGCACGTGGCCCTCGTTCGCGTCCGCACCGACGAGGGAGCCGAGGGGTGGGGGCAGGTCGCCCCATACCACGCGGACATCACCGCACAGATCCTCCATCGGCAGGTCGCTCCGCATGCGGTCGGGCGCGATGCGCTGGACGTCGAGTCCCTGGTCGACTCCATCCCGGAGCGCGAGCACAAGTTCCCCGGCTCGCACCTCTACCGGGCGCTGGCGGGCCTCGACACGGCACTCTGGGATCTGCGCGGGAAGCTCGAGGAGAAGAGCGTCTGCGAGCTCCTCGGCGGACGGCCGCGCAGCCTGCGTGCCTACGCCTCGAGCATGCGCCGTGACATCACGCCGGACGAGGAGGCGGCACGACTCAGCCGGCTACACGAGCGCAGCGGGTTCGACGCCTTCAAGGTTCGGATCGGCAAGGAGTGCGGACACGACGAGGACGAGTGGCCCGGACGCACGGAGGCCGTAGTGGGTGACGTGCGCTCGGCGCTCGGCGAGGATGCGGCGCTGCTCGTCGACGCAAACAGCTGCTACACCCCCGCCAAGGCGATCGAGGTCGGACGGATGCTGGAGGAGCACGGCGTCTCACACTTCGAGGAGCCGTGCCCGTACTGGGAGCTCGAGTGGACGCGCGAGGTGACGGAGGCTCTCGAGCTGGACGTCACAGGCGGCGAGCAGGACTGGGACCTGGGGGTCTGGCGCAGGATGATCGAGACCGGCGCCGTCGACGTCGTGCAGCCGGACGTCTGCTACGCCGGCGGACTGACGAGAGCGCTGCGGATAGCGGCGCTCGCCGGCGCGGCCGGCCTGCCGTGCACGCCACACTCCGCGAACCACTCGCTCGTTCTCGTGTTCACCCTGCACCTCGTGGGCGCGATCGAGAACGCGGGGCCGTACGTCGAGTTCTCGATCGAGCCCGACGACGATTACCACTGGCAGACCGGGATGTACGAGCCGCGGCCGAGAGTCGCCGGCGGATCGGTGCGCATTCCGGACGGCCCGGGTTGGGGGGTCGACATCTCGCAGGAGTGGCTCGCGCGCAGCGACCACCGCATCACCAAGAGCTACTAGTGCTCGCGACGATCGCGGAGCAGGTCGACAGCCTGATTGCGCTTCTCGAGGAGTTGATGTCTGGAACAGCCTGGCCCGAGTGGCGTACTGCTGTAGCGCGAGGGAGCGAACCGTTCGAGCGGCCCATGCGAATAACGGCGAGGCCGGTGCGGTAAGCGCGAGTACGGTGCTGCGGCGACTCGTACTCGCTGAACGCTCCGGCCTCGCTCTCAGCGTAGGCCGTCCGCGCCCGTGCCGCGGCCTTGGCGGCCACCGCTACGTGCACCGCTCCCTCGCCCGGGTTTTCGCCCTTTCCTGGCCTCTGGTGGTGTCGGCAGCCTTGACACCACCTGACCCGAAGAGCACACTCGGGATTAGCTACATCGGCCACTTACTACTGTGGCAAGGACGTTCAGCGGCGCGAAGGGGGAGACAAAATGCGGGGATCACTTGTGGCGGCTGGCGCTGCTCTGTTGGCGGTGACGTTCGTGGGTTTCGCGCAGGCGGATCCCATCACCCACGTCGGTCTGACGACGATCAGCGGCCAGGGGAGCGGAACCATTGCGTTCTCGCCCACGGCCAAGAACGAGGGCACCAATCAATTCGACGTGCAGATAACGGTCACCGTCCACGGCGCAGCACCGCACACCGTTTTCACCGCGTCTCGCAACGTCGATTTCGTTGCGGACGGCATCTGCACCAGTCCAACGTTCGCGCCCTTCAGTCCGGCCTTCACGACCTCGGCCGGGGGAGCGGGCGCGGCCCACTACGAGGTCCTGCGGGGCCCACCTACTTTTCCCCTGTTCGTTGACGGAGCGAGATTTGACGTGAGCTTCCGCGTCGTTGGGACCGACGGAACGGTTCTCACGAGTGAGTGCTTCACGGTAACCGTGAAGTAAGGGTCGCGTCAATGAGGTTCGTGGGGGGCGGCCGCCGATCCGGTGGCCGCCCTCTCGTTTCAGCAACCCTCTCGCCACCCTGTTCGCGCCATGAAGGTCAGACTCGCCATCTCACATCAACCCTCTAGTCGCCGCGCCGGCGGAGGAATGCATCGATCCCTTCGCGCGCCTCGTCCGTCTGTGCGAGCGCCGCGTAGGCGAGGCGCTCCAGGAGCAGGGAGGCCTCGCGGGACGATTCGCCCATGCTGTCGATGGCCGCTTTCGTCAGCGAGACCGCGAGCGGCGGTAGCTCGGCCAGCCGCTCCGCGAGCTCGACGGCGCGTGCAAGAGAGGCACCTTTGGACACGACCTCGGTCACGAGGCCGAGGCGTAGCGCCTCCTGCGCGTCGAGTCGCTCACGCAGGAGGGCGAGCTCTTTCGCACGAGCCGTACCGAGTAGGCGCACGAGCCGGTGGGTACCGCCCGAGCTCGGCAGGATGCCCAGTGAGACCTCGGGCAAACCGAAGGCGGCGGTCTCGTCTGCGACCCGGAAGTCGGCGGCCAGCGCCAGCTCGAGCCCGCCGCCGAGGCAATAGCCCTGGACGGCTGCGAGGGTCGGAACGGGCAGGGCCGCGAAGCGCTCGTACACGGCTCCCGTCCCGCGGTAGTAAGCCATGACCGCCGCCGGGTCGCGATCGTGGAACTCCGTGATGTCGGCTCCGGCGGAAAACGAGCTCCCCTCCCCTGCAAGCACGAGCGCGCGGCTCCTGCGCACCGAGTCGGAGCCAAATGCTTCTCCGAGCGCCCGCTCCACCGCGGTCGAGAGGGCATTCAGCTTTTCGGGACGACGCAGGGTGAGAATGCAGACGTCGCCCTCGCGCCCCACGTCCACGAGCTCGCTCACTGGACCATCGTCGCGCTCTTTCCCGGTTGGGCGCAACTGCGAGAATCGCCCCCTGTGACGGCCGGTCTCTTCGAGCTCAGCCCGGAGCAGGGTGAGATCCAGCAGCTCTGCCGCGAGTTCGCCGAGCGCGAGATCCGGCCGATTTCACTCGAGGTAGACGAAGCGGACACCGAGATGCCCTGGGAGATCTGGCACAAGGCTGCAGAGCTCGGCCTGACGTCGTTCATGCTCCCCGCGCGTCTCGGCGGGGGCGGGATGGAGGACTCGTTCACGCAGGCGCTCGTGCAGGAGGAGCTCTGCTGGGGCTGCGCCGGCATCGGCAACCTGATCACGTCGAACGGCTTCTTCGCGAAGCCGGTGCTCGCACTCGGAACCGAACAACAGGCCCGGCGCTGGGTGGAGCCGCTCACCGGCGAACGCCCGCCGCTCGGCGCGCTCGCGAGTACCGAGCCGGGCGTCGGCTCCGACGCCGCCGCCATGACGACCGTCGCGACCCGGGTCGACGGCGGCTACGTCCTACGCGGCCAGAAGAGCTGGATCTCGAGCGCCGGCCCTGCCCAGTACTACGTCGTCTTCGCGACGGTCGCTCCCGGCACGCGCGCGAAGGGCATCACCGCGTTCGTGCTCGAGAAGGGGGACGCCGGCTTCACGATCGGGCCCCCGATCAGGAAGATGGGCCAGCGCGCGCTCGTCAACGCGGAGCTCTTCCTCGAGGACTGCTTCGTCCCCGAGGACAGGAGGCTCGGGGAAGAGGGACAGGGTTTCCACGGTCTCATGCGGACTTTCGACCGCTCTCGCATCATCCTCGGTGCAGCAGCGACCGGGCTCGCGCGAGCCGCGCTCGAGTACGCGACCGAGTACGCGAAGACACGCGAGCAGTTCGGCAAGCCTATCGGAGAGCACCAGGCCGTGGCGTTCCGGCTGGCGGACATGGCCGTCCGCGTGGATGCCTCGCGCCTGCTCGTCTGGCGTGCAGCCCAAAAGGCCGACGCGGGCGAGGACGTCGGGCTCGAGGCGGCGATGGCGAAGCTCCACGCCTCCGAGGCAGCGATGTGGTGCACATGGGCAGCCCTGCAGACCCTCGGCGGCTGGGGATACTCGCGCGAGTACCCGGTGGAGAAGTGGATGCGCGACGCGAAGCTGGAGGAGATCGAGGAGGGCACGTCGGACATCCAACGCCTGATCATCTCGCGCCGCCTCTTGAAATGACTCGCAATCTCCGCCCCCTGTTCGCGCCCCGGTCGGTCGCGGTCGTCGGGGCGTCCGCGGACCCGTCCAAGTGGGGCCACGTCCTCGCGCGCGGCGCCCTGCGCGGCGCGCACCGTCGTGCCGTGTTCCTCGTGAACCGCGCCGGCGGGGAGATCCTCGGCGCGCGCACGTACGCGGCTCTCGCCGATCTGCCCGAGTCGCCGGAGCTCGCGGTGATCAGCGTCCCGGCGGCCGGCTTCGAGCACGCCGTCGACGAGGCTCTCGGCGTCGGTGCGAAAGCGATCGTGGCGATCAGCGCCGGCCTCGGGGAGCATGACGAGGAAGGCCGCCGCATCGAGCAGGCCGTCGCCGAGCGTGTTCGGGCAGCGGGAGCGGTCATGCTCGGACCGAACTGCCTGGGCGTGTTCGACGCAGGCGAGGAGCTCGATCTCGGCTGGAGCGCGCTTCCGTCGGGGCCGATCGCTCTTGTCTCGCAGAGCGGAAATCTCGCCCTCGAGCTCGCGCGGCTGGCGCGCGCGGCGGGCCTCGGCTTCTCGCGCTTCGCGTCGCTCGGGAACCAGGCGGACCTCGTGGCCGCCGACTTGCTCGACGATCTCGGGGCGCACGAGCCGACGCGCGTCGTCGCCCTCTATCTGGAGGACTTTCGCGACGGCCGCGTGTTCGTCGAGGCCGCGGCGCGCGCGTCCGCCGGCATGCCGGTGCTCCTCCTGAGCGGCGGGGTGAGCCAGGCGAGCGCGCGGGCCGCGCTCTCGCACACCGGGGCGCTCGTCAGCGACATGCGCGCGATCGAGGCGGCCTGCGACGCGGCGGGCATCGTCGCAGTTCGGACCCCGAAGCAGCTGGTCGACGCGGCGCAGGCCCTCCTCTCGAGTCGTCTTCCGCTCGGACGGCGCGTTGCCGTGTACGCGGACGGCGGCGGCCACGGAGTGATCGCCGGAGACGTTCTCGCCGCCGCCGGGCTCGACGTGCCGCTGCTTTCCGAGAGCACGGTGGCGGCGCTGCGCGAGCACCTTCCGGAGACCGCCAGCGTGGCGAACCCCGTCGACTTCGCCGGCGGCGGCGAGCGAGGTCTCGTCGCGTACGCAGACGTCGGTCGTCTTCTGCTCACGTCCGGAGACGTCGATGCAGTGCTCTTGACCGGATACTTCGGCGGGTACGCGGTCGACACCCCGGAGCTCGCCGGCGAGGAGGTCGACGTCGCTCGCTCGCTCGCTGCAGCCGCCGCGGGCATGGGCGGGCCGCTCGTGGTGCACACGTCCTATCCGAATTCGCCTGCGGCGACGGAGCTGCGGGCGGGGGGCGTGCCGGTCTACGGCGACGTCGAGTCGGCCGTCGCAGCGCTCGCGTTGCTGGCCGAGCACGCACGGCGTGCAAGGCCGGCTCAGAAGACCCTCGAGCTCGAGCCGCTCGAGCCTCCGCAGCCCGGCTACGCGGGCGCGCGCGCCTTCCTCGCAGAGGCCGGCGTGCCGATGACCTCGGCGCACCGCGTGAGAACCGTCGAGGAGGCGCTCGCGGCAGCGGCCGATCTCGGCTACCCGGTGGCGCTCAAGGCCGCAGGCCTTCTACACAAGTCCGAGGCCGGCGGCGTCGTGCTCGGGCTCGAGGACGACGGCGCACTGGAGAAGGCATATGCCGACCTGGCCACGCGCCTCGGCGCGCAGGAGCTCTCCGTCGAGCAGATGGCTCCTGTCGACGGCGGCGTCGAGCTGATCGTCGGCGCCAAGCGCGATCCGCGCTTCGGCGCCGTGGTGCTCGTCGGCCTAGGAGGTGTGTACGCCGAGATCCTCGACGACGTAGCCGTCGCGCTCGCACCCGTGGGCGAGGAGGAGTCGGCGCGCCTGCTCCGCTCGCTGCGCGGTGCGGCCCTGTTCGAGGGCACCCGCGGTCGTCCCGCGCTCGACGTCGCTGCGGCCGCGGGGGCGATCGCCGCGGTCTCCCGCGCAGCCGCAGCGTGTCCGGCCGTGGCGGAGCTCGACGTCAACCCGCTGCTCCTTCTCCCCGAAGGCGCTCTCGGCCTGGACGCGCGCGTGGTGCTCTCGTCGTAGAGTCCGCGCCGGGTGAACACCGAGGTCTTCATCACCTGCGCGGTGACGGGCGTCGGTGCGACGACCGACCGCTCGGAGCTCGTGCCGGTGACGCCGCCTTCGATCGCGGACGGCGCCGTCGAGGCCGCGCGCGCCGGGGCTGCGGTCGTGCACATCCATGTTCGCAACCCGGAGACGGGCGGGCCGTCGCGCGATCCCGCCCTCTACCGAGAGGTCGTCGAGAAGATCCGCTCCTCGGACGTCGACGTCGTCCTCAATCTCACGGCGGGCATGGGCGGTGACCTCGTGCTCGGCGGAGTCGAGACGCCGCTCCCGCCGAACCCGGAGGGCACGGACATGGCGGGTGCGACGGAACGTCTCGAGCACGTGGCCGAGCTGCGTCCCGAGATCTGCACGCTCGACTGCGGGACGATGAACTTCGCAGAAGGCGACTACGTCATGACGAACACGCCTTCGATGCTGCGCGAGATGGCGCGGCAGATCCGGGAGCTCGGCGTGCGCCCCGAGATCGAGATCTTCGACACGGGAAACCTCGTCTTCGCCAAGCAGCTCGTGGCCGAAGGGCTCGTCGACGAGCCGCTCATGCTCCAGCTGTGCATGGGAATCCCCTACGGCGCGCCGGACGACCCCGGCACGCTGCTCGCGATGGTCAACCAGCTGCCTCCCGGCTGCGTCTTCTCGGCCTTCGCGATCGGGCGCATGCAGCTCCCTTACGTCGCGCTCGCGCCACTCGTGGGAGGCAATGTCCGAGTCGGCCTCGAGGACAACATCTGGCTCGAGCGCGGTGTGAAGGCGACCAACGACGCACTCGTCGAGCGCGCCGTGACGATCCTCGAGGCGATGAACGTGCGCGTGCTCGGCCCCGCGGAGGTGCGCGAGAGACTCCGGCTGACACCGGGCTGATGCGTAGCGCGCTCATCGGCGGGGGCGTGATCGGCGGCGGCTGGGCGGGTCGCCTCGTCGAGAACGGCGTCGAGGTCGTCGTCTACGACCCACACCCCGAGGCGGAGCGGCGCGTGCGGGAGGTGCTGGCGAACGCGGAGCGCTCGTGGGCACAGCTGACCCTTGCGCCGCGCATTCGCGGCGCCGTCTCGTTTGCGCGCACCCTCGAAGAGGCGGTGGGTCACGCCGACGTGATTCAGGAGAGCGCGCCCGAGGACGAAAGGCTGAAGCGACGCCTACTCGCGGAGATCGACGCGTACGCGCGGACGGACGCGCTCGTCTGCTCCTCCTCCTCGGGGCTGCTGCCGTCCCGCCTCCAGGCCGACATGGCGCATCCCGAGCGGTTCGTGGTCGGGCACCCCTTCAACCCCGTCTACCTGCTCCCTCTGGTCGAGGTCGTCGCCGGCGAGCACACCTCCGAAGGGGCAGTCGAGCGAGCGGAGGTGTTCTACGCCTCGCTCGGCATGAAGCCGCTTCGCGTGCGTAGGGAGATCGACGGCTTCGTCGCCGACCGCCTGCTCGAGGCGCTCTGGCGAGAGGCGCTGTGGCTCGTCGACGACGACGTCGCAACCGTGGAGGAGGTCGACGACGCGATCCGCTACGGAGCCGGTCTGCGCTGGGCCCAGATGGGCACGTTCCTGACGTACCGCATCGCCGGCGGAGAAGACGGCATGCGCCACTTCCTCGCACAGTTCGGCCCAGCGCTCGAATGGCCCTGGACGAAGCTGACGGACGTGCCGGAGCTGACGGACGAGCTGATCGACAAGATCGCCGCCCAATCGGATGCGCAGGCAGGGGCCTTGTCGGTCCGCGAGCTCGAACGGCTCCGAGACGACAATCTCGTCGCCCTGCTCCAGGCTCTGCGGGCGCGCAACTACGCCGCCGGGGCCGTGCTCCGCGAGCACGAGGCGCGGCTCTTTGCCGAGGTCACGCCGCTCCCAGCCGCTCCCGATCCCGCTCAGCCGCTCCGCCTGCACGAAGCCGTCGTCGATCCGTCGTGGGTCGACTACAACGGCCACATGACGGAGGCTCGCTACCTGCACGTCTTCGCCGAGGCGACGGACGCGCTCCTGCGCCACGTCGGGATCGACGCCGCGTATCTCGACGGCGGCCACAGCGCGTACACCGTCGAGACCCATCTCCGTCACCTGCGCGAGGTCGCGGGACTGGAGCCGATCCAGGTCGCGACGCAGGTGCTCGGCGCAGACGAGAAGCGCCTGCACGTCTTCCATGCGATGACCCACGCGCGGAGCGGCGAGACACTCGCCACGGCAGAGCATCTCCTTCTCCACGTCGACACCGCGGAAGGGCGTGCAGGCCCTTGGGTGGAACCGGTCGCGGCGCGGGTCGCCGCCGCCGCGGCCGCCCACCGAGCGCTGGCGGCGCCGGAGGGAGCGGGCCGGAGGATCCTAGGCCCCCAGTAGTGTGACGCCGGCGACGACGAGGATCGCCCCGGCGAGCCTTGGCGCCCCGACGCGCTCGTGGAGGAAGGGCGCAGCTAGGGCCGTTGCGATGACGACGCTCGTCTCTCGGACGGCGGCGACCGATGCTGCAGACGCTCGGGAAAGCGCCGCGAGGACGAGCACGTAGGCGCCGAAGGTCGCGAGCCCGGCGGCGATCGACGCCGGCCCGATCGCCTCTCGCACGCGCTGCGTTCCGCGACGGCGAAGGGTGAGGACGAGGAACCCGACGGTGGCGGGGATCATCGAGAGCTCCTGGTAGACGACCGGCGAGGCATAGCGAATGCCGCGCTGGTCGAGCAGCGTGTAGGCGGCGATGCAGGCCGCGATCCCGAGCGCCAGGACGAGATCGCCCGCCCCCGCCCGTCCCCCGACACCGCGCACGAGCAGCACGCCGCCCGCGACCAGCAAGACGCCCACGAACTGGGTCGTGGACGCGCCGTAACCCAGCACGGCGATGCCGGCGACCAGCACCAGCACCGGCGCGGAGCCGCGCGCGATCGGGTATACGAACGACAGGTCTGCGCGGCCGTACGCCGCGGTCAGGAGGATGAAGTACGTCAGCTGCAGGAGCGAGGTGACTGCGAGGAACGGCCAGACCTGGGGCTCTACCTCCCAGGCGAAAGCCGCAACGGGAGCGAACGCGACGATGCCTGCGACGAGCGCGACCGCCGTGGCAGCCTCGACGTCCCCCGCCCGCGCGAGCAAGAGATTCCAGAACGCGTGCAGGAACGCCGCACCGAGGGCGAGCGCGAGTGCCGAGGCGGGCATCCGAGGCGCAATCCAATCAGGAGGCGGCTCATCCGGCACGATCCTGGCCGTGACGAGCCGCCTGGAATCGATCGACGACCTGACGCGCCGGCATTTCGACATGCTCGTCGTCGGAGGCGGCATCATCGGGGCCGCGGTCGCGGCGCATGCCGCTCGCGCGGGGCTTGCGGTCGCCCTGGTCGATGCGGGTGACTTCGGAGGCGGAACCTCGAGTGCTTCGTCGAAGCTGATCCACGGAGGGCTGCGCTATCTGCGCCTGGGCGATGTCCGCCTCGTGCGGGAGGCGCACCACGAGCGGCGCATCCTGACGAAGCTCGTCGCACCGCACCTCGTGCGGCGCATCCCTTTCCTGCTTCCGCTGTACGAAGGCGGTCCATACAAGCCCGCAGTGGTACAGGGCGGCATCCTCGTCTACTCCGCGCTTGCGCGCTCACGTCTCACCTGGCTCGTCAAGCCCTCGGGGGCGCGTGAACTGGTGCCTCCCCTGCGGCACGAAGGGCTGCGCTCGTGCGCGCTCTACGCCGACGCCTGGACGAACGATGCCCGCCTGTGCCTCGCCAACGTTCGCGCCGCTGCCGATGCAGGGGCGTGCGTGCTCAACGGCGCCGAGGTCGTGTCGCTACGAACGATCGGCGGTCGCGTCGCAGGCGCCGAGGTGCGCGTCGACGGAAACCTGGTCGAGGTCACGGCGCGGGTGGTCGTCAATGCCGCCGGCCCGTGGATCGACCAGGTTCGACGGCTCGAGGACGAGCGTGCAGGCAGGTCCGTCCTGCTGACCAAGGGCGCGCACGTCCTCGTGCCGGCGGACCGCGAATGGACGGCTGCGCTCACCATCCCGCAGGACGACGTCCGTGTCACCTTCGCGGTCCCCTGGTACGGGATGCTCTTGCTGGGTACGACCGACACCCCCCACGAAGGCGACCCTGAGGATGTCGCGGTCGAGCCGGAAGACGTCGAGCAGATCCTCGCCGAGGCAGCGGTCGCGTTGAGCCCGTCGCTTCTCATGGCGGATCGTGTGCGCGCCGCGTTCGCGGGGCTGCGAGTACTGCCGACCGGAACGAGAGCGAGCGCGAGCATTCGGCGGGAGACCGTGATCACGCGTGGCACCTGCGGAATGCTGAGCGTGGCCGGCGGCAAGCTGACGACGTACCGCCGAATCGCCCTGAGCGTGCTCGCGCGGCTCCGCACCGAGCTCGGCCTGCATCGCCTGGACGTTCGTCCTTGGCCGCTCCCCGGTGTCGGCGCTTCCGGGCTCGTCGACCTTCCCGTGGAGCTCGAGCCCGGCGCTCGCGACCACCTGCTGCACCTCTACGGCGATCTCGCCGCGCACGTGGTGGCGCCGGCGGTCGAGGACCCGTCGCTTCTGGAGCCGCTGCACCCGGGCGGCCCGGACATCGCCGCGCAGGCGCTCTACGCGGCAAGCGACGAGTGGGCTCGCAACGCGGGAGACGTCGTCCGCCGCCGGACGACGCTCTTCTACCGAGGGCTCGAGGACGAGAGCGTCGTGCGAACCGTCCACGCGCTGCTGCGCCGTGCCGGAGCCGGGCCGGAGATGGAACGCGGAAGGACCTAGCGTCTCCCCTCGAGGACGAGGATCGTGCTCGTGCCGTGGGCGTAGAGGCGTCCGGTTGGGTCCTCGAGTCGCGCCTCCGTGGTCGCCACTCTCCGACCGGGATGGACAACTGTGCCGGTGCAACGAACGACACCTGTTTCGGACGTCATCGCCCGCGTGAAGTTCGTCTTGAGCTCGAGCGTCGTCCACGCGGTGCCGGGCTCCGCGATCGAGACGAACGCGCAGCCCATGGCGGAGTCGAGGAGGGTGACCGCCAGACCGGCGTGGACGACCCCGATCGGGTTGTAATGGAACTCGGCGGGCTTGCACTCGAAGACGGCCTTGCCGCGCTCCACCTCGACGAGACGGAAGTCGAGGGTGTCCGCGATCGGCGGCGGCGGCAGCTCGCCGTCCATGATCTTCTGCATCACCTCGAGCCCGGACAGCCCGACGGCTCCTTCGACAATCGCGAACGGGTCCTGCCACGAATAGGTGCGCGTCCGCTCGTCCGCCACTAGCGACCCACCGCATAACCCTGCATCCCGCGCGGGTTCGCCCCCGCCTTGAGCACGCCGTCGGGCTGCCGGGCGACCGCGGTCACCCGGCCGAGCGACCATCCGGGCCAGAGCGTCACCTCGTGCCCGCGCTGCTGGAGGTCCGCGACCGTGCGGGAGCCGAACCGCGCCTCGAGCGCGAGCGACCTTGGGACGATCCCGCGCGGGTAGAAGGACGAGATCAGGTGATCGGTGTGGAACTCGGGCGCGTCGATCGCCGCCTGCAGATCGAGCCCGAGGTCGACGTGCCGAAGGAACGCGTGCAATGCCCACTGCTCCTGCTGGTCGCCGCCGGGCGTGCCCCAGGCCAAGTAGGGATCGCCGTCCCGCAGGGCGACCCCTGGGGAGAGCGTCGTCCGGGGCCGTGCACCCGGCCGTAGCGACGACGGAAGCCCCTCCTCGAGCCAGAACATCTGCGCTCGCGTGCCGAGCGGCCAGCCGAGCTTCGGGATCACCGGAGAGCTCTGCAACCATCCACCGCTCGGCGTCGCCGATACGACGTTGCCGAAGCGGTCTGCGACGTCGAGGTGCACGGTGTCGCCGCGGGTGGGCTCGCCCGAGCCCGGCGACGCGACGAGGTCGTGGACCGTCGGGAGACGCCCGAAGCCGGGACGCACGACCTCGGCTGCCTCCTCCCCCACGAGAGCCCGGCGCTCGCCGGCGTACTCGTCCGAGAGGAGGATGTCGAGCCGCACGTCGGCATCGCCGCACAGGGCGTCGCGGTCGGCGAACGCGAGCTTCGCGCACTCGGTCACGATGTGAACGAGCTCGGCCTCCGAGAGCTCGGCGAGGTCGTATCCCGCGAGCAGGGCAAGCTGCTGGAGCCCGGCCGGCCCGCTCCCCCAGGGCCCGGTCTTGCAGACCGTGAGGCCGCGGTACTCGTAGGTGGCCGGGCGCTCGACCGTCGCTTCCCAGGACGCCAGGTCCTCGCCCGCCAGGAGGCCGCCCTCGTCCGCGACGAAGCGGTCGATCTCCTCCGCGACGAAGCCCTCGTAGAACGCCAGCCGGGCGCGCTCGATCTCCTCCTCGCGCGACCCTCCGCGACTCTCTTCCACGATGCGGCGGTATGTCGCCGCCAGGGCCGGGTTGCGGAAGAGCGCACGCGGCCTCGGCGGCGGGAGGTAGAGCTCGGCGGAGCCCGGCCAGCCGGAAAGGAGCTCACGGTTCAGCTCGATCGTCTGCGCGATCCGCTCGACGAGCGGGTATCCGGTCTCCGCGTATCCGATCGCGAAGGCGAGCACGTCCTCGAGTCGCCAGGTGCCGAACTCGCGGAGGAGGAGCAGCCAGGCGCCGAAAGCCCCGGGGACGCAAGCCGCGAGCACCCCCGTGCCTGGGATCAGCTGGTCGTGGCCGAGCTCGTGGAAACGCTCGATCGTGGCCGCGGCCGGAGCGACGCCCTGGCCGCACAGCACGAGCGGCATCCCACGATCCACCGACCAGAAGACCGCCGGCACCTCACCGCCGGGGCCGTTCAGGTGCGGCTCGACGACCTGGAGCGTGAACCCCGTCGCGACCGCTGCGTCGAAGGCGTTGCCGCCGCGCTCCAGCACCGACATCCCCGCGGCTGACGCGAGCCAGTGGGTGGAGGCGACCATCCCGAAGGTGCCGCGTAGCTCGGGCCTCGTCGTGAACACGGCTCGCACTCTATGTATGCGCAAGACCGGAAACCGCTAGCGCGGATTCCGCCCGCGCGAAGATCCCTGAAGCGCGGGCGCTTCGCCGGCCGCGAGCGCACCGATTTCACAGCACGCGTCGAGTTATGCGCAGGGCCGGAAACCCCGAAGGCGGCGGCGAGCGTAGTCTTCGCGCGTGCCGCTCTGTACGCACTGTGGCCAGGAAAATCCGGAGTCTGCGAGATTCTGCAACGCCTGCGGCTCTCCGCTCACCGAACGAGGGCCCACCAGCGAAGAGCGCCGGGTGGTCTCGATCGTCTTCGTCGACCTCGTCGGGTTCACCTCGCGCGCCGAGCGCCTCGATCCGGAGGACGTACGCGCGATCCTGACGCCGTACTACCAGCGCGTCCGCTCCGAGCTCGAGCGCTTCGGCGGCAGGGTGGAGAAGTTCATCGGCGACGCCGTCATGGGAGTCTTCGGCGCACCCACGGCGTTCGGGGACGATCACGAGCGGGCCGTTCGGGCAGCCCTCGCCGTTCGGGATTGGGCGGGCGAGGACGGCCTGCAGGTCCGGATCGCGGTCAACACCGGCGAGGCGATCGTCGAGCTCGACGCCCGGGTCGGCCACGGCGAAGCGATGATCGCGGGCGACGTCGTGAACACCGCCGCCCGGCTCCAGGCCGCTGCGCCCGTCGGCGCCGTGCTGGTCGGCGAGGAGACGTTCGCGAGCACCCGGACGTGGATCGAGTACCAACCGGGATTCCAGCCCATCAGAGCCAAGGGCAAGGCGGAGCCCGTGCCGGCCTGGATGGCCGTTCGCGCGGTCGCACCGGCGGGCGAGCGCCCGCTCAGCGCCGTTCCGATGGTCGGACGTGAACGTGAGCTGGACGTGCTCACGGGAATCTGGAAGCGCGTTGCCGCGGAGCGGCGTCCGCATCTCGTAACCGTGTTCGGGCCGGCCGGAATCGGCAAGTCGCGACTCGCGCTCGAGTTCATGGAGCACGTCGGCTCGGGAGGCGGACGCGTCTTACGAGGTCGCTCGATGCCATACGGCACGTCTAGCCCGTACAGCGCGTTCGCCCAGCATGTGAAGCAGGTCGCCCGGGCCTACGACAGCGACGAGCTTCCGGAGGCGCGCACGAAGCTCGCCGCCGCGGTGCGGGAGCTCATGGGAGCCGACGCGGCTGCGGAGCACTCGGCACATCTTGCCCTGCTCGTCGGGTTCGGAGACGAGGACGAGGTGCCGGACCGCGAGACACTCTTCTTCTCCGCCCGTCTCTTCGTCGAGGCGCTCGGATCGGAAGGACCGACACTGCTCCTCTTCGAGGACATCCACTGGGCGGACGCCAGCCTCCTCGACCTCATCGAGACGCTCGCGGCGCGGGTTCGCGACGTCCCGGTGCTCCTGCTTGCGCTCGCGAGACCGGAGATGCTCAACGACCGCCCGGCCTGGGCCGGAGGCCTGCCGGCGTATACGGCACTGCCGCTCGACCGCCTCACGGAGAGCGCGTCACTGGAGCTCACCGATCTCCTCCTCGCACGGTTCGAGGCCCCGACGGAGCGAGCCGAGAGCATCGCCGAGACGGCCGAGGGCAATCCGCTCTTCATCGAGGAGCTGGCGGCCTCGGTGGCGGAGAGGTCGACCGGCGAGACCGAGCTCCCCACGAGCATCCGGGCGCTCGTCGCCGCGCGCCTCGACGCGCTTCCGCCGGAGGAGCGGAGCCTCCTCATCGACGCGTCCGTCGTCGGACGAATCTTCTGGCGCGGGGCGCTCCCCCGCATTGCGCCACGCGACATGCTGTCGGCACACCTGGGATCGCTCGAGGAGCGCGACCTCGTTCGCCGCGAGGCGGTCTCCCGCATCCGCGGCGACCAGCAGTACGCGTTCAAGCACGGCCTCATCCGCGACATCGCCTACCAGAGGCTGCCGCGCGCCGAGCGCCGCCAACGGCACGCCGCCGTCGCCGCCTTCCTCGAGGATGCGACGGGAGAGATGGGGCAGTCGAACGAGGCACTTGCGTACCACTGGCGCGAGGCGGGTGAGCATCAGCGCGCAGTGGATTGCCTGATCGCCGCTGCCGACCAGGCCGGTCGCGGATGGGCGAAAGAGCATGCCGTCGCGCTCTACAGGGCGGCGCTCGAGCTCATTCCCATGGAGGAGGAGGAGCGGCTCCGCGAGGTCAGGCGTCGGCTGGCCGTCGCCCTGCAGGCGATGTACCACATCGTGGACGCTGAGCGCCTGCGGCCGAGCTGAACCCGGTCGGCCCCCCGTAGGGGGCGAGATCTATCTCGCCCCTACGAGCTCGGGTCGTCCGTCAATGGAAAGTCGTCCGGCGTCACGTCGCCGGCGATCTCGTAGATGGTCTCGACGAAGTGCTCTCCGAGCTGCTTAGCGTGCTCGCGCACCATCTCCTCGCTCGGCGCGTTGTATACGCAGAACGACTTCGGGATCCCTTTCTCGTCCAAGACAACGTGGCTGTGCTCCCACACGATCTCCGGGAACCGGTGATGTCCAATCGCTTTCGAGCGAGTCGCGACGGTGGGGAGCCCGTCCAGGTCGACGGTGTATGTGCGTTCGATCAGATAACGAGGCATGTGGTGGATCGTACATCGCTCGGGGGCGCGCGAAATAGGGCAGAATGCCCAACTTCGACGCGGCGGATGCGCTGTCGTCCCGTTATTCCGGTGCGATGTTCCAGTTCACCCGGAAGAGGTTGTCAGGGTCGTACCTGCGCTTGATCTCGGCCAGCCGGTCGTAGTTGTCGCGGTACGTCGACCGGACGCGCTCCTGACCCTCGTCGTTCATCAGCATGTTCACGTACCCGCCGCCCAGCGAGTGTGGATGAAGAGCATCCCAGTAGTCGCGGGCCCACTGCCTCGCCGCCCCGATATTGGCCGGGTCTGGATCGACGCCGACCATGACCTGGACCCAGCGGGCGTCTCGGTAGCTGAAGGCTGTCGCGTCCTTGGCAACGCGCGCCGCCGCCCCGTCGAGCGGGTACAGGTGCATCGTCGACTTGAGCGTCGGCAACCGCTGTGCGTAATCGGCGTGAACCACAACAGCTTCGTCTGGAATCTCGGCGACGTAGTCCGAGCGCCAGTACCACTGATCGCCCGCCGGGTAGAGAGCGTCGAACGCCGAGTTCAACGCTGGAAAGGGCATCTCCTGGAGACCCGGGAGGTAGGGCTGGAGCTCCCGCACCGGCGCGTACACCTCGTCGGCCGCCTGGGGGTCGCCCGAGTAGCACCACACGACCCCGCACATCTTCTGGAGGTGGAACTGCTCCGGGAAGGGCGGCGTCGGGGGGATCGTGTGGAAGGCAAAGAAGCCGTTCAGCTGCTCGGGCGCGTTCGGCATGAACTCCCGATACCACGAGAGGATCTCGTCGGCGCGATCGAGCGACCAGAACGTCGGGCCCCCGATGATCGTCGATACCGGAGCGAGGCGGAAGGTGAACGCGGTCACGACGCCGAAGTTGCCGCCGCCGCCGCGGAGCGCCCAGTAGAGGTCGTCTTCACGATCCTCGGTCGCGGTCGTGAAGCTCCCGTCGGCCAACACGACGTCGGCGGCGACGAGGTTGTCGATCGACAAGCCGAGCGCCCGCGTCAGGTGGCCGACTCCGCCGCCGAGCGTGAGGCCTCCGACGCCGGTGGTCGAGACGATCCCGAACGGCGCGGCGAGCCCGAAGGGGTGAGTGGCGTGATCAACCTCACCGAGCAACGTTCCGCCCAGCACGCGGGCGATGCGTTGCTCGGGATCGACGAGCACGCCGCGCATGAGAGAGAGGTCGATGACGAGGCCTCCGTCGACGCCCCCGAGCCCTGCGCCGTTGTGGCCCCCACCGCGAACCGCGATTTCGAGCCCGCTCTCGCGGCCGAAACGCACGGCTTCCATCACGTCGGCGACATCCAGGCAGCGGGCGATCAGACGCGGCCGCTTGTCGATCATCGCGTTGTAGAGCGTGCGAGCGTCCTCGTACTCGGGGTGAGCGGAGTCGAGAACGTCGCCGCGAAGCGAGGTCGCGAACTCCTCTGAGACGGTCGCCTCTGTCATCGGGGCCCTCCTCGTCGACGCGCGGGGATTACGCCGCGACCCCGGCTTCGACAACCGTGGCCGGAAGTGAGCGCTGTAGGGCGACCCTGCAGAAGCGCAAGAACGAGATCCGCTCGCGCAAATTTCGTTCGCGCAGACGCCTGGCGTCGCCCGAGGGCGAGGCGAGCCTCGCCCTACGCCGACTCTTCGGCGAGCTCGTCGAGCTCGTCGTCGTAGCCCGCGCCCGAAGTGACGAGCGTCGGCTTCAGGCCCTTGGAGATCGTCTCTTTGGTGATCACGCACTTCGACACGTCCGAGCGCGACGGCAGCTCGAACATCACGTCGAGGAGCGCAAGCTCGATGATCGACCGCAGACCCCGAGCGCCGGTCTCGCGCGCGAGCGCGTGGTCGGCGATCTCCCAGAGCGCGTCGTCCGTGAAGACGAGCTCGATCGAGTCGTAGCCGAAGAAGCGCTGGTACTGCTTGACGAGCGCGTTCTTGGGCTCGGTGAGGATCGCGACGAGGTCTTCGCGACGGAGCTGGTGCACGGCGGAGATGACGGGGAGCCGGCCCACGAACTCCGGAATGAGCCCGAACGACATGAGGTCTTCCGGCATCACTTGGCCGAGGAGCTCCGCACCCTCCTCCGAGTTCCGGGAGCGGACCTCGGCGTTGAACCCGACGGTTGTCTTCCCGATTCGACGCTCGATGATCTTGTCCAGCCCGGCGAACGCGCCGCCGCAGATGAAGAGGACGTTGGTCGTGTCGATCGAGAGGAACTCCTGGTGGGGGTGCTTGCGCCCGCCCTGAGGCGGAACCGAGGCGACCGTCCCCTCGAGGATCTTCAGAAGCGCCTGCTGCACTCCCTCACCCGAAACGTCGCGCGTGATCGACGGGTTGTCGGCCTTCCGCGCGATCTTGTCGACCTCGTCGATGTAGATGATCCCGGTCTCGGCCTTCTTGATGTCGAAGTCGGCCGCCTGGATCAGCTTGAGGAGGATGTTCTCGACGTCCTCGCCGACGTACCCGGCCTCCGTGAGCGCTGTGGCGTCCGCGATCGCGAAGGGCACGTTGAGGATCCTGGCAAGCGTCTGCGCGAGGAGCGTCTTCCCGCAACCCGTGGGGCCGAGAAGGAGGATGTTCGACTTCTGCAGCTCGACGTCCGCCTCGTCGAGCCCCATACGCACGCGCTTGTAGTGGTTGTAGACCGCGACCGCGAGCGTGCGCTTCGACTCTTCCTGCGAGATGACGTAGTCGTTGAGGACGGAGTAGATGTCGTAGGGCTTCGGAAGGTTGTCGAGATCGAGCTGAGCAGGGCTCGTCAGCTCCTCGTCGATGATCTCGTTGCAGAGGTCGATGCACTCATCGCAGATGTAGACCCCTGGCCCCGCTATCAGCTTCTTGACCTGCCGTTGCGACTTGCCGCAGAAGCTGCAGAGGAGCTGTTCGTTACCCTCGCTCGCCCGCGCCACGTGTCTCCTTTTACTCCGATTTCATCGTTTCGACTAGGGGGTACCGCTCAGCGGCGCTCGATCACCTGGTCGATGATCCCGTATTCCTTCGACTCCTCGGCCGTCATGTAGAAGTCGCGGTCCATGTCCTTCGTCACCTTCTCGATGGGCTGGCCGGTGTGCTTCGACATGATCTCCTCCATTAGGCGCTTGAGGCTGATTACCTCCCGCGCCTGAATCTCGATCTCGGTCGGCTGGCCGTGGAAACCGGCCGAGCCCTGGTGGATGAGGATTTTCGAGTGCGGCAGGGCGCTTCGTTTTCCGGGAGTCCCGCCCGCGAGAACGATCGCCCCCATCGACATGGCCATCCCCACGCAGATCGTCTGCACGTCGGGCTTGATGAACTGCATCGTGTCGTAGATCGCGAGCCCGGCGTAGACGATGCCGCCGGGCGAGTTGATGTAGATGGAGATGTCCTTGTCCGGGTCCTCCGACTCGAGGTGGAGGAGCTGGGCGACGGTGAGGTTGGCGATCTGGTCGTCGATCGGCGTTCCGAGGAAGATGATGCGTTCGTTGAGCAGGCGCGAGTAGATGTCGAACGAGCGCTCGCCGCGCGACGTCTGCTCGATCACCATCGGGATCAGCGGCATGCCATCTTCCTCCCTTCGGTCGGGAAATGGCTAGACGGCATTGGGCTGCATTTCTCGCTCACTGTTCCTCCTAATCATCCTGCGAAGCAGGAGGGCCGCTGCCGGGAGTCCACAACTTCGTCTCCACTTCGGGCTTCTCCTTGTCCGGGGTCCACAGCTTGTCGCGTGCCTCCGCGAGGTCGGATGAGATCGGCTTCACGTCCGCGACGAGGCGATCGAGGGCGGCGCGCAGGCGAAGATCCTCCCGGATCGACTCCTGCTGGCCGTGCGCCCAGACGTCCTCGATCAGCGCCTCGGGATCCTCTCCGGCGTTCTGCGCCTCTTCGCGAAGGTAGATCTTCACCTCGTCGTCGGAGACCTCGAGCCCGGCGCGCTCCGCGAGCGCCTCGAGGGCAAGCTCGCGCGCGATCGAGATCGCCGCCTCGAGAACCATCTGCCGCTGGAGCTGCTCGCCGCTTCCGCCGCTCGCCTGGAGATAGGCCTCGAGCGAGATGCCGCGCCGTTCGAGCGAGCGGACGAAGCCCGTCAGTAGGTCGGCCGCCCTCGACGTGACGAGCGGCGCGGCGGGCTGAACCTGCGATGCGCGTACGAGCTCGTCGACGGCGGCGGCGCGGAAGGCGGAGTCGATCTCGGTGTCGAGCTGAGAGCGAAGTGTTGCTTCGATGCTCTCGCGCAGCTCGGCGAGCGAATCGAACTCGCTCGCGGCGCGCGCGAGCTCGTCGTCGAGGTCGGGCAGGATCCTCTGCTGGACTTCCCGCACCGTGACCTCGACGGTTGCGGCCGAGCCGTCGGGACGGCTGTACCTGACCTCCTTCGTGTCCCCGGCGGACGACCCGACGACCGCCGCCTCGAGCTCCTCGGCGAGCTGCCCCGCGCCGAGCTCGACGACGGTGTCGCGCTGCGCCTCGCCCTCGGGATCCACGAGATCGATGATCACCGTGTCTCCCTCCCGAGCCGGTCGGCCGTTCGCAGGCGCGAGCTCGGCAACCGATTCGCGCAGGGCCTCGATCTCGGCGTCCACGGACTCCTGCGGGACGTCGGCCTCGAGCCGCGGCACCTCGAGTGTCGTCCAGTCGACGATGTCCGGGAGCGGCTGCACGTCGACCGTCGCGGCGAAGCTCCACGGCTGGTCCGCGGTGCTTGGCAGCTCGTACTCGTACTGCGGGTCGGCGACCGGACGAACGCGGTTTTGCGTTGCCGCGCTCCAGAACCAACCGCCGATGTGGCTGTCCACGGCCTCGGCGTAGATCCGCTCCTTCCCGAGCCGCGACACGAGCACGGGCATGGGGATCTTCCCCTTCCTGAAGCCGGGGAGCTTGACGCTCTGCGCGAGATCCGAGACGGCGTGCTCGACCGCGTGCTGGACCTGATCCGGCGAGACCTCGACGGTCAGCCGGACGCGGTTCTCGCCGATCTCTTCCACAGCGGGCACGGGGCCATTCAACCAGAGGCACCCCGTCTGACCGCCGTAGGATCGCCCGGTGGCGGAGCGATACGACGTCGTCGTGATCGGGGTGGGCGGGATGGGAAGCGCCGCCCTGTATCACCTTGCGCGCCGCGGGAAGCGCGTGCTCGGGGTCGAGCAGTTCGACACACCGCACGAGCTCGGCTCGTCGCACGGCATCACCCGCATCATCCGGCTCGCCTACTTCGAGGATCCCTCGTACGTCCCCTTGGTGCGCCGTGCCTACGAGCTCTGGCGAGAGCTCGAGAGCGAGGCGGGCGAACAGCTCCTCCACGTCACGGGGACGGTGGAGGCCGGAGAGCGGATTTACCAGGGCTCGCTCCGCTCCTGCCTCGAGCACGACCTCCCGCACGAGCTGCTCGACGGGCGTGAGGTCGCCCGACGGTTTCCCGCGTACCGCCTGCCGCCAGACTTGCCCGTTCTCTACCAGCCCGACGGGGGTTTCGTCCTCCCGGAGCGCTGCATCGTCGCGCACGTCCGCGGCGCTCTCGCGAACGGCGCGGTCGTGCGAACGCGAGAGCGCGTGCTGGGCTGGGAGGTCGCCGGCGACGCCGTGAGCGTGCGCACCGATCGGGAGACGATCGAGGCGGAAAAGGTCGTCCTGACGGCCGGCGCCTGGTCGCCGAGCGTCGGACGTTTACCCCCGGACCTCGTCGTCGCGCAGCGCCAGGTGCTCGCCTGGCTGCAGCCGATGCGGCCCGAGCTCTTCGCACCCGATCGCTTCCCGGTGTTCAACGTCATCCTCGACGAAGGCCACTTCTACGGGTTCCCGGTGTTCGGAGCTCCCGGCTTCAAGCTCGGCCGCTACAACCACGGGGGCGAGAAGGGCGATCCCGACGTGCTGTCGCGCGAACCGGACCCCGAGGACGACGTCCTGCGGCCGTTTGCGACGAGCTACTTCCCGGACGGCGCGGGACCGACGTTAGCGCTCAAGTCATGCCTCTTCGAGCTCTCCCCCGACGAGCACTTCATCATCGACGACCACCCGGAAACCGAGCGGGCGGTTGTCGCCGGCGGCTTCTCGGGGCACGGGTTCAAGTTCTGCTCCGTGGTCGGGGAGATCCTGGCGGACCTTGTCGAGGACGGCACGACGCGCCACGACATCGGCCTGTTCCGGCTCGATCGGTTCTTGCCGCATTGATTTCGCGAGACACACCCGTCACCGAGATACATCCGTCACCGAGATATTCATACGCAGGCGCATCGGAAGACGAGAAGTCATGTCCCACGCATTCACGTGACAGCCGACGCCCCCGCCAGTGCGCCAATCCCTAACGGTCGAGCGCGGGATACCTGTGCGTCGAGAAATCTCGCTTGTCGTCAGTTCTTCGCGGAAGAGAGCCAGTGCCGAATCGATCTCGTGCTGCGATCTCATGTTTTCATTTTAGAAACCGCATCGGCGGTGACACGCGCTGCCCTAGACTCTCTGGTCGCGGGCGTGGTGGAACGGCATACACGCCGGTTTTAGGTGCCGGTGCTCGAGAGAGCTTGAGGGTTCGAGTCCCTCCGCCCGCATGTCCTTCCGTCGAGACGAGACGCCCGCGTACTGCGAGCGGCGGGGTCCCGCGTCTCTAACGCGTCGTTCGAAGGCGCCGGGCTGAGCCGGCGGGTACGACGCGATTAGCGGCCGAGGAGGAGCGCGTACGTCTCGCGCACGCTCTCCGCGACGAGCCCGACCAGGAACACGATGACGAGGGTGGCAGCGGCGCCGAACACCTGCCCCGTCGCCGACAACAGCAGCAGCGCTGTGAAGCAGCCGAGGACGAAGAAGGCGGTCGTGAGGGGCCGGCGGGTATACGTGCCGAGCCCGAGCCCGACGAGGAACGCGGCGCCGAACACCACGATCCCAAGCAGCATGCGGCGAGGGTAGGTCCCGGGTCGGACGGACCCGACCCGTCGGGCGTGAGCGGGCATACTCCCCGCCCGTGCGAGGCGACGGCACAGAGCCCGGTCTGCGCCAGGCGCTCGCGGCTGGGCGGAGGGAGCTCGCGGCGTACATCGGAGCCGGAGTCGCCTATGTCGCGATCGGTGTCGCCTACCCGGAGTTCCTGTTCACGTGGGTGGTGGCCACCGCTTACCTCCTCCTCTGCCTCGTGGTCCTTCCGACTCTCCTACGGCGAAGATGAGCTGGGCCGCGCACGACCTCGAGCCGTACGTCATCCAGAAGCACCTCGGGCGGCGCATCGCCTTCCTGCCGCTCCTCGCCGGCTCCTACGCCCCGGACTTGCTCTCCAAGTGGTTCGTGTACGGCGTCACCCTGCTCGGCGTCCAGCTCAAGGCCGACAACCCGGCGCAATTCCACCGCGGCTGGCCCGGGGTGGGGTTCACCCACTCGCTCGCCTTCGGCGTCCTGGTCGGACTGCTCCTCTACATCGCCTGGCGGGACGCAGTCGTCGCCTACAGCTTCGTGGTCGGGCAGTGGGCGCACGCCCTGACCGACACCGGAGACACGGTGGGGACGATGCTCTTCTTCCCCTTCACCGACCATCTCGTCGCGGTCGGGGCCTGGGCGTACGCGGGCCAGACCGGCCGCTACACCGACGCTGGCGCCTACTTCAGCGGCCTCGGGTTCGTCTGGGACGGCATCTTCGTCGTCTGGGGGATCCTCAGCTGGCGGGTGCTCACGCGCTCGTACTTCCGGCGAACGATCGTCGCCGCCGACCCGTTCTGGCGCTGGGCGGGCCGCTACGTGTCGGAGACGACGCTCATCGTGCTCTACCGAGCGTCGTTCTTCTACGGTGTCGCCCGCTGGACGGCCTGGTTGATCTGGGCGCACGTCATCCGCACGTTCACCTTCGACCTCCGCTGGGGCGGGCCGCGCTGGGTACGCCGGGTCTACGCGGACGAGCTCAACGGGGCACCGGCATGCCGGTGCCCGGGATGCTGCTCGATGAGACCGCGGCTGGGGTTCTACGGCGCCGTCGCGGTTTGCGCCTGGCTCAAGGGCCGTTCCGGCTCGATACGGGAAGCCATCGCGGCGGCTCCACGCCGGCCTCGGAGGCATCGGCGAGTGCTCAAGCGCCGGTCGTCACGAGCCGACAAGTGAGGCAATGTTCCATCAGCGGGTCTGGGCCACTGCGGCGTTGGCCACCGCCTTCGTCGCCTTCGCCGTGTACGCAGCGGTCATCCTGCTCACCCCGCCGGAGAGTGACCTCAACGCGTTCTTCACCGCCTGGTTCTATCAGGGTCTGATCGTCGCCTCGGTAGCCCTCGCCGGGACACGCGCAGTTCTGGTCAGGAGAGATCGGCTCGCCTGGAGCGTCATCACGGTCTCCCTCGCCTGCACGAGCTTCGCCGAGCTCTACTACCTCGAGGTCCAGCCGGAGGCCTACCCGTCGGTCGCCGACTTCGGCTGGATCGCGTTCTATCCGATCGCGTACGTGGGCATGGTTCTGCTCGTCCGAAGACGCGCGCGCTCTGTCGCGGGCGCTCTGTGGCTGGACGGCATCACCGCCTCCGTCGCCGCCGCGGCGCTCGGCGCCGCGGTGCTGCTCGAGGTCGTGCTGCGGACGACCGAAGGCTCACGAAGCGCCGTCGCGACGAACCTCGCCTACCCGCTCGGCGACGTGCTGCTTCTCTCCGCCGTGTTCGGCGTCTTCTCGCTCTCCGGTTGGCGAATCGAGCGCCGGTGGGTGGTGCTCGGGCTCGGCGTGCTCGCCACAACGATTGCGGACGGCGTGTACCTCTTCCAGGTCGATACCTACCAAGAGGGAACCCCGCTCGACATCTTCTGGCCGGCGTCCACGTTGCTGATCGCGGCGGCCGGGTGGATCGATGCGCGAGACGAACGCAGCCTCGAGATCGCAGGGCGGCCGCTCCTCGCGGTCCCCGCGGTGTGCGCGCTCATCGCAATCGGCATTCTCGTCTTCGACCACTTCGGCGGCGTGAACCTGTTCGCGGTCGGTCTCGCAGCGGCCACTCTCCTGCTCGTCCTGCTGCGCCTCGTGGTCACTTTCCGGGAGAACGCACGACTCTTCGCACTGACTCGCCACGAGTCGATCACGGACGCGCTGACGGGCCTCGGCAACCGGCGAATGCTCGTCTCCGATCTCCAGCGCACGCTCGACTACGAGCACCCGAATCCTACGCTTCTGATGATCTTCGACCTGGACGGCTTCAAGGGCTACAACGACAGCTTCGGCCACCCGGCCGGCGATGCGCTGCTCGCCAGGCTCGGAGAAAAGCTCGCGTCGGTGCCGGGCCCTGACGGCGGGGCCTATCGCCTCGGCGGAGACGAGTTCTGTCTGGTCGTTCCCCTCTCGCCCAGTGAGGCCGAGCCGCTCATCGACCGAGCCTGCACAGCCCTTTCCGAGCACGGAGAGGGATTCCACGTGTCGAGCTCTTTCGGCGCCGTCGTGCTTCCCGACGAGGCGACGGACGCAAGCCATGCACTGACCCTCGCGGACGAGCGCCTCTATGCGCAGAAGCACTCACGGCGAGGAGAGACAGACCGGAGCATGCATGCGTTCCTGGACGCGCTGGCCGAGCGCGAGCCCGACCTGCAAGCACATCTCGAGGGAGTCGGAGCGCTCGCCGTCGAGGTGGGACGAAGGCTCGGCTTGCGCCGAGACGAGCTCGACGAGGTCTCCAGGGCGGCACAGCTCCACGACCTCGGAAAGCTTGCGGTGCCGGACGAGATCCTGCACAAGCGTGGGCCGCTCGACGAGCGCGAGTGGGAGTTCATTCACCAGCACACCGTCGTCGGGGAGCGCATCCTGCGCGCGTCGCCGGCTTTCCGCAGTGTCGCCGTCCTCGTTCGTTCGAGTCATGAGAACTGGGACGGCACGGGCTATCCGGACCGCCTCGTCGGCGAGGAGATTCCGCTCGGCTCGAGGATCGTCTGCGCGTGCGACGCGTTCTCGGCGATGACCTCGACCCGGCCCTATCGCGGAGCGATGACGGTCGAGGCCGCGCTCGAGGAGCTCGAGCGCTGTGCAGGGACGCAGTTCGACCCGACGGTCGCGCGAGTACTCGCAGCCCACGTGCGAGAGGGGCTCGAGGCAGAGCACGCGGCGTAGAGCCCCTCGCGTAACGACGCCCGCCGCAAGGCGGATGCTGGACGCCGTGAGGCAAGGACGCATCGAGCGCCCATATCAAGCCGATATGGGCGCGACCGAGGACGAAGCATTCACGGCGTCCAGCGCCGCATCGCGGCATGGCCGTTCATTGCGTTAGGGGCTCTCGGGAGGACGGCGAACGGACAGTTTCCCGACTGAAAGTCCCGGTCGTACCGACCTTGGGCGTTCCGATCGGTGCGTGTTGCAAACCTCTCCTCCTCGGATAAGACTGCCCCTGACTCGTCACCTTTCAGAGCGGCGAGTCGCTTCGTGTTTCCGAGCGGAGGTCTGCGATGTACGACATGAGGAAGTACGCAGCGGAGCTTCTCGGCACGTTCACCCTGGTCTTCGGCGGCTCGCTCGCACTCTTGGCGGCCGTCAGGCTCAACGAGCCGATTCTCGTGCCGATCGCGCTCGGCTTCGGACTGGCGCTCCTCGCCGGCCTGTACGCCTTCGGGGAGATCTCGGGTGGACACTTCAATCCCGGGGTGTCGCTGGCCATGTTCCTAACCGGTCGCCTCGAGCTCTCCACCCTGATCGGCTACTGGGTCGCGCAGCTCGCCGGCGGCGTCGCCGCGTCGCTCGCCGTCCTCGCTGCCTTCAGTCAGGACGATGTCGCGGGTACGGTGACGGCAGTCGGGAGTGGCTCATCCGCTTGGGACGCGTTGTGGCTCGAATTGCTCCTGACCGCGGTGTTCGTGGCGGTGATCCTGCAATCGACGCGAAGTGAGCGAGTGCGCGGGACGGCGCTGGTCGCGATCCCGCTCGCTCTCGTCGCGATACATCTCGCCGCGATTCCCGTGAGCGGAGCGTCGGTCAACACCGCCCGCTCATTCGGGCCCGCCCTCGTAGGGAACGAGTGGGGAGACTTCTGGGTCTACCTCGTAGGCCCGCTCGGAGGTGCGGCGCTCGGCGCGCTCGTGCACGGGCTCCTGTACCCGCGTTTCGTCGCCGAGGTCGAGGTGGTCGAGGTGGAGACGGTCGAGGCGCGTCAGCCCTAGCTTCTGCGACGTTACCGCGATCACGGGCGGATCGGCGCTACCGTGCACCTGTCCGGCCCCGTAGCTCAGTGGATAGAGCGGCAGACTTCGAATCTGCGGGCGGAGGTTCGACTCCTCCCGGGGCCACTCCCGACTGTTGGCCGTCTTTGGAAGCCGCATGAACACTGTGGTGGGCGGTGCGGAGAACCCCGGAATCTGCAAGGCGGTGCGGGCCATTTGTCCGCTGGCCGGGATGCGAGAACCCGCATGGATACTGGGAATGGGCGCATGAGCAATCCGCAGCCACGAGGCGGTGCGTACCCGGTGCTACCCCGGAATCTCGCCAGCCCTAGCGGCATTGGAGATGTGAGCTTCAGGGGCTGTGGGTCGCTCGCGGACCTTCAGGAAGGCGTGCACAAAACGGCCGGTCTGGCGCATCTCGTCGGTCGGTAGAAGGCTCGAGGGGTCCACGCGATCGTGGACGCCCTCGAGCGACACCGAGGCGTGGGCTTCCTAGCGAGGGGCGAGTCGCAGCAGGCGGCCTCTCCCGTATTGCGCAACCCAGACGGAGCCAGCGCTGACCGCGACGTCTCCCTTCGCGATGACGAGCCTTCCGACGACCTTGCTGCTCGCCTGGTCGATTCGTACGAGACCGGTCGAGGTGGTGACCCAGACGGAGCCGAGGCCGGCAACGCCGTCGGCCGCAAGTCCCTGCAGGGAAGCGCTCGCGAGTACTCGGTGCGTGGCCGGATCAATCCGAGCCACGCGGTTCAGAGCAACGATCCAGACATCCGTGCCGTCGATGACCGGAATGCCGCTGAACTCGACCTTTCCCACAACGGCGTTCGTCTGAGGATCGATGTGGACCACGGAGCTGGTGTTGGGAACGTCTACCCAGACGCCAGCAGGGCCCGCGGCCAGCTTCAAGGGGCCGCGGTTTCCGGATGGCCCCACACGGATCCTCGCGACGACTTCGTTCGTCGCCGGGTCGATGCGGGCAACCTCACCCCGGTGGTGGAGGGCGACCCAGACGGCGCCGGGCGTAACTCCCACACCCTCGGGAGCTGCATCCTCTCCGAGCGGAATCGTCGCGACCACGCGGTTTGAGCTCGGATCAATGCGGAGCAGTGAGTTCTCGCCGAAGTCCGTCTGCCAGACGGCTCCGTCACCGGCGGCGAGGTAACCGAAACCGATGGGTGGCGTCGCGACCCGCGCGACGATCGCGTTCGTCGACGGGTCGACCCGGATCACCTCGCTCGGGCCATGAACCCACACAGAGGAATCGGAGGCCGCGAGCCAGACCACGTTCATCTTCTCGCCGAGATCGATCGTCGCGGCGACGCTCGCACCCGGGGGAAGGGGTGGCTTTGGTTGCTTCCTCCGGACGAGCTTGCCGTCCCGGCAGGAGAAGCCATACCGCCGATAGGTCGACTCGTAGCGCGCGCTGCAGCGCTGTCCCGATCTGAGACACACGCGTTTTCCCGCTACCACCGCTCGAACCGACCCTCGTGGGCAGGCGCCCGCGGAATCGGCAGCTGCCTGCGCCCGCGAACCTGGCGTGACGCTGAGCGCCGCCATGACGACGACTGGGACGAGTGCTGTCGCGACAGAGATGGTGACGTGCCTGCGCATGGCGCCTCCCGGACGAGTGAGATGACCCCGAGTGAGATGACCCTGGAGACTCGCGGCAGGGTCCAAACGCAGGCCAAACCGCCGCAAAAAGCTGCCGTAAGATGGTCGGGTGACAGCGCCGGCGACGAAGGCGCGACTCCAGTTCCGGGTCCTCGGGCCGATCGACGTCGTCGCAGACGGATCGCCGCTCCGGCTCGCGGGCGAGAAGCCCCGAGCTCTCCTCGCCTTTCTCTTGCTCCACGCGAACGAACTCGTTTCGCGGGACCGCCTCGTCGATGCTCTCTGGGGCGAGCGCTCACCGGCAACCGCGACGGCAAGCCTCCAGGTGCACGTAGCGAAGGTCCGAACGCTCATCGAGGAGGCAGGCGAATCGCGCAGCCGGCTCGAGACACGAGGCACCGGCTACGTCCTTCACCTCGAGCCTGACGAACTCGACGCGTCCTGCTTCGAAGCGCTGGTGAGCGAGGCGAGACGGGCGCGCGCCGCCGGCGATCAAGAACACGCAGCAGGCCTGCTGAGCGAGGCGCTTGCGTTGTGGCGCGGTCCAGCCTTCGCGGACCTGTGGTACAGCGACTCCATCCAGGTCGAAGGCGCGCGGCTGGAAGAGGTCATGCTCACGGCGCTCGAGGACCGGATCGAGGCCGATCTCGAGCTCGGTCGCCATGCCGAACTCGTCGCCGAGCTCGAGCGTCTCGTCGCGCTGCATCCGACCCGCGAGCGCCTCTGTGCGCAGCTCATGCTCGCCCTTTACAGAAGCGGCCGACAGGCAGAGGCGCTGGAGGCTTATCGGCGTCTCCGGCAGACGCTGGCGGAGGAGCTCGGCCTCGAGCCCGGTCCGGACCTGCGACGTCTCGAGCGCTCGATTCTGCAACACGCCGAATCACTCGCACCCCCGAAGAAGGCAGTCGTCTCCCGGGGCCGTGATCGGCCGCGCCTCCGCTGGGCAGCCGTTGTTCTCGTCATCGCCGCCCTCGCCGGGTCTCTCGCCGGTGTCTTCCTCTCCCGCGGTCGGGATTCGGTGAGTGCACCGGTGGTCGAGTCTGCCTCCGACAGAACCCTCGCCGCGATCCCAGTCCCGCTGCCCGCTTGCTGCGGCTTCGGCTTCGGCTCGGTGTGGGCGGCGGGCCACCACGACCGGACGGTGCAGCGGATCGATCCGGGCACGAACGCCGCCATCAGGCGCATCGCTTCCGTGGGGTATCAGGCGGGTGTACCGCTGGTAGCCGCAGGCTCGCTATGGGTTCCTTCGGGGGCCGGCGAAATCACCCGAATCGACCCTACGACCGGCAGGATCCTCGCGCGCATCCCGGTCAGCGTGGTTCCCCTCGCATTCGGGTTCCTGACCGTCTGGGGAACGACGCTCGATCACCGGCTCGTGCGCATCAACCTGCAGACGAACCGCGTCGTGTGGTCGCTGAGGCTGGCTTCGGGCTCGAACAGCTGGGTCGACGAGCTTGCGATCGGCTACGGCTCGGTGTGGGTCGCCGTCGCCGACTCGGGGACGCTCCTTCGAATCGACCCGACCACGCGCAGGATCGTCGCGCGCATCGGGGGCTTCGGGCGGGACGACTCCGGTATGCCGATCGCTATTGGCGAAGGCGCGGTCTGGGCGCTGCGCGTCCATGGCGGCAGGAACGTCCTCTTTCGCGTCGACCCGGACTCGAACCGGATCGTTGCCCGCATCCCGGTTGGTCCGCCGACTGCAGGTCCGCCGACCGGAACCGTGACCGTCGGGGACGGCTTCGTATGGACCGGCAACTCGGATGCTTCGGTCTCGAAGGTCGATCCGGAGGCGAACACAGTCGTCGCGACGTACCGGCTGAACAGCCAACCGCAGAACCTATCGTTCGGCTTCGGCTCGCTCTGGGTGGATTCCTACGACGCGTCGCAGGTCTGGCGGATCGATCCTCGACCCTGACATCGCTCGTCCACCGCTTGCACAGCGTGCGAAACGTGCGATTCGTGCGACACAGTGCAGGCTCCGGTGCAGACCTCGGCGGCAAAAGATCCCGATTTGCAGGGAGCTTGGAGCCCTCCCGGGGCGATCACGGAAAGTCGCTGCACATTCACTCTTTCGCGCGCGGCGCAGTTGCACGCGAGAGGCCATGGGGCAACGTATGGGGCAACACGGCGGCACATCTCGACCATCTGGGGAGCCGGTACGTTTCTCCGCGTTCTGCGGCTTCCCGACCCGATGCTCTCTCTCGCCCCGGTCCTGTCCCGGCGGGTCGGGGTGGTCCTAACAGGCTGCGTATTCGCAGTCGTCGTGGGTGGAACATGACGCTACCGACCCGGCGAACGCGGCTGGGTCAAGGTGAAGAATCCGAACTACTGGCGGCGCGACGCTGAACGCGAGGCCATCGCCCGGGAAGCACGAGCGCCGTCGGGGGTCGGCGGGCTACGAGTCCTACTGAACTCGGCGAAAATGCCGATCGTTAAGTGATGAACGTTGCCTCGGCGCCTAGGCCGCAGCCCTAGTAGCTGGTTTGGTCGGCCAGCTCGATCACTGTGGGCGGAACTATCGGGCTCAAGTTCGCCAATACATCGGAGCCGCGCACCTTTTCCGCGAACGACCTTGCCTCCTCGGCGG
>JBKPDR010000061.1:0-13463 GCA_046727975.1 Actinomycetota bacterium | reverse complement strand
CTCCGCCGAATCGCGTTCACGCGGGCGACGAGCTCGCGCAGGCTGTCGGTCCGCTCTAGATCCCAGCGTCGTAGTTGGTACTTCTCCGAGTCGAGGTACTCCTCGCTTCCGGGCTCGCGGGGGCGGCTCTCGCAGAGCTCGAAGGAAGGCCCGTAGATCCCGTAGCTCGAGGCGAGCGTCGCCGCCAGGACGAGGCGCGTGACGAAGGCCGCCCGCCCGCCATGCTGGAGGTACTCGGTGAGGATGTCCGGCGTGTTCGGCCACACGTTCGGCCGGAAGTACTCCCGTTGCTCCCCCCGCGTCAACTCTGTGAAGTACTCCATGAGCTCGTGCTTGGTGTTGCGCCAGGCGAAGTACGTGTAGGACTGGGTGAAGCCGAGCTTTGCCAGCCGGCGCATGACCTTTGGCCGCGTGAAGGCCTCGGAGAGGAAGACCACGTCCGGGTGCTCCCGCTTGACGTCAGCTATCAGCCACTCCCAGAAGGCGAACGGCTTCGTGTGCGGGTTGTCGACCCTGAAGCCCAGCACGCCCTGCTCGATCCAGAAGCGCACGACACGGAGCAGCTCCTGCCAGAGCTCCCACCAGGCCTCGCTCTCGAAGTCGAAGGGGTAGATGTCCTCGTACCGCTTCGGCGGGTTCTCTGCGAACTGCACGCTGCCGTCCGGTCGATGCCGGAACCATTCGGGATGCTCACGCACGTATGGGTGGTCGGGGGAGCACTGGAAGGCGAGGTCGAGAGCGATCTCGATGCCGTGTCGCTTCGCGGCCGCCACGAGACTGCGGAAGTCGTCGAGCGTGCCGAGGTCCGGGCTGACTGCGGTATGACCCCCTTCCTCGGCGCCGATCGCCCACGGGCTGCCGACGTCGTCTGCGTCCGGCACGAGCGCGTTGTTGCGGCCCTTGCGCATGGTCGAACCGATCGGATGAATCGGGGGTAGGTAGAGGACGTCGAAGCCGAGCTCTGCGATATAGGGAAGGCGCCGCTCGACGTCGGCGAAGGTCCCGTGCCGGCCGGGCTCATCCGAGGCGGAGCGCGGGAAGAGCTCGTACCAGCTCGAGAAGCGAGCCCGCTCGCGGTCGACGACGACGCGGAGCTCCCGCTCGTACGACGTGGCGTGCTCTCGGTCCGGGTAGCGGCCGACGAGCGAAGCCGTCTCCTCCGAGAGCGCGAGCTCGACCGGAATGGAAACGGGCGCCTCGCTTCGGAGCCTGTTGGCAAGCATGAAGAGGGCCTCCGCGTCGGCTCCTGACGCCCGCTCCGCTGCCGCCGCGACGAGCCCGGCCCCCGCCTCCAGATCGAGCGCGACCTCCTGTCCCGCCTCGACTTTGCGGGCGACACCGCGTGCCCAGGTAGCGTACGAATCGATCCAGGCGGTCAGCGTGTACTCGAATACGCCTTGCTCGCCCACCGCGAACGTCGCCGTGTAGCGATCGTTACCGAGCTCTTCCATCGGCGTCTCGATCCATTCCGGAGCGGTCTGACGCCGGTGCCGGAGCACACATGCCAGCACGTCGTGACCGTCGGAGAAGACGTCCGCCTCGATGCGCACGCTCTCCCCCACGACGCGCTTGATCGGGAATCGACCACCGTCGACCTCGGGCGACACCGCCTCGATGACGATGCGTCGGCGTCCGTCGACCAACGGCGGGATGGGCACCTCGCCGCCGATCGCCGCGGGCTCACGCTCGTGGACAGCCTGACGCGCGCGTCGGGCCATGCGCCTACCCTAGCGACCGCTGACCGTGATCCAGCGCACTGACGTTGTCGACCTGGCTGGCAGCTCGGACGACGCATTCCTCGCGTGGCCGGGCATGCCGTTCCCCCTCGGGGCGACCTGGGACGGGCAGGGCACGAACTTCTCGCTCTTCACGGAGAACGCCGAGCGCGTCGTCCTCTGCCTCTTCGACGACAACGGAGTCGAGACGCGCGTGGAGCTCCCGGAGCGCACGGCGTTCAACTGGCACGCCTATGTACCCGGTGTCGTGCCCGGGCAGCGCTACGGCTACCGCGTCTACGGGCCGCATGCGCCGAACGAAGGCCACCGCTTCAACCCGGCGAAGCTGCTCATCGATCCGTACGCAAAGGCGATCGACGGAGAGATCGACTGGAAGCGCGCGAACATCTTCCCGTATGCGTGGAAGGGCACGGAGGAGGACGATCTCGAGCCCGATCGCGAAGACGACGCGGCGGCTGTGCCGAAGTCGGTGGTCGTGGACCCGGGCTTCGACTGGGAGGACGACGAGCCGCCCCGGATTCCCTGGAGCGACACGATCATCTACGAGACGCACGTCAAGGGCTTCACGAAGCTCCACCCCGAGCTTCCCGAGCACCTACGCGGCACGTACGCCGGCCTCGCCTCGGACGAGGCGGTCGGCTATCTCGCCTCACTCGGCGTGACCGCGGTCGAGCTCCTCCCCATCCACCATTTCATCGACGAGCACCACCTGATCGCGAAGGGACTTCGCAACTACTGGGGCTACAGCTCCATCGGCTACTTCGCGCCGCACGCGGCGTACAGCGCGACGGGACGGCGCGGCGAGCAGGTTCGCGAGTTCAAGGGAATGGTGAAGGCGCTCCACCGCGCCGGGATCGAGGTGATCCTCGACGTCGTCTACAACCACACGGGCGAGGGGGACCACCTTGGGCCGATGCTCTCGTTCCGCGGCATCGACAACGCGTCCTACTACCGCCTCGTCCCCGACGACCCCCGGCACTACCTGGACTTCACGGGCACGGGCAACAGCTTCAACCCGGTACACCCGAGCGTCCTCCGCCTGATCATGGACTCACTGCGCTACTGGGTACTCGACTGCCACGTCGACGGCTTCCGCTTCGACCTCGCGTCCGCTCTTGCGCGAGAGTTCTACGAGGTCGACCGCCTCGCCGCTTTCTTCGACACGATCCACCAGGATCCGGTGCTGTCGCAGGTGAAGCTGATCGCGGAGCCCTGGGATCTCGGCCCCGGCGGCTACCAGGTGGGGAATTTCCCGGTGCTCTGGACCGAGTGGAACGGGCGCTACCGCGACGAGCTCCGCGACTTCTGGCGCGGCCGCGGCCACGGCGCGGAGGTGTCCCGCCGCATGAGCGGCTCCGCGGACCTGTACCAGGACGACGGCCGGCGGCCCTTCGCCTCGATCAACTTCGTCACCTGCCACGACGGGTTCACGCTTCGCGACCTCGTCACCTACGAAGGGAAGCACAACGAGGCGAATCTCGAGGAGAACCGGGACGGCACCGACGACAACCGCAGCTGGAACTGCGGAGTGGAGGGGCCGAGCGACGATTCCGAGGTGCTCGCGCTGCGCGCGAAGCAGCAGCGAAACTTCCTCGTGACGCTTCTGCTCTCGATCGGCGTGCCGATGCTCCTCGGCGGGGACGAGCGGGGGCGCACCCAGGAAGGGAACAACAACGCGTATTGCCAGGACAACGAGCTCTCCTGGCTCGACTGGTCGCTGGACGAGGATGAGGCGGAGCTTCTGGAGCTCACGCGCAAGCTGATCGCCTTCCGGAAGGCGCATCCCGTGTTCCGGCGCGTGTGGTTCCTGACGGGTGAGCAGGCGATGGGCTCGGGCCTTCCCGACGCGTGGTGGTTCCGACGGGACGGGCGCAGGATGACGCGGCGCGACTGGGAGCTTCCCGAATGCCGGGCGCTGGGCGTCTTCCTGAACGGGCACGAGATCCGACGGCGGACGAACGAGGGCGACCTCGTGACGGACGACTCGTTCCTGCTCGTCCTGAACGCGAGCGCCGAAGAGGTCGCGTTCCAGCTTCCTGCACGACGCTTTGGCCGCGCGTGGCGGGTGGACATCACGACGGAGTCCCGGGAACAGCGGACGCCGACGCTCCGCCCGCGCGAGTTTCTCTCCGTCGAACCTTTTTCGCTGACGGTGCTTCGTCGCCTCGCCTAAGTCCGTCGCCTGGCGCGCGCTTCGCAGAACGGGCGCGCTGCCTTACGCTCGCCGAATAGCGAGCACGCGGGCCTTCCAGGGGCCGCGGGGAGCGTCGACGTCGACGACGTCTCCGACCGCCGCCCCGAGGAGAGCGTTTCCGAGCGGGGAGTCCGGGGAGACCCCGCCGACGGCCGAGATCTCGACCTCCATCGTCTCGCCCTCCTCGTCCGCGAGCTCGACGATCGATCCCACGCCGACGTGCTCGTCGGTGTCGTGCTCGACCGTGACCGCGGTGCTCAACCGGTCCTTCAGAATTTGGATCCGGCGCTCGAGCAAGGCCTGCTGGTCCTTCGCAGCGTGGTACTCGGCGTTCTCGTTGATGTCGCCGAACTCGCGGGCGTGCTTGATCGACTCGGCGATCTCGCGGCGGCGAGGCCCTTCCAGCTCGACGAGCTCGGCCTCGAGCGCGGCGCGCTGGGCAGGTGTCAGCTGCTCGGCCTTCGGTTCGCCCACAACCACAGGCTAACGACGGTCGCCGGCGCTTTCCCGCGGGACCTGTGCCGTTTATCGTCTCTCTTCCACGACAAGGAGCGGAGCGATGTCGACGATGGTCCAGGAGATCCTCGCGAAAGGGTCGATCGCAGATCCGATCCCGACGCTGGACGAGGCACGGAGCGATCCATCGCGGAAGGCGCGGATCCAGGAGATCCGCAAGCAGATCAACGAGCTCGGGATCCAGTACATCTTCTTCCAGCAGATCTCGATCTCGGGCCACGTCAACGGGAAGGGCGTCTCGGCGACGATGTGGGAGAAGGTCGCCGAGGAGGGCTACCAGCTCGTATACGGCGCAACCGCCGACCTCTTCGTCGACCGCAGCGACCGCTACATCGGGTTCGGGCCAGAGGAGTCCGAGCTCGCGGCAATCGCGGACCCGGACACATTCGCGCAGCTGCCGTGGGATCCGCGGGTCGCACGGGTCTTCTGTGACTGCTACGACACGGAGACCGGCAAGCTGCTCGAGTCCGATGCCCGCCAGAGCCTGAAACGGATCATGAACGAGGTCGAGTCGGAGCTCGGCTACACGTTCCTGTGCGGCGTCGAGCCCGAGATGATGTGGCTCAAGCGCCCGAAGGGGTCGTCCGATCCGGGTCAGGCCGAGGGCATCACGAAGCCCTGGTGCTACCACATCAACCAGTTCGAGGAGCTCCGCCCGATCATCCTCGACGTCATCGACTTCGGGCAGAAGCTCGGCATCAACCCGAGTTACGGCGACCACGAGGACTCACCGGGCCAGCTCGAGCTCAACTTCCTTTTCGACCGCGCGGTGCGCACCGCCGACAACCTCTCGACGTACCGCCAGATCTGCGCCGCAGTCGCCCGCAAGCACACGCAGGAAGGCACGTACGGCGACGACATGGAGGTCATCGCTTGCTTCATGCCCAAGCCCTTCACGGGCGTGTCGGCGAACGGCGCGCACCATCATTTCACGCTCGTCGATGCCGAGGGCACGAACGTCTTCTACGACCCCGACGGTCCCGCGAAGCTGTCCGAGATCGGCCGCCAGTTCATGGGCGGAATCCTCGACCACTACCGGGGCCTGTGCGCGGTCACGGCCTCGACCGTGAACTCGTACAAGCGCTTCTGGGACTTCGGCTTCTGGGCGCCGATCTACAAGGACTACGGGTGGCAGAACCGGACCTGTCTCGTGCGCGTCGCGAGCGGCGGCCGGTTCGAGTACAGGGCCGTGGACTCGGCCTGCAACCCGTACCTCACGCAGGCGGCCCTGCTGAAGGCCGGGCTCGACGGCGTCAAGCGCAAGCTCGACCCGGGCCCGCCGCAACAGCGGAACGTCTACGACGTGCTCGCCGAGGGAGTGGACATCCCCCGGGTGCCGGAGCATCTCGGCGAGGCTCTCGCGGCGCTCGAGGAGGACGACGTCGTCAAGAGCGCCCTGCCCGGGCGTCTCTACGATGTGTTCATGCACTACAAGCGCGACGAGTGGGAGCGCTACCTCGCGGCCGTGACCGACTGGGAGCGCGAGCGCTACCTCGACGTCCTGCCGTGAGCTCGGGGTGTCGAAGACACCGGCCGCGCAGCGGGCGCTTCAGGGGTCTAGCCGCCCCAAGCGGTCCCCGCGGTCTGTATCCGCTCCTGCGGATGCAGACCGTGCGGGAGGTGGTTTGACAGTGTGCGGGATCGCCGGCGTCATCTACAGGAACGGCTCGCGCGACATCGGTCGCGACATGACGCGGATGCTCCAGTCGATGAAGCATCGCGGTCCCGACTCGACCGGCTACGCGCTGTACGGACCGCTCACGGAGCTCGTCGTCATGCGCTACAAGCTCGCGGACGCGAACGACCCGCGCGACTTCGAGTTCACCGAGCGCCTGCGTCGCTCGAAGCGTGAGGTCGAGGCCCGGCTCATGGAGCTCGGCGCCGAGATCGCGGAGACCGAGGACGAGACGGAGTACGCCTTCCGGATCGCGTTCCGATATGACGGCGAGCTGAAGACGATCGCCGACTACGTCGAGGACATCCCGCGCTGTGAGGTGCTCTCCCTCGGCCGCTCGCTCGAGATCGTCAAGGACCTCGGGGACGCGGAGTCGGTCGCGGAGCAGTACCACCTCGACGGCTTCCAGGGAACCCACGCGATCGGGCACGTCCGCATGGCGACCGAGTCCGACGTCGACATCTCCGGCGCGCACCCATACTGGGCCTACCCCTTCTCCGACGTCGCCGTCGTGCACAACGGCCAGCTCACGAACTACTGGCAGTGGAAGCGCCGCCTCGAGCGCGCTGGACACCGCTTCCAGTCGATGTGCGACTCGGAGATCATCGCCGTCTACCTCGCGGAGAAGCTCGCGAACGGCTCGAGCTTCGAGGATGCGATGCGGGAGAGCCTCGACGACCTGGACGGAGTCTTCACCTACATCGCGGTGACCGCCGACGCCCTCGGCGTGGCGAAGGACGAGATGGCGGCGAAGCCGCTCGTCCTCTACGAGGGAGACGACCTCGTGGCACTCGCCTCGGAGGAGATCGCGATCCGCGCGATCGTCGACCGCGAGATCGACACGTACGACCCGTACGAGCGGGAGGTGCTCGTGTGGCAGCGGTAGTGGTTCCTCAGGTGCCGTTGCCCGTGCTCTGGCGCGCGAAAAGCGAGCCAGGCAAGGACACAGGGAGCGGCCATATCCTCGGTGATATGGGCGCGACCGAGGACGCAGCATGGCGACGCTTTGCAGCAGCCAGAGAGCGGGATGACGGTGCCTGAGGGAGCACTCAAGGGAGAGTCGCGGGTTACGTACGACGCGCGCGGGCTGGCCGAGCCGGACGCCGCCGCCCCGATGGTCTCCCAGATCGAGGGCGAGAAAGCCGAGTTCGACGCGAAGGAGCTCACGACCCGGCAGGTCAACCTCGAGCTCCGCCGGCTCCTCTACGAGCAGGGCGTCAAGGACGTGACGATTCGCAATCCGGGAGCCAAGCACTCGCTCGCGGTCGGCATCCTGACCCGCTGCCGCATCACGATCGACGGTTCGCTCGGCTACTTCGGCCTCGGGCTGATCGATGGGCCGGAGATCCACGTGCAGGGCCGGGTCGGCTGGTCGGTGTGCGAGAATATGATGTCGGGGGTCGTCGTCATCGACGGCAATGCCGGGTCTCTCACCGGTGCTGCGATCCGCGGCGGGGACCTCGTGGTCAAGGGTCAGGTCGGCGCACGGACGGGGATCGACCAGAAGGGCGGCACGATCATCGTGCTCGGCAGTGCGGGCTCGATGACCGGCTTCATGATGCAGCGTGGCCGGATGATCCTCCTCGGCGACGTCGGCCCTGGGCTCGGCGACTCGATGTACGACGGGACGATCTACGTCGGCGGCAAGGTCAAGGCGCTCGGGATCGACTGCGTCCCGGGCGAGTGGACGGATGCCGACACGGAGCTCGTCGAGCGCAAGTTCCGGATCTACGGTCTCGGCTCGCCGCCCGAGCTGCAGAAGTTCGTCTGCGGCAAGCAGCTCTACAACTACGACTCTCTCGAGCCCGCCGAGCGGAAGCTGGTGATCTGATGGCTGACGAATCAGCCCCATCGCAACAGAACGTCCTCGGGCGCAGCCGGATCTTCACGCCCGAGGTCATCAACGACATCCACGTGAAGGCGGAGCTCGGCCGCTACCGCATGAGAGGCTTTTCGCTCTTCAAGCCGATCCCGCACTGGGACGAGCTCATGTTCCTGCCCGGGACGCTCACGCGCTTCGTGATCGAGGGCTACCGCGAGAAGTGCGTGACCAGGACCGTGCTCGGGGCACGCTTCGCGAAGAAGCCGATCGAGCTCGACATCCCGATCTACATCACGGGCATGAGCTTCGGTGCGCTCTCGCTCGAGGCGAAGATGGCCCTCGCGAAGGGTGCGTCGATGGCGGGAACGGCGACCTGCTCCGGAGAGGGCGGGATGATCCCGCCCGAGCGCGATCTCTCGACCAAGTGGTACTACCAGAACATCCAGAGCCGGTACGGGTTCAACCCGCACCATCTGATGCTCGCCGACGCCTGTGAGTTCTTCATCGGCCAGGGCTGCAAGGTGGGGCTCGGTGGCCACCTGATGGGGCAGAAGGTCTCCGAGCAGGTCGCGGAGATGCGCTCGCTGCCCGTCGGGATCGATCAGCGTTCTCCCGCGCGGCACCCCGACTGGCTCGGCCCGGACGACCTCTCGCTCAAGGTGCAGGAGGTCCGGGAGGCGACGGACTACCAGATCCCGATCCAGCTCAAGCTCGGCGCGGCGCGCGTCTACGACGACGTGCGCATGGCCGCCAAGTGCGGGCCGGACATCATCTATCTCGACGGCGCGGAAGGGTCGACGGGCGCGGGCCCGCACATCGCGACCGAGGAGACTGGCATTCCGCTGATGGCCGCGATCCCCGAGGCAAAGCGCGCACTCGAGGACGTGGGGCTCGCGGACGAGATCGACCTCGTGGTCGCGGGCGGGATCCGCAACGGTGCGGACGTCGCCAAGTGCCTCGCGCTCGGCGCGGACGCGGTCGCAATCGGCACCGCGGCGCTCATGGCCCTCAACTGCAACAAGGAGATCCCGGGCGTCACCGACTACGAGGGCACCGTCGGGGTTCCCGCCGGCCAGTGCTACCACTGCCATACCGGCCGCTGCCCGGTGGGGATCACGACCCAGGATCCGGAGCTGCGCAAGCGGCTCGTCGTCGACGAGGCGGCGGAGCGTGTCTACAACCTCCTGACCGCGATGACGATGGAGCTGCAGATGCTCGCGCGCGCATGCGGGAAGACGAACGTACACTCGCTCGAGCCCGAGGACCTGTGCGCGCTGACCGTCGAGGCGGCCGCGATGGCGAAGGTGCCGCTCGCCGGCACCGACTACGTCCCGGGTGTCACCGAGGAGCAGACGCTGTCGGAGATCAAGCGGCTGCTCGAGCAGCGGCACTACGAGGAGGCCGTGCGCGACAGGGCCGACGTCGAGGCGCTCCCCGGAGTGGGAGAGCAGCCGTGAGCGAGCCGGAACGCCACGTCCAGCTCGATGCCGAGGTCCTCGCGGGACGGCGTTTCCCGTACCAGGAGGACATCTCACTCGTCGAGGACGTCGACCTCCTGGAGACCACCCCCGGCGAGGACATCAACTGGCTCGAGGACGTCGAGCTCCTCGAGGAGGAGGGCGTGCCGGCGGTCTTCGACCGCTATAGCAACTCCTTCCTGAAGATCTACTTTCCGATCCCGGAGGGCCGCGAGGACGAGTTCGCCCGCAAGGTGCTGATCAAGCATCTCCAGTCGGGAAACTCGTACGGGATCCAGCTCAAGGAGAAGCACGCGAAGTTCCCCCAGCCCGAGCTCGGCCCGTGGGTCGAAGGATCGAAGACGGTTGGCACCGACTGGAAGCCGCCGGTGCTCGAGGGCTGGGAGCGTCCCGGCGGTCACTGAGCTGAACGCGCCGCCCGCCCCGCGGCGGGAGACGGCCTACTCGTGCAGGCGCTCCGTGCGCGGCAGCCGTCCGCGACCGAGATTCGACACGACGACGGCGACGACGGTCACGAGGTAGAGCTGACCCATGACCGCCTCGAGAACGGCCAGCGAGCGCCCGAGATCCTCCGCCGCCACGAGATCGCCGTAGCCGACCGTCGCCATCGTCACGAAGCTGAAGTACACGAAGTCGGCTCCCCGCTCGGATGCGGTCCCGACGAAGAACGGATCGGAGTCGACTGCGGCGACGAGGGAGTAGACGAACCCAAACGTCAGCCCGATCAGCAGATACGTGGTGAGGGCTCCGAGCACGGTTCGCACGGTGACCTCCTTGGAGTAGAAGATCGATCGGACGATCGCGAGCGGCGCCACCGCGACGAGGCTGCCGGCGACGAACGCGGCTACGGCCGTGGATGTGTCTCGGCTCGACGCCAACGAGACGAGAGCCGCGAGCACGGCTACCCCAGCCGCGATCGAGGCGATGAGGAACGAGCGGCGCGGCGCCCCCGAAGCCCAGACGGCGCTCAGGAGCGTCGCGCTCGCGAGCAATGTCCACACGACTCTGGTCCACTCCGCGCTAGGGGCCGCGATCGTGAAGACGATCGTGCAGATGACCAAGACCAGTGGGACGCCGAAGCTGTGTGCGCCGTATCGCTCGACGAGCCTTCTCGGAACCGGCATGCCGTCCGCACAGTACGAGGCGCGCACGACGACGCCATGCTCGGCCGTTTGGAGCAGCGCGTTAGGTGCGCTCGAGGCCTACGCGCGACTCCTTGGCCTTCCGATCCGCCCGCCAGTGCCAGGAGCCGGCGATGAGGAAGCCCATCGCAGCCCCAGAGAGAGCGAGCGCGTGGCTCGGCATGGATTCACGAGTCTACGAGCTTGCGCCGGTCCCACCACCCCTACGGCGGGGCGAGGACACGAGCCTTCGCGGCGGCGAACTCGTCGTCGCTCAGGCGACCGTCCGCGTGCAGCTGTGCGAGCCGCTCGAGCTCATCCGCCTGATTCGGAGCGCCGCGTCTTCCGATCGGTATCCGTACCGCGCCCACGGTGGCGTCTGGGAAGTCACGGGCCGCCTTGCGGCGCAAAGCCTCGACGCCGAGCGCGAGCAGCGCGGCGAGCACCAGTATCGTCGACGGCTTGCGCACGTATGAGATGGGCCCCCAGACGAGCAAGAGGAGGTAGACGAAGGCCGCTCCGCCGAATGCGATCTCCGGCCGGCGGAGGTGCGGGGCCAGCCACTGGCGCGCCGCGCTTCCGCGCCTGCTCGGCCCGATGAGCCACACGCCCACGAGCGCGACGAGCCCGAGACCGATGACCGCCCAACCCGCGTCCGCGAGCAGACGCGTCAGGATCTCCCACGTCCGGCGGGTCGCCTCCTCCTGGGAAGGCCCGTTCGAGAGCTTGTCGACGAGATACCCCTCGGCGGCGCGCTGTATGAGAAGCAGGAGCACACCGGCGATCACGAGGCCGAGTGCGATCGCACGCACCTCTTTGCGACGATCCCGTGCCAGGTAGACAGCGCCGATCCAGGCGGCCAGCGCCAGTACCCAGATCCAGTCGGCGACGAACCGGAGGAGCCGCGTCGCTTTCTGGGCCGCGTCGAGCTCCTCGGCCTCGAAGATGGTGATGACCCCCGTGTTCGGTGGGAGCTTGGACGTGAAATCGGGAATGACCGGGAGCTCCTTCGTCAGCTCAACGAGCAGGGGCCTGAGATCGATCGAGACGACGCCGCCCTCGGTCTCGAGGAACCGCGCCTTGTCGTCGAGTACGCGAACGACTTGTTGCTGCGCAGCGACGAGCGCCGCGACCCAGACCTGCTGGAAGCGCGGGCGCTCGAGGAGCTCGCGGGCGAGCCGCTCGGAGAGCGGGCGCAACGCGCCCGCGACCGGTCCCGCGAGCCCCTGCTGATCCTCGGGCAAGCGGCTCGCGAGCTCCGCCCGCACGTCGACGCTCGAGAAGAGCTCGTCGGTGAGCGTCGATGCGACCTGGTTCTGGATCGTGGGATCGGCGATGAGCTGCCTCGCGGTCTCCTCGAAGTCGTCCTTGCCGAGCGCCTGACGTTCGACGAAGTTGGCCGCGATCGAGACGACGACGAGCAGCACGCCGACGACCGTCAGCAGTCGCGCTCCGATCGCTCGCAGCCAACCCCCGCGCACGGACCGTGCGCTCATGTGGTCACGCTCGCGTCGACCTCGGCGGCCTCGACCGTACTCGCTTCCCGAATCGCTGCGACACGGCGGCGCCTCTCGGTAGTGATCTCCTGCACGACGATCTGGATCGATGCCGTCAAGGGAACGGCTATCAGAGCGCCCAGCACGCCGAGGAACGCGCCGAAGACCGTCACGCTGACGATGACGAGCGACGCCCAGATGTTCGTCGCCTTCCGCTGGATCGTCGGCGTGAGCAGGTTGTTCTCGATCTGCTGATACACGAGGACGACGATGAGCATGATAATCGCGGCGGTCAGGCCCTCCTCGGCCCAGAGCGCGGGGACGAGGATGAATCCGGCGATGGTCGCGCCGAGATTCGGGATGAGATCGAGGAAGCCGGCGATCACCCCGAGGGCGAGCGCATAGCTCGAGCCGAGGAGCCAGGCGGTGCCGCCCTGCACCGTCCCCGCGATGACGGCGATCGCCCCGGCGCCGATCGCCCACCTCGAGATCGTCCTCGTGATGCGCTCCCAGATGTCGAGCGTCGCGTCTCCCTGGGCCGGCATGAGGACGCTCGTCGTCGCCTCCTTGATCTTCGGCATGTCGATGAGCACGAAGAGCGCGACGAAGACGATCGTGAAGATCCCGAGCGCGAACGAGAACACGTCTCCGGCCACCCCGACGAGGGCCGAAAGATCGAAGGGGATCGTGTCCGCGAGGCTCTGAGCGCCGTCCTGGACGTGTTCCGCTGCGTCGGTGTCTCCCACCGACGAGAGCTCGTCCGAGCTCCGCAGATCGGCGACGAGGGTCGGGAGATCCTTCAGCAGATCGCGGATGCTCTTGAGAAGGGGGACGGTGAGGAGGAGTGCGAGGACGGCCGCCACGACGACGGAGCCGAGCACGACGATCGTCGCGGCGAGACCGCGCGAGAGGTGGGTCTTCTCCATGAAGGCGCGGAGCGGAAACTCGAAGACGAAGGCGAGGAACACTCCCGTGAAGACGAGGAGGAGCGCACTCGAGATCGAGACGAGCACCCAGACCCCGAGCAGGATCCCGACGACGAGCAGAAGCGACCGGATCGGGATCGTGATCGGCAACGGCCGCTGACGGGGAGCCTCGGGACTCAGCGGGGCGATCTCACTCACGGCGGGCACCTATGAGACTCCATCGTCCTCGTCGTCGTCCGGAGCGCCGTCCTTCTTCGCAGCCTTCCGGGCCTTGCGCGCCGCCGACTGCTCGGCCGCCTTCTCCCTCGCGTCTGCATAGGACTGGCGAACGAGCTGCCTGCCGCCGGTCCAGCCGAATGCCCATACGAGCAGCACGGTGCCGAAGGCGATGTTCCACGCGGTCGTGATGAGCTGCTGTCCGAGCGAGTAGGCGGTCGCCGTCGTGGCATCGGTGACCTCGGTGAGGCTCGCGGCGTTCACCGCCTGGGTGATGCCCACC
>JBKPDR010000060.1:0-8882 GCA_046727975.1 Actinomycetota bacterium | reverse complement strand
AGACCTCAATTGAGGCAGCAGCCACGCTCCTATCAGGTCACGCTCGACGGTCTCGACGGCGGCGGCGACACAACGCTGGAAAGTCAGCCCTCGGGCGACATTCGGAATCGAGTCAGCCGCCGCCGCCCGAGTCTGCGTCGCAGTTCCCATTGCTCGCCCGCTGAAGAAATGCCGAGCACGCGCCGCCATGCGACCCGCGGCGCTCGACTGCCAGGAGCACGCTTTGATACGCCTCAGCGTCCTCGCGGCGCAGGTGCCCGATCTTTCCCCGCCTGGCCGCCAGCTCGTCGGCGATCGCCTGGATCTCGGCGCTCACGTCGTCGAGGCCCGCGAGCCAGGGGTAGTTGGTCGGGGACGAACAACTGGTCCGACCTCCGTGATCGTCTGGTCAGAGTCTCGTCAGATCAGACTGACCAGCGTGGGCCCACTGAAGCCTGTCGGCCGCGATCGACTGCCACAACCATCCCGTTTCCGCCCCGGTGACCACCCCTGTCTAGCGTGGGACAGAACTGTCACGTCTGAGGTCGCGGATCGAATCCCGTCGCTCCCGTCTCGCGCTAGCCCAGATGCGACGCCGAGCCACACTTCCGTCGGAAACCGAGATGATCTCTGTCTCAGGTAATGCGTCGAGACTCGAGCGGCTGCGTCGTATGGCAGGAGATCAAGAGAGCCCGCACACAATGGAACAGCGGCTGCTCGCCCACGAGAGCGTCGAGCTCGCATCGGGCACGAAGATGCCCATTCTCGGGCTCGGAACGTGGCAGGCGCGGGGCCGCAGCGCCGTCAACGCGATCCTGCACGCGCTCGAGGTCGGGTATCGGCACGTCGACACGGCGGCGGCGTACGGCAACGAGGAACAGGTGGGGAAGGCGGTGGCGGAGAGTGGCATGCCGCGCGAGCAGGTGTTCGTGACGACGAAGCTGCCGCCGAATCGCGCAGGGCGCGAGCGGGCGACACTCGAGGAGAGTCTCGAGGCGCTCGGGTTCGAATATGTCGACCTATGGCTGATCCACTGGCCGCCGAGCGGAGGTGCCCGCCCGGACGTCTGGGAGCGGCTGCTGGAATTGCAGGCGGAAGGGCTCGCGCGAGAGGTCGGGGTGAGCAACTACAGCGTTCGACAGATTGACGAGCTCGAGCGCGCGACGGGCCGGCTGCCGACGATAAACCAGATCGAGTGGAGTCCCACTCTGTTCGACCAGGACGTGCTCGAGGCCCACCGCAGCCGCGGCGTGCAGCTCGAGGGTTACAGCCCACTCAAGACGATGGACCTGCGCGACCCGCGGCTCGTGCGGATCGGCGAGAAGCGGGGCGTCACGCCGGCGCAGGTCGTCCTGCGCTGGCACATCGAGCATCGGATCGTCGCGATCCCGAAGTCGACGAACGCGGCACGAATCGCCGAGAACGCCGCCATCTTCGGCTTTGCGCTGAGTTCGTCCGAAGTCGAGCAGCTCGACGGGTTCGCCGGCGGACCGCGGAAATAGCTGACAAGACGACTGCACGGCCGCTGCTCGCGCCCTATGCGAGCAGAATCTCGCGGTGAGGTGCTCGAACGGAAACGCGCAGTGCCCACAGGGCCGCGACGAACGCACATAGCTAGGTGCTCGAGCCGACGCGCTCCGGTCGCGGTTCTGGCCGCAAGTGAGACTCGCGCCGCTCGGCGAGAGAAGCGACACGGGTCGAACAGGTGGCGATGCGGCGATCAGAATCGCTTGAACCAGCGGCTCGCTCACGCGTCAGTTCGCGTCTCAGCCCGTGGCGGCCGGCTTACGGACGATCACGTCGAACACGTGCCAGTGCTTGGGACCCAGGAACGACATCCCGTCTTCCTCAACCTCGTCGAGGACGACGATGCCGAGCCCGTCCACGAGCCGCTCGACCTGCGCCCGCTCGTGGAACCGCATGCCTGCCCGGCCCACCCAGGTGTCGTGGGTGCCGAACAGGTTCACGACGAAGTATCCGCCCGGGTTGGCGCGGTCGAGTGCATGAGCCCAGAAGCGGTCGAATGACTCCTGCGCGAGGAACGGCAGGGTGTAGCCGGCATACAGCAGGTCGAACGGCGGCAGCTCGGTGTCCTCCACCGGGGTGGAGCGGATCTCGAGGCGGTCCGCGAGCCCGACCGGCACGCGCGGGCGGAGGACCTCGGCGGCCTGCGGTGACGCATCGATCGCCAGCACCCGCCATCCCGCGGCGAGCAACGCAAGCGTCTCCTCCCCGTCGCCGAACCCGACCTCGACGGCCTGCGCCGGCCTGACGCCCGCTTCGCGCAGGACCCGCAAGCCACGGACGAACGGCGGGCGGAGCTCCCGGCCGAGCGTGTGCTGGTAGTAGTCCGCCCAGCTCGCGTCCGGGGGCACCGCCGAAGCGGGGTCGCGGTCGTCGGCCATCGTTCGAACCTCCTGCTTGGCGGGGGGCGCATGGTAGTCGAACCCACCGCGCGACCCCGCTCTACGCGATGTCGAGGCCCCGGGGACGTAGGACGAGTCACGTTTTCGCGAATCCGCGACCATATTGCGGGGGTTGACGCCAGCGCGGCGAAAATGCGGCTCTTTCGGCGCTTTCCGGGAGCAGCGGCTACTCGGGCGACCAGTGGCGGCTCCTCATTGCGTCGACCGCCTCGTCAGCCCCGACGCGGCTGAGGTACAACGCCTAACTTCTTCGTCGAGCTCCAGCGACCGTTCGAGCGTGTCGACGCGCATCGGAACGCGCTGCTCTGCGACCTCGCGGAGCACCTCGGCGTCGAGACGGTCACGACCGGAGATGTCCACGCTCACCATCCACGGCGCACGCTGCTCCAGGACGTCCTCGTCGCGATCATACGCGCCGCTTTGCCGCCCTTGCCGCGCTGGACGACGAGCGTCCCCGCGTCGGGGTCGAAGTCCTTGGGCGTGAGGGCAAGCGCCTCGCCGATCCGCAGCCCGCAGCTGCCCGATCGCGCTCTCCATCTGGGAGGATGGGAACCTCCCGTCCGCTAGGCGAACGTAAGCGAAGGGGCTTGGGGATTGAGGGGATACGGTGTTCGATGGAGCGGCGGAGTATGGCTACTGCAGGAGGAGCGCCTTGACCTCCCCCTACCGACTGCCTAGCCAGGTCGTCCTTCGGGAAACCGCTCGAGGCCGTCTTCCGGGATCGGCTCCCACGCCGCAGCATAGGCCACGTACTGGCGATAGGACGGCCGCACGCCTGGGTCAGAGTCAAGGGTGCCGAGGCGGACGTAGAACAGGTCTGTCTGCTCAGGATGTTCGCTGAAGAGCCCCGACCCGCACTGCGAGCAGAAAAGCTTGTGGAAGCCGTCCGGCGGCTCGTATGCCTTGATCAGTTCGTCACCACTCGTAACCCGGAGCGAGCCGGGAGCGACCAGCGCCGACACCGACGCTCCTGTCCCGGTGCGGCGCTGACAGCGCGTACAGTGGCAGTAGACGGCGTCGAGTAGCGGCTCCGTCACCTCGTAGCGGACGCCACCGCACAGGCATCCCCCGGTCAGCGGAAGCTCTGGCACGCCCGAACGCTACCGCGAACATGCGGTTTCTTCCGCTTCATGGTGGCTGACGACCGATGTCTTCGACGACGGCCCTGCCCTCTACGCCGCGGTCTGTGCTCACGACCTCGAAGGCGTCGTCGCGAAGAAGTGAGCAGTTACGCGTCCGGCGAACGCGGGTGGATCAAGGTCAAGAACCCGAGCCTACTGACGCGCGAGGCGGAGATCGAGGCGATGCAGTGGTCGCGGGAGCGCGGTCGCCGCGTCACGACACCCGTCTAGCCCAGTCTTTCGACGACGCTCGTGACGAGGCGCAGGCGGGGCGATGTTTCGCTACCCGACGTCCGAATCCGGACGCGTCAGTCGGCGACCTTAGCGCACACTGCGAACGATGTGATCACGACTGCGAAGGCGTTGGTATTCGTCACGTAAGCCTGCCAGTAGTCGTCTGCGCCGATGGTCAGCGGCACTGAGCTGTCGAACACGCCTTGCGCAGTGTTCTGTATCTGCGTCCCACCTCCCAGGATCTTCTTTCCGCTCGGGCACTTCGCTTGCACGAGCGTGGTCGTGCCTGCGGCCAGTGACGTTGCTGGACCCTGCACCCTCTCGTAGTCGCTGATCCCGGCGGGTCCACGATCGCCCTTGTCACCCTTATCACCCTTATCGCCTTTGTCGCCCTTCGGTCCAGCTGGAAGCTGGCCCGACTTGAAGTCGGAAGCCAGGAGCGAGCCGTTGGCGACATGCGCCGTGCGCACGACGTTCGGAGCGATCTTCGAAGCCGTCACCGCGTTGCGCTTGAGTTGGGCCGTACCGACGCTGTTCCGCGGTACCACCGCGTTCCACGCCGCCTCTCCCACAGGTGTCGCGCCTCCGACTGCAACTACGAGCGCCGTGATTGACAGAACCAGGCTGATGCGATTACTCATGATGTGCCCCTTCTAGCTCGTGGACGGCGAGCTGACGCTATTGGCGTTGCACGCTAACCGCTACTCAGTGAGGGCCGCCCACCTCGAGCTCGCTCCTCGATGCGCCGGTAGCTCGCCATTTCCGGCTCCGGTTCCATGAAGCGCCGACGCGGACGATGAGATTCAGCAAGCCGTAGGCGATTCAAGGTCGGCGGGAGCGTTAGGCGCGAACTCGCGTCTAGCGAACACGGATCAGCTCGCCCTACGCTAGCGTCGAGACGTGCAAGTCGAACTCGTCGATTTCATCTCCGTGCCTACGCGCGACACAACTCGGGCAGTCGCCTGGTACACCCAGGTCCTCGGCCTTTCCCTGAGCGAGTACACCGCCTCGGAGGTCGAGACGTCGAATGTCACCCTCTCGTTCTGGTTGCCAGAGGAACAGGGCGAGCAGTTCGTGCCGAACCAGAACGGGATCGCACGCGTCGCGGATGTCCATGCCGCGGTGGAGGAGGTTCGTTCAGCCGGAGGCGAAGTCATCGGGATCGAGGACAGCGGCGTCTGCCACATGGGCTTTGTCAAGGACCCCGACGGGAACGTCGTGATCCTGCACCGACGCTATTCGCCACGGGAAAAGGACTAAGGGCTGAGTTCCTGATTTCAGTTCCGCCCGTCTCCAGCTCGCGCTCCTCGATCCGAGCGGCTTCGCGAGCTCCGGGTCGTCGCCCGCGACAGATGAAGCGTCCATCGGCTGGATCAGCACGAGGACACGGGGGTACGCGATACTGGGCCGGCTACGTCGCAGTAGCGCGACGACCCTTCCCACAACGGAGGAGAGAGATGCTCCTGGCAACGGCGAAGATCGAGGAGTTCGACCGCTTCTGGAATACCTTTTCAACCAAGGGCGCTGAGAAGCGAAGGCAGTACGGTTCCAAGGGTGCGCACGTCTTTCGAGATCCCAATGAGGAGGACCGGTTCTGGGTGGTCTTCGACTGGGATGAGGAGGGCTGGCAGAGCTTCGTCTCCGACCCCGAGGTTCCGGCGATCTTTCAAGAAGGCGGGCTGCAAGGTGGGCCCAAGGCGGCGGAGTTCGTCCGGCAGCACGACGCCTAGCCCCAGACCCCGAATCAGACCCTAGAAGTCGCCGGGCCGCGGAGGTAGGCTCGCCGGGGCGTCGGGCGCGAACTCTCGCCTTGCGCACTCGGGGCAGAACGGAAGCAGCTCGCCGCAGCCATCGCTCCAGTAGCCCCACCACTCGGCGATCGCGGTGAACTCATCGACCTCTCGCCCGCATTCCTCAGGGCGAGTGCCGTCGACGACGCTGCTCATGGGAGGCCGTCTCCTCGAGCTTGGCGACGAAGTGGCGCAGGTGGGCAGCGACCGTCTGGCGTGCGAGCCCGAGCGGGAAGAAGGGAGCGAGGAGCCAGCCTCTTCCTCGTAGGTGCCGAACGCCGATCACCTCAACGCGGCTGCGGCCGTCTTCAGTCGGTGTCGCCCGAAGCTCCCAGGTGCTTCCGGGCTTGAAGATGTTCGAGTCCGTCACCGTTCCCTTGATGCAACCCGCTTCGGACCAGTCGTAGTGAAGCCGCTCCCAGACGAAGCCGATCGGCCATGGATTGCCCTCGGTGACATCGGCCCAGGGATCGCCCTGCGCATGAACGTGATGGTGCTCGACATGAACGTCCAGCCACATCTCGGCACGCCGCTCGGAGAAGTCCCGCGCGGCCTCCAAGTCCTGCTCGGCATGAACACTCGACTCCTCAACCACGTGAACCCGCGGCACAGCGCGATCCTACGAGAGCCGCGCTGGCGCGCGCGCTCGCCCGAACAAACGCCAGAGCACTCGGGCAAAAACGGCAGGAGCTCGCCGCAACCATCGCTCCGCGAGCGAGCGATGCATGGGACGACGATCCTATTCCGCGCGCCTCGCAAGGCTCACCAGGACCACCGATCCTCGAGTTCCCATGAGTTCCTGTCATGCTTGTCGCGTTCTTTGGCGACGCGCTCAAGGGCAGCGACTACAGCTTGTAGTGCACACATACCGGATTCGAGAGAGGGACGCCGCGCCGTAACTCCGCCAGCCAGAGCGATCTCTCCCCCCGCTCGTGGAACTAGAGGAGCGCTGCCACCATGCCGTAAATGGCCAGCCCGATCACCACGTAGATCGCTAGGACGATGCCGAGAAACTGCATCGCCAAGCGCCGATCATCACGGCTGCCCTGCACGCCGGTGCTGGCGGGCGCAGGTTCTCCCGGCTGCGCGTGCTCATGCGTTGAAGCTGGTTCCATCTCTTCCCCCGTTTCCCCTTGAGGCTCAACCCTTGACGGTACTCACGACCTGTACTTCCGACAGCGATTCGGCCGTTTTCAGCGAAGGCAAGCCGTTCTTGTGCGCGCTCCCGCTCCGGCCTCGCCCGTGATTCGTGTGCGCCATCCAAACGGTTCGACAGGAGAGTGCGGGGTCGCCGGGGCCAGCCACCCATCCGTCCCCGTTCAGGGGGAGGGGAACAGGGGGACGCGAAGGCTGACCCGGCATCAAGCGCCTTCGAGGCTTAGGTGATGGCTCCTCTTATTGGCTGCCTTGCTTCTTCGGCTCCATCAGAACGGCACGCGACGCAGTAGTCGACCGGCGCGACCATGACCACATCGTCGTCGCTCTCGGCGAGTCCTGTACGACTCCGACGGTGCGGTGACGACGTCCGGTACACGGCTGCGCAGCTTGGGCACGAGGACCCTGGCTTCACGCTCCGCGTGTACGCGCAGGCGACGAAGCGTCGGGAGCGGCTCTCGGGACCACATCTCCGTGCGTACGACCGGGCAATCGAATGGGCACAAATGGGCACAAATCACGAGCTTGAGCGTGTGCTGGCTACTGTAGAGGCAACAAAAACCCCGCCTAAGCGGGGCTTTCGAGGAGCGGATGAAGGGACTCGAACCCTCGACCTTCTGCATGGCAACTGCGCGCGATGTTCGGACCTGTTCGCGACCGTCCGCTCGACCCGTCGGGTTTGCAGGGTCTTCGTCCGAGCGAGCGAACGCCACCGAACCCGAACGAACGCCAAACCTTGCCATTCTTGCCACGGGACTCGGACGCGCTCTCGGCTATCGGCTTCGGCTGCTTCTCGTTCCGCAGCCGGCTCAGTAGTTGCACAAGGAGCGTCGGAATAGAGCCCGCAGGGACAGAGGTTCATCGTCCTGACAACGTGGGCGGAAGGCGGTGGTCGGGCCGACACTCTTCATTGACCGGCAGACGTCTCACGGCCACATTTGCTGGGCTTTTTTGCCCTAACGTCACCCCGGCACCGCATGGGTGAGCCAGTCGTCTAATCGACGTTTGGGCCACGAGTGGGCCACGAATCTTGCCCTTATAGACAACGCCGCCGGGACGCAAAGTCGCAGAGAGGCGATTCCTGGCGACCCCGCCTTACCGCCAGGGGGCGATGGGTTCCACCCGGCCTGGTTCGGCGAGAGCTCTCGGCAGCTGCGAGCGAGAGCTGATGTCGAGCTTGCGGTAGACGCTCGACAGGTGTACCTCAACCGTCTTCGTGGTGACGAAGAGAGCCTGGGCGATCTCGCGGTTCGTGTTGCCTTCGGCCGCCATCTGGGCCACGCGCCGCTCGCTCGGGGTGAGCGAATCGACGCCGCTCAGCGCGATGCGGCGAAGCCGAGCACCCGTGGCGAGCAACTCGGTTTCGGCGCGCTCGGCGAGTGGTGCCGCGCCGCAGCGGGTGGCGAGCTCGAGCCCTTGGCGAAGCGGCTCGCGCGACTCGGAGCGCTGGTTCGCTCGGCGCAGTGCGGCACCGAGCTCGACCAGCGCCTTCGCGTGCTCGAGGCGAGCCTGCGAGGGCTCGAGCACCGAAACGGCCTCGCGCAGGAGCGCGAGACCATCCTCGCCGCCTTCTGCAAGACCGCAGGCCACGAGCGACTTCCCCTGCGTACGCGGAGCACCCCACTGCCGCGCGAGGAGAAGCTCATCGGCGGCGTAGCGCCTCGCCTCCTCGTGGCGGTCGAGTGCGAGCAGGGCAATCGAAGCCTCGGAGCGCCAGGGTGACATCGCCGGGTTGTGGACGCCGAAGCTCTCCAGGAACGCGCCGAGCGTCAGGAGCTCGTGCAGCGCACGAGCGTAGTCCCCTTCCGCGAGTCGAAGTCGCGCGCGAGCGTCGAAGAACGTGAACTGGCCATAGCCGACGTCATCGCCGAGCTCTGCCGAATCGATGACGCGCTGCGCCCGGGTCAGGTCTCCGAGCTCGACGAGTGCGTCCGACAGGAATGCGACCGGATAGGCGTTGATGCTCTGCAGCCGATGCAGCTCGACGGCGTCCAGGCTCAGCTCGGCATCGGCGACGGCGTCTGCGAGGGAGCCTCGGTGAAGTGCCACGAGTGCGCGACATGCCGACGCAAGGCAGAACTGGCTGACCAAGCCTCGCTTTCGTGCCTCCTCTATCGCCTCGCCCAGGAGGCGATGGGAACTGTCGAGCCGTCCGGCGGCGATGAGCGCGACTGTGG
>JBKPDR010000059.1:0-14378 GCA_046727975.1 Actinomycetota bacterium | reverse complement strand
GGCGTCGTGCTGTCGCCGGAGGAGAAACTGCGCATCTCGCAGGCGCTCGACGAGGCGGGCGTCGATCGGATCGAGGCGGGCTTTCCTCGGGTTTCCCAGGAGGACACGCGAGCGATTCAGCTCATCCTGGAGGCCGGTCTGAGCGCGGAGATCTGGGGCTTTTCACGCGCGGTCCGCGCGGACGTGGAGGCGCTCGTCGAGCTGGGTCTCACGGCGTCCGTGATCGAGAGCCCGATCTCGGACGGAAAGCTCGCTGCGCTCGGCGTCTCCCGGGAGACGATGCTCGAGCGAATTCGTGCCGCGGTCTCTTTCGCGGCGAGCGAAGGGATCCGGGTCGCGTACTTCGGCGTCGACTCGACGCGAGCCGACCTCGAGTACGTGCGGCGCGCGTACGACGCGGCCGTGGAGGCCGGGGCGGCCGAAGTCGTCGTGGTCGACACGCTGGGCATCGCGACTCCCGAGGCTGCCGCGTTCCTCGTGGGCGAGGTGGCCGACCGCGTCGGCCACGGTGTGTCGGTGCACTGGCACGGGCACGACGACTTCGGGCTCGCGACGGCAGCCGCCGTCTCCGCAGTACAGGCCGGCGCGACCTGGGTGCAAGGCACCGTGAACGGGATGGGAGAGCGCGCTGGAAATGCCGACCTGGTCGAGGTGGCTCTCGCTCTCGAGGCGCTCTACGGGATCCCAACACGGCTGCGCCTGGAGCGTGTGCGCGGGCTCTCCCACCTCGTGCAGGCGCTCTCGGGCACACCGCTCGCGCCCTGGAAGCCGATCACGGGCGAGAACCTCTTCACGCGCGAGTCGGGAGCCGTTGCGGCGCAGTTTCACGATCCTCCCGCGATCGAGCCGTACTCGTCCGAGCTCGTGGGCGCGGACCGCGCGATCGTGCTCGGCAAGAAGAGTGGTCTGGACTCGATCCGGATCAAGCTCGCGGAGCTCGGCCTCGATTCGTCCGAGGAGCAGCTTCCGGAGCTCCTCGAGGCGGTGAAGAAGGCGGGCACCCGGAAGCGCGGGGTGCTCACCGATGCAGAGTTCCGGCGATTAGTGAACCGGAGGCGGACCCAGAGCCGTACGAGTTGACTGACATGTCACAGCATTCGATACTCGCGTCGAAGCGGGTTTCGAGAGGGAGGACGATATGAGACCACCCGGCAAGTGGGCCGCACTTGCGGCTGCGCTGATGCTGACAGGGGGGCTTGCTGCGATCGGCTCTGCCGTTGCGCGCGGCGGCTCTCAGCAGCAGGGGCCGATCATCATCGGCGCGGCGATGGACCTGACGGCGAACATGTCCCCGTACGACACGCCGGCGCTGTACGCGGTCCAGGTGCAGGTCAAGAAGATCAACGCTGCAGGCGGTGTCGACGGACGGAACCTGCAGGTCAAGGTCTGCAACCACCAGCTGAAGAAGCAGAAGGCGTGCGCGCTCCAGCTCATCAAGCAGGGAGCCGCCGTCGGAATGGTCACCTGCGACGTCGAGTTCGCCGCTCCGGCGACGCAAGCCTTCATCTCGAGCGGACGACTCGCGCTCGCCCCCTGCATCGGCACCGATCAGCAAGGGCCGAAGCGTTTCGGCCCGAAAGGGAAGCTCGCCTTCACACTCGGGAACATCGCGCAGGACGAAGGCGCCGCGATGGCCGAGTACTCCTACTCGCGGGGCTGGCGCACGGCGATCATCGTCCGTGACAACCTGCTCGCGTACTTCCGGAACGTGGCCGACGCCTTCGAGGTGCGATTCAAGGAGCTCGGCGGCCGGATCGTCCAGGAGGAGGCGTTCACATCGTTCTCCAACACCATCAACAACGCGATGACGAAGGTGGCGCGCACCGACGCGGACGTGATCGCGTTCCCGACGGCATTCGACGGGCTGCAGCCGTTCGTGACGGGCCTGCGGAACCTCGGGAACTCGACGCCGATCATCAACTCGTGGGGCGGTGACGGGAACTACTGGTGGCCCAAGAGCGGCACGAAGGTGCGCAACTACTACTACGTGACGTACGGCTCGCTGTACGGGGACGACCCGATCAGGGCCGTGAACGCCCTTGTCCGGCAGGTGAAGGCTCTGAACAAGGGACAGCTGCCTGCGACCGGGAGCTTCATCCCCGGCGCGGATCTCGTCGACGCGCTCGTGCTCGCAATCAAGCGGGCGGGAGGCGCTACGAGCGGTGCCAGGCTCGCGGCGGAGTTCGAGAAGTTCAAGAACCAGTCGGTGACGTCCGGTCGCATCACCTACTCGAAGAGCGTGCACGGGGTCACCGGGCGTGCCTACCGGGTCATGCTGGTCAACGACAACAAGGCGAGGTTCCTGCGCTTCTGGAAGACGAAGAAGCCGGCGAACATCGGCTAAGAAGCGCGGTTGGCGCAGTCCGCGACTGAGAGCGAACGCGGCGGGTGGCCCGGGGAGATGCTCCGGGCCACCGCCCTCTCACGCTCGTTTCACGGGGTCCACGCGCTCCGTGAGGTGACGCTCGACCTGCGGCCGAACGAGGTGGTCGGCCTGATCGGGCCGAACGGAGCAGGGAAGACGACGCTCGTCAACCTGCTGACCGGCTTCGACCGGCCGACGTCCGGCACGGTCGAGCTCGGTGATCGCGACATCACCCGCTGGCGACCGCACCGCCGAGGACGCGCGGGTCTCGCTCGGACCTTCCAGCACAGCCACTCGTTCGGGAACCTGTCGGTCCGCGAGAACGTGGAGGTCTCGGCACTCGGGATCGGCGCAAGCCCGCGAAGCGCGAGGCGGCGCGCGGACGAGCTGCTCGACCTTCTCGGCCTCCGGCGACGCGAGCGCACGCCTGCATCAGCCCTCTCGCACGGCGACGAGCGCAAGCTCGAGGTTGCCCGCGCCCTCGCAATCGAGCCTCGCTACGTGCTCCTGGACGAGCCGGCGGCGGGCCTCCCGGAGGCGGAGATCCCCGACTTCTCGGCGGTGATCCGATCCGTACGCGACGTGCGCGGCGCCGGGATCCTGCTCATCGACCACAACATGGCGCTCGTGATGGCGGTCTGCGACCGGATCCACGTCCTCGATCAAGGACGGACGCTCGTCGAGGGAACGCCGGCCGAGGTGCGCGGCAACCTCGATGTCGCTGCCGCATACCTCGGCGAGCGCGCTGTTCAGGAAGACGCGGATGTCGGTTCCTGAGCGTGCGCTCGAGATCGAGGCGCTCGAGGTGCGATACGGGGCGGTACCGGCCGTCCGCGGGCTCGAGCTCACGGTCGGGCGGGGTGAGATCGTGGGGCTGATCGGGCCGAACGGAGCGGGTAAGTCGACCACGCTCCACGCGATCATGGGCATCGTCTCGCCGACCGCCGGCGACATCCGGCTGCACGGCACCTCGATCCGCGGACGCCGGCCCGAGCTGATCGCCCGCTCGGGGATCGCCCTCGTCCCCGAGGGGAGGCGCATCTTCGCGGAGCTGACGGTCGAGGAAAACCTGCGGCTCGGGCTCTCCGCGAGATCGTCGCGCACGGCCTCGAAAGGAGCACTCGACGAGGTCTACAGCCTGTTCCCGGTTGTCCGAGAGACGCGCGGGCGCGCGGCGGGAGCGCTCTCCGGAGGCCAGCAGCAGCAGCTCGCGATCGCGCGCGCGCTCGTCGCGGAACCAGAGGTGCTCCTCCTCGACGAGCCCTCGCTCGGACTCGCGCCCACCGTCGTGGACAGCGTGTTCGAGACGCTCCAGGCGATCCGCGAGCGCGGCGTGAGCGTGCTTCTCGTCGAGCAGCGCGCGCAGCGAACGGTCGCGCTCGCAGATCGCACACACGTGCTCTCGAACGGGGAGCTACGGATGATGCTGACCCCGGCCGACGCGGACGACACCGAGCGCATGGTCACCGCGTACTTTGGCGGATGACCGCTCGCCTTCGGCTCGCCGTCGTGGGGGAAATCATGTTTCCCCCACGATATGAACCCATGGGTTCCCCCGCGAGCCCCCTCCTTCAAGCAAGAGCAGACGGGTTCCCCACACCCCTCCACGCTCATGGGCCAACGGAGGTTGGCCCATGACCGAAGACATTCAGACGCTGCTGGACGCGGTTGCCCTCGGTTCGATCTACGGGCTGATGGCGATCGGCATCGGGCTCGTCTTCGGAGTCTTGCGGCTCGTCAACTTCGCGTACGGCCAGCTGATCATGGCGGGCGGGTACGCGATCGCGCTGACGAGCGACCGCTCAGCCGTGCTCTCGATCGCGGCCTGTCTTGCAGTCGTGCTGGTGCTCTCGCTCGCGATGGAGCTGCTCGCCTTCCGCCCGCTGCGTCGCGCGTCTCCGACGACGATGCTGGTGGCGACCTTCGCCATCAGCTACCTCCTCCAGAGCATCGCGCTGGTCAAGTTCGGGGCGATCGGAAAGTTCGCGGTGTTGTTCCCCGGGCTGTCCGACTTCGTCACCGTCGCAGGGCTGAGCGTTCGCTGGATCACGATCGTCTCGATCGTCGTGGCCGCCGTTGCCTTCGGCGCGCTCGCACTCCTTCTCGGGCGCACGACGATAGGCCTCCAGATGCGCGCGGCAGCGATCGATCCCACCACCGCACGCTTGCTCGGGGTGAACGCGAATCGGGTGATCACGGTCGCGGTGCTCATCGCCGGCGTGCTGGCGGCTACGGTCGCGGTCATCCTTCCCCACGCCCAGTCCCCGCTCGTGGCGCCCGACTACGGCCTGCGAGAGACGATCATCGTGCTCGTCGGCGTCGTCGTCGGCGGCATCGACCGGCTGCTCAGCGCGACGCTCGGTGGGTTCAGCATGGGCTTCGCGGTGGGGATGTTCTCCGGCTACCTGCCGAGCACCGGATCCTGGCCTTTCACGAGCAGCGTCTACCTCGACTCGGCGGTCTTCATGCTCGTGATCGTCGTCCTCCTGCTGCGGCCGGAGGGCCTCTTCACCCGGGCGCGGGAGTCGGCGGTGGAACGCGTGTGAAATTCGTCGACGACCTCGTCCAGCTGCTGGGCCCGGCGGCCCTTCTCGTCCTCGTGGGCGTCGTCGGGGGAATGGGGTTCGTCGACGCCGACCTCGAGGTCGAGTTCCGGAGCGCACTCGTCTTCGCCGCGATCGTCGTCTCCCTCTACGTCTTCGTGGGCAACTCGGGCGTGATCTCGTTCGGACATGTCAGCTTCGTCGCGGTCGGGGCGTTCGCGGCAGGGGTCATGACCGTTCCCGTCGATCTCAAGCCCACGATCACCCCCGGCCTCTTCCGGTTACTCGGCGAGCACTCGGTGGGAAACGCGGCCTCACTCGCCCTCGCTGCCGCTGTCGGAGGGGTGTTCGCCCTGCTCGTCGGCATCCCGCTCATGCGCCTCTCAGGTCTCGCGGCGGGGATCGCGACCTTCGCCGTCCTGGGGATAACCCACAACATCCTCGCAAATTGGGAGAAGATCGGGCCGGGGCCGTTGACCCTTACGACCGTCCCCGAGACGACCGGCCTCGTGCAGGCAACAGTCGGCGCCCTCGTCGTGGTGACTGTCGCCTTCCTCTATCAGCGCAGCCGGTTGGGGAGGAAGCTGCGGGCGTCGCGGGAAGACCCGGCCGCAGCACGCGCAGCGGGCATCGACATCCACCGCCAGCGGCTTTGGGCGTTCGCCCTTTCCGGCGCGCTCTCCGGGTTTGCGGGCGGCCTCTTCGTCCACCTGGCCGGGACCCTGCACGCCGGCGACGTGTACCTCGAGCTCACGTTCCTATGCCTTGCGATGCTCGTAGTGGGAGGTGTCGGCAGCCTCTGGGGCGCGGTGGTCGGAGCGCTGGCGGTGAGCGCGCTCGACTCCTTCCTGCTGGACGCCGAGAACGGCGAGATCGGTCTCGTCAACGACCTGCTCGGGGAGCCTCTGTGGGCCGGGAGTCGTCTCGTGGGGGTTGCCGCTTTCATGGCCATCGTCCTCGTGCTGCTCCCCTCGGGGCTGACACGAGGGCGCGAGTTCGGGCTGCCGCGGATCCGGCGACCGCGCCGAGCCGTCGAGGAGCCGCTTTCGTGATCGAGCGCGTCTGCATCATCGGCGCCGGGACGATCGGGAGCCTCTATGCCGCTCACCTGGCGCAGGTCGTCGAGGTGTGCGTCCTCACACGCCGCCATGAACACGCCGCCGCGCTGAACGAGCGCGGACTGCGGGTGACGGGCCGGAGCGAGCTCCAAGCACGCGTTCGCGCATCCGCCGACCCGGCGTTGCTCCCTGGCTTCGACCTCGGAATCGTCGCCTGCAAGGGGACGGATCTGGCCGCCGTTGCGGCCGCGCTCGAGGGCTACTTCCCTGACGCGACGCTCATGCCCGTCCAGAACGGGCTCGGGGCGGAGGAGGTCGTGCGCCGCCGCGGACGGTGGCCGCTCATCTCGGCCATCACGTTCATGAGCGGGACGCGCCACTCGGACACGGAGGTGGAGTACGTCCTCGACACGGCCACGTGGCTCGGGCCGTACGAGGACACGAGCCTGGCGTTCGTCGAGGAGGTCTCGGCGCTCATCGTCTCCTCCGGACTGCGGGCGCAGGTCTTCGCCGACCTCCGTCCTTCGCAGTGGTCGAAGCTGATCTTCAACGCCACGGTCAACGGCGTCGCAGCGCTGACCGGCCTCCCGCACGACCGGCATTTCGCGGCCGAGCAGGAGCCGACTGACCTTGGGCGTCTCGTGCGGCTTCTCATGGACGAGGGGAGAGCGGTCGCCCGCGCGGCGGAGATCGCGCTCGACGAGGATCCCTGGGAGATGAACGTCCTCGCGACGAAGCGCGGCAGCGCCCACCGTCCGTCCATGCTCGAGGACGTCGCGGCTCACCGTCGGACCGAGGTGGAGTCGATCAACGGCGCGTTGGTGCGAGAGGCCGAGCGCCTCGGGGTCCCGGTCCCGCTGCAGCGCGCCGTGTATGCGCTCGTCCGCGGAAAGGAGGCCTCGTACTCGTGAGGATCTGCGTCGTAGGGTGCGGCGCGGTCGGGTCGCTCTTCGCGGCGAATCTCGCGCAGCTCGACGACGTCGAGGTGTGGGCGTACGACCTCGACCGCCGACACGTCGACGCGATCAACGCGGACGGGCTGCGGCTCACCGGGGCAGGCGACGTGGTCGGCCGGCCGCGCGCGACCTCGGACGCCGGCGAGCTGCCGTCCTGTGAGCTCGGCATCGTGGCAACGAAGGCCATGCACACGGAAGCGGCAATCTCCGCGACTGCCCGCGCGTTCGCGGCGGGCTCCGTCGCATCGGTGCAGAACGGCGTCGGGAACGAGGAGGCCATCGCGCGTCATGTTCGGCAGGTGATCCGCGGGACGACGTTTCCCGCAGGCAAGCTCGTCGGTCCGGGCGTGGTCCAGTGGGATGTCAAGGGCGACACGACGCTCGGCCCGTTCGAGCCGAGCCCGGCACCGTTCGGGGAGATCGAGCGCCTGGCCGACGCGTGCACGCGGGCAGGGATGCCGGCGGAGGCCGTCCCGGACGCGCGGCCGGCGCAATGGCGGAAGGTGATCTTCAACGCCGCGACCAACCCGGTCGGCGCACTCACGCGGCTGACGCACGGGCGGGTCTGCGAGCGGCCGGACCTGCGCGCGCTCGTCAGCGTCCTCGTCGACGAAGGCAGGGCGGTGGCCGCGGCGCAGGGAATCACGCTCGACGCCGACCCGGAGGAGCTGATCGACCGCGCGGCGCGGCCCGACGTCGCGTACGGCCACAAGGCGAGCATGCTCCAGGACGTGGAGACGCGGCGTCCGACGGAGATCGACTTCCTGAACGGCGGCATCTCCCGCTTCGGTCGGGAGCTCGACGTACCTACGCCGCTCAACGACGCCATCACGGCGCTGATGAAGGGGACCGAGGCCTCGTGGAGCTGACTTCGGAGCTCGAGCGCAGGTACGCGAACGTCCGTGCGGCGATGGCGACGCACCACCTCGACGCCCTGATCGTCTCGGGCAGTGAGTACACGGGCTTCGAGGGAGCGGTGACGTACCTCACCGGATTCCAGATCGTCCACCGCTACGCATACGTCGTCGTCCCGGCCGACGGTGAGCCGTCCGTCGTCTTCCCGAGCGAAGCGCGCTACGTCGGGGAGCACGGAACGGCCCGGATCGAGCAGGTCTTCCACGACCGTCCCGGCGAGCACATCGCGCAGCGTGCGCGGGGCGAGGGCTGGCGCCGCCTCGGCGTCTACGGGCTCGACTACGTCATGTCCGTGCGCGACTACCGGGCGCTCGAGGGTCACGACGTCGTCTCCTTCGACGTCGAGTTCGATCTCGCTCGCGCGGTGAAGAGCGAAGCGGAGCTCGAGTCGGTGCGTGACTCGGTCCGGATCAACGAGAGGGGATTCGAGATCTTCCTCGAGCGCTACGCGCCCGGAAGGACGGCTGCGGAGGTCATGGCCGCGGCGGAGGAGTGGTTCGTCACCGAGGGCTGCGGGCGCCTGACCATGAACATGGTGCTCACGGGCACCGACACGCTCGCTCGACCCGAGTTCAAGATCGCGCGTCGGGAGGAGGTGCTCGGCGAGTTCGTGCTGCCGTCGCTCGAGATCGCAGGACCGGGGATGCACTGGGTCGAGGTCTCGCGCGCGATCGCGGCGAGCGGCACGAAGCTCTCTCCCGACACCGTGCGCATGCTCGACGCCTACCTCGAGTACTTCGAGGCGGCGAGGGGAGCCATGAGACCGGGCGCAACGGGCCACGACGTCCATCGTGCGGTCGCCGAAGGCTTCCTCCAGCGCGGCTACCACCTCGGCCATGTGACCGGACACTCGATCGGGATGACGATGATCGAGTTCCCCAAGGTCGGGGAGGGGGTGGAGACGGAGCTCCGGGAGAACATGGTCTTCTCGATGCATCCGCACGCGATCGCGCCCGAGGGCGAGGACTGCCTGTACATGCAGGAGACCTGGCTGGTGACGGGCGACGGGGGCGTGCCGCTCTCGTCCCTGCCGATGCAGGTCTTCTTCGCGTAGCTTGGCTCCCGTCGGGCTACAATCGGGGCCGTGAGCTGGCCGTGGCTCGTCGTGCTCGTTCTTGCGGCCGCACTCGTCGTTGCGGCCGAGCGTCCACGGCTGGGTCGTCGCTTCGGCGCCGAGGCGCGCAGGCAGCGCGAGCGCAGCCGCCGCAAGAAGCAGTTCCGCGTCGTAACACCCGACGACGAGAGGGACGAGTTCATCCGCAGCGTCGCAGAGGACCTCGACGCGCTCCCCACGATCGAGGAGAAGGACAGAAAGACCTAGGAGTGCGCAAGAACGGAATCCGCTCCCGCAGATCCCGTTCGCCGTAGACCCCTACGGGCGTCCGCTTCGCGGCCGTGGCGGCCGGGCTTCACAAGGTGGAGTCTATTGCGGTCGGATCGTGATGGTCGCGTTCAGGATCCGGGTGTTGGGCAGGATCCGAGCGACGTTCTCCGTGTTCCGCGTCTCCTGGTAGTCCGAGACGCGGAGTCGTAGGCGATATCTCCCCGGAGCGAGACGCTTCGTATCCACGCGGACGGCCCCGCGTGCGTACGTCGCTCGCACGGAGGTCTCCCCGACGGTCGCGACCAGATTGTTCGGGTAGACCCCCGACCCGGTGTCGGTTGCGGATACGAGGATCGGCCGGCCCACCGCCACTGTGTTGGTGCGGAGTCGAAGGGTGGGCGGCGTGACGTCATGCACCCAGTAGCGGAAGCTGAACCGCCCCGCGCCGGCGTTCGTCGGGCTGTCGAAGACGATTGCGTACTCGCCGCGACGAGGCGATAGGGCTCCGGCCACGAGCACCCGGCTCCCGTAGAACTCGAGATACGGGTTTTCCACGACCGGCAGGGCGGCGATGTTGGTGAGACGGTTCTCGTCGAGGCCGAAAACGATACGCGGCTCAACCGTCACGCCGGGAGCGCGCCCGGTGATGACGACGCCGAAGTTGGCGACGCGACGCGAGATGCGCAGGCGGTACACGCGCTCTGGCCCTCGAAGCACGTCCTGGACTCCCAGGCCACGCGGGTCCTCCGGATAGCGATAGCGCGAGACGAGCGCCGGCTGCCCTTTCGTCGTCCCCCGGTGCGGACCTCCGCCGGAGAGAGCTATCGGTTTGTGTCTCGCCAGGGCGGCGGTCGCGACGCGGGCCCAAAACGGCACGTGGCGCTCGGCAACGCCGTTGTTGAGCGCAATCGAGCCAGAGAGCTCACCCTGCGCAGCCGAGGAGGCGGCCACGACCTCGTACTCGAGCTCCCCGGGTACGGTGACAGAGGCGGGGAGGAGCACCGTTGCTCCAGACGGAGCGCTCAGGCCCCGGACGCTCACCTGCCACGTTCCGGTCCCGCCGCCCGCGTCTTCGAGGCTGATCGACCCGCTCAGATCGCTCCCCGGTCGCACGAGGCCCCACGAAAGGGCCGAGGGCGATGCGAAGACGAGTGGCCGATCGGCCTCTGCGAGCGAAACCATTCCTCCTCCGACGAAGGATGGGCCTGCGGCAGTCGCCGTGTCGTCGTCGAGCAACGCATCCGTCGCCGTCTGCACGAGCGCCGACTTGAGCTGAGCGACGGTCCACCCTGAGTGGCGCTCCCGGAGAAGCGCTGCAGCTCCGGCGACGTGCGGCGACGCCATGCTCGTCCCGGAGATCGACGTCCAGCCTCCGGGTACCGACGAGAGGATCTCGATGCCGGGAGCGACGACGTCCGGCTTCAGTCGGAGCGAAATCGGGGTCGGGCCGACCGAGGAGAACTCCGCGTGCACGCTCCGCACGGGATTGCCCTCGGCCTGCACCGCGCCGACCGTGATCGCGCGCGCCGAGTTGCCGGGTGACGAGATCGATCCCGCTCCCGCGTTGTCGTACTCGTTTCCGGCAGCCACCACGGGCACGACCCCGGCCGCCGCCGCCCCGTCGAGTGCACGGGCGACGATGTCCCTGCTCGGCTCGATTTCGAGCTCTCCGCCCGAGAAGTTGATGACGTCCATCCCGTCCGCGACGGCTGCCTCGATCGCGGCGACGATCTCGGCCGAGTTCGCATTCGGACTGAAGCCGGACGGAGTGGGAACGAACACCCGGTAGTTGCCGATGTAGGCCCTGGGGGCGACGCCGGAGACGATCCGGCCACCCGAGCTCCGCGTTCCAGCGTTGCCGGCGGCGATCCCCGCGACGTGGGTTCCGTGGCTGTCGGAGCCGGGGCCGAAGGCTAGCCGCGAGCTCGGCGACGCACCCGGAGGGGGAAACGCACGCGCCACGATCACCTTCGCGGTGGTGAGCTCGAGCTGTCCTTTCGGGAAGCCAGGGGGCATCGTGTAGCTCGAGGGGGCGAAGAACTTGTGCGTCGGGTCGACGCCGCTGTCGATGATCCCGATCTTGATCCCGTCGCCCGCGGTCTCGAGCCGGGCGCCCCAGATCGCCTTCGCACCGATCTGGCCGGGGCTTTGGTTGAGCTGCGGACCGTATTCGACGGACTCGTACACCTCGCGAACTCCGGGGAGCGTGCGGAGCTCCGGGAGTCGTCGAGCGGGGAGGATCACGGCGAAGCCGTTCGTGACGAGGCGGTAGCGCCAGCGGATGTCGGCCTCCGGAACGCGCTTCTCGAGGGCAGCGACGAACGCGCGTTGCTCGGCCGCGAGCCGCTTGCCTCCGGTCGGCGCGCTCGCGAGTGCGGATGCACCGAGCGCGACGACCACCTCGGTGCGGCGGCTGGAGTCGGCGCTGTCGGGATGCGGGAGGCGGCCGCCCACGACGAGCACCACGACGGCGACGGCTAGTACGAGGATGGCGCCGAGTCGAGTCATCGCTGGGTGAGACGTTCGGGAGGCGGTCGAGTGCTGGGATGCGGATGAGAGGACTTGAACCTCCACGCCCTTACGGGCACACGGACCTGAACCGTGCGCGTCTACCAATTCCGCCACATCCGCGCGGCTTCGGGGATTTTAGCCGCGGCGTCGCACAGCCCGGCAGCGCCGCGAGCATCTGTGCACCGTTCACAACCGGTGCGCCCGCCGCTCCATCAGGCGTTCTCGCTCTCGCCTGGCAGTTTCGAGCTCATACCGACGATCATGCCGGCGCGAATCGTGTACAGGAGGCGCGGGAGCGTTTCTCATACGCAAGGCCGCGGCCTACTCCTCCTCGCGTTCACGACCTCGGCGATAACCTCTCCGCGCGGATGGCCCGGATCGAAGTCGCCCGGCCACACGGAGACCGAGCGCGTCACGTCGCCGCGGTCCTGCCGTGGTTGCCCGTCCTCCTCGGCGCCGCGTATCTCGTCCTATTCGCGGTGCGGCTCCCGCAGCTGATCGAAAGGGTCTACTGGAACAGCGACGCAGCGACCGCCGCCGTGATTGCCGAGACGATGGGCGACGGGACCGTCGTGCTCGAGCGATTTGGCTGGTTCACGGCGCTCTGGTTTGCGCTGCTGACGAAATCACTCCCGCTGCACCGGCAGATCTGGGAAGTCGCGCCTTACCTGTTCTCGCTGTGCAGCGTCGCGCTCCTCGCGTGGGCCTCTTGGCGGCTGGCCGGGCGCTGGGCGGCCGCGATGACCGCAACGGCCGCCGTTGCCACCAGTCCCTTCGTCAGCTACGGCCTCGTCACACTGAACTTCCATAGCGGGACGTGGCCACCAACGGTGGTGCTCGCGGCCTACTGCCTCTGGCTCGCGCACCACCCGTCCCCGACACGCAGCGTCGTTGCGGCAGTGCTCGTGAGTGCGCTCGCGGGCACGACGCTTGCCTCCGACTCCCTCTTTGCGGCTTCCGGCCTGATCCCGCTCGCCCTGACGGGCCTGCTCTTCCTGAGACTCCCTGGAGTGCGATTCCAAGGCTGGATCGTCCTCGCCTCTGTGCTCGCGGCGCTCCCAGTCGCAGTCGTCACGACCCGGGCGATGTCGCTCGCGAACGTCGAGGTCTCCACCCGGGCCGCGACCCGCTTCGCGAGTGAGGCCGACCTCTGGCCCAACCTCGGGCGTCTGCTCAGGCAGATCGTCCAACTCGTGAACGGCGACTACTTCTTCGACGCACAGCTGGGCACCCGCTCGACGCTCTCGTTCGCCTGTGCCGTTCTCATCTTGGCCGCTCTGGCGGCGCCCTTCACGCTTGTGCGACGCGAACTGCAGTCCCCAAACCCATCGACGCCCCTGCTCGTGTACGCGGCGTTCTGGTCATTCTCCATCGTCTTTTCATCCGCTGCCTTCCTCCTCAGCAGCGAAGGAGTGCACGGCGGCTTCTACCTAGTCCCGATTCTCTATGCGACGGCCGCGACCGCGCCGCTCGTTCTGTCGGGCTCAGCGTTCGGCAGAGGCGTCGCTTCGCTCGGCGTCGCGCTTGTCGCAACCGCGAGCCTCGTCAATCTGGCCGACACAAAAACCACGCTCCTCGGCACGCTGCCGCCCGTGGAGCGCCTGGCCGGACTGCCACCCCTGGCTTCGGATGCCGACCGGGTAGTCGACATCGCGCAGAAGGAACGTGCGACCTACGGCTATGCCGACTATTGGGACGCCGCGAGTCTGACGTGGAGCACGCATCTGGCGGTGAAGGTGCAACCCGTATCCCAGTGTCGGCTCCCGGAGTCGCGCGCGTTGTGCGCCTACACCTTCAACGTGATCTCGAGCTGGTTCGAGAGCCGGTCGCCGAGGTCGTTCGTCCTTCGCGACTCGGGCTCGATCGCGATGCAGGATGAGCCTCCCAAGACCCTTGGCCCGCCGAGCGCGGTCCACAGGATCGACGACGCCTTCACGATGTACGTCTATCCCTACGACATCGCGAGCCGTCTCGACTACTCGTACGCTCCCTGGCGTGGAGCTGGCTAGCTCCTGGAGCTATCGCTCGGTCTTTTCACATCGCCGTAGTTCTCCTCTTAACGGCGAAGCAACGCCGATTGAACATCGGCTCCCTATGCGGTCCGTTTGAAGACTGCAAAGCCCACACGCACCTACCAGATGAAGCTGGCAACCGTGGGAGGCGTCCAACCTCCTCAGTGCAACAGCCGCACAAACGCGCGGGCGGGCTTGAGGCCCGCCCGCACTCTTGCTCACCGGTCTCTCTAGACGCTCGCCACGTTCCGGTGACCGCGTCGGCCGATCATGAGGCCTGCTCCGAGCCCGCCGATGACGAGCATCAACCCGATCCCTGCACCCGCACCGATCCCGAAGTCGGCCCAGTCGAATCCGCCTCCGCCGCTCGTCGACTGCGAGAGGTATTGGGCCGATCCCGCCGCGGCCGTGCGCTCGACGACATCAGGCATCGACGACAGATCCGACGCCAGTTGCTCCTGATGAGCACGCAATGCACGCTCGACGACGTCGGGAGACGGGGAGATCGTCCGCGAAGGCGAGAGCACTGGGTGCTCGCGGGCATCGACAGCCTCGAAGATCTCTGCTTCGTGAGCCTTCACGGCGCGGTCGATTGCGTCGGGGCTGCGGACGACGTCGGAGCTCCCGCTCGCGATCGGCGCGAGCACGCTCATGACGCCTGCGATCACCGCCATCGTCCCCAGACGCCGCTTGG
>JBKPDR010000058.1:0-16465 GCA_046727975.1 Actinomycetota bacterium | reverse complement strand
TATTGCTGGCGTGCACCGGCAACGTCGCAGACCCACAGGGTGCGCATGAATTTCAGGCCTGGAAGTCTGCCCAGGTTGTTGGTGTGCCATTCCCGGAGGGCCGGATTCTCCGATCCCTGGCCGACGATCGGGTTGCGGACGACCGTTGCGCTGAAGTGGTCAACTACTGCTGCGATGGCGAATGCACCACCGAGCCGCTCGTACAGACTCGATTCCGTCATTCTTGCCTCCTGGACGGAGTCCTGGAAGCTCCCCACCGGTGCTCGGTGGTTTCCCCAGTGCGAGGGACACAACGAACCGCTGCCGCTACTACTACGCCGAACCGTGCGATCCGGTTTCGACCTCGCCGCTTGGAGCGCATTCTCGGCCGGCGATCCCCGAGCATGTCGCTATGGCAGAGCGCCCGGAGCCCCGTCCCATTTCAGCTCGAAGGACCACCCGTAGCCGGAGGGCAGTGGCCCAGGCCGAGAGAGCATGGGGTCCGAGCAGCCGAGAGCGCCCGCGGGGCGAGCCGAAACCCTAGCGCGTTGGATCCGAAGGTTCGGGTGGCACCTCTGGGGACTGAGGTGTCGGAGGCTCCGGAGGCTCCGGATCGTTCCACGGTTCCTGTGGTTCCGGCGGCTCGGGAAGGTCGACGCTCGGCGGCTCGCCGGGCCGGTTCGGCTGCAGTGGTGGATCCGGCAGTACCTCTGGCGGCGTCTCGTGCATGATCCCGCTCCTCTCGACTGTGTGATTCCTCGCGAGTAGCCCGCCCGACCGATGTGCAAACCGCGGTGCGATAGGTTCGGGTCAGTGGAGACACGGCGATCCGGTGCGAGGAGTGTCATCGCGAGGTCGACGAGTTCACGGCGATCGCGGAACGCTGGGGGTTTCCTTTGACGTTTCGCGAGCCGCCTGCATTTCTCCGAAGTTATGTGGCCCCGGGCGAGCCTGTGACCGCTTTCTGACCCGGTGCCTCGCGCAGCGATCCTCATCGTCGACGGCTTCGAGCGCGGGCACCGCGGGGGGCTCGGGGCAGCCGAGGCAGCGGCGTACCCCTGGATCCGGATCTGTCTGGGACAGCTCGAGCGTCACCCTGCAGGCATCGACTATTCCGTCGAGCTCTGGGACAACGCTCGACTGCCGTCTCACGCCACGGCCGTCAAGAGTTATCCGAACGTCAACGTGCATTTCGATAGTCAGCTTCGCCACCTCGGCCGACGCGTTCGCGAAGCGTTTCCCGTGCATCGCGGCCGCCGCCGCGAGACCGCTCGCGACCTGTCACATGCCGCTGCTCTCGACCGGCTTCTCCAGAGCGCCGGGCGCGACGTCGACTACGTGGTCACCCTGGACAGCGACGCATTTCCGATCGCCGATCGTTGGCTCGAACACCTCGTCCGTCGCCTCGAGGAAGGCGCGACGCTCGCAGGGATCTACCGGGACGAGATGGCGGAGGTCATCACACCGTTCGTCCACGTCAGCTGCCTCGCGGTTCGTCGCTCGGACCTGGAACGACTGGGGATCTCCTTCGGGGTCGGAAAGGACGTCGGCCACGGTCTGACGCGTGCGGTCCTGAGCGAGGGGGGGCGAATCGCGCCGCTCCGTCGCTCGAACAAGGTGAACTATCACTTCCTCATGGGCGGCGTTTACGGAGACCTCGTGTATCACCAGGGTGCCGGAAGCCGCCGAGCGCGCTTCTGGACCTCGAACGAGGCCGACGCGGACGCCGAAGAGGCGATCCGTGTCCGGCTCCGAGATCGCGCGTTCCGGGACTTGGAGGGTCTCGTCTCGGACTTGACCGGTCGCCCCTATCCGAACTGAACTTCGCGTTCTCTATCGCAGCGCTCTCGCCCACATCTCACGCGCTCGCTTCTCCTCCTCACGAAGCTCGTTGAGCCGAGCGGCTTGCCCTCTCACCTGCGCGGTTGGCGTCGGGATCGGGCAGGCATCGGTCGCACACGAAGGCCCTGAGCTGCGACGGAAACCCAGCCGCCCGCACGTCGATGAGACCACCACGGAGCGCACACCTTCGTCCGCCGCGTCCGCCCGACTGTCCGAGGAGACCCGACTACGGGGCGACGAGCCGACTCGAGCGCTCGCCGTGGCGACGGGGGTCCCAACTGACGAGCTCAGATGGTGGATCGGGGAGCTGATTCAGGAGCGCCTGCGCGAGCGGGGCTAGGTGGGACAAGCGGACGCCTACTCCACGCCTAAACGTCTCGAAACCGCACCGCTCGACCATGCGCACCGGGTTTCGTCGAGAGCTCGCAAACCCGCATAACCAAAGGCTTCTTGAACGAGCCGGAAGCACCCGGCAAAACGTCGGCCTCCGGAGCCAGTGGTCGCAGGTTCGATTCCTGCCGGGCGTACCTCAGGTCAGCCGCGGCACAAGGGACAGCCGACATCTCGTCCTGCGGCGAGGTCGGCGACCCACTCGCGCAGCGGAGTCCCGCCGACCTCGAGGGAGTAGAACTCGCTGGTCGGCAGCGCGCAGTGGTTGAAACCGCATGCGAGGTAGGAGCGGTAGTTCGGCAGTCGCTTGAGCGCCGTTTCCGCGCGCCGTAGCCGCGGCTCGAACCCGCCGGGGCGACCTCCAACTGCTTCGTAGAACTGCTCCTGCACACCGTCGCTCGCGTGGTTGAAGCGAGCGAACGTCACGTCCGAGTGCTCGCGTGCGAGCCGCGTCAGGAACTCGACCATCGTCCAGCGACGGTCGCCGATGCGGAAGAAGGGCGGGAACACGCGGTGGGTCCCCCACGAGGCCAGGCTGACCGGCCGGTGGAAGACGAAGGCCAGGGAGTCGCCCAGCTGTGCCACGCGCGCGTCTGGATAGTGGCCGATGATCGCGTCCGCGTGGAAAGCCGAGCCGACGCTGCCGGCGCTGCAACCGGCGACGAACACGACGGTGGCCTGCGGGAACTCGCGATACGTACGCGCGAGCGCCGCTCGGGCGTTCACGAAGCCCTTCTGGTGCACGCGCAGGGGGCCGTAGCGTACGACCCGCGTGCCGGTGTGCACGTCGCCGGTGCAAGACGGCAGGTAGACGATCGACCACTCCCGAAACGGGTTCTGTGGGTTATCGAGCTCGAGGATGCCTCCGTTGAAACGGGGATCGTCCTGCGCATCCACCCGATCGTCGAACCAGGTGCTGCCGATCGCGCAGGTTCGCTGGTCGAAGCAGCCACCGCCGCCCTGGAAGTACACGAGCAGCTTTTCGGGATTGCCGCGCCGGAGCCAGAAGGCGTATGGCCCTCCGCGAGCGCAGCGGGTCTTCCCACCGGGCGCGATCTTCTTCCACGACCCTGGAGCCGAGCTCGCGGGCTGGCTCCCGGCACAGCCGACGCCGATGAGCGCGGCCGCGGCGATGGCGGCGAAGACTCGGATCATGCGCCCAAGACCCGCACGAGCCACGCGTCGCGGTCTCGGCGCGCCTTCTCGTTCAGCTCGTGCGAAGCGTCGTACCAGCGAAGCGCCTTCGGCTCCCGTGCTGCTCGGAAGTAGGCCCTCACGTCCTTGACCGGCGCGATCGGGTCGCGCCTGCCGTTCTGGAACAGAAGCGACGCCGGCGCGGCATCGCCGACGTAGCGGACGGGGTCGATCGCGGAGTACGCACGCACGTAGGCCCGCTGCCTCTCGCGCCCCAGATAGCCGCACGCAGCGCCGATGGGTGCGCTCAGGTGGGCACGGCCGGACTGGAGCACGGCCCCGCGCAGGCGATGATCGACGCCCGCGAGTGTCGCGCTGACAGCGGCGCCGAAGCTGAAGCCCACCGCCGCCACGCGTGCAGGGTCAGCACCCGCGAGCCACGGCAGCACGTCGAGCGCGCGGCGGCGACCGACGACGTAGGCCGTGTATGTGCGAACGTCGGCGCCGGCGCGGCAGGTGACGAGCGGTGACGGCGGCGAGAGCGTCAGCGACCCGATCCCGCGCTGCGCGAGCCTGTCGGCGTCGGAGAGCTGAGACGTCGCATCCCCGTCAGACCCTGGGGAGAACAGCACGACCGGCCACGGCCCCGACTCCTCGGGATGCGTCCAGTACGCCTCCTCTAGCCCACTTCCCGCATCGAAGGCCAAGCCTTGCCGCACCACGCCCTTGCTGAACTGCGCGGTGCCGAGGCGGAGGTCCAGCGGACGGTTGCGGTCGTACGCAAAGGACGGCTCCGCCGGGGGGCTGGAGGCCGCTGCGGTGCCGAGGACGGTGGTAAGGAGAAGCAGGCCCGCGGCGACCGCGCCTCTCACGCGGACAGCTCCTGTGCGGCAGCGTCCAGCCATGCGAGCCGGCTGCGCATGAGCGCGATGCCGTACCGCAACGTGAGATACCCGTACCGCTTTCCAGGCTCGCCGGCGATCGCCCGCTCGATGGCGAGGTACTCCTCGAGCTGCGCCTCTTGCCGCTGCCGGTACTCGTCGAGCTGAGACAGGAGCGCCTCGGCCGAGGCGAATCTCGCGAAGAAGACCTTGAGCAGAAGCTCGTCCCACGAGCGCGGCATGGGATGCTCGAGCCAGGTCCGCAGCGACTCCCTCCCGTCGGCCGTCACCCGATAGACCTGCTTGTCCGGTCGCCGCTCCTGGCGCACGTCCCGACGCCGGGCCAGGCCTGCGTCGACGAGCCTCGGAAGCGTGGCGTAGAGCTGGCTCTTCGCCGGCGCCCAGATGTGACCGACGCTCCCTTCTGCGCGCTTGAGGAGGTCGTATCCGGAACGCTCCTTCTCCTCCGCGAGGAGACCGAGCGTTACGGCCTCGGCAGTCGTCAAGCGTGTAGTCCCATGTGAAATAGTCCGCATCGGACTAATACGACGAGCTGTGTATGAAGGAGTTAGCGAGCGCTCAGCTGAGCCGGGCGAGAGCGATCTGCTCGGCCGCAGCCTCTGTCGTGATCCTCTCCGCGTCTGCCCGCATGTAGATGTCCGCCAGCGCGTCGCCGATGCCGGCGAGCCTCGTCTCGACCGCTTCGGGCCCCCACTTCAACGTCTCCACGCCCCACGCGTAGAGCACACCGCCGGCATTGATCACGAAGTCCGGCGCGTAGAGGATTCCGGCCTCTCGCAGACGTCCGGCATCTCCGGACTCGGAGAGCTGGTTGTTCGCGCAGCCTGCGACGACCCGGCAGCGAAGCCGGGGGATCGTCTCGGCGTTCACGGTTCCGCCGAGAGCACAGGGCGCGTACACGTCGCACTCGACGCCGAGCGCATCCTCGGGTGGAACGATCTCTGCTCCGCTGCTCTCGGCAACCTCGGACGCCCGATCCGAGGCGACATCGCTCACGAGCACGCGGGCCTTCGCTCCCGCCAGCAGCTCGGCGAGCCGCGCCCCGACATCACCGACTCCCTGAACGAGCAGGGAACGGCCCTCGAGCTCGTCCGAGCCGAACACGTGCTGCACGCTCGCTCGAATTCCATGAAAGACGCCGCGGGCCGTGTACGGGCCGGGGTCGCCCGAACCCCCGTGGGCTTCTGTGCGGCAGTAGACGTGCGGCGTCCGCTCGCCGATGACGTCCATGTCGACGGAGGACGTATTCACATCGGGTCCGGTGTAGAAGTTCCCGCCCAGCGACGCGACGAGCTCGGCGTACCGGAGGAGAAGACGCCTCCGCTCTTCACCTTCGGGAAGCGAGGGGACGCCGAGCACGGCCTTGCCGCCCCCGAAAGGTAGGTCCACCGCCGCCATCTTGAGCGTCATTGCGGAGGAGAGCCGCATGGCGTCTTCGAGCGCGTCGTCCGGCGTCGGATAGGACTTCATGCGCGTGCCGCCACCGGCGGGGCCGCGTCGCGTCGAGTGAACGCACACGAACATCCACGTCCCGGTCGGCTGGTCGAAGCCGACCACCACCTCCTCGCCGTCCCAGGCGCGAATGAGGTCCTCGAGCACGGCGACACGCTACTTCGTCTCAACAGGCCCGCGACCGCAGGTCAGCTCGAGCTTCATCAGCTCCCACAGGTACCAGCCGAATCGCTAGCCGAGCGCTGCGCTCGGGTCGCCTCGCCTGATCACAGACCCCGGATTATGCGAGGGTGGGATCACTGACGGACAGGCGGCGGTCAGTCCACGCGTACGGCGACCATCCGAGCCAGGTCGCGGAGCTCTTTCTCCCTTCCGGTGCGGAGCCGCACCTGCTCGTGGTCGTCGTCCACGGTGGGTACTGGCGCCAGCGCTACGACCGCTCGCTGATGACCGAGCTCTGCTCGGACCTCGCCGAGCACGGATGGGCGTCCTGGAACCTCGAGTACCGACGCGTGGGCGCCGGCGGGGGCTGGCCCGCGACCTTCGCGGACGTGGCGGCGGGGATCGACGCGCTCGTGGATGTGTCCGCGCCGCTCGACCTCGATCGGGTCGTGGCCGTCGGTCACTCGGCCGGCGGGCAGCTCGCGTTCTGGGCGGCCGCACGCGACACTCTCCCGGTAGGGACGATCGGTGCGGATCCGCGTGTTCGGATTGCCGCCGCGGTCTCCCAGGCCGGCGTGCTCGATCTCCGGCTCGCAGCCGATTTCGCGCCTTCCGACGAGCCGACACGCGCTCTCCTCGGCGATCCTGTCGAGCGGCCGGACGTCTACGACCTCGCGTCGCCGCGCGAGCGCCTCCCTCTCGGGCTGCCGCAGCTCGTGCTGCACGGCGACCGCGACGACACCGTCTCGATGCGCATCGCGGAGAGCTATGCGCATGCGGCGCTCGCAGCAGGCGACCCGTGTGAGCTCGTCGTGCTGCCAAAGACCGGGCACTTCGAGCACATCGATGCGCGTTCGGACGCCTGGCGCACTGCCCGCGAATGGCTGGGTCGCTACCCGAGTGCTTCTCGCAAGTGACGAACGAACTCCTCGAGCGCATCCGGCCCGTCCTCCGCGGCGGCGAGTGCAGCCGAGCCGACGACGACGCCGTCCGCGAGCTCGACTGCGGCAGCCGCCTGCTCCGCGGTCGAGATCCCGAAGCCGGCGTAGAGCGGGACGCCCGTCAGCCGGCGCGCACGCTCGACGAGAGGCGCGAGCGCTGGTGAAAGCTCCGTACGAGCGCCTGTCGTTCCCGCGACGGTGACGAGGTAGAGCCATCCGTCGGTCCGCTCCCCCGCGAGCGTGATGCGGCCGTCCGGGGAGGTCGGGGCGACCAGGTGCACTCGGCGCAGGTCGGGGCGCTCGTCCACGGGGAGATCCGCGACGATGAGCGAGTCGGCTCCCGCGCTGCGGACATCCTCCGCGAACCGCTCCCAGCCGTAGGCCTCGAGGAGCGACGCGTACGTCATCGGAACGAGCGGAACGTCGACGCGCTCGCGGATCGCACGCAGACAGTCGAGACATTGACGCGTGCGCATCCCGGCCGCGAGCGCCTTCTCCGCCGCGCGTCTGATCACCGGGCCGTCGGCGAGCGGGTCGGAGAACGGGAACCCGATCTCGACGAGGTCCGCACCACCGGACACCGCCGCCACGACGAGATCCGGCGTCGCCGGCCCGGCCATCAGATACACGACGAGCTTCTTCCTCAGCTCGCGAGCACCTCGGCGAGGTCCTTGTCCCCCCGGCCGGAGAGCCCGACGAGGAGGAGCTCGCCGTCGAGGTCGAGCGCCCGTGCGAGCGCATGGGCCGGCTCGAGCGCCGGGAGAATCCCCTCCGTCTCCGCGAGCCGGTGGAACGCCTCGAGCGCTTCCTCGTCCGTCGCGGTCACGTACTCCGCACGGCCCGAGTCGCGCAGGTGCGCGTGCTCGGGGCCGACGCCCGGGTAGTCGAGCCCGGCGGAGATCGAGCTCGTGTCGGCGATCTGCCCGTCCGCATCCGCCAGCACCGACGAGCGCGCGCCGTGGAGCACTGCCGGCCTTCCGCTCGCGAGGCTCGCGGCGCCGGCCGCTTCGACGCCGACGAGCCGCACGTCGTCCTCGAGGAAGGCCGCGAAAAGGCCGATGGCATTGGAGCCGCCGCCGACGCACGCCACCACCGCGTCCGGAAGCCGTCCAGTCGTCTCGAGCGTCTGCGCTCGCGCCTCCCGCCCGATCACCGCCTGCAGCTCGCGCACGATCGCCGGGTACGGATGCGGGCCCACGCAGGAGCCGATCAAGTAGTACGTCGTCTCGACGTTCGTGATCCAGTCCCGGATGGCCTCGCTCGTCGCCTCCTTCAGCGTCCTCGTCCCGAACTCGACAGGACGCACTTCGGCTCCCAGGAGCCGCATCCGCTCGACGTTCGGGTGCTGGCGGCGGACGTCCTCGGACCCCATGTAGACGACGCACTCGAGGCCCGCTCGAGCACAGACGGTCGCCGCGGCGACGCCGTGCTGGCCCGCGCCCGTCTCGGCCACGATCCGGCACTTGCCGAGCCGCTGTGCGAGCAGCGCCTGCCCGATCGCGTTGTTGATCTTGTGCGCACCGGTGTGGCAGAGGTCCTCACGCTTGAGGAGGATCCGGCGGCCCTCGGGCGAAAAGCGCACGGCGTCGTAGAGCGGCGTCGGCCGGCCGACGTAGCGGCTGCCGAGCTCGTCGAGCTCGGCGCCGAACGCCGGATCGTCCAAGGCCTCCGTCCAGCCGCGTTCGAGATCGTCGAGTGCGGGGATCAGCGTCTCGGGGACGTAGCGCCCGCCGTAGGAGCCATACAGGCCTCCGCGGACGCTCACCGCGCCGCCCGGACGTATGCGCGCACGCGGTCGTGATCCTTCACCCCGGGCTCTCGTTCGAGCCGTGAGCTCGCGTCGACGGCCCACGGCCGCACGACCTCGATCGCGGCGCCCACGTTCTCCGGGCCAAGGCCACCGGCGAGCACGATCCTCCCCTCCGCGATCCGAGCGCGCTCGAGGTGCGCGGGATCCTCCTCCCCCCACGGCTGATCGAGCACGCGCGCGACCTCTGCCCCCTCGCGCAGCAGGACGGCGTCGCGCCCACGCACCTTCCCGGGCTCGCGCGGATACAGCTGTACGAGATCTGCTGCCTCCTCTCCGGCCTCGCCGACTCGGACAGCGACGGAGAGCATCGTCGCTGGAACCGGGAGCACCTCTCGCGCGCGCCGAGGGCTCTCGTCGACGAGAACGAAGCCCGCCAGGTCGGCCCCCGCCTGGGCCGCGACCTCGACGTCCTCCTCGCGCGTGAGACCGCAGACCTTGACCAGCGGGCGGGCGACCAGCTCCGCAAGCTTTGCCGCCGGGTCCGGCGCCTGCATCAGCGCCGTGCCGACCAGGATCGCACTCGCGCCGGCAAGCTCGGCCTCCGCACCCTGGGCGCGCGACTCGATGCCGCTCTCCGCGACCACGATCCGGTCGCGCGGCGCCCTCGTCACGAGCTCGAGCTGAGTGCGCCGGTCGATCGCGAAGGTCGCGAGATCCCGCGCGTTGATGCCGATCACCGGGGCCTCGAGCGCAACTGCCCGTGCGAGCTCGGTCTCGTCATGGACCTCGACGAGCGCGTCCAGGCCGAGTGCCGACGCAGCGCCGAGAAGCCGACGAGCGGTGCTGTCATCCAGATCGCGGAGGATCAGAAGCGCTGCGTCCGCGCCGGCCTCGCGGGCGGCTCGGAGGTGCTCGTCCGTCGAGAAGAAGCCCTTTGCGAGCAGCGGGACGCTCGCCCTCGACCGCGCCGCTCGAAGGTCGTCCCACGACCCGCCGAAGCGCTCGTCGACGAGGATGGAGACGGCCGCCGCGCCGGCGCGCTCGTAGCCCTCGGCGAGCACGGCCGGATCGGCATCGGGTCGCAGGTCGCCCGCGGACGGCGAGCGCCGCTTCACCTCGGCGATCGCACTCAGCCCGGGCGCTGCGAGAGCTTCGTTAAGCCGCACGGCTGAACCTCGCGAGCTGCTCGAGGCGCTCCGCGGCAGCCCCAGATTCGACTGCTCCGCGAGCGAGCTCGAGCCCCTCGCGCAGATCGTCCGCGAGACCACTCGCCGCGATCGCGCCCGCCGCGTTCAGGAGGACGGCGTCGCGCCGGCCCCCGTCGGCGCCGGCGAGCACCGCGCGGATCGTCTCCGCGTTCGCCTGCGGATCGCCACCCCGGAGCTCGTCCGGATCGCAGCGCTCGATGCCGAGCTCGAGTGGATCGATCACGCGCTCGCTCACCGCGCCGTCCACGACCTCGCAGACGAGGTTCGGCCCGGCCGGGGAGAGCTCGTCCACGCCGTGGGCGCCGTGGACGACGAAAGCGTGTCGTGCGCCGAGCTGCGCGAGCACGTCCGCGAGCGTGCGAGCGAGCTCGGGCCGGTACACGCCGACGATCTGCGCGCGTGCGCCGGCCGGGTTCGTGAGCGGGCCGAGGACGTTGAACACGGTGCGAGTGCCGAGCTCCACCCGGACCGGCGCGGCGTGCTTCATCGCCGGGTGGTGGAGCGGCGCGAACATGAAGCCGAAGCCGAGCTCGTCGATCGAGCGGGCGATGCTCTCCGGGGCGAGGTCGAGCCGGAAGCCCAGTGCCTCGAGCACGTCCGCGGACCCCGAAGCCGAGGAGACAGCGCGATTTCCATGCTTCGCGACCGCGGATCCGGCGGCCGCCGCCACGATCGCCGCGGCGGTCGAAATGTTGAGCGTGCGGGCTCCGTCGCCCCCGGTCCCCGCGGTGTCCACGAGGTCGTCGCGGTGCGGCCGCACTGGAAGGACATGCTCGCGCATCGCCTCCGCGCAGCCCGCGATCTCGTCCGCGGTCTCCCCCTTCGCGCGCAAGGCGACGAGGAATCCACCGATCTGCGCGGGCGTCGCACAGCCCCGCATGATCTCGTCCATCACCTCGCGGGCACGCTCGCGCCCGAGGTCGTGCCGTTCGAGAAGCGCCTGGATCGCCTGTTGGATCACCTCGGGCGAAGTGTCGCCGGTCGCGACCCTTCTCGTCGAGTTGTGAGCCTACGGCGTGAACACCAACCTTCGTCGCTAGAGCAGGGCCTCGAGTGCGCGCACGAGGCGCTCGACATCGTCCTCGTCGTTGTACGGTCCGATCGAGACGCGCAGAACGCGCCGGTCCTGCCACTCGTAGACGGGCACCTCCACACGGTGCTCGTCGTAGAGCCGGCGCCAAAGCTCGCGCGCGTCGCCGGGAGCCAGCTCGAACGCGCGCATGAACGGTGCGGGAACGCCGTCGATGCGTCGCAGCCCGAGCTCGAGCAGCCGTCGTTCAGCCTCGTCTGCGAGCCGACGGGAGCGCTCGAGATCGAAGGTCGCGTGCGCCTCGATCGCAATCGGCACCGCCAGGAACGCGGCGGGATCGCGGGTGCCGACCCAGCCGTGTCGCTCCGCGAACCCCGCTTCGTCGTGGTAGCCCCAGCTGATCACGAGAGGCTCGATCCAGACTTGCTGCTCCGGGCGAGCCCAGAGGAAGCCTGCCCCCTTGGGTGCGCAGAGCCACTTGTGGCAGTTCCCCGCGTAGACGTCCGCGCCGAGAGAGTCGAGATCCACAGGGACCTGGCCTGGAGCATGCGCTCCGTCGACGATCGACAACGCTCCTGCCTCGCGCGCAGCAGCGCACACCTTGTCGACCGGAAGCAGGAGCGCCGTCGGAGAGGTGATGTGCGAGATGCAGACGACGCGCGTCCTTGCCCCGATCCGCTCGAGGAGCTCGGCCGGTTCGCAGACGACGAGGTTTGCCCCGATGAACTCCCACGTACGAACGATCGCGCCGTACTCGTGCCCCGTCGTCAGCACCTCGTCCCCGGGCTCGAGCCGGAGCGAGCGGATGACGGCGTTCAAGCCGGAGGTCGCGTTCTGGACGAACGCGAGGTCGTCCGTTCGGGCGCCGACGAAGGCCGCCAGCCGAGCCTTCGCCTCGTGGAGCTGCCCGGGCCGCTCGCCCGATCCCCAGAACCACTCGATGAGCTGTCGCGTCAAGAAGTTCGTCGGCCCGCGCTCGAGCTCCCGCTGAAAGCGCTGGTACTCCTCGAAGACCGCGCGCGGACAGGCGCCGAAGCTCCCGTGGTTGAGGTACGCGACCTCGCTATCGAGCAGGAAGTCGCCGTGCACGGTTACGTGGCCGGCTCGACTGCGAGCCAGGCGTCGATCCGGCGCCGACTGCGGTCGTCGTCGCCGAGCGCGTGGTCGCTGACCCGCACCCTGGCCCCCAGGCGCAAAAACATCGCCAGAGGAGCGTGGGCGACGAAACGAATCGAGCGGAGGTCGATCTCTCGCGCCGCCTCGAGGACCTCCGTGTTGCTCCCGAAGCGGTCGGGCCGGACTCCCCGGCGCGCGAGAAGCTCGAGTGCTGCTTGATGTGCCCGGGCGACGTGGGACGGGTCGTCGCCGCCCGTCCTGGCGCAGGACGTCTGCCGGGAGCGGCGCCAGCCAACTCGAGACCGCCGGAATCCTTCCGCCTCGAAGCATGTGACGACACCCTCGGCTCTCTCCATCACGACCTGCGGCGCGACCGGCTCGAGCTCGACACGACGCAAGCGCCGCGCGAAACCCATGCTGGCGATGACCTTGAGCGTGACGAGAGCGACGAAGACGCCGGCGGCGATCAGCGTCGCTCCGATGACAGCGACGCCCCCGAGGATGAGCGCGAGGGCGACCCAGCGCCGACCTGGAAACGCGGCCGATCGCGCCCGGGTGGCCAGCAGAACGATCCCGGCGGCGACGACCGCTGCGCGGACCGCGCCTCGCGTGTCGTCGACGAGCGCGAAGAAGACGGCAGCCGCGAGGACGGCGACGCCGAGGCCGAGCAGGAGGACGCGCGGCACACTGGGCATGCGGAGCAGCCCAGTGTCTCACGGCCGGCGGCGTCCTCCCCCCGGCGCCCGAGGTAGCGCTACGAGCGCTTGCGCGCGGTCGCCCGGCCGCCCTTACGGCCGGCCGCCTTCTTCTGGGCCGTTGTCCCGCCCTGGGACGGGTTGCCGCCGGAGCCGGACTTCTTGCCACCGCGGCTCGAGGCACCGGGCGAGTTCGCGATGCGGGCGGCCCGCTGCTTCGACATGCCCTTCTCCTTCAGGGCCTCGTACTGCTTCTCGTTCTTCACGCTGGGGCGCTTGTTCGGCATGTCCACCTCCTTCCTTTCGCCCCCGCGGTACCCGGGAACCCGAGGGGCGAAACCGGGAGTCGTGCAGGCATTGCGGGTAACATGGCGAACATGACCCGGGCTATCGACGACCCCCTCAGTACCCGTGCCGAGCCTCCCCCGCATCCGGCGCTCACGCACGGCCCGCGGCGCGGGCGACGTCGTCGTACGTCCGGCGCCGCTCGTCCACGAGCTCTCGGCTAGCGGCCTCACCTGGGTCAACGTCGTCGCCGCCGACGTCGGCACGGCGCAGGAGCTCGCCGAGCGCTTCGGCTGGCATCCGCTCGACGTCGAGGACGTGGTCTCCAAGCGGCAGCGGCCGAAGGTCGACGACTACGAGGACGAGGGCTACCTCTTCGCGGTCCTGCATTTCCCGTTCTACGACAAGACCGTCCAGCGGCTGAACGCCGCCGAGCTCGACATCTTCATCGGGCACGACTACGTCGTCACCATTCCGAACCGCGAGCTCCACCCCGTCACCCGGCTCTTCGCGCGCTGCGAGGAGGACGAGCGCCTGCGTGAGCAGCTCTTCGTCCGGGGATCGGGCCGGCTCCTCTACGAGATCCTCGACGACCTCTTCGACTACTGCTTCCCGATCCTCGACAAGATCGCGCACAAGCTCGACGTCATCGAGGACGAGATGTTCGAAGGCCGCTCTCAGGAGGTCGTCCGCGATATCTCGAACGTCAAGCAGGAGATCATCTCCTACCGCAAGATCATCAAGCCCGAGCGCTCGACCCTTCGCGTGCTCGAGCGCCGCGTCGAGAACTTCCTCCCCGAGGAGCTCGAGGAGTACTTCGACGACATCGTCGACGCCGCCGAGCGCATCTGGGACCTTCTCGACAACTACAAGGAGGTCGTGGAGGCACTCGAATCGACGAACGAGTCGGTCATCTCACACCGGCAGAACGACGTCCTCCGGCTCCTGACCGTGATCAGCGTGACGATCCTCCCGCTCACGTTCGTCACGGGCCTCTTCGGCATGAACGTCCTCTACCCCGGAGAGAACACGGAGGCCGGCTTCTGGGCGATCGTCGCCGCGCTCGTCGTCATCGGCGCGGCGATGCTCGGCTTCTTCCGCTGGAAGCGCTGGCTCTAGCGCTTCCCAAGCGCGTGACTCCGGAAGCGACTCGGCCGGGGTCCCCGCCGCATAGGGCCCCGGCCGTTGTCCGCGGTCAGAGGAGGACCGTCAGATGAGAATTCGGAGTGCCGTCTCGGATGGGCAGCCGCGCCGCACGAGCGCCGTCGCCCCGTGAAGATCGACTTCGACGTGCGATGCGAGGAGGAGCGCCGAGCCGATGTCGTACCCGGCACGGACAAGCTCGTCGAACCGCCAGCGAAGAATTGCCTCTGCTTCCGTCTCGTCGATCGTCTCGAATTGAGCCGCAGTCATAGCCGCTCCCCTTCGTGTGTCTCGGCTTGGTGCATACGTTTTCGCCCAAATCGGGCTCCGTGTCCCCCGCATGAGGTCCTGATCGCCTGCGCCGAAGGTCCGGTCCCCGCGACAAACGTCCCTCGGACGAGTGACGCCCTCCGGATGCGCCGCAAACTACTGCGCGAGATCGGGCTGGTAGAACCCGCGCATGGCGAAGCCCCTGTGGGCGCCGTGGCGGCTCGAATACATCGTGCAGGCGGACGAGCAGGACGGATGCGTCTTCTGTCGCGAGGCGAACGGCGAGCTCGCCGAGGACGAGTCGCTGCGGATCGCCGGCGACGCCGTCGCGTTGGTCATCCTGAACAAGTTCCCCTATTCGTCGGGACATCTGATGGCAGCGCCCACGCGCCACGTGGGGTCGCTCGGCGAGCTGACCGACGACGAAGCGCTCGAGCTACACCGCCTCGCGGTCGCGGGAGTCGACGCGCTCGGGCGCGTCTACGGGCCGGATGGCTTCAACCTCGGCTGGAACCTCGGCCGCGTCGCGGGCGCCGGGATCGCCGACCATGTCCATCTCCACGTGGTGCCGCGCTGGTCCGGCGATACGAACTTCATGCCCGTTCTCGCGGACGTGAAGGTTCTGCCCGAGCACTTGCTCGCGACGCGCGACCGGCTTCGTGCGGCATGGGCTACCCGCTGAGCGAGGCGAGGATGCGCCAGGCCTGTGGGCTGGTGGTCGCCCAGTCGTAGAGGCTGACGCCGACGGTCGCTCCGTCGTCCGAGACGGCTGCTGCGAAGCCGGCGAGCTCCGCAGGCCCGAGTCGGTCGGCGACTCCTCCCGCAACGTGGATCGAGACGTCCGGCTCCGCCGTCGCCGTCCGCAGCAGCCGAAGCGCACGTGTGACGTAGCCGTAGGTCGCATCGAAGCCCTTCACCGAAGCCCCCGTGTACACCATGGGCGCGAACGCGTCCGTGGTCGCGGCCAGCTCGGCCCACGGAAACCCGGGCCACGTCCTGGGGTGACGCTCGAGGCCGCGCGGATTGAAGGGGATGATTGCGAGCGGCGTTTGCGGTGCCTCCACGCGCACCCGTTGCGCGAGAGCGATTGCACGCCGCGTACGGAGGCCGACGTTCTTCAGCTTCGTCGACTCGATGTCGAGAGCAACCCCGTCGAACGCTTCGCCGTTGGGAGTTCGGAATCGAATCATCGCGAGCGCACGCCGGGTATCGAGCGCCGGGTTCACGTGCCCCGGGAGGTACCAGGCGACGACCCTCACGCCGCTTGCATGGAGCGCTTCGACCAGGCGTTCCAGGCGTGCTGGATTCACGACGTCAGCCGCCGCGTGGTAGTTCGCCGTCTCGACCCACACGGTTTCGACGCCGCGTGCGGCGATTCGTGCCGCGGTCCGCTCGGGAGCCGCGTAGACGCCCGCGTCGTAGATGTCGATCCAGGTGCCAAGGCCGCCGAAGACGGCCGCGTCCGCTTGGCTCGCCGCGGGCGCCGAGACGGTTGCGCCTGCACAGGCGAGTACGAGTGCAACCACTGTCGCGACGAGCACGCGCATGGGGCGCAACTCTACGGAGGGCGTGTGAAGACGCTGTCAAGACAAGACACCTTCCGCAGCCGCATCAACCTGTGTGGCAAGCTCGCGGAGGCTGATCGAAATCGAGGAGGCACGGTGAGCGTGGACAAGATTCTGGCGCAGGACCGGAAATTGCGCGCTCACGCGACCGCGCGGCCGTGGCATCAGAGCGGACAGGGCGTCAGGCTCAGGCTTGTCGGTCCGCTACCGCGGTCAACCGTCGTGGTCGATCCGTACGCGCCGAACCCGCAAGACGCGCCGCTGCTGCTTCACCGCATCAACACGTACGAGGAGCTCGAGCGGGAGATCGAGCGGCTACGGGCCGCGCTGCGAGATGCTCGCGCACGGCTTGATTCCACAAAAGCCCTCTCGACGAGCCTCCCAACCGAGCAGGTCTTCGAGTCTCTGACCAGCGATCTGGAGACGCGCATCAACGCCGCGCTCGGAGACCGCCGAGTTGGCGTCGAGATGGCGTCTGGCGGAGAGTCCGAGCGCGGGTAGGCGGCTAGAATCCTCGGCGCGCGGACGTAGCTCAGTCGGTAGAGCACTGGCTTCCCAAGCCAGGTGTCGCGGGTTCGAGCCCCGTCGTCCGCTTCGGCTC
>JBKPDR010000057.1:0-13877 GCA_046727975.1 Actinomycetota bacterium | reverse complement strand
CCGCTCGATTGCTCGGCCCCGAGATAGACGGCATCGTCGAAGGCAAGAGCATCGCCATCGACGCCCCGAGCGGTAGGCGAAAGTAGGTCGGTCGCCCGTAGATCGCGGTCTACGTAACCGCGAGCGGGTCGGAAAGGTCTGCAAATGGACGTATGCGCGCCAGCTGCGCGCCAGTTCTTCGCTTATTGGGGATGGCCGGGACGGACTTGGGGGCTCACACTTGCCACTCCTGCCCCCGAACCCGAATCCAAGAGCAGGACTCGCAGAGGAATCGACCGGTGGCTGTGACGTCGTGCGGCTCGCTATCGCCTGGACGCTCCCACCATGTGACCTCGGTCAGAAGATCGTCGTCGATTTCCGGTTCTAGGACCCGCCCGCAGTCGAGGCAGATGTCGCGCTGCTGGCTCATGGCCTGAGCGTACCCGCACGACGCCGCAGGGCCCGTTGGGCTGCGCCGAGGACGAGGCTGGCCAATCCTCACGCCCATGCGCACACGCGTAATAGAGGTGTGAGGGTACCCACCCCCTCCGGTCCGATGCGAGGCTTGGGGCCTGGCCGCGGGGCCCGCTCGGCCGCGAGACGGAACTCATCCTCGCGCGCACGCGCGCGCACGCGTAACGTGTCGAGGGTACCCACCCCCCCGCGGGCAGTTCATTGGGTCGGGGACTGCCGACGGTCCCGGCACACTCGCGCCGGCCGGCGACCGTCGCGCGTTCCTACCCGGCGCCGACCGCTCGCAGCCCGGGGGAACGTACGGGGGTCATGAGCACGACCGCCGCAGAGAAGTGAACCGAGCTCCTGCCGGCGTCGATCAGCTGGCGGTCGGCGGCTGAGCTTCACCCAGGCGATCGTCTCGCGCATAAGCTTCACCGCCGATACAGCTTCCACCCCGTGTGCCTTCATCCGGATCGGTGCTCGCGCTCCGTGACACGACGAGGCCTGAGGATCTGGAGGCGTACCGGCGGGAGCTGACCGGCTACTGCTACCGGATGCTGGGCGGAGCGTTCGAGGCGGAGGACGCTGTCCAGGAGGCGTTCGTCAAGGCCTGGAAAACATTCGACCCGGCGCGCGGGAGCCTACGTTCATGGCTGTACAAGATCGCCACGAACGTGTGCTTGGACATGCTGCGTAGCACGCAGCGTCGGGCTATCCCAATGGATCTCGCGGCACCGACGGTCGCGGGATCGCCCCTCGGCGACCCCTTGCCGTCGTCTGCGTGGGTGGAGCCGATGCCGGACGCCCGCATCCTGCCGGCCGACGCTACGAGTACGCCGCCCGGTGGGCTGCGATGAAGTGGCGGTACCAGCCGTAGCTCGCCTTCGGCACTCGCTCCAGCGTCTGGAAGTCGACGTAGATGATGCCGAACCGCTTCGAGTAGCCGAACGCCCATTCGAAGTTGTCGAGCAGCGACCACAGGAAGTAGCCGCGAACCGGAACGCCTTCGGCGATCGCCGAGGCAAGTGCATCGAGGTGCCCCTCGAGGTAGGAGACCCGCCGGGGATCGGAGACACTCCCGTTCTCGCGCGCATCCGGGAACGCGGCTCCGTTCTCCGTGATGTAGAGGTCGGGAAGCTCGTACGTGGTGTGGAGATGCACGAGCAGCTCGTGCAGGCCGCTCGGGTACACCTCCCAGCCCATCTCCGTGTGCTCGGCGCCTTCCATCTCGACCGGCGTCGGAGCGGCGTCATGGATGCCTGCTCGCACGACGCTTCGCGTGTAGTAGTTAACCCCCAGGAAGTCGAGCGGGGCGGCGATCTTCTCCAGGTCGCCGTCCTCGATGGTCGGGAGGATCTCGGCGTACCCCTGGAGCATGTCCTCCGGGTAGCCGTGCCCGAGGACGGGCTCGAGGAACCAGCGGTTGCGAAAACCATCCGAGTGACGCGCCGCCTCGACGTCTGCTTCCGCCTCCGAGAACGGATACGTCGGCACGAGGTCGACGCTGATCCCGACCTCCGAATCCGGAGCCTCCCGACGAATGACCTCGGCTGCACGACCGTGTGCCAGGAGCACGTGGTGGCCCGCGGCCAGGGCGTCCCGTTCGGTCTTTCGGCCGGGCGCATGCACTCCGAGCCCGTACCCGAGCCACGAGACGACCCATGGCTCGTTCTGGGTGATCCAGTGCCGGACACGGTCGCCGAGCCTCGTCACGACGACTTCGGTGTACTCCGAGAAGGCTTCGACGGTGTCACGAGCAGGCCAACCGCCCCGATCCTCGAGCACCTGTGGGAGATCCCAGTGGTAGAGCGTAACGTACGGGACAACGTCCTCGGCGAGCAGTTCGTCGACGAGCCGGTCGTAGAAGTCGAGGCCGCGCTGGTTCACACGCCCGCGACCTTCGGGCAGGATCCGCGGCCACGCGACGGAGAGACGGAACGCCGCGACGCCGAGCGCGCGCATCAGCCGGATGTCCTCCGGGTACCGGTGGTAGGTGTCGCAGGCGACGGCTCCCGTGTCGCCGTTGGTGACGTTCCCCGGCGTCGCACTGAAGCGATCCCAGATGCTCTCGCCGCGGCCGTCCTCGGTGGCGGCGCCCTCGACCTGGTACGAGGCCGTGGCTGCACCCCAGACGAAGTCGGAAGGAAACGCTCGGGTGCTCTCGGGCAGTGGAGTTCCTCTCGTCAACCCGAGATGAGGGCCTCAACCTCGGGAGCCGGGGCGGTGACATGGCAGCGGGCGATCTGGGCCGGGCGCGCTTCCACGAGGTCGGGCGTGACGCGCGAGCAGATGTCGACGGCGATCGGGCACCGCGACGCGAAGCGGCAGCCGGCCACGGGGTCGACCGCCGCCGCCGCGACGCCGCCCTTCGACGCCTCGATCGGCTCGTCGGCGAGGCGCCTGGCCGGATCCGGGACCGCCGCGAGCAGGAGCCGTGTGTACGGATGGAGCGGCTCGGCGAGCACCTGCTCCACCGGCCCCCGCTCGACGATCTGACCTGCGTACATGACCATGATCTCGTCCGCGACGTAGCGCGCGCTTGCGAGGTCGTGGGTGACGTGGAGGAACGCGATCTGCCGCTCCTCCTTGAGCTTGAGCATGAGATTGAGGATCCCGATCCGGATCGAGACGTCGAGCATGCTCGTGGGCTCGTCCGCGAGCACGACCTTCGGCTCCACAGCGAGCGCCCGCGCGATGGCGACGCGCTGGCGCTGACCGCCGGAGAGCTCGTGCGGGTACTTCGCTGCGATGTCCTGGGGCGGGACGAGGCCGACCGTGCGCAGCAGCTCGTGCACGCGGCCCTCGACCTGGGAACCCGGGACGACGTCGTGGATCCGCAGCGGCCGCTCGATGTGGTGCCGGATCGTCTTGACCGGATTCAGCGAGCCGAACGGATCCTGGAAGATCATCTGCACCTGCGCGCGGTAGCGGAGGAGCTGGCGGCGGCTCTTCGTGCGCGTCACGTCGCCCTCCGCGAAGAGGATCTCTCCCCCGCTCGCCTCGTACAGGCGCGCGATGAGACGCGCGACCGTCGTCTTTCCGCTCCCGCTCTCACCGACGAGCGCCGTGATCGTCCCTGGCCGAAGCTCGAAGGAGACGTCGTCCACCGCGTGCACCTGCGAGCGAGCCCGCAGGGCGCCGCCGATAGGAAAGCGCTTCGTGAGCCTGCGGATCTCCAGCGTCGCGGTCACTCGCCTCCTCCCGCGACGAGATGGCAAGCAACGGCGTGGCCCGGCTCGACGAGCTCGAGGAGCGGGCGCTCCGTCGTCTGCCGCGCGTAGAGGCCCGGGTTGGCCGCATCGCAGAACGGGCAGCGCGGGTTGAACCTGCAGCCCGCCGGCGGGTTGGCGAGGTCCGGCGGAGATCCCGGGATGCCGGTCAGCCGCGTGAGCGGGCCGTGCAGCGGCGGGAAGGATTGCAGAAGCCCTTGCGTGTAGGGATGCCGCGCCTGCCTTGCGAGCTGCTCCGCCGCGGCCGACTCGACGATCTCGCCCGCGTACATGATCGCGATCCGGTGCGCGAACTCGAGGAGCAGCGAGAGGTCGTGCGTGATGAACAGGACCGAGAAGCGAAGCTCGCGCTGGATCTCCTGGATCTGCCGGAGAATCTCGCGCTGCACGACGACGTCGAGTGCGGTCGTCGGCTCGTCCAGGATGACGAGCTCGGGCTGGAGTGCGAGTGCCATTGCGATGATCACACGCTGGCGCATCCCACCGGACAGCTCGTGCGGATAGGCGCCGATGCGGCGTCCCTCGATGCCCACCAACTCGAGCAGGTCGCCCGCGCGCGAGAGCGCCTCCTTCCTCGAGACGCGGCGGTGAGCGCGCATCATGTCGACGAACTGGTCGCCGACGCGCATGACCGGGTTCAGCGCGTTCATGGCGCTCTGGAAGACCATCGAGACGTCGTTCCAGCGGTACTGGCGGAGGCGCTCCGGGCTCATCTCGATCACGTCCTCGCCGAGGAAGCGAATGCCGCCACCGACCACCTGCGCCGGAGGTCGCAGGATCTGCATCACGGTGTTCGCGATCGTGCTCTTCCCGCACCCGGACTCCCCGGCGAGACCGAGGATCTCTCCGTGCCCGATCTCGAGGTCGACCCCGTCGACCGCGCGTACCCGCTTCCCGCCGACCCGGTACTCGACCGCGAGTCCCTGCAGCTCGAGGACGTGAGGCGGGCGGGCGCGGTCCGTCACCTGCGCGCGGGTCGACGAAGTCTCCACGACGTCGATCACGCTTCCTCCGCTTCGAGCGTTCGGGAGCGGCCGAACACGCGACCGAGCCGCGAGCCCTCCCGTGCCTCCCGCTCGGCGCGCAGCCTGGGGTTGCTCACCTCGTCGATGCCCGCGAGCAGGAGGACGAGCCCGAGGACCGTGAATGCCAGTGCGGCCCCGGGGAAGAAGAACGGCCACCACTGGCCCCGGAGCACGGTCGAGTTCGTCTGCGCCCAGTAGAGCGTCACGCCCCAGCTCGTGCTCGCGTGGTCGCCGAGGCCGAGGAACTCGAGGCCCGCGTCGACGAGGAGCGCGACGTAGAAGACGAGCACCCACGCTGCCGCGATGCGGCTGACCATGTTCGGCATGAGCTCGCCGAAAACGATCCGCAACGTCGACTCGCCCAACACCTTTGCCGCGTCGACGAAGTCTCGGCTTCGGAGCGAGAGCGCCTGTCCGCGCAGGATCCGGGCCTCGAACGCCCAGAGGACGAGCGCCAGGACGAAGATCATCGTCCCGATCCCCTGCGTCCCGAGGTAGGCGGAGATGACCACGAGGAGCGGGATCGCCGGGATCGTGAGGAAGACGTTGATGAAGAGGTTGATGACCTCGTCGACCATGCCGCCGCAGTAGGCCGCCGTGATGCCGAGGATCGCGGCGAGCGCGGTCGCGAGCGTCGCCGCGGCCGCGCCGAGGAGAAGCGAGCGGCGTGCGCCGACCACGACCTGCGAGAAGATGTCGCTTCCCTGGTCGGTCGTGCCGAAGAGATGGTTCCACGAAGGCGCCTGTCCCGCGTCGAGGAGGCTGAATCCGTTCGGGTCGCTCACCGAGATGAGCGGCGCGATCAGCGCGACCACGACGACGGTTCCGACCATGATCAGGCCGAGACGCCCCTTCGGGTTCCCGAGCAGGAGCGTGAGCCACCCCGGCAGCCTCAGCCGGCCGCGTCTGCGCGTCGCCGGCGGGGTCGCGACGGGGAGGTCGAGCACGGTGGGATCGAGCTGCGACATCAGCTCTGACGCAGCCGCGGGTCGAGGACGAGGTTCAGCAGATCGACGACGAAGTTCGCCAGGATCACGGAGATCGAGAGAGTGACCAGGATCGCCTGGGCGAGCGCGTAGTCGTTCCCGAGGACGGCCTGCTGGAGGGTCAGTCCCACGCCCGGATAGCTGAAGACGTACTCGACGAAGACGAGCCCGCCGACCGCGCTCGCAAAGAGAGCCGCGAAGCCGTTGAGGGGCGGCAGGATCGCGTTCCGTGCGGCATACCTCGTCATCACGCGCCGGTCCGGGAGGCCTTTAGCGTGCGCCATCGCCACGTAGTCCTCGGAGATCGTGTTGATCATCACCGTGCGCATGTTCAGCATCCAGCCGCCGGTGAACGCGGCGAGGACGACGAGGATCGGTAGTTGGGCGTGCCTGAAGACGCTGGAGAGGAACGTCCAGTTGAACCCCGGGGTCAGGTTCGTGTCGTACGCGTGCTGGATCGGGAACCACTGCAGCTTCAGGCCCAGGAAGTAGACGGCGAGGAGCGCCGTGAAGAAGGCGGGGATCGCGCTGATCGCCATGAACGTCGGCACGACCACGTTGTCGACGAGGCCCCCGCGTCGCCAGGCGGCGACCATCCCGATCGCGATCCCGAGGAGGAACGAGAGCGCGAACGCCACTCCGACGAGGAAGATCGAATACGGGAGCGTGCGGCCGATCACCTCCGACACCGGGGTCGGATAGTTCGAGGTCGAGATGCCGAAGTCGAAGTGCGCGATCCGGCCGAGGTAGGTGACGTAGTCCTGCCAGATCGAGGTGTCGCCTCCGCCGAGCAGCGCCTGGTATGTCTGCAGCACGCCCGGATTCGCTGCCAGCTGCGCCGGGTCCATGTGCTGGAGGAGGCCGGCGAGGGGGCTTCCGGGCATGAGGCGCGGGAGCAGGAAGTTGATCGTCAGCGCGACCCAGATCGCGAAGACGTAGAAGAAGAAGCGGCGGACGAACCAGCTCATGTGCCGAGGCTGGAGCGTATCCGGCAGGCGGAGCGGCGACCGGTGAGCGGAGCGGCGACTCCGCCCACCGGTCGGGAGGGCCCGCCTACTTCCCGGCTCGACCGCCGGGGCAGATGGTGGTGAACAGGAGGATGTTGTCGGGGTTCGTGGTGAAGATCGGGTCGGCGTAGAAGTTCTTCTCGGTCGGGAAGCAGTGGAAGTACTTCGTGCTGTACGTCGACCACCGGGCGCCGATCATGACCGGGATCACGGGCAGCGTCTGGAGCCAGATCTTCTGCAGCTGCGTGGCGATCTGCTTCTGCTTCGCCGTTACGAGGGTCGACTTCCACTGGTTCAGGAGCGGCGTCGCCGCCGGGCTCGCGAAGTGCTCCCAGTTACCGGTCGGCGTCCCATCCTGACCTGCGGGGATGAACGCGTTCTGGTGGAGGTTCGCGTAGAAGAAGCCGTACGGCGAGCCACGCGATGCGACCTGCCAGAGGAGCGTCGGGTTCTTCGTGGAGAAGGCGTTCGGGAACCAGTCGCCCCACGATGCCTCTAGCCTCACCTGCGAATCGATGCCGATGTCGCGGAGGTTCTTCGTGATGATCTGGTTGGACGCGACCCAGTCCGACCACCCCGAGATGACGTGGATGTCGAGCTTGACCGAGTTCCCCTTCGGGTCGCGCAGGTTGTCGCCCTTGTACGTGAACCCGTTGTCGGTGAGCATCTTCTTGGCTGCCGTGGGGTTGTACGTGGCCAGCTGCTTCGCCAGCCTCTTAACGGCCGGGTCGCTCACCCACTCCGGGAACAGTCCCGACCCTTTGACTGGGCCGGAGAGCCCGACCGCGTCGGCGGGGGGCTCGTAGCCGTACTCGCCGAGCTTCCACACCTTCACGCGGTCGATGGCCATGCTCACCGCCTTGCGGAACGCCACGAGGCTGTACGGGTACTGCGTGTCGTCGAAGACCAGCGAGATCGGATAGTCGCGGTTGGAATAGAACGAGTGGTAGTGCTTCGGGTCCTTCGCCTCGTACGCCTGCTCTACGTTCGGGACGAAGTTGTGCGTCCAGTCGACCTGACCGCTCTGGATGAGCGCGAGGGCGGCGTCGTTCGAGCTCGCCTGCACGTACTCGAGGCACGCGATCTTCGGGAGCCCGGCCTGCCAGTACTTCGGGTTCTTGTTCAGGACGTAGTCCTGGGTCGTGAAGCGACCGAGGCGGTTGAACGGCCCCGACCCGACGGGGTTGGGGTTCGTGAAGGTCGCCGGGTCCGCGACCTGCGACCAGATGTGCTTCGGGACGACGAACTGCCGGTTGAGCGTCGCGCCGATGAACTGGGAGTCGGTGGTCTTCAGGTTGATAACCACGCCGAACTTGCCCTTCGCCTTGATCGAGGCGATGTTGTTGTCCGCACCGGTCAGGCCGATCCGGTCCATCGTCTTGTCCTGGCGGCCGGCCGTGAGGCTGTAGACGACGTCGGCCGACGTCAGCGCCTTCCCGTCCGACCACCACGCATTCTTTGCGAGGTCGAGGGTCAGCGTCTTGTTCTTGTTCGTCCACTTCCAGCTGCGGGCAAGCCAGGGAACGGTCTGGACGCCGCCGGCCGAGACGACGACGAGGGGCTCGTAGAACGCGCCTTGTGCGATCGAGTTCGTGGGCAGACCACCGCCCGCGTACGGGTTGAAGTTCTTCGTGAAGGCCGGATCGCCCGACCCGGTCATGACCAGACACTTGTGGCCTGCCTGCGCGCTGTACGTCACTCCGGGGGCACCGGTGACGCTCGAGCTCACCAGCAGCGCGACGACCGCGAGGACACCGGTTAGGGCGGCCGTCCCAAGCCGGCGGATGGAACGAGGTTCGCGTCGCATACCTTTCCTTTCTCGCCAACGGCGGTGATCGCCCGGACGCCTGCGGTCCCGGCTTGAATTTCCGGAAACGTTTACACGGTTACACGCGAAAGTCAAGCGTCTGGTGTCGATTGCGTCCCGCAATGGCTACGCTGGACTTCCGAAACGTTTCCGGAAATGATTCAATACGCTGCTATGGCGCGGGCGGCCAACCTCGACGAGTACCGGCGCGGCAAGGTGACGATCCGTGAGATCGCGGATCTGGCAGGCGTGTCGATCGCGACCGTCTCCCGCGTGGTCAACGGCCGCGGCGACGTCGCGCCGGAGACGCGCGAACTCGTCATGCGCGTCGTGCAGGAGCACGGCTACATGACGAACCGCAGCGCGCGAGCGCTCTCGGGCGGACGCACCGGCCACATCGGCCTGACGATTCCCCTGATGCGCGGCGACTACTTCGCCGCGATCCTCGAGGGGGCGCTCGAGGCGGTCTACGAGGAGGACATGCAGCTGATCCTCTACACGACGCTCCACGAGCACGACCGGGAGGTCTCCGTGCTCGAGCGCCTCAGCGACGGCGCGACCGACGGCGCGATCATCCTGCTGCCGCTGGAGTCGAGCGGCGAGCTCGTCGCCCTTCAGGAGAGCGGCTTTCCGTTCGTCGTCGTCGATCCCCGAATCCCCCTCGACGACGGGATACCCGCCGTGTCGGCGGCGCATCGGGCAGGAGCGTTGGCGGCGACCGAGCACCTTCTCTCCCTCGGGCATCGCCGCATCGGCCACATCAGCGGCCCCGCGGGGTGGGCCGCAACGACGGAACGGATCGAGGGCTACCACAGTGCGCTCGCCGTGGCCGGAGTCATGCCCACGTCCGAGCTCATCGTCGAGGGCAACTTCGAGGCGCCGACCGGGGTTGCCGCCGCCAACGTCCTCCTCGACCTGCCGGATCCGCCGACAGCGATCTTCTCGGCGAACGACAACATGGCGGCCGGCGTCCTCCAGGTCGCACATGAACGCGGGTTGACGGTGCCCGGCGACCTGTCGGTGGTCGGCTTCGACGACGCTGACCTGGCCTCGATCCTGAGCCCGGGGCTGACGACCGTTCGACAGCCCCTCGCCGAGCTCGGTCGGACCGGTGTCAGCCTGCTGAAGCGAATGCTCGAGAGGCAGCGCGTCGAGGCTCTCCGCGTCGAGCTCGCGACGAAGCTCGTCGTCCGTGAGACGACCGGGCCCCTGGCGGCGCGGTAGCGACGACCCGCGTGCCTGTGCGACCGTCGTTCATGAGCGCGAACTACGTTGCCGAGGAGCTCGGGTACGGCGCCGCCGCCGAGTGGGGCCCGTTCGACGCTGCGACGAACGCGGCCTTCGAGCCGCTCGAGACCTACGCGACTCGCTTCGACGCCCTCGTCGCGAGGATCAGGGCGATCGGGTTCGACACGATCGACCTCTGGTTCGCTCACCTGAACTGGAGCTGGGCGACACCCGACCATGTCGCGTCCGCGCGCGCGGTCCTCGCTCGCCACGGCGTCACCGTTGCCAGCCTGGCGGGCAGCATCGGTGCGACCACCGACGACGTCTCGGCAGCGTGCCGACTCGCAAACGCCCTCGGCGTCGACCTGATCGCCGGCGTCGGCGAGGTCGTGCACCGCGATCGCGACGGAACCGTCGCAGTGCTCCGCGAGCACGGCGTTCGCTTCGGTCTCGAGAATCACCCGGAGAAGACGCCGGCCGACGTGCTCGACGCGATCGGGGACGCTGACGACGTGCTCGGCGCAGCGGTCGACACCGGTTGGTGGGCCACCCAGTCGTACGACCCCGTCCGAGCGATCGGAGCCCTCTCCGAACGGCTCGTCCACGTGCACCTGAAGGACGTCGAGGAGCCCGGCACACACGTCTCGTGCATGTACGGAGAAGGGTGCGCGAATGTCGCGGGCTGTGTCGAAAAGCTCCTCGCGATCGGCTACCACGGGCCGGTCAGCGTGGAGCACGAGCCGTACGACCGCGATCCCACCGACGAGTGCGCCCGCATGCTCGTTCTCGTCCAGGAGCAACTGTCGGTGACGAGCGGAGGCGACGGTGTCTGAAGCGCTTCGAGTCGCGGTGGTCGGGTGCGGCAACATCTCCGGGCCATACGGCGAGACGCTCGCCGCGTACCCGTCGGTCGAGATCCTGGGTGCAACCGACCTGGACCGGGCTCTTACCACGGCATTCGTCGAGCGCTTCGGCGGGATCGCCTATCCGTCGCTGGATGCCATCCTCGACGACTCCGATGTCGACGCAGTCCTCAACCTGACGTCGCACGGTGTCCACGCGGAGGTGACGACGGCCGCCCTCGCAGCCGGGAAGCACGTGCACAGCGAGAAGCCGCTCGCAGCGAGCTACGAGGTCGCACGCTCTCTGGTCGACCTCGCGGCAGAGCGTGGCGTCCGGCTCTCGTGCTCGCCGATCACGTTCATGGGCGAGGCGCAGGAGACGGTATGGCGCCTTGTGGAATCCGGCGCGATCGGCTCCGTACGCGTCGCGTACGCCGAGGTGAACTGGAGCCGGATCGAGAGCTGGCACCCGCGCCCCGAGCCCTTCTACCGCATCGGACCGCTCGCCGACGTCGGCGTCTATCCGCTCACGATCCTCACGGCCATGTTCGGCCCTGCACGCCGCGTCACCGCGTTCGGGAAGATCGTGTACCCGGACCGGTTGACGACGTCGGGCGAGCCCTTCACCGTTCGCGCGCCCGACTTCGGCGTCGCCGTGATCGAGCTCGAGAACGGGACCGTCGTGCGACTCACGGCGAGCTTCTACGTCGGGCAGCACAGCAAGCAGCGCGGGATCGAGTTCCACGGCGACACGGGGTCGCTCTTCCTCTCCAGCTGGCAGGAGTTCGACGCCACGGTCGAGCTCGCGCCCTTCGGCGGCTCCTACGAGGCAGTTCCCGTCGCGAACCCGTTTAGCGGGACGGACTGGGGCCGCGCGCTCGGCGAGCTGAGCGACGCCATCGCGAAAGAGCGACCACACCGTGCCACCGGCGCGCACGCAGCGCACATCGTCGAGGTCCTCGACGCGATCACCACGTCCGCCTCCGAGAGCCGGGCCGTCGACGTGACGTCGTCGTTCCCCCCACCAGCGCGTCCCCGTACGACACCACCGTCGTCGTAGCGCCCGGTCCGGCGAGCCAGTGACCTTTCTCTCGCGCGCACGCGTAATAGGAAGGTGTGAGGGTACCCCACCCCCTCGACCGTGATGCGAGGCGCGGGGCCTGACCGCGGGGGCCCGCCCGGCTCGGCCGCGAGTCAGCATCCTCGCGCGCACGCGCGCGCACGCGTAATAGGAAGGTGTGAGGGTACCCCACCCCCGCGGACGAGTTCGTCGGGTCGGGGCCTGTTGCGGGGGGCCGTGGGCCGCGAGGATGAAGTCACAAACCGCTATGGAGGCAAGGCCCCACCGGGCCGCCGCGCGAGCCGAGCCTCGATCTCGTCTTTCGAAGGTGGCGCGGCACCCGTGCGCGTACAGGTGATCGCGGACGCAGCCACCGCGTACGAGACGGCGCGGGCGAGCACTGCCCTTTCCGGGACATTGGTCGTCTGCGGGCCGAAGGCGCCGTCATCGACGAGCGCCGTGATCAGCGCGGCGCCGAAGCTGTCACCGGCACCGACTGTGTCGGCGACGGTGATCGGGATCCCGGCGACCTCGACGATGCCGTCGGCTGACCCAGCGAGCGCCCCATCCGCGCCTCGCGTCACCGCGACGATGCGGGGCCCCAACCCCATGATCAGCTCGAGTACCTCGTCGTCCGGGAGGCCGGGGTAGATCCACGCTGCGTCGTCGTGGCTTAGCTTGACCAGGTCCGCGAGCCGCGCCAGTCGCTCGAATCGGCGTTGGTAGAGGCCAGGGTCGCCGAAGATGGCCGGCCTCACGTTAGGGTCGAAGATGATCTGCCGCCGCCCGGCTTCGCGATCGACGAGCGCCTCGTACGCAGCCGCGGGCGGATCGATCGCGAGCGCGAGGGTCCCGACGTAAACGGCCCAAGCCTCCTGCGGAAGGACGGGCAAGTCCTTGGGCGTGAGGTCGACGAGCGACGTCTGGGCGAGCTCGAAGGTGTATTCGTTCCTCCCGTCGTGCTGCTTGTGGACGACAGCGCGCGGCGTCGGGGCATTCGACCAGCGGACGAGCGACGTGTCGACGCCGGCGGCGACAAGTTGCTGCGAGAGCATCTGCCCGTAGGCATCGCGCGAAATCGGGCCGAGGAACCCGACCGAGACGTCGAGGCGACCGAGGGCAATCGCGACATTGAACGGCCCGCCACCAGGCACCGGCCGTAGCGCTCCATCGTCGTCGACCAGGTCGACGAGCGCCTCGCCGCCCGTGACGATCACGAAGCGGCCGCGCTTCGTGCTTGGATCTCGCCGGAGCCGCGCGCGATCAGCGTGACCGGAATGACGAGATCGACAGCCGGTCCGACTCCGCCGTCCAGGCGTCTGAAGAGCTGATCGGCGGCGGTCCGGCCGAGCGCCTGCGGATCCTGCGCCACGACGGAGATCGCCGGGTCGAGCATGTCGGCGAGAGGGACGTCGTCGAAGCCGATCAGCGCGATCTCGCGCTCGCGGCGAGCGCGACGGAGGGCGCGAATCCCGCCGATCGTGAGCAGGTTCTGCGATGTGAAAAACGCAGTGGGCGGCTCCGGCAGCGCGAGCATCTCGTCGACCGCCGCTGCAGCCGCATCGGGATCACGAAGCTCCGTGCGAACCAATGCGTCGTCGGCCGCGACACCGGCGCTCTCGAGCGCGCGCTTGTAGCCGCGCAACCGCTCCTGCGCGGTCGAGATCGAGAGCAAGTCGCCCAGGAAGCCGATTCGCCGATGGTCACGGTCGAGCAGATGCTCGACAGCGTGTGTTGCACCGCCGAAGTTGTCCGAGACGACGCTGTCGGCGTCGAGATGCCTCGCTCGGCGGTCGACGAAGACGAGCGCGGTTCCCGTGCGTCGTTCCTCGTGCAGATAGGAGTGGTCGGGGCTCGCAGGAACCACGATGAGCCCATCGACGCGGCGCTCCCGAAACGAGCCGATCAGCTCGCGCTCGCGCTCGGGATCCTCCTCACAGCTGCCTGCGAATACCAGGACGCCACGCTCGCGCGCGGCATCCTCGACCGCACGATGAAGCGCGGACGAGAACGGGTTCGAGACGTCCTCGAGCACGAGCCCGATGGTCTGCGTCTTTCGGCCCAGGCGGCGAAGCGTCGCGGCGTTGGCGTCGCGTCTGTAGTTGAGCTGCTCGATCGCTCGCCTGACCTTCGCCTCGAGCTCGGGACTGACGCCGCGCTCCGAGTTGACGACGCGCGAGACGGTCTTGAGGCCGACGCCTGCCAGGGCGGCGACGTCGTGCATCGTCGGGCGGCGCGTTGTGTGGGTGGAGTCTGAC
>JBKPDR010000056.1:0-18378 GCA_046727975.1 Actinomycetota bacterium | reverse complement strand
ACCAGGAAGGCGCTCGAGTTCTTCTCGCAGCGGCTGAAAGAGACTGCGGCCTAGCCACTGGATACTCAGCGGACGCTCGAGATGGCCGCGTCGGCAAAGGCGAAGCGAAGCATTCGCGGGGAGAAGCCGCCGCGTACGGCGTCTCCGCGGCGCGGGACGCCGAACCGCTCGCCGCGCGGCGAGCCTGACGAGTCGCCGGTGAAAGCAGGCATAGAAAAAGCCCCGTTACCAGGGCTTTTTCCGTAGCAGGCCTGTAAGCCGGATTCTGTCGAGAGTGACCATCTCTCTCTGCGGCGCACCCGGTCCCTCGGCGGGCCGCGTCAACGGGACCTGCTTCGCCTTGCACCGGACGGGGTTTGGCGAGCCGGCTGTGTCGCCACAACCGCTGGTGGGCTCTTACCCCACCGTTTCACCCTTGCCGACCTCGGTTTCCCTGGGCCGGCGGTCTCCTTTCTGTTCCACTTTCCGTCGGCTTTCGCCGCCTGGGTATCCCCAGCGTCCTTGCCCTGCGGTGTCCGGACTTTCCTCAAGCCTCGCCCGTGCGAGCAAGGCTCGCGGTCACCCGGCCTGCATCACGGATGGTAGCTCCACATCCGGGATTTGATGCCCCTCGGCGAGGATCGAGCTGCATTCCGGGCACGCGAGCGCGCCTCGCACGCGGAGAACGAACTCGCCGCAGACGAGGCATTCGAGGCTCGCTCCCCGCACGAGAGCCGCGAGCTCCTGGTCCAGCGTCCGGTTCAAGTGCTCGATCGCCATCACAGAGTGCGAAACACGGCCGTGACCTTGCCGAGGATCTGGACGTGCTCCGGGTAGAGGGGCTCGAGGGCGCTGTTCTCGGGCTGGAGGCGGATCCGGCCGGCTTCGCGGTGGAAGGTCTTGACCGTCGCCTCTTCCGCCGTCTCGTCCTGGCCGACAAGGGCGACGACGACGTCTCCGTCTCGCGCGTCGGGCTGGCGGCGGACGACAACCACGTCACCGTCGAGAATCCCCGCCTCGATCATCGAGTCGCCGGTGACTCGAAGCAGGAAGTCGGCGTCTCGGCCGAGCGGCTCGGGAACGGCGACCCGGTCCTCGATCGACTCGTCGGCGAGGAGTGGGGCACCGGCCGCGATCCGACCGACGAGCGGCAGTACGGGCGCGGAGGACGCGGACGCGGTCCGCTCCGCGGCCCGGTGCCGGCCGACGAGCTCGATGGCTCGCGGCTTCGTGGGGTCCCGACGCAGCAACCCGGCGCGCTCGAGGTTTGCGAGGTGAGCATGGACGGTGGAGGGGGATGCAAGGCCGACCGCGTCGCCAATCTCCCGGACCGTCGGCGGGTACCCGTGATCGTCCACGTACTCGACGAGGAAGTGCCAGATCTCCTGTTGACGTGCGGTGAGCATCGGTCTCTCCCAGGTGGTTGACGAACGTATGTTCGCCAGGAAGGGTAGAAGTCCTTTCGGACGACGTCAAGCCATTCGGCCCACGGCCGAACGGCTAGCTAAGGCAAAGGCGGCCGCGAGGCCGCCTTTGCGCATGCGCTGGAGAGGACTTGAACCTCCACGGCCTCAAGCGGCCACTAGGCCCTCAACCTAGCGCGTCTACCAATTCCGCCACCAGCGCGCGGCCCGTCAATTCTAGCCGGGGTGGACCCTAGAGAAGATGGAAGAGAACGAGGGTGTTGGCCCCGAACACGGCCGCGACGACGACCGTGAGGCGGGTCAGGTTGCGTTCGACGATGTGCGTCCCGCCCTGCGACTGCGGTGTGAAGCCGAGCCCGCCCATGCCCGCTTCCCGTCCCGAGTGCATGAGGACGAGCGTGATCAGGAAGGCGGAGACGAGCACCTGAAAGACCGCCGAGATCTGAAGCCACAACGCGAGCACGCCGAACATCGACGGCGAGGATAGCAGCGGCTAGCCTCCGCTTTCATGGCCGAGACAGCGGACGCGCGGGCGCGGATCCAGAAGCTCCTCGTCACGGGGGACAACCGTCTGAAGCAGGGCGTCGACCCCGAGAAGGTCCGTGCGACCTACGAGGAGGCGCTCGCAGTTGCACGGGAAGCCGGGCTCGAGGACGCGGTGCGACCGCTCGTCGAGATCAGGCTCGCGGACCTCGAGCGGCTCGCTCCAGGATCTCCTCCACCCGCGCCGCCTGCTGCTTGACCCCGTGAGCGGCCGCCGCCTGGCGGGCCGCCAGGTTCGGCCGCGGGAGCGCCGCCGCTGCGTCCATCGCGCCGACGAGCGCATCGTCGTCCCGAGGGTCGACGAGGACACCCGACTCGGGCGTCACGAACTCGGGCGGGCCCCCGACGCGGGTCGCGACCACGGAGCGGCCGGCCGCCATGCCCTCGAGCGTCGCGAGCCCGAACGGCTCGACGAGGCTCGGCTGGCAGAGCACGTCACACGCCGAGACCCATGCCGGCACGGCCTCGTGGGGAACGCGGCCGACGAGCTCGATCCCCTGCCTCCCTTCCAGGGCCCCGCGGAGCACGCCGTCTCCGACAAAGGCGAGCGTTCCCTCATCGCGGCGCCCGAACGCGCGTGCGAGACGGAGCACGTTCTTCCGCTCGGAAAGGGCGCCGAGGCAGAGGAACGCGGTCCCTTCGGGCTGCCACCCGATCTCCGTGCGCGCTTCGGCGGGCTCCCGGACGGCGAAGCGTGCGAGATCGACGCCGCAGTCGACCACCTCCGTCTTCCCGGTGGATTCCGGGACCGCGGCCTCGAGCTCGCGGCGCAGCCAATCGGAGACGGCGACCACGACGGCCGCCCGCCGCACGACGTACCTCGTCGCCGCGCGCACGCCCGGGATCGCGCCGATGTTGCGAACGTCCTGGCCATGCGCCGTGACGACGAGCGGGGCGCGCGAGGCCAGCGCCCCCGCGAGCCCGGTCGGGACGAGGAAGTGCGCATAGACCACGTCCGGGCGGAACCGGCGGGCGGTGCGCCGGGCCTTCCAGCCGAGCGTCAGGTACCGGCGGCGACCCCCTGCGCGGCGGTCGAGAACGGCTCGTGCGACCACATGGCCGCGCGCCACGAGCTCGCGCTCGATGTTCGCGACGAAGACGCCGAGGTCCGGGTCGGCCGGGCCCGGATACATCTGGGAGACGAGCAGGATTCGCAGGCAGACCTACCCGCGTGTGACCTGGAGAATTCCGAGGCACATCTCGTCCGTCGTCCCTTCGCCCCAGAGGACGTAACGGGGAGTCCGCGGAACCGGATTCCCAGAGTGCGCCGCGTGCACGCGTTTCGTCACGTCGTACCGGCACGTGACCCGCACGACGTCGCCGGGCCTGGCCTGAACGGGCTTCGAGAGCGTGTACGCGTTCTGCCAGTGGAAGTCCCAGCGCGGGATGTCGAGGAGCACCGTTGCTCGCGGCGTCCCAGGGCTCAGCTCGAGCCGAATCGATGCGCCGAGGAGATGCATGTGCCCGGCGACCGCGAGAATCGTCGTCGGCGCGTCGATCGAACGGTCGCATCGGCTCACCGGGCTCGGCGTGATGCTCGAAGGGTTCCCTCCGCAAAGGAGGAGAAGCCCGGCGGGAACGACAGCAGCGGTCGATCCGTATTTGCGAGACAGATCTGCGAGCGCTTCCGTTCGCTGGCAGAGACGGCCGCGCTCGCTCTTGGCGCACGCGAGCTCGACGGGTGCCGGGAGGAGCATGGTCTGGACCGGCGTGACGCCCGCCGACGCGGGAGCCACCGTGAGGACTGCGCGCGAGCGGTCCTTTGCGCGGCCGTTCAGGAGGTTGTAGTGCACCTGCATCACGATCTTGCTGCCCGCCGGCAGCGGAACGCCCGTGTCGTCGGGAAGCCGGCCGCCGCCCCAGCCCGGTGCCCAGGCGGAGATCCAGTTCGCGTCGTTCAGCGCCGCCTGGACGCCGCCGCTCGAACCGAGGCTGACTCCGGTCCCTCCGAAGCAGCTCCAACCGCGGCCGGGGCTTACCGCATCGAGTCGCTGCGCCTCGTCGATCTGAGCGTGCGCGACGCGGAAGAGGATGACGTGGTGAACGACCTTGGCCGCGCCCGGGTCGATCCGCGCGGAAGTGACGAGGACGTCGCCCGCGAGCTTAGGGTCGAGGAGGAAACAGCGGTAGTCGTCGGTCGCGCCTTTCGCTGCTTTCGGCTGATAGGGCGCGGACATGCCGACTTCCAGGACGGATTCTCCTTGTTCGACCGGAGCCCCGGCCTGGGGCGGCGGCGCGAGTGGACGCCCGTCGACGCGTCCTCCGGCGCGCGCCCACGCGAGGATCGTCGCTCGCTCGCCCGCGCCGAGCTTTCTGCTCTCCTCGCCCACGAAGTGGGGGGAACGCGGGCCAGGCGGCCAAGGCGGCATCAACCGCGCCCGCACCGCTCCCGCGATCGCACTTGCGTGCGACGAGACGTCACGCCGCGTCTCGAACGGAAGCGGTGCGATCCCGCCTGTGCGGTGACAACCCGCGCACTTGTCGCGCAGGATGGGCGCGACGTCGCGCTTGAAGCTCGGGGCGGCCGCCGAGCCGCCGAGAGAGGCGATCGCCGCGATCGGCACGCCGAGAGCGAGGAGGAGCGCCGCGGCGATCGCGAGGCGGGAGCCGTTACCCATGCTGGGCGTCATATGTACCCCACAGCTCCCGCAGAGCACCGCATATCTCGCCGACCGTGCAACGGGCATGCAACGCCTCGCGCATCGGCGGCAGCAGGTTCGAGTCGCTCTCCGCAACGCGGCGCACGTCCTCGAGCGCCGCGGCTGCAGCCGCCGCGCTCCGCTGGGCACGCACTCTGGCGGTACGCTCCTGCTGCCGGCGCTCACCCTCCGGATCGACCTGGAGGAGCTCGACCTCCTCCGTCTCGCCCTCCGTGAAGCGGTTGACGCCGACCACGATCTGCTTCTGAGCCTCGATGTCGGCCTGGTAGCGGAAGGCGGAAGCCTCGATCTCGGACTGGACGAAGCCTTGTTCGATCGCAGCGACCGCTCCTCCGAGCTCGTCGACTCGATCGATCAGCTCCTGCGCCTTCTCTTCGAGGTCCCTCGTGAGCGCCTCGATGAAATAGGAGCCGCCGAACGGATCGGCGGTGTCCGTGCAGCCGGCCTCGTGGAGAAGGATCTGCTGCGTCCGCAGCGCGATCCTGGCCGACCGCTCCGTCGGCAGGGCAAGCGCCTCGTCGAAGGCGTTCGTGTGCAGCGACTGGGCGCCGCCGCACAGCGCGGAGAGCGCCTGGATCGCCACCCGGACGACGTTCGACTCGGGCTGTTGGGCGGTGAGCGTCGAGCCGCCGGTCTGCGCGTGGAAGCGCAGCGCCGTCGCACGCGGGTTCGTGACACCAAAGCGGTCGCGCATGATGCGCGCCCACAGGCGCCTAGCCGCGCGGAACTTCGCGACCTCCTGGAAGAAGTGGTTGTGCGCGTTGAAGAAGAAGGAGAGCCTCTCCCCGAAGGTATCCGGGGAGAGGCCGGCGGCGATCGCCGCCTCGCAGTAGGCGATCCCGTTCGCAAGCGTGAACGCGAGCTCCTCTGCCGCGCTCGCTCCGGCCTCGCGAATGTGGTATCCGGAGATCGAGATCGTGTTCCAGTTCGGCAGCCGCTCGGCGCAGTAGGCGAAGAGATCGGTCGTCAGCCGCATCGTCGGCCGCGGCGGGAAGATGTAGTTCCCACGGGCCACGTACTCCTTGAGGACGTCGTTCTGCACCGTCCCGCGGAGCCGATCGTCGGCGACGCCTTGCTCTTCGGCCACGAGCTCGTACAGGAGCAGGAGGAGTGCCGCAGGCGCGTTGATCGTCATCGAGGTCGAGACCTCACCGAGCGGGATCCCCTCGAGCAGGAGCTCCATGTCCGCGATGGAGTCGATCGCGACGCCGGTCCGGCCGACCTCGCCGAGCGCGAGCGGGTCGTCCGAGTCGTAGCCCAGCTGCGTGGGGAGGTCGAAGGCGACGGAGAGACCCGTCTGGCCGCGCGCGAGGAGGTAGCGGAAGCGCGCGTTCGTCTCCTCCGCCGAGCCGTAGCCGGCGTACTGGCGGACCGTCCATGGACGCCCCCGGTACATCGTCGGGTACGGGCCGCGCGTGAACGGGTACTCGCCGGGAAGCTCGAGCTCGCCCGGCGGCAGGTCACGGGCGGTGTAGACGGGCTTGAGCTCGATCCCGGAGTCGGTCAGCCGGCGATCCTCGGCGGTCGCCATCGGACGAAGGCTAGACGCTGCCGACGAACTGCAGCATCGCGTCGACGGCCTGCTTCCGGGTCAGGCCCTGACGTCGGACGAGCGAGCGCCACGTCTCGAACTCGAGAGCGTGTCCGATCGCCGCGCGTACGGCCCTGCGACGCGACCATCCGTGCGAGAGTGTCTCACGAAGCGACAGCAATCGCTCGTGGCGGCGGGCGACGACCTCGGCGGTGGCCGGATGGACGAGCGCATCGCGCTCGAAGATCGCGACGTCGTGCTCGACGCGCTCATACCAGTCGTAGATGTCTTCGAGACCGGCCCGCAGGCGTTGCTCGGGATCCTCGATGGCGGTCCAGCGAGCCGGATCCGGGATGGGATGGAGCGCAGCCCAGTGGGCCGAGCAGGCCCTGAGAAGGGTCTGCTGGTCGGGAAAGTGCGCGTAGACGGTGTGTCGCTCCACGCCCGCGCGGTCTGCGATGTCCGAGATGGTCGTCCGAGCCGGGCCCACGTTCGTGTGCAGTCCGACGGTGGCCTCGACGATTCGGCGGCGCGTCTCCGCTTGTCGCTCCGCGCGCTTCTTCAGCTCGTACCTTCTACTCATTGCACAGAACTGTACTCCGAAAGCTTGACAGCGTGTGCGCCCAACACCATAATCGTTGCACAATACTGTGCAACGAAGGAGAGCCCAAAGTGCACTGTGTCGACCTCAGCTCCCTCGACCTTTTCGAGCGCACGTCGGAGCTCGATCCCACGATTCGCGTGCGCGTGGGCTTTCCGCACTCGAGCGCGGCGGGGACGGCGAGCACGGCGACCGTCTACTTCGAGCTCGAGCCCGGGGCGCACCTCGGGCGGCACCAGGACAGCGCGGAGGAGCTCCTTCTCGTGCTCGAGGGAGTGGGTCAGGCCACGGTTGGGGAAGAGACGGGACGAGCTGAGATGGGCGCCGTCGTCACCGTCCCCGCGAAGGAGCCACATGACATCCTCAACGTCGGCGACGAGCCGCTGCGCGTCCTCGGATTTTTCTCCGCTTCGACGGTGGTCGCGACCTTCGAAGACCCGCCAGCGCCCGGCGGCCCTCAGGTCTTCGTTATCGGCGCCCCGATGCGGCTGGCGGCGCCGCTCCCCGAACCCGTCCCTGCCTGAATCTAGAGGACCCCGCCGGCGCGCTCGATCGCCTCGAACGCGATCCGGCGTTCGTTCTCGATGTGCTCCCGGATGGTGCTGCGCGCTCGCTCGAGGTCCCTCGCTTCGAAGGCCTCGACGATACGGGCGTGCTCCGTGACGAGGTCCGCATGGCCCTCGACGTGACCCCCGCGGATCATCTGCATCAGCAGGTTCACCGAGAGCTCCCGGTAGATGCGCGAGAGGAGCGCGTTGCCTGCGAGGTCGATCTGGTAGTCGTGGAAGGCGGCGTTCGCCGCGTCCCACTCCTCGTGGGAGATCGTGGCAGCGGTCGAGTCGAGCAGCGACCGGAAGACCAGTAGCTCTGGAGTCGCGACGCCGTCGATTGCTCGCTCCTAAGCGTGGATCTCGAGTGCGAGGCGTACCTCGTATCCCTCGACGCCGAGTTCGGCCGCGAGGCCGTGCAGGCTCAGCCTCGCGCCCGCGGGATACCGCCGGGTGAGCAGGCGGCCTCGAATCTCGTACACCTGCTCCGAGAGGTGCGCGCCCGTACCGCGACCGCCATGTGCGACACCCAACAGGTCACGGGCGGCGAGGCAACACGCGGCTACGCTCTGCCGATGAAGGTGCGCGTTCGACTGTTCGCCGCGCTCCGCGAGCGGGCCGGATCGGGAGACCTCGAGCTCGAGCTTCCGGAGGGAGCCGTGGTCGGAGACGTCTATCCCGCGCTTGACCTGGGCGAAGAGCCGTCCGGGCTGCTCTACTCCGTCAATCGCTCCTACTCTGAGCGGGGCACGCCCCTTGCTGCCGGTGACGAGGTTGCCGTGATCCCTCCTGTCTCCGGCGGGGCGTTCATCCTGACCGAGGAGCCGCTGTCGCTCGACGCCGTGGTGCGGGAGGTCCGGCGCGACGAGGCGGGAGCGATCGCGACGTTCATCGGGACGACACGCCGACGCTCGCGCGAGCGGGAAGTGCTCTACCTCGAATACGAGGCCTACGAGGGCATGGCTGAAGGGGTGATGGAGGACCTCGCCGGCGAGCTGAAGCGCCGCCACGACCTCTGCGAGGTCGCGATCCATCATCGGGTCGGGCGGGTCGAGATCGGCGATACGAGCGTCGTCATCGCCGTCTCCGCGCCACACCGTGGGGCGGCGCTCCAGGCCTGCCACGAGGCGATCGACGAGCTGAAGGTCTCAGTACCGCTCTGGAAGAAAGAGGTGTACGAGGGCGGTGAGGAATGGATCGGCCGGGGGTCATGAGGGACCAGGAACCCGCTCGGGCACCTGAGCCCGGAACGCTTCCCGATCCCGCACCCCTGGAGGCAGGCGACCGTGGCTACGAGCCCCTGCACCCGCGCTGGGGAGCGCGCGACTTCTTCCGCAAGCTGTTCGCGCCAATCATCGCGGTCGGCTTCCTGATCCTCAAGTACGGCGCGCTGCTCCTGAAGCTCAAGGTGTTCACCACGGCGGCGTCGATGCTCGTCTCGATCGCGGCCTACGCGTGGATCTGGGGCTTGCCGTTCGCCGTCGGGTTCGTCGTGCTCATCTTCGTCCACGAGTTCGGGCACGTCCTCGAGCTGCGCAGGCAGGGCGTGCCGGCGAGCGCGCCGCTCTTCATCCCGTTCCTCGGCGCCGTCATCGGCATGAAGCAGCTCCCGGACGACGCGTGGAAGGAGGCGCGGGTGGCGCTTGCCGGCCCCATCCTCGGCTCGGTGGGCGCAGCGGCGTTCTGGATCGCCGGCGAGATGGCGGACTCCGACCTCCTGCGTGCGCTCGGCTTCGTGGGGTTCTTCCTCAACCTCTTCAACCTGATCCCGATCGTGCCTCTCGACGGAGGCCGGGCGGTCAGCGCGCTCCACCCGGGGATCTGGCTGCTCGGGCTCGTGCTGATGGTCGGCCTGGTGATCGTCAGCCCGAACCCGATCCTGATCATCATCGTGATCATCGGCGCGCTCGAGCTCTGGCGGCGCTGGCGCGAGCGCGGCGAGCAAGCGGACTACTACCGCTTGCCGCTGTGGCAGAAGGTCACGGTTGCGACCGTGTACATCGGGCTCATCGTGGCCCTCGGCGTCGCGGTGTCAGCGACGCACGTCGAGCGCGAGTTCTGATGGAGGAGCGGCGCGATCCCGACCGCCGCTTGTTGCGGCGAACGGAAGAGACCCTCGCCAGCGATATCTCGTTGATCGCGTCGGAGTTCCTCGCGGGCTTCCAGGTCGTCGAGCAGATCGACCGCCCCGCCGTCTCCATCTTCGGCTCGGCGCGCGTCCTCGAGGGCACCCCCACCTACGAGAGCGCGCGCGCTACCGGCCGCGCGTTCGCGGAGGCAGGCTTCGCAGTGGTGACAGGCGGTGGTCCCGGTGTGATGGAGGCCGCCAACCGGGGATGCAAGGAAGGGGGTGGGCTCTCGGTGGGCTTCAACATCGAGCTGCCGCACGAGCAGGGGCTCAATCCCTGGTGCGATCTCTCGCTCACGTTTCACCACTTCTATGCCCGCAAGGTGATGTTCGTGAAGTCCGCGGAAGGCTTCCTCATCTTCCCGGGGGGGTTCGGCACTCAGGACGAGTTGTGGGAGGCGCTGACGCTCATCCAGACGGGCAAGATCGGCGTCTTTCCCGTCGTCCTCTTCGACACGGACTACTGGGGCGAGCTTCTCGGCTGGCTGCGCACGGAGATGCTCGAGGACAACCTCATCTCGCCGGAGGACGTCGAGCTCCTGTACGTGACGGACGATCCAGAGGAAGCGGTCGAGCTGGTCGTCTCGCGCTACAGAACGCGGGTCGCGGAGGGCTCGGCGTAGGCGGCCTACACTCACGTTCATGCGGTCGCTCCGCGATCTCCCTTCGATCGACCGGCTCCTCACGGACGAGCGGCTGGCCGGCGCGCCACACGATCTCGCTGTCGCCGCGGCGCGCGTCGTCCTCGAGCGGGCGCGAGCGGAGATCCGATCAGGTGTCGAGCCGGGCTCACTGGTCGACGCGGTCCTCGAGGAGCTTGCGGGTGCCCGGCGCCCGAGTCTTCGCCGCGTCCTGAACGCGACGGGAATCCTCATCCACACCAATCTCGGCCGCGCTCCGCTGTCCCGTGCTGCGCTCGAACGAGTCGCGGAGGTGGGCGCCGGTTACTCCAACCTCGAGTACGACCTCGAGGCCGGGACGAGGGGGTCGCGGCAGGACCATCTCGTCTCTCTCCTCTGCCGACTCACGGGCGCAGAGGCCGCGCTGGTCGTGAACAACAACGCCGCCGCGGTCCTGCTCGCGCTCGCAGCGCTCGCGGAGCGTCGAGACGTGATCGTGTCCCGCGGCGAGCTGATCGAGATCGGCGACGGATTCCGTATTCCCGAGGTGCTTGAGCGATCGGGCGCGCGGCTCGTCGAGGTGGGCACGACCAACCGGACACGGGCGGCCGACTACGAGCGCTCGGTCGGGCCGGGGACTGCGCTTCTCCTGCGCGTCCATCAGTCGAACTTCAGGGTGGTCGGGTTCGCGGAGCGGCCGAGCCTCCGAGAGGTCGCCGGGGTCGCCCGACGTCACGGCGTGCCGCTCGTCGACGACCTCGGCTCGGGGGCGTTGGTATCCCTCGGCGACGAGCCCACTCCGGCCGAGAGCCTGCGCGCGGGCGCGGATCTCGTGACCTTCTCCGGCGACAAGCTCCTCGGCGGGCCGCAGGCGGGCGTGGTGGTCGGCCGCAGCAAGCTCGTCGAGGCGCTGCGTCGGCATCCGCTCCAACGAGCACTGCGGGCGGACAAGCTCACACTGGCCGCGCTCGAGGGCACCCTCGCTCTCGCGCTCGATCAGGCGGTCGCAGCCGAAGAGATACCTGTCCTGCGCATGTTCCACGAGCCGCTCGAGCGCGTTCGCGCGCGCGCAGAGCGTCTCGCCGGGCTCGTCGCGGGCGAGGTCGAGGAGACCGTGGCGCGGGTCGGCGGCGGCGCACTCCCGCTCGCCGAGCTCCCGAGCGCCGCCTGCGCGGTCGAGGAGGACCTCCTGGGGCGGTTGCGCCTCGGCGAGCCACCGGTGATCGGGATCCTGCGTGACGGGAAGCTGCTGCTCGACTGTCGCACGCTGACCGATGCCGAGGTGGACGAGGTCGCCACCGCGGTGATAGACGCACACGAATGAGCCAACAGGCATCGTGTGTCGAGAAGCGCCTGTGATGCCGCTGACCGTTGGCACCGCAGGTCACATCGACCACGGCAAGACCTGGCTCGTCCGCGCTCTGACGGGAAAGGACACCGACCGCCTGCCCGAGGAACGGCGCCGCGGGATCTCGATCGACCTCGGGTATGCACCGCTCGAGCTGGCGGACGGCAGGCAACTCTCGGTCGTGGACGTCCCTGGGCACGAGCGCTTCGTACGAACGATGGTCGCGGGGGCGACGGGGATCGACCTCTTCCTCCTCGTCGTCGATGCGAGGGAAGGCGCGCGACCGCAGACGTACGAGCATCTCGCGATCCTGAGACTGCTCGGTCTCGACAGAGGCGTCGTTGCCGTCACCAAGTCGGACGCCGTCGACGCCGAGACGGTCGAGCTCGCGGCGGATGAGGCGCGCGAGCTCGTTCCGGGTGCGGAGGTCATCGCCGTCAGCGCCAGGACCGGAGCCGGTCTCGAGAAGCTGCGCGCTGCCCTCGGTCGGGCCGCGGACGACGCCGAGCGCGTGCGTGCAGACCGGCCGACGCGACTGTGGATCGACCGTTCCTTCTCGCTTCGCGGAATCGGCACAGTCGTCACCGGAACACTCTGGTCAGGGTCGGTCGGGGAGAGGGACGAGCTCACGCTCGAGCCCGGCGCACGAGCCGTCCGCGTGCGGAGCGTGCAGGTCCACGATCGAGACGTCGAGCGCGCCGAGGCCGGACAGCGCGTCGCGGTCAGCCTTCCCGGCGTCGAGCGACGAGATGTCCGCCGTGGCGACGTGCTCGTCGCTCCCGAGGCGTACGCGGTCTCCTATCGCCTGGACGTGACCCTCGACGAGCTCGAGCCGATCCGGGACGGCTCGCGGCTGCAGGCGCATCTCGGGACCGCGCAGGCGCTCGCTCACGTCGTTCGCGCCGGGGAACGCTGGGCGCAGCTCCGCCTCGCCTCGGCGGTCGTCGCGGCGAGGGGCGACCGGCTCGTTCTGCGCGGGGAGACGACGGTGGGCGGCGCGCTCGTGCTCGACCCGGGTCCACCGAGGCATCGCGATCCCGCACGGATGGCGCTCGTCCAGCAGGGGGAGGTGGCATCCATCGTCCACGGCCCGGTCCTAGCCGACTCGCTCAGGCACGTCCTGGATGGGGAGCCCACCGGCCTCGAGCGGGCCGGACCGTGGGTGTTCTCCCGAGCGTGGCTCGAGGAGCTCGAGCGCGATCTTCGTCTGCGCATCGAGACTGCAGATCCGCTCGACCCGGGAATCGCGCCTCCGAGCGAGCCGTGGGCGTCAGAGGTCCTCCCGCTGCTGGGGCTCGAGCGGCGCAAGTCGAAGCTCTATCTCCCGGGCGCGGTCGCCTCACTCGGTGAGCGCGAGCAGCAGGCGAGGGCGCTCGAACAGGAGCTGGTGTCCGCCGGCGTTCGCGCGACGAAGGTCGGTGACGACGAGCTCACCCGCTTTCTCGAGGCGCAGGGGACGCTCGTTCGCCTCGGCGACGGATATGCGATCGGACGGGACGGTTATGAGGTTGCGAGGGATGTCCTTCTGAAGGAGTGCCGAGCCACAGGAGAGATCACGCTCGCACGCTTTCGCGATCTCGCGGGCGTGGGGCGCCGCGACGCGCAGCTTCTGCTCGAGCGGTTCGATCAGGATGGCCTGACCCGTCGGGTCGGGGACCGGCGGGTGCTCCGCCGCGCGGCGGCACCCCACCCGCAGTAGCCGCGCGAGGCGTCTTCCCATTTGGGTGCACGTCGGCGATGCTCCGTGCATGCGCTGGCTCATCGTGGTTGCGGCCCTCACCGCCGTCTTCGCCGCAGCGGCCGGGGCGGCGAAGCTCGATCCGAAAGCGCTCGTTCTTCGCCAAGGCGACCTTCCCGCCGGCTACAGCCTCGACCGCGCGGAGAGCGGGCTACGGACGAACCAGACCGAGGGTCGGGAATATCCTCAGCTGCGCGCGAAGTTCCGGGCCTGGGGTCGTGTCACCGGATATCAGGCGGCATACGAACACGGGGACGCGATGATCGGATCGCGTGCTGACGTCTTCAGAAATCGTGTCGGGCCTCGCAACTTGCTCGAGTGGTTCGTCCAGGAGCTGCGGAAGTCCACACAGCTGACGCTCCGGCCGGTGAAAGCTCGGATTGGCGACGAGTCGCTCGTCTATCGCTGGAAGCTCAGTGGCGACGCCTACACCGTGGTCGTGTGGCGCTTCCGCAGCGTGTTTGCCGTGATCGGCGGGGAAGACCTCGGCACGCAACACATGCTCACGCTCGCGCGGGTGCAGCAGCGGCGGATCGCCGCCGCGCTTCGCTAGCTACCGCGTCTGCGGAAAGCCGAGATCGACCTTGCTCGTCGCGGGATCCGGCCAGCGGCTCGTGACCGCCTTCGTGCGGGTGTAGAAGTCGATGCCCTCCGGGCCATAGATGTGGCGGTCCCCGAACAGGGAGCTCTTCCAGCCTCCGAACGAGTAATAGGCGACCGGCACGGGAATCGGAACGTTGACGCCGACCATTCCCACGTTGACGTCGAACTGGAACCGTCGTGCGACTCCGCCGTCGCGCGTGAAGATCGCGACGCCGTTGCCGTACGGATTCTCGTTGACGAGCTCGAGGGCGTCGGCGTACGTCGGGACGCGGAGGACGGAGAGCACCGGGCCGAAGATCTCGTCGCGGTAACAGTCCATCTCCGGCTTGACGTCGTCGAGCAGTGAGACGCCGAGGAAGAAGCCGTCGCCGTCCGGCGCCGTCTCGCGGCCGTCGGCGACGAGGGTCGCGCCCTGTGCGGGCCCGCTTTCGAGGTAGGAGGCGACCTTGTCCCGATGCTCGCGCGTGACGAGCGGGCCCATCTCCGACGTGGGGTCGAGCCCGTCGCCGACCTTCACCTTGGCAAGACGCTCCTTGATCGCAGTCACGAGCGGATCGGCGGCGTCGCCGACCGCGACGATCGCCGAGATCGCCATGCAGCGCTCGCCGGCGGACCCGTACCCGGCGCTCACGGCGGCATCCGCAGCCATTTCGATGTCCGCGTCCGGAAGCACGATCATGTGGTTCTTCGCACCACCGAGCGCTTGGACGCGCTTGCCGTTCTTCGTCCCGTTCTCGTAGACGTAGCGTGCGATCGGCGTCGAGCCGACGAAGCTGACCGCTGCGATGTCGGGATGCTCGAGGATCGCGTCGACCGCGACCTTGTCGCCCTGGATCACGTTGAAGACCCCGTCTGGGACACCCGCCTCCTTCAGCAGCTCCCCGACGAGGATCGACGCGGACGGATCTTTCTCCGAGGGCTTGAGCACGAACGCGTTCCCGCAGGCAAGCGCCGGCGCCCACATCCACATTGGCACCATCGCGGGGAAGTTGAACGGCGTGATCCCGGCCACGACGCCGAGTGGCTGCCGAATCGAGTACACGTCGACGCCGCTCGACGCCTGCTCCGAGTAGCCGCCCTTGAGGAGCGTGGGGATGCCGCAGACGTACTCGATGACCTCGATCCCGCGCTGTACCTCGCCCATCGCATCCGAGAGAACCTTTCCGTGCTCGGCGGTGAGGATCCGCGCGAGGTCCTCGCGGTGCTCGTCGACGAGGTTGTAGATGCGGAACAGCAGATCGGCGCGCTTCGAGAGCGACCATGCACGCCAGGCAGGGAAGGCGGCCTTCGCCGCTGCGACTGCGCGGTCGACCTCCTCGACGCTCGCGAAGGCGACCTCCCCCGTCTGCTCGCCGCTGGCTGGGTTGAAAACCGGGCCGCGCCGTCCCGACGTGCCCCGAACCGGCTCGCCGCCGATCCAGTGTACGACCAGCTTCAACTCTGTGGTTACCGCTGCGCTCACGTGCTCACACCTCCCGACGGCAGGCGGCTCGGCGCGCTGCCTGCGCTCGCTCTCTACCGGCGTAGCGTAGCGCCGTCAGGCGGCGGTGGACTTCGCGCGGCGCCGTGCGGGCCGCCGAATGATCGCGTCGTCTCCCGGGAAGAAGATCGACTCGCGGCCGTCCTCCCAACGAACCCTGAAGCGCTCGTGGCCGGGCTCGCCGACGACTTCCAGGATCTCGCCGGACTTGCCCGCGACACCCACCGCGTGGCCCGCGACCTCGATCTTGTCGCCTGCGCGGGCCGGCTTGCCGTGCACTGTCTTCGTCATCGAAAACCCCTCTCTAGTTGTTTCCCCGAGTGTGCCGTAATCAGACCGGGATGACGAGGCTTTGGAGGTCCCGCGGGTAGTAGGTGAGGATCTCGATCCCGTCGCTCGTCACGAGAACCGTGTCCGAGTGGCGGAAACCGCCGAGGTCCGGCGCGTAGAGGCCCGGCTCGACCGTGAAGACCATCCCCGGCCGGATCTCGGTGTGATCGCCCGAGTCCAGGAACGGGCCCTCGTGGTAGCGGAGGCCGATCGCATGTCCCGTGTGATGCCGCCAGTACGGCATCAGGTCGTTCTCCTCGAAGAACCCCCGCACAGCGTTGTCCACGTCCGAACATCGGGCACCAGGCCTGATCGCCTGGAACGCGACTTCCTGGACGGCCTTCATGTGGCCGAAGAGGCGCTCCTGCTCCGGGGAGGCCTCGCCGACGACCATCGTCCTCTCGAGCTCCGACAGGTAGCCCCAGACCGGAGCGCTCGCTCCGGTCACGAGCACGTCTCCCTCCTGGAAGACGATGTTGCCCGCAAGCGCATGCGGTATGGCCGAGTTGCGGCCGACCTGACCGCGATAGCCGGCATGCGCTCCGCTGAAGAAGAAGCTCTGCGCCCGGTAGATCGGGCCGATCGCGTCGAGAAGCGCGAACGTCGCCTCGTCGCTTGCCTGCTGGGACACCTCCGTCTCGGTCACCCCGACTCTCGTGTATCGCTGGAGAAGCCGGTGGGCGAGGTTTCCCCAGCGCACGCTCTCGCGGATGAGCTCGATCTCGGCATCTGACTTGACGGCCATCTGCTCTTCGATCTGCTCGACGACACGGGCTACGGTCGCACCGCTGAGCTCGCTCAGCGCGGGCCCGCGGTAGCCGAGAATCCAGGGATAGCCGTCCTGGTCGGCGCCGATCTTCCCGCCGACGCCCATTGCCTCGAGCGTGGACGCGAGCACGGTCTCCGCCCGCGGTTCACCCGGATACTCGGAGTAGTGCTCGACCCGGTCGAGCGTCGCCTTTGCCTGTGCGTGCTCGAGCTCGAGCCGGGGAACGACGAGTGCGCGCTCACCGTCTCCGTTCAAGGCGAACGCGATCGGCCGCTCGGTCGGCGCGAATGCAAACCCGGTGTAGTAGAGGACGTAGTAGGGATCGAAGAGGACCGCGCCGGCGAGACCGTCCCCGCGCAACCGTTCGAGAAGCGAGTCGCAACGGGCGCGGTGCTCCTCGGCCGTGATCGCGATCGAGGTCTCCACGAGCCGTCAGCCTATGCGAGTTCCCGCGAGGGCAGGCCGGGGTACGTTCGTCCAAGGTGAGGCCGTTTCTCCTCTCCGTCCTCGTCGTGCTTGCGGCCGCGGGGCCGACTGCGTCCGCCACTGCCGTCGACGGCTACACGTACCACCCCGTGCTCGCTGGGGCCGGGAAGGAAACGCTCTGGCGGTCGGCATCGGACGACGTCCCGATCAAGCGCTCCAGAGTGCTCGGCGTTTCGGTGCGGTGCTACAGGAGCAAGCACGCGTTCGAGAGGACTTTCGAAACCCACTTCGGAACGTCGGCACGGCGTGTGGTCGCGTACTACGCCGTGGTCGAGACGTGCACCTGCGGATCGGGACGTGCCTGAACGTCCACGCCTTCTTCGGCGGGCGGCGGACGGTGCTGACCGCCGGGGCTTTCTCGATCCTTCTTCACGAGTCGCTGCATCGTCAGGGCCTCCGCGACGAGCGACTCACGACGTGCTTCGCGAACGAATCGGTGCGCTGGGCCGCGCTCTCGATCGGGCTCAGCAACGCGAGGGCGCTCCGCGTCCGCAACCTTGCCTTCACGTACACGCGCCTCTATTCGCCCCCGTCCTACCGCATGGGGCGTCCCAACTGTCTGGAGCTCGCGCGGCGTGCGAGCTGGATCGACTTCACGTAGACGTGATGAGCGCTGCGGCGGTGGCTGCCGACCCGCAGGAGTGACTGCGCATCGCACGTGTCTCGATCCGTCAGCTCGCGTCGGGTCTTCGTCGCCGAAGCCCAAGCCTGCGCAGGGTGCCGAGGTACTTCGCAAGCCGTTGGCGCTCGTCGGATAACCGCCTGAGCTCGGTCATCTCGGAACTGCTCAGCTTGGGCCAACGGCGAAAGAGCCGTGTCACGCGCTCGTCGCGCTCCTCGCATTCGGCGTGGAGCCGGTCATCGCCCAGCGCGGAGAGATCCTCTGGAAGATGTCTGATCACCCTGCGGATCTGTACCTCTCGCGCCGACCGCGAAACGTGCACTGAGCGTCTTCTCCTGAGAGGGTTTCCAAAGGGCGCTCGAGGTCTGGGAGGAGCGTCGCGCGACGGATGCTCGCTCCCCTGCCTCCTCCGCCCCGGATGTCGCTGCCGGGCAACGGAGCAGCGGGTGGCGCTTCGACGCTTGCCCTGTCAGCCTTGCTCCTCGGCTTCGCGTTGCTGCTCTGCCGGTGCTTTCGGACCGATACGGCCGGACCACAGCAGCGAGACGAGCCCCAGTAGCGCGACCGACAGGGCGACTGCGAGGAACAACGCTTTCGCGGACGGTCCGATCTCGGGCTGGTACAGCACCGACGGAGAGAGGACCTTCGCGGCGGGGAGCGTCGTGATGCTGAGAAGGAACTGGAACAGCGAGGCGCTGACGCTTACGGGAGTGAGCTCCCTTTCACGCTTGCCCCAGCGCACGACCAACTTCATGACGTCGATTTCCGGCCAAGCAACTCCAGCCCGCGCTAGAACGGCGGAAATCGCAAGTACTCCCCAGGCCAGAGCAAGAACGAAGGGGACGAGGGCAACCGAAGCGGGGCCAATACCTTCGTGCCAGGCTGCGCCTGCCACACAAACGAGTCCGGCAACGGAGCGGGCGAGCCCACCCCAGTGCGGAAGCAGCAACGCCGACGCTGCCAGCTTC
>JBKPDR010000055.1:0-25443 GCA_046727975.1 Actinomycetota bacterium | reverse complement strand
CTCGATTACCCCGCCGGCGCCAGCGCCGCAAAGCAGGGGATGGGGAAGACGCTCAAAGGCTTCGTCTTCGGCCTCCCGCTGGGCGTCCTCGGCACCTATCTGGCGCTTCGTCGCCGTCGCAAGGCAGGGTGAGACGCGCCTTCCTCGGCGTCGCGCTCGCGGCGCTTGCCGTCTGCTCCGCCGCCGCCGCCCACGGCGGCGGCGGAGCGCTCGGCTTCCGCTCCGAGGTGGGGCGGATCACTCCCGCCACGCCGGGGCTGTCCGTCCAGGTCGTCGACTACGACGACCGGCTCGAGCTGCGCAACGAGACCGGGGATCCGCTCGTGATCCTCGGCTACCAGGGCGAGCCCTACTTGGCCTTCCGCGACGGGCGCGTCTACCGCAACACCCGCTCACCTGCCACGTACCTGAACGACGACCGCTTCGGAAGGGTCGCCCTTCCGGAGAGGGCCGACGCGAAGGCGCCGCCCGAATGGGAACAGATCGCGGTTCGCGAGGAGTTCAACTGGCACGACCACCGCATCCACTGGATGAGCAGGACGCTGCCGCCCAAGGTCCAGGCGGCCACAGACGAGCCGCACCACGTCTTCGACTGGACGGTTCCCGCCCGCCTCGATGGACGGCCGCTCACGATCGTCGGCTCCCTCGACTACGAGCCTCCCCCGAACGAGCTCCCGAGACCGCTCATCGTCGTGCTCGGCCTGGTCATCGTCGGCGGCGCCGCCGCCGTTTGGCTCAGAAGAAGACGCGAGCGGCAGAACCGCTCGCCCAGCTCCTCACTCACGTGACGCCCGCCCGCCCTGCCTCCTCACAGTCGCGCGGATCCTCGTGATGTGCGGCTGAGCTGCCGCCTACGTCGGTAGAACCAGCGCTGGAGTGAAAGGGTCGCGACGACCGCGGTGACGATGCAGACGAGGTTGAGCGCGAGCTGACCGGCAGCGCCGCCGACCTCGTTCCAGTCTCGGTAGGCGGACGCAACGCCGACGTTGGCGGCCGCCGGGATGGTCGTTACGGAGATGCAGACCGACGAGCGCGCCCGACTTCGACGTCGACAGCGCGAGGGCGCTGGCCGCTCCTGCGAGCAGCGCGACGAGCACCGTGTACTCGTCCGGGTGCGAGATGAAGAGCGTCGCGGGACGGGAAACCGGGCCCAGACGGTCTGGAGCCGAGTCGAGTGCGCGGCGGAACCCGCGAGCGCAAATGCCGCGGCGATACCGACGGGAAAGCCGACCGCGAGAGCTGTTAGCGAGCGTCTCGCGAGTCCGCGCTGGCGCTGCACGAGCGCGACGCAGAGACCGAGGATGAGGTCCCCCCCGTTCGGTTGCTCGGCGGCTCCGCGCAGGCGGACGATGTTCAGGGCCGAGGGGTGGTCGCGGACGACGTGGTAAGCCGAGTCGGCGAGGGCGGGTGGTGCTATGACGCGCAGGTGCACCATCGCGGCGGATCGTAAGACTGCCGTCTGACCACAGAGGAACCCGGTGAAGATTCGCGCAGCGGTTCTCGAGCAGTTCGGACAATCGCTCGTCGTCCAGGAGGTCGACCTCACCGAGCCCAAGGCGGGTGAGGCGCTCGTGCGGCTCGTCGCCTGCGGCGTCTGCCACACGGACCTGTACACCGCCTCGGGCGACGATCCAACCGGATATGCGCCGTGCGTCCTCGGACACGAGGGCGCCGGCGTCGTCGAGGCGATCGGCACGGGAGTCACGTCGCTCGTGCCCGGCGACCACGTCGTGACGTTGTTCGCGCCGGAGTGCGGCGAGTGCCTCCACTGCCGGAGCGGGCGAACGAACCGCTGCCTCGCCATCCGCGACCAGCAGGGGCTCGGTTACCTCCCGGACGGGACGACGCGCCTCTTCCGCGACGGGCAGCCGCTGCGCCACTTCATGGGTACCTCGACGTTCGCCGAGTACACCGTCATGCCCGAGATCGCGCTCGCGAAGGTCTCCCCGGAGGCGCCGCTGGAAGGCTGTGCTCCCTTCGCCTGCGGCCTCGCCACGGGGATCGGAGCCGCCCTGTACACGGCGCGTGTCGACGCCGGGTCCACGTGCGCCGTCTTCGGATGCGGGCTCGTCGGGCTCGGTGCCGTCATCGGCTGCCGGCTTGCCGGCGCGCCGCGAATCCTCGCACTCGACCTCTCCGAGGACCGCCTCGCGATGGCCTCGCATCATGGCGCGACCGATCTGCACCTGGCCGGCGACGACGCAGTCGACTGGATCCGCGCGGAAACAGAAGGCTTCGGTGCGGACTACACGTTCGAGGCGACCGGCAACGTGCGGGTGATGCGGCAGGCTGTCGAGGCGGCGCGCGAGGCCTGGGGGCTCGCGACGATGATCGGCGTCGCCGGCAAGGGCGAGACGCTCGACATCGTCCCCCGCTTCCTCATCACGGGGCGCCGCGTGACGGGCTCCTCATTCGGCGGGGTGAAGGGCAGGACACAGGTACCGCAGCTCGTCGAGCGCTGGCTCGCGGGCGAGATCGACGTCGATTCGCTCCTGAGCCACCGGCTCACCCTGGACGAGGTCAACCGCGGCTTCGAGCTGATGGAGGCGCAGGACGGCGTCCGCAGCGTCATCACGTTCGAGTAGCTCGGCGGCGGGCTAGTTGCCCGCATCGTTGCGCTCGTCTTCGGCCCTGGGACTGACGAAGAGGCCGCGCAGGAAGCCGGTGAGCCGTGTCTGGAGCGGCGGCCCCGGCACCTCTGGCTGTGACCGCGCGTAGGCGAACTCCGCTCCGAGCAAGAGGATCAGCGAGACGACGTAGACGAAGAAGAGAAAAGACATCACGCCCGCGAGCGACCCGTAGATCAGGTTGTAGCGAGAGAAGTCCGCGAACACCACGGCGAGTATCCGCGCAGCGGCCCACGTGCAGACCGCCGTCAGGATCGCCCCGGCGAGGATCGTCTGGAACGGGAGCCTCCTCGCCGGTACGAAGCGGTAGAGAAGAAACGCCATCAGGCAGAAGGCCACGAGCTGGATCACGTCGCGAAGGAGCACGCCCGACGGGCTCGCATCGATCCCCGCCCGTTCGGCGACCCTGTCGACGACGCGACTGAAGAAGGCGGCGAACGCCGAGAGCCCGACGACGACGAGAACGAGGAGCCCCGTGGTTCCGACGAGCACGAAGTCGATCGCCTTGGCATGCGCCGCGGGTCTTCCCTGCTCCACCTTGAACGCCGCCTCGAGCCCGATGCGGATGGCCGCCATCATTCCCGATGCTCCCCAGAGGAGGGCGATCAGCGAGATGAGACCGATCGCGGAGAGAGGGCTCGCGATTCCCTCGATGGAGCGCCGAACGTCGTCCTGGCCGGCTTCGGAGACGGGAAGGACGTCGACGAGCTCGTCGATGACCCGTTGGCGGAGGTCGTCGTTCTGAAGGACCAGTCCGAAGACGGAGACGACGACGATCGTCAGGGGGAAGAGCGAGAAGAGGACGTGGAACGAGATCGAGGCTGCGTACTGGGGGCAGCGGTCCCGAAAGAGGTCCTCGAGCGCCCGAGGGAGTGCACGGCCGACGTCTCGCACGATGTCGAGCGGCCGGCGTGCGAGGCGGGCGAGACGCCCGGGAGGCCCCGCGGCGGGTGTCTCCGTCACGCTCGGAGTCTACGAAGCGCGGCCGGGGGCAAGTGGGGGCTACGGCTCGACGTCGGTCGCCGCGATGCTGAGAACGAGCGCGACCACGCCGACGACCGTCGCAGTGGTGGCTAGTCGCTTGCGCTCGCCGCGTCGTCCGAGCAGTCCAAGCGCGATTCCCGCTTCTGCAAGCACGAAGGTCACGCCGAGCCAGATGAGCGCAACGCCGGGAACCACGGCGAGGACGCTCCAAACGATGCCCTGCCTTGCCGCTCGCTCGGCTGGATTCGGTCCTGCCTTCACGCGCGGGATGACGAAGCCGAAGACGATCGTCGCGATGATCAACGAGAGAGCGAGCTGATGAGAAATGCAAGCGGGTCGGCGAGGAAGTCGTCTCCGATGAGATCGCGGTGATCGAAGGCCATCGCGAGGATGCCAACGCTGTCACGCCGATGCCGATCGCCGTCTCCCGGGAGACGCTCACTCCCGTACATCGGGGCCGAGATCGCGGAGCACGTAGGCGGATACCGGGTCCGCCTTGCCCTTGACCCGTCGCGGCGGCAGGGGCTCCACGGTCGCGGCCCCCTCGAGCCGCCGGAAGGTTCCCTCGCCGATGACAACCGCGCCGACCGGGGCTTCCGCCTGGAGGCGGGCGGCGACGTTCACCGGATCGCCGACGATCCCGTGCTTGCGATGCCCCCGCTCGCCGCCGACGACTCCGGCGAGCACTTCGCCGCTGTTGACCCCCACGCGAAAGCGCGGCCAGTCCCCGTGCTCACGAGCCACGCTTTCGGCGGTCCGCTGCAGGAGGAGCCCGGCGCGCGCAGCGCGAGCCGCGTGGTCGGGGAGGTCGCCTTCCTTGTTGAAGATGACCATCAGCTCGTCGCCCACGATCTGATGGACCTCGCCTCCGGTCTCTTCCATGAGCGGGACGATGCGCTCGAAGTAGGCGTTCAGCATCGATGCGACCTCGGCGGGATCGTGCAGCTCGCTGAAGCTCGTGAAGCCCTCGAGGTCGGCGAGCAGCACGCTGACCTCCTTGGCGCCTGCCAGCGTCTCGTCCAGGTAGAGGGGGCTGAAGCGTTCCTCGTGCCACTCGGCGCGGGCCGCAAGCGCGATCACCAGGAAGGCGCCGAGCATGAGCACGTGCCACTCCCACCAGGAGAGCTGCCAGTTGCGCGCCCACGCGATCGCGATCATCGCCTCGGCGAGGAGGGCGAACGCGATTGTGAACGCGAACACGAAGCGCGCCCCACGCCGGCGATACAGTCGCACGAAGCCGAGCGTCGCGAGCCCGTAGAGCGCGACGCCCGTCGCCGCGAGGACGATCTGCCAGCCGTCGAGCCCCTCCGTCGTAAGCGGGTCATCGAGCGGCGGCAGCTCCGCGAGCGAGACCACCGCCCAGGTTGCCATGAGAGCCGCGAGGGCGCCGAGGAGGACGTTGGCCGATCGGACGACGGAGTGCGCGCGCTCCGGCGAGAGCTCCGCGGCACCGGCGGCCGCGAAGGCGCCGGCGACCACGAGCCCGAACGGCGTCGCGAGCTCGAAGCCGGAGTTCGGCCCGAGCAGGACGCCCGGGGTCGCGAGCGCGTGCAGCCCGAGGAAGCCCGAGCTCGCGATGAAGCCGAGCGAGATGAGGAGGAGTCGCGCGTCCTTCCGCCTGCGCGCGGCGACGTTCACCGCGTACCCGAGCGCAGTTGCGAGAGCTGCGGCTGCGAGCACCAGCCAGAAGTGCGCCTGATGGTTCTCCCAGATCGCGTCGAGCGCCGGCCGCGCGAGCAGGAGGCCGAGAAGGACGAGCGGGACGGCGACCGCCGCCATCCAGGATCCGGCGCGCATGGCGAGGTCTTCTACCAGCTGTACGCGGCTCCGACGTTCTCGGTTACGCTGATCTCGTGGTGATGCTCCGGGACACAGCCTGCTCGTAGCGCCCGGCTCCTGCCTGCTCCCGCTCTATCCTCTCGCGCCATGAAGGTCGTCCTTCCGGACTCGTCCGAGCTCGAGCTTCCCGACGGCGCCACGGGGCTCGACGCGGCGCGAGCCATCGGCCCGAAGCTCGCCGAGCAGGCGGTTCTCGTTCGGCTGGACGGATCCACGCGCGACCTGCGGCTACCGCTCGCGGACGGGGAGCGGATCCAGATCCTGACGACGCGCGATGCGCAGGACTCGGACGCACTCTCCGTGCTTCGACATTCCGCCGCGCATCTGCTCGCCGAGGCGGTGATGCGGCTGCATCCAGGGGTCAAGATCGCGATCGGGCCTCCGATCGCGGACGGCTTCTACTACGACTTCGAGTTTCCGGAGCCGATCCGCGAGGACGATCTCGCGGCAATCGAAGAGGAGATCCGAAGAGAGATCGACGAAGGGCGGGCGTGGACTCGGGAGGAGGTTCCCCGAGCGGAAGCGCTGCGGCGGTTCCAGGCGGAGGCTCAGCCCTACAAAGTGGAGCTGGCGCAGGAGGCCGAGGAGCCCATCTCGCTCTACACACAGGGCGAGTTCACGGACCTCTGCCGGGGCCCGCACCTGCAGGATGCGTCCCCGATCAAGGCGTTCAAGCTGACGGGGCTCGCCGGCGCCTACTGGCGCGGCGACGAGCACAACACGCAGCTCACGCGGATCTACGGGACGGCGTTCTATTCGCCTGCCGACCTCGAGGCACATCTCGAGCGTCTCGAGCAGGCGCGGGCGCGCGACCATCGCCGCATCGGGCCACAGCTCGACCTCTTCCACCTCTCCGAGCACTCGCCGGGCTCGCCGTTCTGGCACCCGAAGGGAATGGTCATCTGGAACGCGCTCGAGGATCTCCGTCGCCGGGAGAACCTCAAGCGCGGCTACGTGGAGGTGAAGACGCCGCTTCTCTACGACATCGCCACGTACATCACGTCGGGTCACTACGAGAACTACGAGGAGAACATGTTCTTCGTGCGGCCGCACGAAGGCGAGGAGCCGCTCGCTCTGAAGCCGATGAACTGTCCGGGTCACATGCTGCTCTTCGGCTCGCAGCTGCGCTCGTATCGCGACCTGCCGATTCGCTACGCGGAGTCCTCGACGCTCCACCGCGACGAGCGCGGCGGCACACTCCACGGGTTGCTTCGCGTGAAGCACATCACCCAGGACGACGCCCACGTCTTCTGTACGGAGGACCAGATCCAGGGCGAGATCCACGGGATGATCGACTACGTCCGCTTTCTCTACGACCGCTTCCGGGTGACCCCGCGGGCAGAGCTCTCGACGCGACCCGAGAAGCGACTGGGTGCGGACGAGCAGTGGGATCGCGCCGAGGCAGCGCTGGAGGAGGCCCTCGTCCAGCACGCGATGGAGTACGTGATCTCGCCCGGCGAGGGTGTTTTCTACGGGCCCAAGATCGACCTGCACATGACCGACGTCCTCGGGCGCAGCTGGCAGATGGGGACCATCCAGCTCGACTACCAGATGCCCGTGCGGTTCGGGCTGACCTACATGGGCCCCGATAACCGCGAGCATGCTCCGGTGGTCGTCCACCGGGCTCTGCTCGGCTCGCTCGAGCGCTTCATCGGGATCCTCGTCGAGCACTACGGCGGCGACTTCCCGTTCTGGCTCGCGCCGGTGCAGGCGAGGGTGGTGCCGGTGGGACACGGGCATCGCGAGCCGGCAAGAGCGCTCCGCGAAAGGTTCCTCCGCGAGGGCTTCCGGGCCGACGTCGACGAGCGCGACGAGACGCTCGGCAAGCGCGTCCGCGAGGCAGAGCTCGAGAAGATCCCGTTCGTCGTCGTGTACGGGGACCGCGAGTCGGACGAGGCTCTTGCCGTGCGCGAGCGCGGAGGCGGTCAGTCGACCCGCTCGCTCGCCGAGCTCCTCGACACCTTTCGCTCGCTCGTCGCCGAAGCCGGCGCCTAGCGTCGAGATATGCCTCGCTCCCAACCTGGTACGATGGCCCTTCTGCAAGCAGGAGCGAACAGCTTCCTCACCTCCCGGGTGTGACCCACGGGGGTTCAACCGAGCAAAGGGTTGGACGGAAGAGTCGCCGCTGCTTGCAGCGGTTTTGTCATTTCGAAGGAGGAACTGAGAGCTTGGTGAAAGGCCTTTGAGACCCCGGCGCCGCCGGCCCGCCATGAACGAGCGGGTCGTACCCCGCGCCCGTCCGGAGCGCATCAACGAGGAGATCCGCGTCCCGCGCGTTCGCCTCGTCGACGAGAACGGTGGTCAGGTCGGGATAACTCAGACTCGCGAGGCAGTCGAGTTCGCCTACAAGAAGGGGCTCGACCTCGTGGAGGTCGCGCCGAACGCGGACCCACCGGTCGCCAGGGTCATGGACTACTCGAAGTACCGCTACGAGCAAGAGCAGCGAGCAAAGCAGGCCCGGAAGCACCAGCTTCAGATCCAAGTCAAGGAGATCAAGCTCAGGCCGAAGATCGGGACGCACGACTACGAGACCAAGAAGGGGCACATCGTCCGCTTTCTCAACCAGCGGGCGAAGGTGAAGGTCACGATCATGTTCCGGGGGCGGGAGACCCTCCACCCGGAGCGCGGTCGCGATCTGCTCATGCGGGTCGCCGAGGACGTCAAGGACATCGGCGCCATCGAGCAGCAGCCCCTCCTCGACGGTCGCAACATGGTCATGGTTCTCGCGCCGACCAAGAACGCGGGAGTGAAAGCTGATGCCAAAGGTGAAGACATCACGGAGCGCCAGGAAGCGGTTCCGGCTGAGCGGGGCGGGGAAGATTCTTCGCCGTCACGCGATGCGGAGCCACAACCTCGAGAAGAAGTCGTCGAAGCGTAGGCGCGGCTTCCGCAAGCCAGAAGGCGTCGCACGCAGCGACGCGAAGAGCGTCAAGAAGCTTTTGAGGGGGGGCTAAGTGCACCTCCGGGCAACAATTAGTGCGCCTCTGCCGCGCGATCCACGGCGCATTGCGTCGTCCTCGGCCGCGCCCGGGTCTAACCCGAACGCGGCCCGCGTCCTAGCACTGCTTGTGGCTGGCGCGCCAGAGGCGCGAAATCGTCACCAGGAGATGCACTAATGCCCCGCGTGAAGAGGGCTGTCCACGCGCGCAAGAAGCGCGCGAAGCTCCTCGACCAGGCGAAGGGCTACTACGGGCGGAAGAGGACGAGCTACCGGTTGGCCCGGGAACAGGTCGAGCACTCGCTCGCCTACGCCTACCGCGACCGCAAGGCGAAGAAGCGGACGTTCCGTTCGCTTTGGATCGTGAGGATCAACGCTGCGGCGCGCGGGCACGGGCTCTCGTACAACCGGTTCATGGCCGGCGTGCGGAAGGCGGGAATCGAGCTCGACCGCAAGTCGCTCGCCGACCTCGCCGTGTCCGATCCGAAGGCCTTCGCGGCGATCGCCGAGCGCGCGAAGGCTGCGCTCGAGTCCGGGACAAGCTCTCAAGCCGCCTGATCACCTCGCAGCACAACGCGAAGCTGCGGCTCGTCCGCAAACTCCTCGCCGCGCGGAAGCACCGCGAGGCGGCGGGGCTGTTCGCCGCCGAGGGCGAGGACCTCGTCGAGGCGGCAGCCGACGCGCGAATCGAGCCCGTCGAGCTGCTCGTGGCCGGCGAGAACGTCGAGCCCGAGCTCCTAGGTGCGGTCTCGACGCTCGGACATGCACCCCGCGTCGTCGGAATCTTTCGGCGAGCCGATCTCCCGACAGGGACCAGAGAGGTGACACTCGCGCTCTGGCGGGTGAGCGACCCGGGAAACGTCGGCACGCTGTTGAGGACGGCGGACGCTTTCGGCGCCGCAGTCTCGCTCTCGCCGGGTTGTGCGGACCCGCTCGGGCCGCGGGCGCTCCGCGCTTCAGCAGGAGCGGTCTTTCGGGCGCCGCTCGTGGGCTGGGAGGAGGGTCCGGGACGGCGGGTCGCGCTCGTCGCCCATGGAGGTGTGCCTCTTTCGGACCTCGACCTCAGCCCGCCCCTGACGTTCTTGCTGGGCTCAGAGCGCGAAGGACTACCTTCCGACCTCGTGACAAAGTGCCACTTGGTCGGATCGATTCCCCTGCCGGGGCCGGCCGAGTCGCTGAACGTAGCGGCCGCGGGCGCGATCGCGCTCTACGAGCTGTCGCGCCGCTAGCCGAACCCGCCGCCGCCTCCGCCGCCTCCGCCGCCTCCGCCGCCGGAGAACCCTCCGCCGAACCCACCCGATCCCGAGCTCGGGGGCGAGAGCGCCTCCCCGAAGCCGGATGCGAGATCCCCGATCGCCAGCGAGCTCGGGCCCGAGCCTAGATCCGGGCTCGGAGTGATCCAGTAGATCGCGCTCGCCTCGTGCAGCGCCTCGGGCATGTGAATCTGCGCGCCCTGCAGCACGCGGTCCGCGATGCCGAACGCGATTCCGTAGACGAGGTACCGCTCCCAGAGCTCGAGCGTTGCCGGCGGCGCCTCCTCCAGGCGGGGGAAATCCGTCAGGTAGCGCCGAAACGCGGCCCAGCGCTCGGCTTCGACCTGGCCCTCGCGCGTGCGCCGTCTCCAGACACGGCGGAAGAAGATGAGCGTGGCGCCGAGGACGGCTGCGTTCAGAATGAGACAGAGCCCGATCGCGACGAGTACGACGTCGCCATAGCGAGGGTAGACCGAGCGCCAGCCGTCCGCGGAGAGCCACACCAGGATGGCGCCGATGCCGCCGAACAACACGGCTGCGACGACGAGCCCGACGGCACCCAACGACTTGAACCACCCTCGACCCGCCGTCTCCTCGCTCACGTGCTCCTTGAAGGACATGAACCGCTCGCTCATCGACTCGCGCTCGTCCTCGATGCGGTCGCGAAAGCGCGACAGCCTCTCCGAGCCGCGATCGAGCACGGCGTCGATGACCCCGGCGACGTCGTTCTCCCAGCGCTGCAGCGGAGCGTCCGTTCCCCTCGACAGCTCGAGGTCGGAGACGTGCTCCGTGCGCAAGCCGGCCCAGATCTTGCGCTCGGTGGTCGTCGGCTCCGCCCGATACACGCCTCGACGGATGAGGTCGAAGAGCGTGGCGGTCCACTCGTAGGAGCCCGCCTCACCGCCCTGTTGGAGCAGACGGGGCACGAGCGCAGGTTCCGTCTCGGTCGGCGGCTCTTGCTCGTACTCGCGGTCGTAGCCGGTCCGACGTTCGCGGCCGAAGACCAGCCACACGGCGACGATCGCGGCCATTGCAGGGAGCACTCCCAGCGCCGCCAGGACGAGCAGCGCGCGAAGGGGATGGGCCTTCCAGTCGTCGATACGCTCGCGGTCCCTTTCGAATTTCTGGGCGTCGCTCCGCTCCGCCTCGACGATCCGGTCGAGCCCGTCCCCTCTGACGACGCGCATGCCCGCCGTCGAAGAGAACGCAGACCGCGGATAGAGGGTGCGCAGCTCGACGAACTGGCCCGCCGGCACATCGAGGGCCCGCAGCAGCGCACGATTCCCCGCCAACCGCACGTCGCCACGAACCCAGACGGGATGGCCCCACGCGCGCAGGACGCGCGCGGGGCCGGACATCGTGGCCGTCAGTCGGCCGAGCCGCTGCTCCCACTCGTCGCCCCAGACCTTGAGGTTGATGTCGACGACGTCGTCGTAGCCGACCGCGAGGCCGGAGATGCGGTAGCGGATCGCGAACGTCTTCGTCTCGTTCCTCGCCTGGAAGCGCCAGACGACCCGTACTCGTCCTCCGAGGTCGCGAGTTCCGAAGCTCCCGGGGGGGCCGCCGGGCTCGAGGTCCGTGGACGCCCCTGGCCGGAACGGCGCGCCTCCCGCGGAATCGGACACGCCGAGGACCTCGACCCTCTCGCCCTTTCGGTACGGGATCTCGCGAAATCCGTAGGTGAAGCCGAAGTCGCCGAACGCGACCTGGATCGTCTCCTCGACCTCCACGGTGCCGTCTTGCTGCACCGTGGGGAAGACTTCGGCGGCGACGAGGTCGTATGACTGCGCGAGCGCCGAGGGCGCGAATGCGAGTGCCGCGAGCGCGGCGAGGACGAGCGCTACCGCGCGAAGTCGACGCGTGGGGCCTCCCGCTGCGCCAGGTCCTCGACGTCGAAGAACTCGCGGATCGAGAATCCGAAGGGGCCAGCGAGCACGGCGCCCGGAAACGTCTGGACGGCGTTGTTGTACGTGAGGACCGTGTCGTTGTAGACCTGCCGGGAGACCGCGATCCGGTTCTCGGTCTCCTCGAGCTGACTCTGGAGCTGGCGGAAGTTCTCGTCCGCCTGGAGCTCGGGATACGCCTCGGCGACCGCGAAGAGGCGCCCGAGCGCCTGGCTCAAGATGCCCTCCGCCTGAGCCGTCTCGGCGGGGGTCTGTGCCTGTTGTGCCTGAGCCCGCGCCTGGGTCACCGAGTCGAAGGTCCCACGCTCGTGCTCGGCATATCCCCTGACGGTCTCGACCAGGTTGGGAATCAGGTCCCACCGCCGCTTGAGCTGAACCTCGATCTGCGCCCAGGAGTTGTCGACGCGGTTCCGTAGACGGACAAACCGGTTGTAGAGCCAGACGAGGAGCAGGAAGACGACGAGGACGATCGCGAGGAGGATGATCAGCCAGATCACGGCGACCCGACTCTACGGATACGCTGAATACATGGCAACCGTGACCGGTCTCTTCATCTCACCCGGCCGCGGCAGCGGGCGCTCCGAGGCGCTCGACCGCGCACGGGCGATCGAGGGTTTCGGGCTCGAGGGCTGTGCGCACGCCAACCCGCCACGGCGCGAGGTCCTGCTCGCCTCGCAGGAGCATCTCGACGCGGTGGGCGTCGCTCCCGGCGCGATCCGCGAGAACGTCACCGTGTCCGGAGCCGACGTCCAGGAGTGGCCGGTCGGCCAGCGGGTGCGCGTCGGCGGGGCGCTGTTGGAGATCACGATGGTCTGCGATCCCTGCCAACGCATGGACGAGCTGCGCGCCGGCCTGCGAGCCGAGATCGACGGGCGGCGGGGCATGCTCGCGCAGGTCGTCGAGGGCGGGGAGATCGTGCTCGGCGATCCGATCGAGCTGCTCTAGCGCCGCCGACAGACGAAGATCATGTCCTCCTCGTCCGCGTAAGGGCGCCCGTCGAACCAGCCGTAGAGCGCCTCGAGCACGAAGCCCGCCCGGTCGATCAGTTGCTGCCACTCCGGCGCCGAGAGCCACTGGAGCTCGAAGGTCGCCTCGGCATCGCCGGAACGCACCGACAGCGAGAGGGTTCGCGCGTCCTCGTCCCAGATGGCGAGCTCGAAGATTCCGGGCTCGCGCTCGAACCAGATCCCGTGAGTCTCCTGGATGTCCTCGCTGCTCGGTGCGAAGACGTCGAACACGAATCGGCCGGAGGGCTCGAGGAGTGAACGTGCCGCGCGGAGCGCCGTCAGCTTCTCGGCCTCGCCCCGCATGTGCAGGAGAGAGCGGAACGGGCAGATCACCAGCGGCACCCGCTCGTGCACGGGCGGCTCTGTAAGGTCGCCGCGCCGTAGTTCGAGAAGGTGCCCGACGCCGGCTGCTTCGGCGGCTTCCCGGGCGATGGCGAGCATCTCGTTCGATGCGTCGACTCCGATCACGCGGATTCCCGCTTCTGCGATCGGGATTGCGATGCGACCCGTGCCGACGGCGAGCTCGACCACCGGGCCTCCCGTCGCAAGCACCTGATCGACGTAGAAGCCCACGTCCTCGGTGACCGAGCGGCTCCACGGGTCGTAGATGCGCGCGATGGGGTCGTAGAGGGCCACCGCTTCCGATTGAACCACTCGCCGTCCGATCGTTCCTCCGTATCGGGCCGGGGGCCCAGCAGGCTCAGAGTCCGCACGCGTGAGGCGAACGATGATCGAAAGGGCCGGGACCGATCCCGCTACAGTCGCCGCCGTGGATCCCGAAGCGCTCGAGAAGGAGGCGCAGTCGGCGCTCTCTGCGGCGACGTCCGCCGACGAGGTGGAGGCGGTACGAGTCGAGTATCTGGGACGCAAGAGCGCGCTCAAGCTGGCGCTTCGCGAGGTGCGGGACCGCGAGACCGGGATGACGTTGAACGCGCTCCGGGAGCGGTTCGAGGCGGCGATCGACGCCCGGGAAGAAGAGCTACGCCGGACGGAGCTCGACCGCCGTCTCGCAGAGGAGCAGCTCGACGTGACCATGCCGGGGACGCCGGTCCGCCGTGGTCACCTGCACTTGATCACGCGGATCCGGCGCGAGTTCGAAGACATCTTCTTGGGTCTGGGCTACACGGTCGTCGACGGCCGCGAGGTAGAGACCACCCGCTACAACTTCGACGGGCTCAACATCCCCGAGTGGCACCCGACACGCTCGCCGCTACAGACCATCTTCCTCGACGAGGAGACCGTGCTGCGCACGGAGACCTCGCCCTCCCAGATCAGGACGATGGAGGCTCAGGACCCGCCCGTCTACATCGTCAGCCCTGGACGCTGCTACCGGCGCGACACGCCGGATGCCACGCACACGCCGACGTTCCACCAGGTGGAGGGGCTCGCCGTCGATGACGGGATCACGCTCGCCGACCTCGAGGGGACGCTCGACTATCTCCTCAAGGGACTCTTCGGCGAGAGGCGGCGGACACAGTTCACCACGAACTTCTTCCCGTTCACCGAGCCGTCGATCGAAGCCCGCGTCTCCTGCCACATCTGCGACGGGTCGGGTTGCCCGGTCTGTCGCCACTCGGGCTGGATCGAGGTCGGAGGAGCCGGGATGGTCGATCCGAACGTGTTCGAGTTCGTCGGCTACGACGCGGAGCGCTACACGGGCTTCGCGTTCGGTTGGGGCCTCGAGCGCATTGCCGTGCTCCGGCACGGCATCCCGGATCTCCGGGAACTCTGGCGGAACGATCCGCGCCTCCTGAGGCAATTTTGATGCGCGTCCCGCTGTCCTGGCTTCGTGAATACGTCGAGGTCGACGCGACTGCGGAAGAGATCGGCCGCCGGCTCGCGATCTCCTCGGTCGACGAGGTCGAGCGTGTCCGCGAGGTGGGGGTCCCGGACGTGGACGGGAACCTGGCGCGCTTCCTCGTCGGGAGGGTGCTCGAGGCCGAGCGCCACCCGAACGCCGACCGGCTGCGCGTGTGCCAGGTGGACGTGGGGGAGACGGAGCCCCGTCAGATCGTGTGCGGCGCCTGGAACTTCGATGCCGGCGCGACGGTCGCCGTGGGGCTGCCGGGCGCGCTCCTTCCGGCGCTTGACGATCCGCTGGACGAGCGGGAGCTCCGCGGGCAGCGCTCGCGCGGGATGATCCTCGCGGAGGACGAGGTCGGACTGGGCGAGGACCACGCCGGCATCATGGTTCTCCCCGAAGGACTGGAGCCCGGGACTCCGCTGCACCAGGTCCTTCCCATTCGCGACCAGGTCCTCGACATCACCCCGACGCCGAACCGCGTCGACCTGCTCTCGATGGTCGGCCTCGCGCGTGAGGTCGCGGCTCTCTTCGACGGCGAGCTGCACGTCCCGGAGCCCGAGGACCCGCCGGTCGAGGACGAGGAGCCCGTCGACGTCACGGTCGAAGATCCGGAGGGCTGCCCGCGCTACATCGGCCGCGTCTTCCGCGACGTCCGGATCGGGCCCTCGCCGCAGTGGGTGCGCTCGCGTCTCTTCCTCTCCGACATGCGCTCGATCTCGAACGTCGTGGACGTGACGAACTACGTCATGCACGTCTGGGGCAGCCCGCTCCACGCATTCGACCGCGAGAAGCTCGCCGGTGGGAGGATCGTCGTCCGCCGGGCGCGGCCGGGCGAGGAGCTTCGCACACTCGACGGCACGCTCCGCCGTCTCGAGACGAGCGATCTCATGATCACGGAGGGCGAGCGCTCGGTCGCCCTCGCCGCGATCATGGGCGGGGAGGAGAGTGAGGTCGGGGAGGAGACGACGGAGGTGCTGCTCGAGGCGGCGAACTTCGAGCCCGTCGGCATCCTGCGCTCCTCGGAACGTCTCGGCCTCCGAACGGCGGGCTCCAGTCGCTGGGAGAAGGGTGTCGACCCGCACCTCGCGGAGCCGGCGGCGAAGCTCGCGAGCCGGATGATCGTCGATCTCTCCGGCGCGCGGATGACCGGCCACGTGGACGTCCACTCGGGCCTCCCCGAGCGTCCCGTCGTTCGTCTGCGGCCCGATCGCACGAACCATGTGCTCGGTCGTCCGGTCCCGCCCGATGAGCAACGACGGATGCTGGAGAAGCTCGGGTTCGAGGTCTCGCCGGAGTGGGACGTGACCGTCCCCACCTGGCGCGCGAGGGACGTGACGAGGGAGATCGACCTGATCGAAGAGGTCGCGCGTCCCGTTCTGGACGCGATTCCGTTCACGATGCCGCTCCGGCGGCACGTTCGCGGGCGCTTGACGCCGGAGCAGCGGCTCCGGCGGCTCGTGGAGGACGTCCTCGTTGGCGCCGGCTTCCTCGAGGCCTACACGTGGAGCCTCGTGTCCTCGGACCCCGATCCCAACGCGATCCGGCTGCCGGATCCGATGACCTCGGATCAGGCGGTTCTCAGGACGACGCTTCTGCCCGGGCTCTTCGAGGCGGCGAGAACGGGGCAGGACGCCGGGGCCGCGGAGCTTGCGTTCTTCGAGATTGCTCGCGTCTATCTCCCATCCGGCGAGCAGCTTCCCGAGGAGCGCTGGCGCGTGGCCGGGATCCTGCAGGGTGGCTACGCGGAGACGAAGGGCGTGCTCGAGACGCTTTACGAGGCGCTTCACGTCGATCTGCGCGTGCGCCGTGGCTCGCATCCACTGCTGCACCCCGGCAAGGCCGCGGAGACCGACGCGGGCTGGCTCGGCGAGGTGCACCCGGCGGTGCTCGAGGGCGGCTGGGGGGCGTTCGAGCTCGACCTGGCCACGCTCTTCGCGCCGGTGCCCGAGCGGATCGTTTACGAGGACGTCATCACCTACCCGGCCGTGCGCCAGGACATTGCCGTGGCGGTTGACGAAGACGTCGAGGTCGGTGCGCTCGTCGAAGCGGCGTACGACGCTGCGGGGCCTCTACTGCGAGAGGCGCGCGTTTTCGACGTCTACCGCGGAGAGCAGGTGGGGGCCGAACGGAAGTCGGTCGCGATCCACCTCGCGTTCCAGTCGTCCGAGCGCACGCTCACGGACGAGGAGGCGGCGGGCCTCCGAGGTCGCATCGTCGCCGCGCTCGCAGAGCGTTTCGGCGCCGAGCTCCGCGCGTAAACCCCACGGGCCCGGCGACGCCAGTCCCGGGGATTCCTTCCGGGCTTACGGATAGGGGACGGTCGTCGTGGTGGTGGTGGTCTCCGTCGTCGTCGACGTCGTGGTCAGCGGCGGAACCTCTGCGCCACCCCTGCGGATCTGTCCGCGGATCTCCCCGGCCGGGTTCTTCGCGGTGTGCACGTTGGCGTAGGCGCCTCCGTTGAGGAGCGCTCGCAGCGTGCGGGCGTTGACCCTCGCCGTCTTGCGCACGCCGGAGCGGCAGGGGCCGCAGAGCGGGACCGCGACGGGGCCCGCCTTGCCGGGCTTGGCGAGGTGGATGTGCGCCGCGATCGCCCTTCCGGTCAGACCGCGGAAGGTGACGCGCCACGAGAGCCTCCCACCCGTGCCCGTGCGGGTAAGGCCGGCCGAGAAGCTCCCCCGCGCGCCGGCGCTTACGCCGGTCGGCGTCGGAACCTCCCGCGCCGGGCTGAGCGTGGCTTTCAACCCGATCGCAGTGGCGTCTGTGTTCAGCCAGCCGGCGCTGCCGATCCCTGCCCACAGGCCCGTGGCGAACAGCGCGACGCCGACGACACCTATTCCCACTGTTCGCAGACTCATTCGCACCTCCCGGTCCGATTCGACCTGAAGATCTATTCCTGTCCGGCCGGACGATCGGATTGCGTCCACCGAGGACGTCGGTCGCGCGCGAACTACACGGAGCGTCCGGCGACGCGCCACACCGGGCCCTGCGTCCCGACGTTCTCGGTCTCCGAGAGCACGTGCAGGACGGTGAGCCGTCCGGTGATCCCCTCCGCGTCCATGCGCTCGAGGCAGCGGCGCGTCATGCCGGGCGGCGCTCCGTAGCCTTGCTTTCCGGAGACGCGGAAGCGAAAAGCGAGCGCTTGGGGGTTTCGCGTGGGATTGAGCGGAGCTCCGAGCAGCGCGGCGCGCGCCAGGTAGTCGCTCGAGTCGAGCTCGAGCTCGCAGAGGAGGTCGCTCCAGTCCGGAGGCAACGTTGCGACGGCTTCGTCCCAGGCCGAGGCGAGCGCCGGTGCGGGGGCGGCCCGCGACTCCTCGGCCGCAGCCGGGCGGCCTTCCGCGATGCGGGCACCCACGAGGCGAAGCGTTCCCCAGATCCGCTTCCGGTCGAGCCGGCGGAGCAGGTTTTTCACCGACTGCGGACCGCTCACGCCGGAGCGCCGGACCTGGAAGCGGAGCTCGTTCCCCGCGCGGCCGGGGCCGAGCGGTGCGAGCACGGCCGCCGCGCCTGCATGCGCACCATCGTCGTCCGGGACGAAGGCGAGCTGCACCTCCTCCCAGCCGTCGGGCAGCTCGTGCTCGATCAGCTCCCACTGCGCGACGGCCTGCATCGGCGGATCAGCATAATGGCCGGTCGATGGCGACCGTTGAGGAAACCGCGGGCGGGAAGCGGGTGTCCGACGACGTGCTGCGCGGGTTCTTCCGCGAGATGCTTCTCATTCGCCGGTTCGAGCAGAAGGTCGAGGAGCGCTTCAGGGCAGGCGAGCTCCCCGGGTTCCTCCATGTCGCGATCGGCCAAGAAGCGGTCGCCACCGGCGTCTGTGCGGCTCTCGAGCGAGACGACGTCATTGCGTCGACGCACCGTGCGCACGGCCATGCGATCGCCAAGGGGACGCCGGTCGAGCGGATCATGGCCGAGCTCTACGGGAAGGTCGAGGGGTGCTCGCACGGCTTCGGTGGCTCGATGCACCTCTACGACATCGCGCTCGGCAACCTCGGGGCGAATGCGGTGGTCGCCGGCGGGATCCCCGGCATCGTCGGCGCCGCGCTCGCGTTTCAGATGCGCGGTGAGGAGCGCGTCGCTATTGCGTTCTTCGGCGACGGCGCCACGAACGCGGGCACGTACCACGAGTCACTCAATCTTGCGCAGCTCTGGAAGGTACCTGCGGTCTTCGTCCTCGAGAACAACGGCTGGGCGGAGTCGACTCCGGCCAAGCAGCACCTGCCGCTGCCCGTGGACGAGCTCTCGAAGAGAGCGCTCGCCTACGGCATGAAGACGATCGAGGGCGACGGACAGGACGTCGAAGCCGTCTATCTCGCTGCGCTGGCGGCGCGTGAGCATGCGGCCGGAGGGAAGGGGCCCGTCTTCGTCCACCTGCGCACATACCGGCTCGTGGGCCACTACGTCGGCGATCCACAGGTCTACCGCGACAAGGACGAGCTGGCGAAGGAGCGCGAGTCGAAGGACCCCGTCGAGCTCCTGCGAGCGAGGCTCGAGCTGTCCGACGACGAGTTCGCGGCCATCGACGCCGACGTGACCGCAGAGGTCGCGGCGTCGGTCGAGTTCGCCAAGGCGGGCACCGACCCCCGGCCCGAAGACGCCCTCAAGTACGTCTATGCCTGACGCTTCTGGGAACGGGGGCGGCGAGGAGCGTCGGGATGCCTGAGGTCACGTATCGCGAGGCAGTGCGGGATGCCCTCGCGCACGCGCTGCGCGAAGACGAGCGCGTCTTCGTCATGGGCGAGGACATCGCCGAGATGGGCGGATCGATGGGAGTGACGCAGGGCTTGCTCGAGGAGTTCGGGCCTACGCGGATCCGCAACACGCCGATCTCCGAGATGGCAATCGTGGGCTCGGGTATCGGCGCCGCGATGCAGGGTATGCGGCCGGTCGTCGAGATCATGTACGAGGACTTCCTCACGCTCTCGATGGAGCAGCTCGTCAACCAGGCGGCGAAGCACCGGACGATGTCGGGCGGCCAGGTCTCCGTGCCGCTGACGATTCGTACCCAGGGTGGAGCAGGATGGTCACCGGGCGCGCAACACGCGCAGCAGCTCGAAGCGTGGTTCGTTCACGTTCCCGGGCTCAAGGTCGTCTTCGCCTCGACCCCCGAGGACGTTCGCGGCCTTCTCTGGTCTTCGATCCAGGACGAGAACCCCGTGGTCTTCTTCGAGCATCGGACGCTGTACCCGCTCAAGGGCGAGGTCCCCGAGGTGCTCGAGGCGATCCCACTCGGACAGGCGCGCATCCATCGCGAGGGGAGCGACGTCACCGTCGTCGCGACCGGCCGGCTCGTGCACGAAGCACTCGAGGCGGCGAAGCAGGCCGAGAAGGACGGGATCTCGGTCGAGGTCGTCGATCCGCGGACGCTGCAGCCGCTCGACGAGCAGACGATCGTCGACTCGGTCAAGAAGACCACTCGCTGTGTGACGGCGCACGAGGCCGTGACCAGGGGCGGCTTCGGGGCGGAGCTTGCCGCGGTGATCCAGCACGGCGCGTTCGACTGGCTCGACGCCCCCATCGAGCGCGTCGGCGCGCGGTTCGGACCGCTGCCCTTCGCGCCCGCGATGGAGCAGTGGGTCGTTCCTCACGCCGCGGACGTCCTCGAGGCCGTTCGGCGCACGGTCACCCGCGCCTAGTCCGATGGCGGTCGAGGTCAAGCTCCCACGTCTCGGCCAGGGGATGGAGTCGGGGACGATCGTCCGCTGGCTCAAGTCGGAAGGCGACAAGGTCACGAAGGGCGAGCCGCTCTACGAGCTCGATACCGACAAGGTGACGCAAGAGGTGGAGGCCGAGGCCGACGGCGTGCTCCTGAAGATCGTCGTCAACGACGGGGAGGCCGACGTCGGCACCACGGTCGCGGTCCTCGGAGAGGAAGGCGAAGAAGTCTCGGTCGAGGCTCCCCCCGAGCCGGCGGAGCCCGCCGAGGCTCCGAAGGATGAGGCAGCGCCTCCGGAAGCTACCGAAGAGCCGCCGACCGAAGAGCCAAGTGACGAAATGTCACAAGCTGTCTCTGCGCCTACGGAAGAGGAGGCGGCGCCTGCCCGTGCTCCTGGCGAGCGGGTCAAGGCGAGCCCGCTCGCGCGTCGGATGGCGCGGGAGCGCGGTATCGAGATCGCGACGCTGCAGGGAACGGGCCCGGACGGCCGGATCGTGGCGGAGGACGTCGAGAAGGCCGCCGCTGCCCCCAGCCCCGCTCCGGCACCGGCCGCTGCGCCGCCACCAGGCGAGGTCGAGGTGGTCCAGCTCACCTCGATCCGGCGGACGATCGCCCGCCGTCTCACCGAAGCGTGGCAGGCGCCCGTCTTCCAGCTGACCGTCACGGCGGATGCATCGGACCTCGTCGCGACCCGCGAGCGCATGGTCGAACTGCTCGGCGAGGGCGAGGTGAAGCCGACCGTCAGCGACGTTCTCACTCGCGTCGTCGCGGCCGCCCTCATGCGACACCGAGCGGTCAACGCGCACTTCGTGGAGGGCGAGATCCGTCGCTTCCCGAGCGCCCACCTCGGCATCGCGGTCGCGACGCCGAACGGGCTCGTCGTCCCGGTCATTCGCGATGCGGACCGGCGCTCGGTGCAGGAGATCGCGGCTGTGCGAGCAGATCTCGTGTCTCGCGCGCGCGAGGGGAAGCTCCAGCTCCGGGATCTGCAAGACGGCACGTTCACGATCTCGAACCTCGGTATGTACGGCGTCGAGCAGTTCATCGCCGTCCTCAACCCGCCGCAGGTGGCGATCCTCGCCGTCGGCACGATCGAGGACAGGCCTTTCGTGCTCGACGGTCAGCTCGAGATCCTGCCCGCGCTGACCATGACGCTGACCTGCGACCACCGGGCCATCGACGGATCCGAGGGCGCCGAGTTCCTGCGCACCGTCAAGACGTTCATCGAGGCGCCGGCGCTCGCGCTGTAGGGTCGGCCCCATGGTCATCCGACGCGGAGGCCGCCAGGACGTCCGGTTCCTCCGCGACATGCTCCACCACGCCTACTACTGGCGCGAGCGCAAGCCGGGCGAAGGACCCGGCCCGGTCGCGCTCTACGTGAAGGGGTGGGGGAGACCGGGAGACACCGCCCTCATCGCGGTCGACCAGGGATTCCCGGTCGGCGCCGCCTGGTACCGCCTGTTCCGCCGAGACCACCCCGGGTACGGGTTCGTGGACGAGGAGACGCCCGAGCTCGCGGTCGCGGTCGTCCCGAGCCGACGCGGCCGCGGGATCGGCGACGCGCTCATCAATGCTCTCTGCGAGCGTGCCCGCGCCGAGAGCTACGGCGCGCTCAGTCTGAGCGTCGAGAAAGGGAACGAGCCGCTCCTCGCCTTCTACGAGAGGCACGGATTCGAGCGGGTGCACGAAGACGGCGGTGACAGCGTGACCATGCGGCGCGAGCTGTGACGAGAGAGCCGGGCAAGCCCGGCCCCTACGGCTAGGATCGCCCCGACCCGACGAAAGGAACCTCGACGCATGGAATGTGACGTCGCCGTCCTGGGGGGCGGCCCGGCTGGCTACACGGCGGCGATCAGGGCGGCGCAGCTCGGCGGTCGCATCATCTGCATCGAGAAGGAATCCGAGCTCGGCGGCACCTGTTTGCGGGTCGGCTGCATCCCGACGAAGGCCTGGGTGCAGACGGCGCACGCGCTTCACGCGGCGCGCGAGATCGACCCGCAGCTCGGCGTGACGACGGGCGAGCCGACGCTCGACTTCCCTCAGGCGAACGAGTGGAAGGCCGCGGTCGTGAAGCAGATGACGGGCGGCGTGGCGCAGCTGCTGAAGGCGAACGGTGTCACCGTCCTCCAGGGGGTCGGCCGCTTCGAGAGCGCGAACTCGATCGGCTTCGAGCAGGGCGAGGGGGTGACGTTCAAGAGCGCAATCGTGGCCACGGGCTCGTATCCGATGCGCCCGCCGATACCGGGGCTCGACTCTCGCCGCTGCGTCGATTCGACCGGCCTGCTGGAGCAGACCGAGGTGCCCCGCCGTCTCGTCGTTCTCGGCGGCGGCATCATCGGTTGCGAGTTCGCCTCCATCTTCGAGCGCTTCGGGAGCGAGGTGACGATCGTCGAGATGCTCGAGACACTCATCCCGCAGGAGGACGCGGAGGCGACGAGCGAGCTCCGGCGCTCCTTCGCCAAGCGCGGGATCGTCGCCCACCTCGGCAAGCAGTGCACGCAGGTCGACGACACGGGGTCCGCGCTCGTGGTGCATTTCGGCGAAGGCGAGACCGTGGAGTGCGATCTCATGCTCGTGTCGGTCGGGCGCGCGCCGCTCGTCGAGGGGATCGGGCTCGAGCAGGCCGGGGTCGAATTCGACGAGCGGGCGGGCATCGGCACGGACGCTCACCGCCGCACCTCGGTCCCGCACATCTACGCCGGCGGCGACGTCGCGGGCTACTGGCAGCTCGCGCACACGTCCTTTCGCGAGGGCGAGATCGCGGCCGAGAACGCGCTCGGCCACGACTCCGAGATCGGAGAGCCTGCCGTACCGCGTCCGATCTACACGGATCCGGAGATCGCGGGTGTCGGCCTCACCGAGGCGGAGGCGAAGGACAAGTTCGGCGAGGACAACGTCGCGGTCGGAAAGTTCCCCTGGGCGGCGAACGCACGAGCGGTCATGACCGGCGAAGCGGCAGGCTGGGTGAAGTCGATCCACGAGACGACCTACGGCGAGCTGCTCGGCATCGTCATCGTCGGTCCGCACGCGACGGATCTCATCGAGGCGGGCGTCGTCGCCCTGGACGCCGAGGCCACCGTCGAGACGGTCGCCGACGGTATGACCGCGCACCCCACGCTCTCCGAGGCGATCAAGGAGGCAGGCCTCGTCGCCCTCGGGCGGCCCATCCATGTCGCCTCGCGGCGGCGCGCGTAGGCACCGTCCGTTACCCTCCAGGACGTGAACATCTTCACCAAACGGAACGCGCTCATCGGGTTCCTCACGCTGAAGGCGGCCTCGCGAAGGGGGGTGCTCCGCCGGAGGAAGCAGAAGCGGAGCACCTGGAAGCTCGCGACGTTGATCGCTCTCGGAGTGCTCTCCGCCGGTGTTCTCGCGGTTGTCGGCGCGGCGATCCTTCGCCGTGAACGCGAGCCCGAGCACATCGAGGGATACGTCGTCGCAGGCGAGGACGAGAGCCCGATCGGGAGCGAATTCGCCGAGACGCCGGAGCCGTACCCAGCCTCAGCGTGAGGTTGGGCCCGATCCGAAACGCCCGCGCGTTCCTCGGACGCTGCTCGCAAAGGAGGCGAGCGCGAGGAGCAGGGACCGTACGAAGAAGTACGGACCCGCGACGAGCGCGAAGCATCGTGCAGCGAGCGGCATCAGGCGCCGGCGGAGCCCGGCTTCGCCGGGCAGAAGCCGGAGCCGGCGAGGGGCGCGCGTGACGCGGCGTCTGGGGGACGTCGATCGGAGGCTGGTCCGTCCGGCAGTCGCAGGCCTCGTTCCCTATGAGCCCGGGAAGCCGGTCGAGGAAGTCCAGCGCGAGCTCGGGCTCGAGCGCGTCGTCAAGCTCGCGTCGAACGAAGGTCCGTACGGGCCCTTCCCCGCCGCCCTCGAGGCGATCGCACGAGCGTCCCTCGAGCTCAACCGCTATCCGGACGGAGGCTCGTACCGCCTCCGGAACGCATTGGCCCAGCGGCACGGCGTTCGCATCGAGGAGATCACGGTCTGCGCCGGGGCGGACGCGGTCGTCGGCTACCTCTCGATCGCGTCACTCGGGCCCGGAGACGAGGTCGTCACGGGCTGGCCGTCCTTCCCGAGCTATGTCCTCGATCCGCTGAAGCTCGCCGCGGTTCCCGTACGGGTCCCGCTACGCGACGACCGCTTCGACCTGGCGGCGATGCTGGAGGCGATTACGCCTCGCACGAAGCTCGTCTTCATTGCAGCACCGAACAACCCCACCGGCACGACGAGCACGCGCGCAGAGCTCGACGCGTACTTCGCCGCCGTCCCGGCGCACGTGCTGACGGTGCTCGACCAGGCGTACTTCGAGTACGTCGAGGACCCGGACTATCCCGATGCGATCGAGGAGTATGCGAAGGCTGGGCACCGCGTTCTCGTCCTTCGCACCTTCTCGAAGATCTTCGGCCTCGCGGGGCTTCGGGTCGGGTACGGGATCGGCCCGGAGGAGGTCGTGACGGCGATCGGAAAGGTCCGGCGCGCGTTCGACGTCACCTCCGCCGGGCAGGAGGCGGCCCTGGCGAGCCTCGACGACGACGGCGAGCTCGAGCGCAGACGCACGGCGAATCGAGAAGCCATGGCGCTGCTCGCCGACGCGCTTCGGGGTGTCGGTCTCGATTTCGCGGGGCCGGCGGTCGCGAACTTCCTCTTCGTCGAGGTGGGCGGCGAAGCAGAGGCGCTCAACGAGGCCCTGCTGCGTCGCGGCGTCATCGTTCGGCCGCTGGGCTCCTTCGGTGCTCCCGGCGCCCTGCGCATCACGGCAGGGACGCCGGACGAGATCGCGTACTTGAAGGACGCGCTCGCAAACGTGATTCCGGTTTTCCGGTAGTGCAGCTATCCTCCGACCGCGGGCGCCGGCGGAGGCGCTCGACCGCTGTATGCGAACGACCCTGAAGAGAGGCCTCGGGCGCACAGAAGCGCCGAACGGGAACGGTCACCCGGTGCTCCCGCCCGGAACGCTCTCGCCCGTCAGCGTCTACCGGCAGCCAACCGCTCCGAGGCGCACGGGGATGGGGAAGGTCGGCCGGGTGCTTCTTTGGCTCGGTGTGGTCGTGCTCATGCTTGCGGTCGGCACGGCGGGAGGCACGTATCTGTACTTCCACGAATCCGTCGCCGCCGTTGCGGCCAAGACGCCGGCCGTGAAGCGCGCCGCGAAGCAGCTCGACGTCCCGCTCCCGGGACAGCCGGCGGTCGCGCTCATGATCGGGTACGACCACCGCCTCTCCGAGGGAAAGGCGCCCTCACGGTCGGACACCGTCATGCTCGTACGTGCGGATCCGGAGACGGAGTCGATCTCGATGCTCTCGTTCCCGCGCGACATGGAGGTCGCGATTCACTGCCCGGGAAGGCAGCCGTTCATAGACAAGATCGCGCACGCCTACGTCTACTGCGGTCCGCAGGGATCGCTCCAGACGGTCAAGGCGCTGACCGG
>JBKPDR010000054.1:0-45610 GCA_046727975.1 Actinomycetota bacterium | reverse complement strand
CGTGACGGGAACGGCGAGCTCGAGCACCGGGCGGTCGAACAGCGCCCTGTCGGCATCGGAGCACCGGGTGACGATCTGTCCCTCGCGGCCGAGCATGCGAAGGGCGAGCGCGGCAAAGAAGGGGCAGCCACCGGGTTGAGGTGGGCCGTCGTCGATGCGATCGCGCGCGAGGTTGCCAACCACGGCGACTCGCGGCATGGGCGCAGCCTACTCTGGCGAGGGTCCGGCCTGACCGAAGTAAGCTCGCACGAGTGACGCGAGTCGTCGGCATCGGACTCGTCGGCGTCGGCTGGATGGGGTGGGTGCTCAGCACGTCGTATCGGCGGCACGACCACTATCCCGGCTGCTCCGGTGCCGCGAGGCTCGTCGTCGCAGCTGAGGTGCGCGAGGAGCGCACACTGCTCGCCGTCGACCATCTCGGGTACGAAGAGTCGCCTCCCATTGGCGCGAGGTGATCGAGCATCCCGACGTCGAGGCTGTGAGCATCACGGCTCCGAACCGCTCCATCGTGAAGTTGCCTGCGCAGCGGCGCAGGCGGGGAAGCACATTTGGATCGAGAAGCCGGCCGGACGCATCCCCCAGGACACCGCGGACATCGCCGAGGCGGTGGAGCGAGCAGATGTTCGTTCCATCGTCGGCTTCAACTACCGGCACGCGCCTGCGGTCCGGCACGCGCGGCGACTCATCGACGCCGGCGGGGGCGGGACAACAGGGCTCGTCTCTGCCGTCTGACGCTACGGCACGCGCGCTGCCGGAGTCGCTCGGCGCTCGACAGCGGCCACGAGGGCAGAGACGGCAAAGGCGACGACGAAGCTCGGAACCGTCGCCCCGATCCCCCAGTCCGGTGGATTCAGGTTCTCGACGGCGTTCACCCACCAGGAAGGGCCCGTCGGATAGAGCCACTGGTAGACGGCAAAGCCTGCGATCCAGGCGGCGAGGAGCCCCGGGCGCCAGGTGGGGGCCGCAAACACGTCGTCGGCCGAGTAGTGCCGACCGGCGGTGAGCCAGTCGGCGAGGAGCACGGCGAAGAGCGGGACGAAGAACGACCCGAGAAGAAGCAAGAACGTCTGGTACGAGACGAGGTCGATCACGAGCGCGCCGACGACCGCCGTCGCGGTGACGAGCACGATGAGCAGCTTTTGCGGTGCGCGGGGGACGAGATTCTGGAGGGACACCGCGGCCGAGTACACGTTCGCGAATGCCTCGTCGGTCTCGGTCACGAGGAGTGCGAAGAGCGCCAACGTCGCCGCGAACCCGCCTGCCACGACTGCGGCAGGAAGGGCGGCCGGATCCGTCAGGTCACGCGAGAGGACGAGGACGACCCCGAGCGCGAGCAACCAAGCGTCCGGCACCAAGTACCCGATCCCCGTGCCCAAGAACGCCCCGCGCCGATCGCGTGAGAAGCGGGTGTAGTCCGCAGCGTAAGGCACCCACGACACCGTGATGCCCACGACGATGTCGGCGCCTTGCCAGACCGTGAGTCCCCCGGTGCCCGGCGCATCCCAGATCGCACCGAGATCCGCTCCGTCGAGCGCCCACCACGTGAGGTAGACGAGGGCGAACGGCACCGCCCAGACGGCAATCCGGCGAATGAACCGGCGCACGAAGCCGATCGGCCCGAGGAGCGCGAGGACCAGCGCGAAGCCGCCGAAGGCGATGGTCCAGAGCCACTGCGCGCGGAAGCCGAAGAGCTCGTCGGAGAGCGCCGCGGCGGCGGTCGCGATGATGAGGAGCTCGAAGACGGACCAGCCGAGGCCCTGGAGAACGTTGATTCCGGTCGGCAGGTACGAGCCGCGCCGGCCCAGAGGCGCGCGCAGCAGGGCCATCCCGGGAACGCGTGCGTTCGCGCCGATCGCGCCTGCGACTCCGAGCATGAGGTTGCCGATGACGCAGCCGACCGCGATCGCGAGCAGCGCGTCGGGGAGTGCAAGCGCAGGGACGAGGGCTGCTCCTGCGACGATGACGAGCAGCGAGACGCCGAGGTTGCCCCAGAGGAGACCCGTATCGAGCCCTCCCAGGACGCGGAGCCGCTCGGGAACAGGGTCGATCCCCCAGCTTCCTTCGATGCGCTCCGAAACCACCCCATTCGAGCCTAGCGGCCTCGCTCTGCACGAGAATGTGCCCGGTGATCCCGCGCTACCACATCGTCGCCGAGAGCGGCCACGAATTCCAGAACCCGACTTCCGGGGAGAAGCTGCGCCTGCTCGGAGAGCGCCTCGAGCTCGCTCGCGGCTCGCGCGTCCTCGACATCGCGTCCGGCCGTGGCGGCCCCGCGCTGCTCCTCGCGCGCGCCTTCGGCTGCACCGTAGAGGGGATCGAGATCGAGCCCGAGTTCTACGAGGCGGCCGTTCAGCGGGCTGCGGAGGAGGGCCTTTCGGACCTCGTCTCGTTTCGGCCGACCGACGCGTCGACCGTCGATCTTCCGGCGAACACGTACGACGCGGCTCTCTGCCTGGGTGCCACCTTCGTCTACGGCGGACTCGCGGAGACCGTCGCGACGCTTGCGCCCGCGGTCAAGCCGGGTGGTTACGTCGCGGTGGGGGAGCCCTACTGGCGCCGTCTGCCGCTGCCCGAGGACTACGGCGAGCGCGAGGAGCCGTACACGACGCTCGACGGAACCGTCACCGTCTTCGAGACCGAGGGCTTGCCGGTCGTCGTGGTCATCGCCTCCTCCGAGGACGACTGGGACCGGTACGAGACGCTCCACTGGCGCTCCGTGGAACACTGGCTCGCCGCTCATCCGGGCGATCCCGACGCAGGCGACATCCGCGCCCGCAACGAGCACTGGAAGCGCAGCTACCTCCGCCGTGGGCGCGAGGTCTTGGGATGGGCGATCTTCGTCGGCTGGAAGCGCCCGTAGGTCAGGACGCCAGGAGTCGGCGCAGTACGTACGGAAGAATCCCGCCGTGTCGCAGGTACTCGCGTTCGCGGGGGGTGTCGAGGCGCACCCGGACGCGGAACTCCTTGTCGTCGGCGCGCACGGTGGCTTCCTGCGCTTCCGCGTTCTCGAGCCCGACGATCGAGAACTCCTCGCGGCCCGTGAGACCGAGCGACTCGCGATTCTCGCCGGCCAGGAACTGCAGAGGAAGGACGCCCACCATGAGCAGGTTGGAGCGGTGGATGCGCTCGAAGCTCTCGGCGATCGCAGCCTTGACCCCGAGGAGCTTGGGCCCCTTCGCGGCCCAGTCGCGGGAGGAGCCCGACCCGTACTCCTTTCCGGCGAGGACGATGAGGGGAACCGCCTCCGCGCGATAGCGCTCGGCCGCCTCGAAGATCGTCATCTCCTCACCCGAGGGCAAGTGGACGGTCCAGGTGCCTTCCGAGCCCGGGACGAGAAGGTTCCGAAAACGCACGTTCGCGAACGTGCCGCGCACCATCACCTCGTGGTTCCCGCGGCGTGAGCCGTACGAGTTGAAGTCGCGGCGCTCCACGCCGTGCTCGACGAGGTACAGACCGGCGGGAGCGTCAGGCTTGATCGCGCCGGCCGGGGAGATGTGGTCGGTCGTGACGGAATCGCCGGCCGAGACGAGGCAGCGCGCGCCGACGATGTCCTCGACGACGCCGGGCTCGGGTGGCATGCCGTCGAAGTACGGGGGGCGCCTCACGTAGGTCGAGTCGCGGTCCCATGCGAAGAGCTCACCCTCGGGAACGGGCAGCCCACGCCAGGTCTCGTCGCCGGTGAAGACGTCGGCGTAGGTCGCCCGGAACATCTCCTCGCCGATCGACTGTGCGATCGTGCTCTGGATGTCTTCCGGGGACGGCCAGATGTCCGCGAGATACACCTCCTCGCCGTCCTTGCCAACGCCGATCGGCTCGTTTACGAGATCGAGGTCCATCCGTCCTGCGAGGGCGTACGCGACGACGAGGGGCGGCGAGGCGAGGTAGTTCGCCTTCACCTCGGGATGGATCCGCGCCTCGAAGTTGCGGTTCCCGGAGAGGACGGCGCAGACGACGAGGTCGTTCTCGGAGATCGCCTTCGAGATCGCCTCCGCGAGCGGGCCGGAGTTCCCGATGCACGTCGTGCACCCGTAGCCGACCGTGTTGAAGCCGAGCTCGTCGAGGTACCGGCTCAGGCCCGCCTTCTCGTAGTACTTCGTCACCACCTTGGAGCCCGGCGCGAGGCTCGACTTGACCCATGGCTTGCGTTCCAGGCCGCGCTCGACCGCGTTCTTCGCGAGGAGCCCGGCGCCGACCATGACGGCCGGGTTGGAGGTGTTCGTGCACGACGTGATCGCCGCGATGACGACCGAGCCGTGCTCGAGCTCGAAGGTGTCGTGGTCGAGCGTGACCTCGACTCCTCTCTGCGGCTCGACGAGCGCCACGGGCGAAACGGCGTCGGCCACCGGGTCGACCTGGCGGTGGCCGGGGGCCGCGGACGCGACCGGATCGCTTGCCGGGAACGACTCCGCGACTGCCTCGTCGTGTGCATTGCCGTACTCCACGCCGAAGGTGGGGAGCGCTTCGGCGAATGCGTGCTTCGCCTCGCGGAGCGGCACGCGGTCCTGGGGCCGCCGCGGCCCGGCGAGCGACGGCTCGACCGTGGACAGGTCGAGATCGACGACCTGCGAGTACGTCGGCGGATCGTCCGGCTCATGCCAGAGGCCGTTCTCCTTGCAGTACCTCTCCACGAGCGCGATCCGCTCGCCGGGGCGCCCGGTCAGCCGCAGGTAGCGGATCGTCTCCGCATCCACGGGGAAGAAGCCGCACGTCGCGCCGTACTCGGGCGACATGTTCCCGATCGTCGCCCGGTCGGCGACCGGAAGCTGCTCCAACCCGTGCCCGAAGTACTCGACGAACTTCCCGACGACGCCGGTCTCGCGCAGGATCTGGGTGACCGTGAGAACCAGGTCCGTCGCCGTCGCGCCCTCCGGGAGCTCGCCCATGAGCTTGAAGCCCACGACCTGCGGGACGAGCATCGAGACCGCCTCGCCGAGCATCGCGGCCTCCGCCTCGATCCCGCCAACTCCCCAGCCGAGCACGCCCAGGCCGTTGATCATCGTCGTGTGCGAGTCGGTCCCGAGGAGCGTGTCGGGGAAGGCGACGCCGTCGCGCTCGTCGACGACCCGGGCGAGGAACTCGAGATTCACCTGGTGGACGATGCCCGTTGCCGGCGGGACGACCTGGAAGTTCGCGAAGGCCTCTTGCCCCCAGCGCAGGAAGGCGTAGCGCTCGCGGTTACGCTCGAACTCGAGCTCGGAGTTGCGGTGGATGGCGAACGGCGTCGCGAACTCGTCGACCTGCACCGAGTGGTCGATCACGAGCTCCGACGGGAGCTGCGGGTTGATCCTCGACGCGTCGCCTCCGAGCTCCCTCATCGCGTCGCGCATCGCGGCGAGGTCGACGAGCGCCGGGACGCCCGTGAAGTCCTGGTGGATGACCCTGCCCGGGATGAACGAGATCGCTTGCGAGGGCTCCGCCGACGCAACCCAGCCTGCAACCGCTTCGACGTCGGCCCCCGTGACCGTCCGGCCGTCCTCGTGACGGAGGACGTTCTCGAGCAGGATCCGCAGCGTGTACGGCAGACGGAGGACGTCCCAGCGCTCCTGCAGCGCGTCGAGCCTGAAGATCTCGACGTCCCTCCCGTCGACCGCGAGGCGAGAGCGTGCTCGGAAGGTGTCCGGGTGCACCATCCCTCCCGATTCAAGCAGCTTCCCCTTCCCCAGCCGCTCCAGTCCGCGTTCCGTCAGCGTCGTTCGCGCAGGATGGAGATGGCGGACGACCGCCGCTGCGTACGGCCGACCGACTCGGCGGGCGTAGGCGCCGAAGCCTTCGTCCCGTACCGGCTGCAGGTCCTCGGTGTACGGGTCGAGCACATGCTGACGGCCGACATGTCGTGCGGAGTTGAAGAACGCGATGCCGATCCCGACCGAGATCTCGAGCACGCTCTGTCTCTCACGCGCGGCCTCCTGCTGCAGGGCCGCGTACACGGCCGCGAGCTCGGACGGGCTCGGCAGGCTCGCGGCATCCTCTTGCAGGTCGGTGAGCGACTGCTTGAGCGCCTCGACCTCGAGCGGCGGGATGTCGATGAGTCGCGCGGTCGTCCCGCTCGCGCCCTCGAGGGCTGCCAGGAGATCGTCGACCGAGCCGAACTCCGCACTCTCGGCGAGGATCCCGGCGCCCTTCAGCTCCGACACGAGCGCGTCGAGGTAGACACGCGTCCCGCGGGTGACGTCCGCCGCCGCGGCGAGCAGCCAGAGCGGCGAGAACCCGAAGGCGAAAAAGGAGCCCAGCTCGACGACGTTGCCCGTGGTCTTGCGCACCGCCAGCTTCCTCGGGGACTTCTCGACCTCGTCGGCGACGGCCTCTCCGGGCCGCTCGACGCCGCCTACGAGCTCGACGGTGATCCGAAGCAGGTTCTTCGCCGTCGCCTCGTACAGCCGCGAGCGCCGCACGAGCCGTGGGAGGAGGAGTTGCGCGGTCTCGTGCACGGCACCTCCTCCCGCCGCCGCGATCGTGCGTACGAGACGCTCCGGGAGACCGAGGAGATACACCCCCACGCGGGAGAGGCGGCGAGCCACGGTTACCATGATCGCCGATGGAGGCAGAGTCGATCCGGGAGCTGCTCGAGCGAGCCTTCCCCGAGGCCTCGGAGCTCGCCGTCGAGGACCGCACCGGCACCGGAGATCACTTCCAGGTCACGGTCGCGAGCTCGGCGTTCGACGGCCTCCCCCTGCTCGACCAGCATCGCCGCGTGAACGACGCCCTCGCCGGGCCGCTCGGCGACGGCTCCATTCACGAGCTTCGGATCAAGACGAAAGGAACCGCATGAAGGCGCTCAAGGAGCAGATCGAAGAAGTCATCAAGGACGAGCCGGTCGCGCTCTTCATGAAGGGGACGCCGCAGATGGTCATGTGCGGCAACTCCTACCGAGCGCTCAACGCTCTGCATGCCGCCGGGGCTCCGATCACGACCGTCGACATCCTCCCGGATCCGCGCATTCGCCAGGAGCTGTCGGCGATCTCCGGCTGGCCGACGATCCCGCAGGTCTTCGTGAAGGGGGAGTTGATCGGCGGCGCGGACATCACCGAGGAGCTCCTGGAGTCCGGCGAGCTCCAGCGCAGGCTCGAGGAGTCGCTGGGTACCGACCGCTCGCAGGACGTGAAGGTCGTCGCGCTCGAGTTGACCTAAGTCGCGCTGATCCGATCGGCGAGCTCGCGCGCGATCGCGTGCACGCCGCTCTCGGTCCGTACCGTGACAGGCCCGCCGAAGGGCGCGAGGATCACCACTTCGACCTCCGATCCCGGCACGAGCCCGAGCTCGGTGAGATAGCGGAGCAGCTCAGGATCCCCGTCCGGGACGCGAGAGACCGCGGCGCTCTCGCCGGGGACGAGGTCGACGAGCGTGCGGGCTCGCTCGCCTTCGAGATTGAGCTCGCGGTCGGGGATCGGGTCGCCGTGGGGATCGTGCGTCGGGTAGCCGAGCTCCGCGTCGATCTTCGCCTCGAGCTCCTCGGTCAGGGCGTGCTCCAGGAGCTCCGCCTCGGCGTGCACCTCGTCGAGCGCGAGACCGAGCCGGTCGGCGAGGTAACGCTCCAGCAACCGGTGGTGGCGCATCACCTCGAGCGCGCCGCGCTTCCCGGTGTCCGTGAGTGCGACTCCCTTGTACGGCAGACGCTCGACGAGGCCGAGCTCGGCGAGGCGCTTCGTCATCGCCGTCGCCGACGGTGCGCTCACTCGCATACGCGTCGCGAGCGCGGACGTCGTGACGCGCTCGCCCGCCGACTCGAGAGCGTAGATCGCCTTCAGGTAGTCCTGGACGGCGACGGTCAGATCTGCGGTGGCGGTTCCCATTTCTCTGTTTGAGAGTACACTGTTGATCGGAATTAGTCATGCCTAAATCAAGGATCACACGCCGAAAGCTCATCGCCGCAGCGGCGCCGCTCGCCGCTGTGCCACTCGTGGGGAAGCTCGCGCTCGAAGGGAACGCCGAGGCGAGCGGGCACGACCACGCCGCCCACGCGCGCGAGCTCGCGAGTCACCTGCAGGGCCACGTCGGCCACGCGGCGATGTTCGGCGACGAAGCGCCGGCCGTGGGCGGCCCGCACGACCTCGATCAGCTGCTCTATCCGCCCGATCCACTCCCCTACGAGCCCGGCCGCGTACGTGAGTACTCGCTGACCGCGCTCGACACGCAGCTCGAGGTGGCGCCGGGAGTCTTCTTCCCCGCCTGGACGTACAACGGCACCGCTCCCGGCCCGATCGTGCGCGCGACAGAGGGAGATCTTCTTCGCGTCCACTTCCACAACCGCGGCTCGCACCCGCACACGATCCACTTCCACGGGATCCACGCGCCGAAAATGGACGGGGTCTTCGAGATCGTGAATCCGGGCGGCGACTTCACGTACGAGTTCGCGGCGCGACCGGCGGGCTTCCACCTCTACCACTGCCATGCGACCCCGCTCAAGAAGCACATCCACAAGGGGCTCCACGGCGCGTTCATCATCGACCCGAAGGAGCCGCGTCCGCCGGCCCAGGAGCTCGTCATGGTGATGAACGGGTTCGACACGGACGCCGACGGCGAGAACAACTTCTACACCGTCAACGGGCGGTCGTTCTACTACGCGCGGTATCCGATCCGCGTCCGGCGCTCCCAGCTCGTCCGGGTGTATCTCGCGAACCTGACGGAGTTCGATCCCGTCAACTCGTTCCACCTGCACGCGGATTTCTTCCGCTACCAGCCCACGGGCACGGGCGACTACTGGGAGTACACGGACACCGTGATGCAGTGCCAGGGGCAGCGCGGCGTCCTCGAGATCGCGTTCGCGAGCGCCGGCCGGTTCATGTTCCACGCCCACCAGTCCGAGTTCGCCGAGCTCGGCTGGATGGGGTTCTTCGAGGTGGTGGAGTAGGTGGAGGCGCGCGGAGCGTCCGTTCGGCAGCCGCGGATCGGCTGGCGGTTGTGGGCGCTCGTGCCGGTCCTGCTCCTCGCCGCGGCGGTCGGCATCGTCGTCACGAGTGGCTCTTCTCTCACCGAGCTCGTCGGACGCAACCCGCCGCCCACGGACGAGTTCGACATCCGCCGGGTCGAGTTCAAGCCGGGGGAGATCCGGATTCTCGTGCGAAATCCGCAGCACGACGACCTCACCATCGCAACGGTGACGGTCGACGACGCGATCGTTCCCTACTCCATCGACGGGCCGACGACCCTCGGCCGGCTGCGCTCGAGCACCATCGTCGTCCCCTTCGACTGGGTCGAGGACGATCCGATCGCGGTGGGAGTGACGAGCTCGACCGGGATTCAGACGGTGAAGGAGATCCCGGCGGCAGTCGAAACCCCCTCCCCTTCGGTCGAAGGCTTCTTCGGCTACGCGCTGATCGGCGCTCTCGTCGGGATCCTGCCCGTCACGCTCGGACTGCTCTGGCTGCCTGCGCTGCGCAGCGCGAGCGCTGCCTGGCTCTCGGCGTTCATGGCCTTCACCGCGGGACTGCTCGCTTTCCTCGGAGTCGAGGCGCTGGCGGAGGCGTTCGAGCTGCAGGCGCTGCTACCGGCTGCGCTCGGGGGCGCCGGGCTCGTCCTCGTCGGCGTCGCCCTCAGCTTCCTCGGCATGACCCTGCTCGCCGGCAAGCTCGGTGCGGGGGGCACCGCGACCGGCCTCGCGCTCGCGCTCCTCGTCGCGATCGGCATCGGCGTCCACAACCTCGGCGAGGGTCTCGCGATCGGAGCGTCGTTCGCGGTCGGGGAGCTGCAGCTCGGGACGTTCCTTATCGTCGGGTTCATGGTGCACAACGTGACCGAGGGGCTCGGCATCGCGGCGCCCGTCGCGAGGGCGCGCGTGACGGTGCTCGCCCTTGCCGGGCTCGCGCTCGTGGCAGGCGCGCCCGCAATACTCGGCGCGTGGATCGGCGGGTACACGTCGAGCGACGTCCTCGGCGTCCTCTTCTTCGCAATCGCTGCCGGCGCAGCCTTCCAGGTCGTGGTCGAGGTCGGGCGCTTCGTCGCCCGCCAGGCGCCGGGGGGTCTGCGCTCGAGCTACGCGATCGGCGGCTTTCTCGCGGGGATCGCGGCGATGTACGTGACGGGCATCCTCGCCGCCTGAACGGCTGCTTAACGGGGGCTAACTGCGCTTTCACCGCACCGGGGCTATAACGGATCTCGGATGTCCCCCCTCCGTCCCTATGCAGCTCTCGTCTCCGCCGCCGCACTGGGCGGCGGAGTCGCGATCGGGGCGGCGTGGCTCGTCGGCGGCCTTGACGGCGACACGACGGTCGTGACGGAGACGGCAGCCTCGTCGACTCCGGCGCTCGCGCCGAGCGGCCGGATGAGCATCAACCGGATCTACCAGGAGGCGGCGCCGGGTGTCGTCCAGGTGACCTCGACGACGAACGACACGTCGTTTCCCGTCGACCCCCTCTTCGACCCCTCGCCACCCCTGGTGCCCGTCCAGCAGCATCTGGGATCGGGGTTCGTCCTCGACAAGGCCGGGCACATCGTGACGAACTACCACGTCGTCGAGGATGCCGATGACATCAAGGTCAGCTTCTCCAACCGCGACACCGTCAAGGCGAGGCTGGTGGGAACGGATCCGTCGACCGATCTCGCCGTCCTCAGAGTCAGAGTCCGAGCCGGCGCGCTGACACCGCTGCCACTCGGCGACTCGGATCGCGTCGAGGTCGGGGATCAGGTCGTCGCGATCGGGAACCCCTTCGGACTCGCGCGAACCGCAACGGCGGGCATCGTCAGCGCCCTCCAGCGCAACATCAGGGCCCCGAACACGTACACGATCGACCACGTCATCCAGACCGACGCGTCGATCAACAGCGGGAGCTCGGGAGGACCACTCCTGAGCTCGCGGGGCGAGGTGATCGGCGTGAACACGCAGATCGAGACCGGTGGTGCTGCCGGCAACGTGGGAATCGGCTTCGCTGTCCCCTCCAACACGGTCAAGAACGTCGTCGCGCAGATCCTCCGCAGCGGGAAGGTCGAGCGTGCGTACCTCGGCATCAGGGGCCAAGACCTCACGCCCGAGCTCGCCGACGAGTACCGGCTCCCGGTGGAACGAGGAGTGCTGATCACCTCGGTGGATCCCGACAGCGGTGCGGCTCGCGCGGATCTGCAAGGCGGCGAGACAGAGGTTGTGGTGGCAGGTGAGACGTATGTCCTCGGAGGCGACATCGTCGTTGCCGCCGACGGCAAACGAACGATCTCGATCGACGAGCTGCGAGAAGTAATCGCGGCGCACAAGCCCGGCGAGAAGATCAGGATCCAGATCTACCGCGAGGCAAAGAAGATGAGCGTGACCGTCACGCTCGGACGCCAGCCGTCTTCCCCCTAGGCTGGTCGTACTCGGGGCCCCCCGGCTTTCGTCGGGGCCCGATCACTTCGGCGAGGGACCCGACTGCCTGCCCGGGCCCTCGCCGATCTGCTCATGCGCTTGGAGCAGCGCAGGGCTCCGCCCAAGCTCGACGCTCGTCAGCCGGTATCCACGCTCGATGAGAGCGCGCTTACGTTCCTCGGACCACGCTTCGTCCCCTCGGTAGGTCGGATCGAGCGCTTCCTCACCCGGGTCCCCGCGGACGACGAGCCGGGGGACGTGCCGGTCGTGCCGGAACGGGAAGCTGGCTTCGGCAAAGAGCGCTTCGAGCTGCGCACGGAGGCGCCGTCGTCGCCACGAAGGCGCTGCGGCCACTGCTGCAGCGACGATCTCCTGGCGGAGTCTTTGCAGCTCGAGGACGGAGGTGTCGCGCTCGGTGGCGAGGCGTTCGTCCAGCACGGTGTTACGTGCGACTGCGACGCGCATCAGGCGGACGATCAGCTCCGGATAGTGAGCCGGCTCCCCGCGACCGGCGCGCTCTTCGGCCAGCCGGAGCTCGGCGAGCAGCGCCCGCACGGGAGGGACGGCACGGAAGCGGTCGAGGCGCTCCCGGAGGCGCTGGAGGAAGGCGACGTCGGCCGGGGGATAGCTGGCCACGTAGCGGAAGGCCGCGATGCCCTGAACACTCGGGTTGTGGTAGGCGTGCTCGAGGGGGTAATTGCGAACCCAGCCTCCATCCGTGGCGATCACGCTGTCGACCCGGATCGGAAGCACGAGCGCACTGATCGCGGCCGACGCCAGAATCGCCCTGCCCATCGTCTCCGGCGGAGTCGTGCGGGACGAGTACGCGAGCTCGAAGTGCCTCGCATCGTCTCCTCCCAGATGCTCGCTGACATCGGTCGCGTAGACGACGAGCTCGATGTCCGCCGTGGCGAGCGTCGCACCCAGCTCGTCGGCCGCGCCGAGCCGTTCCGCGATCGTCTCGGGAAGGGTGTAGTCGCGCAGCCCGCTGAGCAGGAGCTGCCAGATCGGGCGAGGGCGGAAAACCTCCTCCGCACGGAGCGAAAGAACGAACGTCTCGAGATCGTCGAGGCGGTCGAGGGAGGCCATCGTCCCGGCCAGGGCACCCGCTGAAGTGCCGTAGATCCAACCGACTCGTGGCCAGATCGGGTCTTCCCGGAGCCGCTTCAGAAACCCGAGCTCGAGGAGGATCCCGTTGATCCCGCCGCCCGAGAGAACGACGGCGACGTCGGGACCGACGACTCTCGGCACGGGGCTATTGTGCCCGGGTGGACTCCGAGCTTCGGCGCGGCGTCGGCGTCTCAGACGCCGAGTACGAGACGGACGAGGACCTCTGGCACGAGGACGACGGTGGAGATCACAGCGGCTGGCATTGCGTCCGGACCGATCCGTTTCCCTGTCCGGCTGCGGGCTGCACGTTCGTCGCGGAGTTCATGACCGCGGCCCACCTCGTCCTCGTCTGGGAAGTGCGTGACGACCCGAATCTCCTCTGGCACGCCCAGCGGGCGAAGGAGGTGGGACGCAATCCGCGCATCGTCTCCTACGAGCCCACCTTCGGGCCGAGCGCGTCCTACTACGCGTGGGAAGCCGCCGGCCGTCCGGTGCACGGCGTCAAGGGAAAGTCGAAGCCGGCTCGGCACTGACGGGCTTCTCGCCGCCGCGTCCGAGGCACGTCGGCGGCGAGAGTGGGTCGCGCTAGCATCGGCGTCATGCCGACCGTCACGGAGACCTTTCACGTGAGCGGCGTGCGCTGCGAGCGCTGCATCGACCGCCTCGCAACCGCGCTTCGCGGGCATGACGGCCTGGAGTATGCGAACGCGAACCTGATGGGGCAGGTCGTGCTCTCGTGGGACGACGAGCGGACGTCCCGAGAGCAGATCCTCGCTGAGCTCGCGCGCGCCGGCTTTCGGGAGGCACGGCACGCCGGGGAATAGCGGTTCACCGGCCGGCGTTGCAGGCCCTGTAACGCAGGGGTACGGTAGCTCGGTGAGCGAGCCGGAGCCCGCCACCGAAGCACGGCGCATCGCCGCGCAAGAGCGCGACCGCGTCCGCTTCGAGGACGAGGCACTCGAGCTCGCGGATCAGGTCTACCGGGTGGCGAGACGGCTCGTCGGAACCCGCGAGGAGGCAGAGGACTTGGTCCAGGAGACATATGCGAGGGCCTTCAGGAGCTGGCGCTCCTTCAGCCCGGGCACGAACATGCGCGCCTGGCTCCTGCGCATCCTCACGAACCTGAACGTCGACCGCGGACGCCGCGTCCAGCGAACGCCGCAGACGCAGCCGCTCGAGGAGAGCGACTACTACCTCGCAAACAAGCTCGCGTCCTCCGCTGGCGAGGAGGTTCTCGAGCAGGAGCAGGTCGTCGAGCGTCTGTCGCAGGACTCCGTCGTGCACGCGCTCGCCGAGATCCCTCCCCAGTTCCGTGACGTCGTCGTGCTCGTGGACATCGGCGACTTCACCTACGCGGATGCGGCAGAGATCCTCGACATCCCGATCGGCACGGTGATGTCGCGCCTCCACCGCGGTCGGCGCGCGGTGAAGCAGCGGCTCGCCGAGGAGACGATTGCGTGACCGCTCGCCTTCGGCTCGCGGTCGCGGGGAAAGCCATGTTTCCCCAAGCCTTTCCGCGACCGCAATTCGCGAGGGCGAATTGCGGTCTTGCGAGAGCTCCGCGTACCCCCTTCTTCTGGAGAACGTGGGGAACCTCCCGGTTCCCTACACCCCACCCTCATAGGCCGGGAGCTCGCCTATGAGCATGCGCGAGCCGTGTGAGCGTTGCGAGGAGCTCCTGCAGGAGTTCCTCGACCGTACGCTGACGGACGCCGAGTGGAGAGAGGCCGAGTCCCATCTCGCCGGGTGCGACTACTGCCGCCGCCGCTACCGCTTCGAGGAGACGCTGCGCAGATACGTGAAGCTGACCGCGGTCGAGCGGATGCCGCCGGGGCTCATGGCGAAGCTCGAGGAGCTTCGCGGCCTCGACGCGATGGCCTAGCGAAAGCGGGCCGGAAGGTCCTCGGGCGTATCGACGTCTCCCGGCGCGCCGAGGTCGTCGCAGGGGACGAGGCGGACCGGCTGAGAATGGAGGCCCTCGTCGGGGATGTCGTCCCACGAGCGGCGTCCGAGCACGAGCGGATGACCTCGGTGGCTCTCGTACGACGCCGCGGCGATCGCGTCTTCATGTCGCCACGCGTCGAGCACTCGCTCGACGGCCCGAGGCGCGAGCTCGGGGCCGTCCGCGAGGACGACGACTACGGCCTCGACGTTATCGCCGAGCACAGCAAGGCCGCAGCGCAACGACGCACCGGGCCCGCGCTGCCACTCCTCGCAGCGAACGACCCTTGTGGGTCGACCACGTGACAGCGTGTCACCCGGCAAATCCAGGGTGTACGCGCCCTCGACGATCACGATCTCGTCGACGGGAGCCTCTCGCAGACGCTCGAGCACAGCGGGAAGCAGCAGACGCTGTTTGGGTGAGCCGAACCGCGTGGCCTCGCCCGCGGCCAGCACGACCGCCGCGATACGAGTCACGGTCGGTCGGTGACCGTGACGGTGCGGATCACCACGGGCTGGGTCGGCTGCTCCCCGGCATCCCCGAGCTCGCCGATCCGTTCGACGACATCGAGCCCGCCGCTGACGGTGCCGACGACCGCGTAGTCCGGCGGCAGCCCGGCGTCGCCGGCCGTGACCACGAAGAACTGGCTGCCCGACATACCGGCAGGCTGCGATTCGGTCTTGGCCATCGCCACCGTCCCCTTGGCGTAACGCGTGTCCGCCGGTGGCTTGTCGAGCATCCAATACCCGGGGTTTCCGGTACCGGTCTGGGTCGGATCGCCGCCCTGGATGACGAACCCCGGCACGATCCGATGGAAGATCGTGTCGTCGAAGTACCCCTCTCTTGCAAGCTTGACGAGCGACGCACTCGCATTCGGCGCGCGCTCGACGTCGAGCTTGACGACGAACGTGCCGCAATTCGTCTTGAACGAGAGCAGCTGCGTCTTCGACTGGTCGAGCCTGCGCAACGGCGGCTTGATCGTCTCGGGCCCGCGCGGGTCCGGCCGCTCGACGCTCTCGCAGCCGGCGCTCCTGGAGCTCGTGGCATCGTCTCCCCCACAACCCGTGAGGCAGATCAAGGCGAGAGCGAGGATCGCGGGCCGCATTGGCGTGCGATGCTAGCGAGGCGCGATGACCTTGCAGCGCTGCGAATGGAGCTCCGGCGGTGACAACCCGCTCATGATCCGGTACCACGACGAGGAGTGGGGCGTCCCGTCGCACGACGACACCCATCTCTTCGAGCTCCTCACGCTCGAGGGCGCGCAGGCCGGGCTCTCGTGGACGACGATCCTGAGCAAACGGGAGGGGTACAGGCGTGCCTTCGCCGGCTTCGCCGCCGATGCGGTCCGCCGCTTCACGCCGCACGACGTCGAGCGCCTGCTCGCAGATCCGGGGATCGTTCGCAACCGGATGAAGGTCGAATCCACGCTGTCGAACGCAGCGGGCGTCCTCGCGCTCAGGGAGGAATTCGGCAGCTTCGACACATACCTCTGGGACTTCATCGGCGGGAGCCCGCTCGTCGGGCGGTGGCGGACGGTGCAGGAGATCCCGGCCGAGACCGCCGAGTCGCGGGCACTCTCGAAGGATCTGAAGCGCCGAGGCTTCCGCTTCGTCGGCCCGACCATCTGCTACGCGTTCATGCAGTCGGTCGGCCTCGTGAACGACCATGTCGTCGACTGCTTTCGCTTCCGCCAGTTGACCGCGTGACTTCGCCGATCCGGTACGCCCGCAGCGGCGATGTCAACATCGCGTACCAGGTGACGGGTGACGGCCCGTTCGACCTCGTGCTCGTCCCGGGCTTCTTCTCCCACCTCGAGGTCGACTGGGAGCACCCTGACCATGCCCGCTTCCTCGATCGGCTCGGGTCGTTCGCGCGGCTGATCCGGTTCGACAAGCGCGGCACCGGTCTCTCGGACCGCGCCGTGGGTCTCCCGGACTTCGAGACGCGGATGGACGACGTGCGTGCGGTGATGGACGCAGCGGAGAGCCAGCGGGCGGCGCTGTTCGGCTACTCGGAGGGCGGGCCGATGAGCGTTCTCTTCGCCGCCTCGTACCCGCAGCGGACACGTGCGCTCGTCCTGTACGGGAGCTACGCAAAACGGCTCCGGAGCGAGGACTACCCCTGGGCTCCGACCTGGGAGGAGCGTGCCGCGCTCGCGCAGGAGCTGGAGGACAACTGGGGCGAGAACGTCGACATCTCGACGATGATCCCGAACGCCGACCCGGCCGAGATTGCGTGGTTCGAGCGGCGGGGGAGGGCATCGCTGAGCCCTGCGGCTGCGCGCGATCTCATCCTGATGAACTCGAAGGCTGACGTCCGCGCTGCTCTTCCTGCGGTCCAGCGTCCGACACTCGTCCTCCATCGCACGGGCGACCGTGACTCGCGAGTTGAAGAAGGGCGCTTCATCGCCGACCAGATTCCGGGCGCCCGTTTCGTCGAGCTGCCGGGCGACGTGCACGTCCCGTGGGTAGACGGGGATGTCATCCTCGACGAGGTCGAGGAGTTCCTTACCGGCGTACGTCCTATATCGACTTCAGACCGCGTGCTCGCGACGATTCTCTTCACCGACCTCGTCGGGTCGACGCACAAGGCGAGCTCTCTCGGTGACGCCGCGTGGGCGGCTCTTGTCGCCACCCACAACGAGGCCGTTCGGCGAGAGCTCGTCCGGTACTCCGGAGAGGAGGTCGATACGGCCGGCGACGGCTTCCTCGCCCTCTTCGACGGGCCCGCGCGGGCGATCCGCTGCGCGCTGGCGATTCGCGACCGGCTTCGTGCGCTCGAGCTCGATGTCCGCGCAGGGGTGCATACGGGCGAGGTGGAACGGAAGCTGGGTGACAAGCCACGTGGGATCGCCGTTCACATCGGAGCGCGGATCATGTCGCTCGCCGGTGCAGGTGACGTGTTCGTGAGCTCGACGACGCGCGACCTCGTTGCGGGCTCGGGCCTCGAGTTCGAGGATCGGGGAGAGCACGAGCTCGCAGGGGTCGAGGGGCCGCGCCGCGTCTTCGCGACGCGGTGACTACGTGCGCGTCGTGACCGCGATGAGGTCGGCGAGGTTGACCAACTGAATCGCGGTTCGCATCGCAGCGACCCGATCGTCGTCCGAGACTACTTCGGCTCCCTCTCGCCAGAGCTCGCTCGCAGTCACCAGCAGCTCCTGGATTCGCAACGACTCCTCCTCGTGCCCATCGCGCTCCCGCGAGGCGTTGAGCGCGAGCCCGAGCGAGCCGAGCGCGTCGCGCTGGCGAAGCCAGAGGAGCGGCACAGACATCGAGATGTATTGATGGATGCGCGCGAATGTAAGCGGCTGTACGAGGGAGGTGCCGCCTCTCGGGACGGAGAGCGGCTGCGGCGGCTCGCCGTCCACGATCCGGCGAGCATTCTCGCCGAGCAGGGCTCGTAGCTGGCGGTCGTCGAAGCCGGCCAGGCGAGCGGTTCGCACCGTGGTGAGCAGCGAGTTCGGCTGCCGGCCGTACGGATAGTCCGAGGCGTAGACGATCTGCTCCGGCGAGACCTGCCGGTAGAGATCGAGTAGATCGACGGCGCTCCAGACCGAGGTATCGAAGAAGACCCCCGGCACCCGGCCGAGCCGCCCGGCGAGACCCGCCATGTCAGCAATTCCGCCGTGGGCGATGATCAGCCGTACGCCGTCACACCGACGGACGAGCTGCTCCAGGTGCTCCGCAATCGGCGGCATGCCGCGCCCACCGTGGATGAGGATCGGCACGTTGGATTCGACTGCGAGCTCGAAGATCGGCCCGAGGCGCTCGTCGTCGAGGGCAAAGCGCTGCGCCCGGGGATGCAGCTTGATTCCACGCGCACCGAGCTCGAGGCAGCGCCGTGCTTCCTCGAGCGGGCGCTCGGTGAGGTCGAGCCGCACGAAGGGGACGAGTCGCCCGCCGGCGCGCTCGGCACACGCGAGGGTGCGATCGTTCGGGGCGGTGAACGCCGGCTCACGGTCGTGCTCGTCCATGCAGAACACGAAGGCCCGTGCGAAGCCGTAGCGGTCGAGAGTCGCGCGGAGCTCGTCGTACCGGCCGACCATCCCGTCGATGTCGTTCCCGACGTGGGTGTGGGCATCGATGAGGAGTGCGCCCTCGGGAAGCTCCGCGCGAAGGAGCTCGTCGTACACGTCGACGATCGACCGCGCTCGTTCGAGTGGGCTCACGTACGCACTCTACGCAGCGTCGTTCGCGCCCTCGCGGAGTAGCGCCCAGAGTCGCGGGGCCGTCATCGGTAGCTCACGCGGGCGAATGCCGGCGGCCGCGGCGATCGCGTTCGCAATCGCCGCCGGACCCGCGATCACCGGCGGTTCTCCCACTCCTCGCGCCCCGAACGGGCCGTCCGGTGACGGCACCTCGACGATCAACGTGTCGATCTCCGGCACCCGTTCCGCGGTTGGAACCGCGTAGTCGAGGAACGAGCCGCTGACGAGCCGTCCGTCCTCGTCGTGCCGGAGCTCCTCGTAGAGCGCCCAGCCGATGCCCTGGGCGGTGCCACCGCGCAGCTGGCCTTCGACGAGCGCGGGGTTCAAGGCGCGGCCCACGTCCTGCGCGATTGCGTGACGCACGAGCTCGACCTCGCCGGTCTCGGGATCGACCCGAACGTGGGCGAGATGGCCCGCGGTACCCGGAGCCTGGCTCCGTTGAGCGACGCCGCCGTGCCCCGCGATCGGCTCGTACCTGCCTCCGAACGCGATCGCCTTCCGTGCGAGCTCGTCGATCGTCACCGAGCGATCGGGAGCGCCGACCGCGCGCACCTCGCCGTCGACGACCTCGAGGTCGGACGGCGCGATCTCGAGCTCCTCGGAGGCAACGCGAAGGAGGTGCTCGCGCGCATCCTCGGCGGCGCGCTGCACGGCTCGGCCAACGGTATACGTGATCTTGCTGCCCCCGCTCGAGCCCGCATGGGGGGCGGCCGCGGTGTCGGCCGCGACGACTCGGACGCGATCGACGGCGAGGCCGAACGCCTCGGCCGCGATCGCGGCGAAGGTTGTCTCCGTGCCGGTCATGTCGACGGCGCCGGTGATGACCGTCAGGCGCCCGTCTCCATCCAGCCGGCAGAGCGCCGATGCCGGCTCGAGGCCGCCCGGCCAGTATCCGAGCGCCATACCGACACCTTCGTTCTCCGCGAGGCTCGAGCGCTCTTTCCAGATTGGATGCCCGCGAAGCCGCTCGAGGCACTCGCGCATGCCCATCCTGGGGAAGACGCGGCCACTGACGCCCTCGTCACCCTCGACGACGGCGTTCCGGAGCCGGAGCTCGATGGGATCGAGGTCGAGCTCGGCCGCGAGCTCGTCGAGCAGGGACTCGAGCGCGAACGCGGACGGCGTCGCCCCCGGCGCACGGTAGGCGCCGAAGGAGACGCGGTTCGTCTGCACGCCGTAGCCGCGGATCGAAAACGCTCCCCAGCGGTAGGGGCCGGCGACGAGGAGCGAGGAGATGTCCTCGACGCCCCAGTCGGTCATCGCGCCTCGGTCGCAGACGATGCGCGCTTCGAGCGCGGTCAGCTCGCCGTTGCGGCGTGCGCCGATGCGGAGCTCGATGACCTGGCTCGGTGCCGGATTCGTCATCTGGAAGTCCTCGCTTCGCGTGAGAACGAGGCGGACGGGACGGCGGAGCGCGAGCACGGGCCCTGCGACGAGGGGCTCGATGAGGGCGAACTTGCCGCCGAACGCGCCCCCGAGCGGAGCTGCCCGAACGCGCACTCTGTCGAACGGGAGCCCGAAGATGCCGGCTACCTCTCGCCGTGCGACGAACGCACCCTGGGTGCTCGTCGAGACGACGAGGACGTCGCCCGGCTCGATCCAGGCGGTCGCGGTCTGCGGCTCGAGGTACGCCTGATACATCCACGGAGTTCGGAAGCGACCCGAGACGACCGCGTCGCTCGAGGCAAACGCGCCCTCGACGTCACCCTGCCCGCGAAACACCCGCCCGCGCACGTTTCCCGAAAGCTCCTCCTCGGGAGTCTCCTGCTCGGCTGATCCGACGTCTGCGTGCGCCGAGCCCAGCCCGCCGTCGTCGCCGGCCTCGGGGCGCTGCGCGAGCGGAGACCCCGGAGCCATCGCGGCCTCGAGGTTCACGACGGGCTCGAGGGGCTCATAGTCGACGATCACGAGCTCGGCGGCGAGCTCCGCTGCGGCCTCGCTCTCGGCGACGACGACCGCGACCGGCTGCCCGGCGAAGACGACCTCCTCGCGCGCGAGGGGCTCGTAGCCCCGTCCCGACCCTTCGCCGGCGACGGGGAGGTCCTCTGCGCTCAGGACCGCGACGACTCCCGACATGGCAAGCGCCTCCGCTGCGTCGATCCGTCGGATCAGCGCGTGCGCTTCGCTCGAGAGGACGAGGCGCGCATGCAGCAAGCCCGGGATCGTGTCGTCGGCGGCGAATCTGGTCGCTCCGGCCACCTTCTGGGGAGCGTCGAGGCGTGGGCGTGAGACGCCGATCACGTCCGTCATCGTCCGTCCGCCTCCATTCGTTGCTCCGCTCGCTGGAGTGCTCGGTGGACGACGACGACGGCGAGGTGGCGCCGGTACTCCGCCGGAGCGAAGTGGTCGCCGAAGATCTCTGCATTCTCGAGAGCGGAAACCGGATCGTCGTTCGCGGGCACGAGGAACGGTCGCCCCCCGACGCCGGTGACCGCGACCGTACGGGTTCCGTCCGCCCGTATGGCCGCCGCCGCGCCGGCGAGGGCGAATCCCGAGGCGGGATGCTCCACGGAGACGTAGGCCGAGCCCGACCCGACAGGTGGGGCCGGGATCGACACCTCCGTGATGAGCTCGTTCGCGGCGAGCACGGTCGTGAAGGGGCCGAGGAAGAAGTCCGCTGCCTCGACTCGGCGCTCGCTTTCGGCGGAGCGGATGTGGAGCGTGGCTCCGAGGGCGATTGCCACGGCCGGCAGGTCCGAGGCGGGATCTGCATGTGCCAGGCTGCCTCCGATCGTGCCACGGTTCCGGACCTGCAGATCGCCGATGCCGGCTGCGCACTCGGCGACCGCCATGAGTGCCGGCCTCTGCAGTTCGGTCGAGGCGGCGAGCTCGCGCCACACCGTCAGCGCTCCGAGCCGGAGTTCGCCCTCCTGCACCGAGACGTCGCTCAGCTCGAGTGCACCGATGTCGACCAGGAGCGTCGGCCTGACGAGGCGGAGCTTCAGCACCGATACGAGCGACTGGCCTCCGGCGAGCGCCTTGGCCTCTGGATCCTCCGCGAGGGCCGCGAGCGCCTCGTAGAGCGACGACGCGCGCAGGAACTCGACGGGAGCCGGGATCACGCGCCCGCCGCCGCCCGAATCGATTCGACGATCGTCTGGTAACCGGTGCAGCGGCAGAGGTTGCCGCGCAGCGAGCTCCGGATCGTCGCGTCGTCCGGGTTGTGGTCTCGGTCGAGGAGATCGACGGCCGTCAGGATCATCCCCGGCGTGCAGAAGCCGCATTGCAGACCGTGATGCTCGACGAACGCGCGCTGAACTGGGTGCAACTGACCTGCTGGCGCGAGGCCCTCGATCGTCGTCACGGTCGCGCCCGCCGCCTGGACCGCGAGCAGAGAGCAGCTCTTCACAGCCCGCCCGTCGAGGAGCACGGTGCAGGCCCCGCATTGGCTCGTGTCGCAACCGATATGCGTTCCGGTGAGCGCAAGCTGGTCGCGGAGCGCGTGAACGAGGAGTACCTGCGGCTCGACCTCGAGGGTCCGCGACTCGCCGTTGACGACGAGCTCGACTCTCACTCTCTAGGCCGCGAGGGCGGAGACCTTCTCGCGCAGATAGGCGAGATACGGCTGCGGATCGATTGTCGGCGAGCCGGCGAGCCGCTCGATCGTCTCCTTCGGTGTGAACTTGCGTCCGAGCGAGTAGAGGTTCTCTGTGAGCCAGGAGGACAGGCCCTCGAGCTCCCCGGCGCGCATCTGGTCGTCCAGATCCGGAATCGCCTCCCGCACGACCGCCCACAGCTGGAGCGAGATGACGTTCCCGAGCGCGTACGTGGGGAAGTAGCCGATGCTGCCGCTCGACCAGTGCACGTCCTGGAGGACGCCCACGGCGTCGTTCGGCACGTCGAGGCCGAGGAGTTCCTTCATTTGCGCGTTCCATGCCTCTGGGAGGTCCTTGGGGTCGAGCTTGCCCTCCATGAGCTGGCGCTCGATCTCGAAGCGGAGGATGATGTGCAGGCTGTACGTGGTCTCGTCGGCCTCGACGCGGATGAAGCCGGGCTCCGCGCGGTTGATCGCCGCCAGGAACCTCTCCAGCCCGATGTCTCCGAGCTGCTCCGGAAACGTCGCCTGCAGCGGCTCGTACCAGTGCTCCCAGAACGGCCGGCTGCGCCCGACGAGGTTCTCCCAGGTGCGGCTCTGGGACTCGTTCACGCCGAAGGACGTCGCCGCGGCGAGCGGCGACCGTTCGAGCGCCTTCGCGATCCCGTGCCCGTAGAGGCCGTGCCCGGCCTCGTGCAGAGTGGACCACAGGGACTCGAGCCCGGTTTCGTGGTAGCGCGTCGTAAGACGCACGTCCCGATTCGAGAACGAGATACAGAAGGGGTGGACGGTCGTATCGAGACGCCGGGCGCCGTCCTCGAAGCCGAGTGTGTCGAGCACCCGGTCCGCGAACTCCCGCTGGTCGGCGCTCGGGAAGTGGACGTCGAAGAACGATGCGTCGATCTCGGGTGCCTCGCGGACGAGCTCGGCGAGCACCGGGCGGATCGTGTCGAAGACTTCGGCCACCTCGGTTGTCGTCATGAACGGCTCGAAGTCGTCCAGAAGCGGGGTGTACGGCGAGTCGTCCCACTCGAAGCACTCGACGTAGCGGTGCCTGAGCTCGAGATTCGTCTCGAGCGCGGGAAGGAAGGCGGCGAAATCGCTCGCCTGGCGCGCTTCGACCCAGATGTGGTGGCCGCGGACGGCCGCTCTCACCATCTCCGCGCGTAGCTCGGAGGGCACACGCCGCGCCTTATCCCAGTCCCGACGCGTGACCCGGATGAGGCTCGCGTCGTCCGAGTCGTAGGGGAGCGACTCCTCGTACGGGCGGAGCTTCTCGAGGAGCTCTCCGATCTCGTCGTCGATGAACTTGTCGTGCGCGATGCGGCCGATCGTCCCCAGCGCTTCCGCACGTGCCTCGTTGCCGAGCGGAGGCATCATGACCTGCTGGTCCCACCTGAGGACGGCGCCGGCTTTCTGCAGGTCGGAGATCTCGGCCAGGCGCTCGCGAAGCGTGCGCAGGTCGGCTTCCACGAGTCGGGACTCTACCGACGAGAGCACCGCTGGGGCCGAGGTTCCCTTGCCTCCCCGGGGCGTCGCTCGCAAAGGAGGCGAGTCCGAGGCGCGCCGGACAGTACATCCGAGCACGGCCAAGCGCCGAGGGCGAAGCATCCTGCCGGCGTAGGGGCGACACCTGTCTCGGCCAAGGGCGAGGCAAGCCTCGCCCCTACGCTCGGCGGGAGCGAGCGCGCCAGGAGAGCAAGGTAGGATCGGCGGCGTGGCGGACGTCCTAATCGTCGCCGGCACGCGTAGCTCGCCGGAGATGCGGCACGAGGTTCCGCTCGTGATCCCGGACCCGTTTCTGTACGCGGAAGTCGGCGGGGTGCGGCATGCCGCAGTCACGTCGTTCGAGAAGAGCCGGATCGAGGAGTTGAACCTCGGCATCCAGGTGACCCCGTGGGAGGAGCTCGGCCTCGACGAGCTCCTGAACCGCGGCCTCCGGTTCCACGAGATCGAGCGCGAGATCTCGCTCCGCGCGTGCCGTGCGTACGAGCTCGAGCAGGCGCTCGTCCCCGAGGGCTTCCCGCTCGGCCACGCGAACCACCTGCGCGCGGCCGGGGTCGAGCTCACGGTCGATCCGGAGCACTTCGAATCCCGGCGGCGCGTGAAGACCGAGGCCGAGCTTGCCGGAATCCGGCGCGCGCAACGGGCGGCGGAGGCCGCCATGGCTTCGGCCCGAGAGGTCCTCGCGCGGGCCGATCGCCGGAACGGGAACCTCGTCCTCGACGGTGAGACGCTCACCTGTGAGTTGCTGAAGCGGTACGTCGACGAGGCTTTCGTCCAACACGGCGCGTCCGCGGACGAATCGATCGTCTCGCACGGACCACAAACGGCGGTCGGGCACGACATGGGCTCGGGGCCGATCGGCTCCGACGACGTCGTTCTCCTCGACCTGTTCCCGATCGACAAAGCCTCCGGCTGCTACGCGGACATGACGCGCGTCTTCGCCGCGGGCGAGGTCTCCGCCGAGATTCGCGAGTACCAACGGCTCGTGAAGGAAGCGCTCGACCTCGCGGTTGCCGAGGTCCGTCCGGGCGTGAACGGGAAAGACGTGCATCGGCTCGTGTGCGACTTCTTCCACGAGCACGGGTACCCGACCCAGCTCCACAAGGCGGAGGGAGAAGTGCTCGTCGACGGCTTCTACCACGGCACCGGGCACGGAGTCGGGCTCGCCGTGCACGAGGCGCCGAACCTCGGTCGCGTCGGCGACGACCTCGTCGCGGGTGACGTCGTCACGATCGAGCCCGGGCTCTATCGCCACGGCTACGGCGGCGTTCGTCTCGAGGACCTCGTTCTCGTGACGGAGGGCGGTCACGAAGTGCTGACGGATTTTCCGTACGAGCTCGAGGTCGCGTGACGGACCGCGCCATCGACACCCTGTTCCTCGAGGAGCGCCGGTACCCGCCTCTGGATGACTTCGCGGCCCAGGCGAATGCTCAGCCCGAGATCTACGACTTCCCGTTCGAAGCCTTCTGGGAGCGCGAGGGGCGCGAGCGTGTCACTTGGTTCGAGCCGTTCTCGTCGCTTCTCGAGTGGGAGCCTCCATACGCCAAGTGGTACGTGGGCGGAAAGCTGAACGTCGCCTACAACTGCCTCGACCGTCACGTCGAAGCGGGATTCGGCGAAAGGGTCGCGTACTACTTCGAAGGGGAGCCGGTCGGCGACCGTTCCCCGATCACGTACGCGCAGCTCCTCGAGGAGGTCGTCCGGGTCGCAAACGGCCTCAAAGCCCGCGGCGTCCGGAAGGGCACGCCCGTCGGGATCTACATGGGCATGGGGCCGGGGCTGCCGATCGCGATGCTCGCGTGTGCACGCATCGGCGCGCCGCACACCGTCGTCTTCGGCGGCTTCTCCGCCGAGTCCCTCTCGGACCGCCTGAACGACATGCAGTGCGAGGTTCTGATCACGCAGGACGAGGGCTGGCGGCGAGGTCAGACCGTGCCGCTCAAGCGGAACGCGGACGAGGCGCTCGAATCGTGCCCCTCGGTGAGGACCGTGGTGGTCGGCGAGCGCACGCGCGGCGAAGTCCCGATGCGCGAAGGCCGTGACGTCACCTGGTCGGAGCTCGTGGAAGGCCAGTCCGGCGACCCGGCGACGTGCGCGTGCGAGCCGATGGACTCGGAGGATCTGCTCTACCTCCTCTACACGAGCGGGACGACCGCGAAGCCGAAGGGAATTGCACATACGACTGCCGGGTATCTCGTGGGCGTCGCGACGACGCATCACTACATCTTCGATCTGAAGCGCGGCGAGGACGTGTTCTGGTGCGCCGCAGACATCGGCTGGGTCACGGGCCACAGCTACATCGTCTACGGGCCGCTCTGCAACGGGGCGACCAGCGTGCTCTACGAGGGGACGCCCGACTTTCCGGACAAGGACCGCTGGTGGGAGATCGTCGAGCGGTACGGCGTGACCATCCTCTACACCGCGCCGACCGCGATCCGCGCGCACATGAAGTGGGGGCCGGACTACGCGGCCCGCCATGACCTCGGGTCGCTCCGCCTGCTCGGCACCGTCGGGGAGCCGATCAACCCTGAGGCGTGGGTCTGGTACCACGAGCACATCGGGGGCGAGCGCTGCCCCGTGGTCGACACCTGGTGGCAGACGGAGACGGGCATGATTCTCATCACGCCGCTGCCCGGGGTGACGACACTGAAGCCGGGCTCGGCGACGAAGCCGTTTCCGGGGGTCGAGGCGGCAGTCGTGAACGACCGGGGCGAGGAGGTCGGCCCCGGCGGAGGGGGATATCTCGTCCTCAAGCGGCCGTGGCCTGCGATGTTGCGCGGCATCTACGGCGACGACGCCCGCTACAGGGCGACCTACTGGGAACGGTTCCCTGGGGTGTACTTCGCCGGCGACGGCGCCCGGATCGACGAGGACGGCGACTTCTGGCTCCTCGGCCGTGTCGACGACGTCATGAACGTGTCCGGGCATCGGATCTCGACGATCGAGGTCGAGTCTGCGCTCGTCGATCACCCGAGCGTCGCCGAGGCGGCGGTCTGCGGACGCACCGATGCCCTGACGGGCCAGGCGATCGTCGCATTCGTGACGCTGAAGGCGGGTCAGGACGGCTCCGTCGAGATGCTCGAGGTGCTCCGCGACCACGTCGCGACCAAGATCGGGCCGATCGCGAAGCCGGCGAACATCGTCTTCACGCCTGAACTGCCCAAGACCCGCTCGGGGAAGATCATGCGCAGGCTGCTCCGGGACGTCGCCGAGGATCGCCCCCTCGGAGACACGACGACTCTCGCGGATCCTGCGGTCGTTGCCGAGATCGCGGAGCGGGCGACAACCGCGCCGGCAGAGGAGTAGACCGGTGCGGGCTTAGAGCACGAGCGAGACCGCGCGCGCGAACGCGGCCACGGTGCGGGCGACGTCGTCGTCGCTCGTCCGCCAGTTCGAGACCGAGATCCGGATTGCGGCCCGGCCCTCCCAGGTCGTGCCGCTCATCCACGCTTCGCCGCTCTCCTGAACGGCGGCGAGGACTCGGCTCGTCGCCGTGTCGTCCTCGAAGCGCAGGAGCACCTGGTTCAGAACCACTTCGTTGAGGATCTCGCAGCTCGGCAGCTCGGCGAGCTCCTCTGCAAACCGCTGTGCGTGCCGGCAGCAACGCTCGACGAGCTCCTCGACCCCCGAGCGCCCGAGCGAGCGAAGCGCCGCGTACACCATCACGCCGCGGGCCCGGCGGGAGAACTCCGGCGTCCAGTCCATCTGGTCTCGCGCCTCGCTCGGATCCGCGACCAGGTACTCCGCGGTCGCGGCCATCGCCGCTCGGTGTGCCTCGGGATGAGCAACGAAGGCGAGGCCGCAGTCGTACGGGACGTTCAGCCACTTGTGCGCGTCTGTGGCCCAGGAGTCCGCCGTAGCGACCCCCTTGACCAGATGCCGTCGGGCCGGCGACGCCGCGGCCCACAGCCCGAAGGCGCCGTCGACGTGCAGCCATGCCCCTGCCGCTTCGCTGAGCGCCGCGATCTCGCGGATCGCATCGGAGCCGCCGGTGTTCACCTCGCCGATCTGCGCACAGACGATCGCCGGCCCCTCGAGCCGGTCGAGCGCTCGCGAGAGCTCGTGGACCCGCATCCGACCTTGGGAGTCCGCCGCGACCGGTACGAGGGAGTCGCTTCCGAGCCCGAGCAACCGCAGCGCACGGTCGATCGTCACATGGCGCTTGACGCCCGCGAGAACGTTGATCGGTGGCCCGCCGGTGAGCCCTCTGCTCCCCACGTCCCAACCGGCACGCTCGAGAACGGCGTGCCGTGCTGCCGCAAGGCACGTCACATGCGCCATCTGACAGCCCGTCACGAACGAGAACGACGCTTCTGGCGGAATGCCGAAGAGGTCTTTCAGCCAGGCGCCTGCGACCTCTTCGGCGACCGCCGCCGCCGGTCCCCCGATGACGAGTCCCGCGTTCTGGTCCCACGCGCTCGTGAGCCAGTCCGCTGCGAGCGCCGCAGGCAGCGCACCCCCGATCACGAAGCCGAAATAGCGCCCGCTGGGGATCGCGACGACCCCGGGCTCCGCTCGGCTCGCGAGGTCGTCGATCACCTCGACCGGGTCCGTGGGGCTCTCCGGAAGCGGGCCTCCCAGCGCCGCACGCATCTCGTCGACTCTCGCTTCGGGCCGGACTGGACGCCGGTCGAGCGACTCCAGGAAGTCGGCTGCGATGTCCGCGGTCCGGCGCAGCAGCTCCCGCTCGCTCATCCGGACGAGTCTAGTGCGATCCTCTCCGATCGCTCGATGCTTGCGTGCTAGCCGGTGACCAGCTTCTGGAAGCGCTCGGGATCGTCGTACGGGCCGACGAGCGCGAGGTAGAGCCGCTTTCCTCCGAGAAGGTCGCGCGCCACGCGCTGGACATCCTCCGCGGTCACGGCGTCGAGCTGCCGGAGAACGTCGTCGGGCTCCTCGATCTCGCGTTCGAGGACCTCTCGCCTGAGCGCGAACTGGATCAGAGACTGGGGGCTCTCGAGTCTCAGCACGAAGCGTCCTTTCGCGTAGCCCCGCGCCTTCTCGAGCTCTTCGGCCGGCACGGGCTCGGCCGCGACCTTGCGGAGCTCCGCCGCGATCGTCGTGATCGCATCGTCGACCCGGCCGACGTCCACGCCGGCAGCGGTGTACAGGGTGCCCGCGTCCGTGTAGGAGCCGTTCGCCGCATGGACGTAGTACGCGAGGCCCCGTCGCTCGCGGACCTCGGTGAAGAGGCGAGAGGACATCCCGCCCCCGAGCACGACCGAGAGGATCTGGAGCACGTAGCGGTCCGGGTGCCCGAGCTCGTAGCCGCGGACCCCGAGATGGAGGTGAGCCTGCTCGGACTGCTTCGTGTGCAGGGCCACGGCGGACCCGTTCGCAGGGTTCTCCGCCTGGGCAGGAGCGCCCGTCTCCCGGTGCTCCGTGCCACCGAGAAGCTCTTCGAGCCGATCCAGCAGGCCCTCCCCGATTCGCCCTCCGACGCCTATCACCATCCGCTCCGGCCGGTACCACGCGTCGAGGTAGGAGAGGAACGTGTCGCGCGTCGCCCCTTCGATCGTCTCCTTCACCCCGAGGATGTCCCAGCCGAGCGGCTGATCGCCGAACAGCAGGCGGTCGTACACGTTTCCGACGTAGCGCTGCGGCGTGTCGAGGTAGACGTTCATCTCCTCGAGGATCACGCCTTTCTCCTTCTCGATCTCGGCTTCGTCGAACCTCGAGTTGAGGAGCATGTCGACGAGCACGTCGAGGGCGATGTCGCGAGTGTCGGCCGCGCATTTGACGTAGTACCCGGTGATCTCCTTGCCGGTGAACGCGTTGAACTCCCCACCGATGCCGTCGATCTCGGCCGAGATCGAGCGCGCGGTCGGGCGCCGCTCGGTCCCCTTGAAGAACATGTGCTCCGAGAAGTGCGCGATCCCCTTCGACTCGGGGGTCTCGTACCGCGAGCCGGCCGCGAGCATCACGAAGCAGGCGACCGAGCTCACCTGCGGCATGGGCGCCGTGATGACGCGGATTCCGTTGCCGAGTGTGGCCTGCTCGAACACCGACATCGCGCCGATGGTATAGACACGTCTCGTGCCCGGAGGTCTTACGCGTATCGCGACCGCAGCCCAGCCGGAGTGGTTGCGTCAGATCCAGGAGCGCGTCGGCGGGCTGCGAGTCGCCTCGGACGCGCGGGTGCTCTTCACGGGCTGTGGTACCTCGTTCCACGCTGCGCTCGCGTGTGGCACCGCCGCGCAAGCGCTCGAGCTGCTCGTCGGGCAGGCGCCGGAGGCCGACGTCCTCGTTGCCGTGAGCCACGAGGGAGGGACGCGGCTCACTCTCGAGGCGGTGGAGGCCTTCACCGGGGAGACCTGGCTCGTGACCGGCACCCCGGAGAGCCCGCTGGCGCGTGCCGTCGACCACGTCGTGGTGGCGACTCCCGAGCTCGAGCGGAGCTACTGCCACACGGCGAGCTACACCTGCGCGATCGCCGCGGGCCGCGCGCTGCTCGGCGAGGACGTGACGCTGCTCGCCGACGAGGTCGAGCGCGAGCTTCAGGCCCCGCCGCTGCCGGTCTCGGAGGACGCGCGGTTCGTCGTCGCGGGCGCGGGACGGGACCTTCCCACCGTCCTCGAGGCCGCGCTGAAGCTCCGCGAAGGCGCCCGCATCGCGGCCGAGTCACACCACACGGAACAGCTCCTGCATGGCCACCTCGCCGCGATCGACGACTCCGTCCGCTGCTTCGTGCTCGAGGGAACGGGGCGGGCGGCGGAGCGCGCCCGGGACGCGATGCGTGCGCTCGCGGAGCTCGGCTGCGAGGCGACTCTCGTGCCGACGAGGCATCCGGTCGTCGACATCGTCCGCTTCCAGCGGCTTACCGTCGATCTCGCGGACGCGCGAGGTGTCGACCCCGACATGATCCGCTGGGACGAGGAGCCGTGGGACCGCGCGCGCAAGGCCCAGGGCTAGCGTCAGCGGTCCTCGAGCCGGTAGACGAAGCGCAGCGCCTGCCAGCTCTCGTCGATCGCGCAGGACTTGTTGTCGACGAGGCCGTGCTCGAGACCGATCGCCTGCACCGTCTCGAAGGTGAGATCGTTCGCGATCCTCGAGGCCTTCTTCGGCCAGGCGATCCAAAGGCCGTCGGCGGGATCGAGGGTCGTCTTCAGCCCCTCGAAGCGTCGTTCCAGGTCGTCGCGGCTCGTCGTGAAGAAGACGACGACCCCGGCGCCGAGCTTCGCTCCGAGCTTCTGCGAGAGCGGGGTCCCGGAGTAGTCCTTCTCGGCCACCGCTCCTACGCGAGATCCTCGAGTGCGTGCAGCAGCCGGTCGACCTCGTCAGCGGTGTTGTAGTGCACGAATCCCGCTCTGACGGCACCGTCGGGGAGGTCGAGCCGGCGCATGGTCTCGAGGGCGTAGTAGTTGCCGTGCCATACGGCCAGGTCGCGGTCGGCGAGGAGCGCTGCGACTTGCCCGGGCGACCGTCCCCGGAGGTTGAAGCAGAAGGTCGGGACGCGGCCGTCCATCGTCCGCAGGCCGTACAGCTCGACCCCGTGCGGCAAGCGCTCGAGGAAGCGTTCACCGAGCGCGCGCTCGTGCTCGCGAATCGCGTTCCAGCCGAGCGAGGCGAGGTAGTCGACGGTCGCAACGAATCCGGCCAGGAGCTCGTGCTGAAGCGTTCCCAGCTCGAAGCGGTGCCCTACCGGCTCGTCCGGAGCGGGCCTCACCTTGTACGGCCGCCACGACTCGAGCAGCTCCTTCCGGCCGTACGCGAGCCCCAGGTGCGGGCCGAAGAACTTGTACGGCGAGCAGATCAGCACGTCGACGTCCCAGCCGGACACGTCGATCGGCCCATGGGGCGCATAGTGGACGGCATCCGCCCATGCGAGGGCGCCCACCTCGTGGGCCAGCTCGACGAGAGCTCGGACGTCGGGCGCGGTGCCGACCGAGTTCGCCGCCACGGGAAAGGCCACGACTCGCGTTCGCTTCGTGAGCAGCCCGGCGAGATGGTCGAGATCGAGCTCGAGCTCGTCCGTCACGGCCGCGACCCGCACGACGACGCCGAGGTCGTGCGCCAGCTCGAGCCACGGCGCTACGTTCGCGTCGTGGTCGAGGGTCGTGACGACGATCTCGTCCCCCGTTTCGAGCGTTCGCGCGAAGGCGCGGGTCAGCAGGAAGTTGAGGGCGGTCATGCTCGGCCCGAATGCCACCTCGGCCGGTGTGCAGCCGAGGAACTCCGCCGCGCGCGCGTGGGCGGCGATGACGAGCTCGTCGGTTCGGCGAGAGGTCTCGTACGGCGCGCCGACGTTCGCGTTCGCCTCGCGCAGGTACGCGGCGATCGCATCGATCACCTCGTCGGGGCATTGTGCTCCGCCGGGCCCGTCGAAGAACGCGAGCGGCCGGTCGAGAGCCGAGAAGCGGCTTCGTACTGCGGTGACGTCGAACGCTGTCGTGCTCATCCAATCCGCTCCCCGTTGACGGTCCATCGGTAACGCGGCCTCGCGGTCAGCGAGTTTCCGACGAAGCAGTCCCGCTCGGCTTTCGCGACGAGCTCGAGGACGGCTTCCTCGTCGGGGACAGGATCGAGCTCGATCTCCAGTTGGACGGCGACCTCGACGAACGCGTACCGCCCGTCACTCTCTCGTTTTGTGACGACGCCGTGGACAGAGCCCGAGCCAACCGTGGTGAGCCCGGCGCGATGCGCGTGGTAGTCGAGGCTCGTGAGCGTGCACTTGGCGAGTCCGGCGAGGAGGAGGTGCTCCGCCCACCATGCGTCGTCGGCTTCGATCGCTGCTCCCTCCAGGGCGCTGTGCGCGCTGCGGTCACGATCGACCGAGACGTCGAATGTGAGGATTCGCGGCGAAGGGGCGGCCACGGTGTGAGCGTATCCGTGCCGTCCGGCTTCTGACCTACGGTGCGGAGGCAAATGGAGCGCCTGCGGACGCTCAGCGAAGACGAGTGCTACCTCCGCTGTTACGGCGGGCGAGGAAGCGACGACTCGGTCAGGGTCCTTCGCTCGCCGCAGGCCGCCCAGCCCGACCTGCGCGCCGAGCGCTCCGAGGCGGGGAGCGGCTCCGGAGGCTCCTCGAGCTTCGGCTCGATGCCCGCGAAGCCGCGTAAAAGCTCAAATCGGCAAGATGAATGTATGCGTCCCCGCGCCGTCGTCTTCGACCTGTGGGAGACACTCGTCAGATGGCCGCAAGACGAGACGCAGACGCTGCGTGCAGGCTGGGCCGACCAGCTCGGCGTCTCTGCGGAGCGCTTCGACCAGCTCTGGTACGAGCCCGGGGCGTACGAGCGGCGGGAGAGCGGGCCGCTGCGACCCGTCCTGGCCACGATGGCGGAGACGCTGGGGCGCGAGATCGATCTCGACGAGTTGCTTACTCTGCGCATCGAGCTCACCCGCCGCATTCTCGTTCCTGCCGAGGCGACCGTCGATGCGCTGACCGAGCTACGCCGCCGAGGCTTGGTCCTCGGTGTCGTCTCGAACTGCACCGAGGACGTCGCGATCGCCTGGCCCGAGACGGAGCTCGCGCCGCTCTTCGACGCCGCTGTCTTCTCGTCGGTCGCAGGGTGCATGAAGCCTGACCCGAGGATCTACGCGCTCGTGACCGACGCCTTGGAGGTCGAGCCGACCGAATGCCTGTTCGTGGGGGACGGGGCGAACGACGAGCTCGGCGGTGCCGAGCGGGTTGGGATGACCCCGGTGCTGATCCATCGCGTGGGCGAAGAGCCCGCGCGGAACGGGCTGCGCGACTGGCCCGGAGCACGCGTGACCTCGATTCCCGAGGTCCTCGAGCTCGTCGCATGAGCGATACGCGAGGTGCGGTCCCCGACGTCCTCGGACCCGCAATGCGAGTGGTGTTCTGCGGTATCAACCCCGGCCACTGGAGCGCGGCCGCGGGAGCCGCCTTCGCGAACCCGCGAAACGACTTCTGGCGCCTCCTCCACGCCGCGGGGTTCACCCCCGAGCTGCTCCAGCCCAAAGAGCAAGGCGAGCTCCTGCAGTACGGCATCGGGCTCACCAACGCCGTGAGAAAGACGACCCGTGGCTCGAGCGAGTTGCGCAAGGCGGACTTCGCCGGCGCGCGGGATCGGCTCGAGGAGATCGTGCGCACGTTCCACCCCGACGTCATCGCGTTCGTGGGAAAGATCGCGTACACGGGCGTCTTTGGCGGACGCACCGACCACGGCCTACAGGAACTCAAGCTCGACGGGACGGCGCTGTTCGTGCTCCCCTCGACGTCTCCGGCGAACGCAGCAGTCCCGTGGGAAGAGCGGCTGCGGTGGTTCCGTGCGCTGAACGAGCTCGTGAACTGAGCCGGCGGCTGCGCGACGCGTCCGTGCGGACGCCGAGTTCGCGCCGCGCGGCCTCCAGCTCTCGTTCGCACGCTCGTCGCGGAAGGGAGTCCGTCCGAGCCCATGGACGTCGGGATCTAGGCCAGTCGCTCGGCATAGACGCCGAGCACGTGCTCCCACCCCGTGTCGTAGTCGTCCCTGTCCGCCTTGCCCGGAGTGCGCGTGAAAGCCTCCCAACCGCGGTGCTCGAGCTCGACGCGCGTCCGCTCGCCCTCCGGAAGGAAGTTGATCTCGACCTCCGTGGGGACGGGCGACCTCCCCAGAATGTTCCAGGCGAGCACGAGCCGGGAGGGCGGGTCCCACGCGAGGACGGTCGCCCAATGACTGCGCTCTCCGTCGCCCGCGATCTCGTACACCTCACCGCCTTCGTGCGGCTCGAAGACGATCTCCTGCACGTCCTGTCCGTGGATCGAGTGGCCGTTCACCGGCCACCAGCTCGTCGCGTCGCTCGTGAACACTCGGAACGCCTCCTCGACGACGCAGTCGACGGTGACGGTCTTGCGCACCGCCTCGATGACGAGAGCCTCGCTCATCTCAGCTCTCCTTTCGCTCGGCCGCTTCCTTGAAGCGGGCAAGGGCTTCGTTCCAGAATCCGTCGACCCAGACTCGGAGTTCCGTGATCCCGTCGGGGTCGACGCCGTACAGATGGCGCGTCCCCTGCCGGTCGTGCGACACGAGGCCGGCATTCTCGAGGACGCGGAGATGCTGCGAGACCGCAGGCCTGCTCACGGGGAGCCGCGAGGCGAGCTCGGTCACCGCCATCGGCCGCTCGCCGAGCAGCTCGAAGATGCGACGCCGCGTGGGGTCGCCGAGCGCATCCATCGGGTGAGCGTTAGTGACCACTTACCGTAAGTTAATACTTACGGATCCGTCTGTCAAGCCGGTCAGCCCGCCCAGCGATTGGTGATGGGTGTCCGGCGGTCGCGGCCGAAGGCTTTCGGACGCAGCTTGACCCCGGGCGGGGCCTGGCGGCGCTTGTACTCGGCGCGGTCGACGAGCGCGACCGCCCGATCGACGACGTCTGGATCGAACTCTTCGAGCAGCTCCTCGCGTGAGCGGTCGAGCTCGACGTACGCCTCGAGCACGCGGTCGAGGGCGGCGTAGGCAGGGAGCGAGTCCTCGTCCCGCTGGCGTGGACGGAGCTCAGCGCTCGGCGGCCGCTCGATCGTCGTCACCGGAACGACCTCGCGCCCGGCACGCTCGTTCACGTAGCGCGCGAGCCGGAAGATGTCAGTCTTCAGGACGTCCTTGAGCAGCGCGAAGCCGCCGACCATGTCGCCGTAGAGCGTCGAGTAGCCGACCGCGAGCTCCGACTTGTTACCGGTCGACACGACGAGCCAGCCGTGCGTGTTGGAGAGCGTCATCAGGATCGTGCCCCGGATGCGCGCCTGCAGGTTCTCCGCCGCGAGCCCTTCGGGCCCGCCGTCCGTCGGCTCCCGCAGAGCAGCATGGAATGCCTCCACAGACCCTTCGATCGGGATCTCGCGGAACTGGCAGCCCAGGTTCTCTGCGATGCGCCGCGCGTCGTCCCTCGTTTCGTCCGACGAGTACTCCGAGGGCATAGAGACGCAGTGCACCCGTTCGGCACCGAGCGCATCGACACAGAGCGCGGCGGTGACAGCAGAGTCGATTCCGCCCGAGACGCCGACGAGCACCTCGCTGAAGCGGTTCTTCTCGACGTAGTCGCGGAGACCGAGGATGAGGGCCAGCCTCATCTGCTCGAGCCCGGGCTCGAACGGTACGACCTCTCCCGACGTCGACTCCGCGTGCTCTCCGGGCTCAGCGAGCTCGAGTAGCTGGACCGCTGGGGTGGTTTCGCGCGAGCGCTCGAGCTCCCGGCGCCGGACGTCGCGCAGCCGGCGGCCCATCGCGAAAGCGGGCTCGACGTCGACGACCAGAAGGTGCTCCTCGAAGCCGGGGGCTCTGGCGACGACCTCGCCCGCGTCGTCGAGCACGACTGAGTGCCCGTCGAACACGAGCTCGTCCTGGGCGCCGACGAGGTTGCAGAAGGCGAGGTACGCACTCGTGTCGCGCGCCCGCGTGACGAGCATCTCCTCGCGATCCTCCGCTTTCCCCACGTGGAAGGGTGACGCCGAGAGATTGACGAGCAGTTGGGCGCCGGCAAGTGCGAGGTCCGTCGCGGGCGGGCCCGGCTGCCAGACGTCCTCGCAGATCGTCGGCCCGACGTACACGTCGCCGAATTGAAGAAGCAAGAGCTCGCGGCCCTCGGCGAAGTAGCGGTGCTCGTCGAAGACGCCGTAGTTCGGAAGGAACTGCTTGCGATAGATCGCCCGGACCTCGCCCTCGGCGCAGACGGCGCACGCGTTTGCGAGGTCGCGGTCGAACCAAGGCGTTCCGACGAGCGCCACGATGTCGCTCGCGGCGCGCGCAATCTCCAGAAGCGACTCACGGGCGGCGTAGACGAACCCCGGCCGAAGGAGGAGGTCCTCCGGCGGGTAGCCGGTGACCGCGAGCTCAGGGAAGACGACGAGATCGGCCTCCGCCCCCCGTGCGTCGGCGAGGAAGGCGAGGATCCTCTCGCGGTTGCCGTCGAGATCTCCGACCACGGTGTTGAGCTGGGCGAGCGCAAGTCTCAAGGTTTTCGCCTCTGAGTCACAAACCAAGTCTAACTAGAGTCTTGCCGTGGAGATCACGTTTCCGCGCCGCTTCCGAGGGCCGCTGACCTCGGCGAACGGCGGTTTCGCCTGCGGACGTCTCGCGGCGCACGTGGATGCCGACGAGGTCGAGGTCACCCTCCGGCTGCCGCCGCCGCTCGATCGGCCGCTCGCGGTGCGGCGCGATCGCGAGCTGAGCCTTCTCGTCGACGGAGACGCGGTCGTCGCCGAGGCTCGTCCTGTTGTTCTCGACGTCGACCCGCCTGCTCCGGTGTCTCGCGCGGACGCCGAGGATGCTCGAACAAGGCACGTCCGGATCGGCAATGTCGTGTTTCGGGAGTGTTTCTCCTGTGGCATGCGTGAGGACGGCGACGGACTGCGGGTCCACGCGGGCGCGGTCGCCGGTCGAGAGCCGCTCCAGGCGGCGCCGTGGCAGGTCCGCGAGTCGGCCCCCGAGCTCGTCTGGGCCGCGATCGACTGCTCCGGCGCGTACGCGGTCGGCGTCGAAGGGCGCGGCGACCTAGTGCTCGGCCGGATGGCGGCGCGGGTCGACCGCGTGCCGCTGGTCGGCGAAACGTGTGTTGTCGCCGCCTGGCCGCTCGGCGAGGATGGGCGCAAGCTCTATGCCGGAACGGCTCTGTTCGCGGAGGACGGAGCGCTTCTCGCTATCGCTCGTCAGACGTGGATACAGCCTCGGTCTGGCGAGGAGTGAGCGCGAGGAGCATGCCCCCGTCGTCGTCGTACGCGGGAAAGAAGTCCGCAGTGACGCTCTTCGCGAGGCCGGCCCGAGTTCGGATCTCCAGCGACTGGCCGAGCTTGCGCACTCCCCACTCCCGGACGACCTCCATGGGTGAGGTGTCGGAGAGGGCGAGCGCTTCCACGACGTCGCGGCCGAGGAGGTCCGAGTCTCTGTACCCCGTGAGCTCGAAGACGCCACGCCCGGCGGCGATGACCCGTCCCTCGCGATTGCAGACGACGAAGCCGGTGCCCGGCGCCGGGTAGTAGTCCTCGAGCAGCTCGAAGAGGAACCCGAATCCGCATTCGCGGCACTGCACTGCCTGGAGTGAGAAGCCGTCGTAGCCGTCGAGGTCGACCGAGCGGCGCTTGCAGTTCGGGCAGATGAAGTACGGCACGCGTTGATGGTAGGGAACCTCTTCCGCGTCGCGGGTTAACGGCCGGTTGCCGCTAGCGGCGCAGGCGAATCGCGTTCAGGTCCTCGGCGACGATCTCGTCGGCCCGTTCGATCAGCTCCTCGATGTCGTCGTGCTCGGCGTGCAGGTAGCGGCCTGCGAGGGCGTCTGCGCGCCCGGAGGCGAGGACGCGGACGAGACGCGGAGCGAGCTCGGGGGTAGTCCACGGCGCGTCGTCCGTGAACACCTCCTTGGTCATGTCCGTTCGGACGAGGCCCGGGCTGATCACGAAGACGGGGATGCGGTCGCGGAGCTGGCCGGCGAGGATCTCGCCGAACCGCCACAGCGCCGCCTTGCTGGCGCAGTAGGACGAACTGAGCAGACCTGGGAGGTACGCGGCGCCGGACCCCGTGAGGACGATCCGCCCTCCTCCCCTGGCGAGCATCCCGGGAATGACGGTGCGGCAGCAGAGATAGGCGCCGAGCACGTTGACCTCGAACACGTGCCACCACTCATCGGGGTCGAGCTCCCACGCGGCGCGCTCGTGAGGGTCGATGCCCGCGTTCGCCACGAGCAGGTCGATAGGGCCGAGCTCGGCCTCGACCTCGCGCACCCACTGCTCGGTGTCCTCACGACGGGAGACGTCGCCGGCGAGCGGCAGGCCGCCGATCTCGGCCGCGACGGCCTCCACTTGCGCGGCCGTGCGCGCCGTCACCGCGACCCGCATTCCCGCGTCGGCCAGCTCACGCGCAATGGATGCGCCGATTCCACGTCCACCGCCGGTCACGACCGCGACGCCCTCGACCCGATCAGACGGCATTTGCAATCTCCTCCAACGTCTCGGGATTCTCCAGGGTCGAGAGATCGCCCGGGTTTTCCCCGAGCGCGGTCGCGCGCACGGCCCGGCGCACGATCTTCGCGCTCCGCGTCTTCGGGAGGCCGGACACGAAGACGACGCGCTCCGGCTTGAAGGCCTTCCCGAGCTCGTCCGTGACCGCCCTCGCAACGTCCTCCTCCAGTGGAGTTGCCCCGGGACTCGGAACGCAGAAGATCCACGGCACCTCGCCCTTCACCTCGTGCGGCACGCCGATGGCCGCTGCCTCGGAGACCCCAGGATGGTTGACCGCCGCGGATTCGAGCTCCGCCGGCCCGATCCGCTTCCCGGCGACGTTCAGGGTGTCGTCCGAGCGCCCGTGCAGGAACCAGTACCCGTCCTCGTCGATGGACGCCCAGTCGCCGTGCGTCCACACGCCCGGGAACCGACGCCAGTACGTCTCGAGGTAGCGATCCGGATCGCTCCAGATTCCCCGCGTCATACCCGGCCAGGCGCGCTTGCACACGAGCTCGCCGACCTCTCCACGCAAGGCGCGGCCCTGCTCGTCGAAGACGTCCATGTCCTGTCCCAGCGCCGGAAATCCCAACGAGCACGGCTTCGTCGGAGCCATCGGCGTCACCGAGAGGAAGCACGCGCCGACCTCCGTCCCACCGGAGATGTTCACGATCGGGATCCGCCCGCCGCCGCAGATGTGCTCGTTCAGCCAGTCGTACGGGCCGCGGTTCCACGGTTCACCGGTTGTGGTGACCGCCCGAAGCGAGGAGAGGTCCCCCGTGGGCGCTCCGCTGGGGATGAGAGCGCGCACGAGAGTCGGCGACACGCCGAGCATCGTCAACCGCTCGGACTCGACGAGCCGCCACAGTCGATCGGCGGGCCGGTCGGGCGCGCCTTCCATGAAGACGATGGCGGCCCCGAGCGCGCCGGCTCCGACGACCGTCCAGGGCCCCATGATCCAGCCCATGTCGGTTGCGAAGAGAACCCGATCGCCCGCGCGGACGTCGGACTGGTACGCGGCTTCACGCGCGATCGAGAGAAGGAACCCGCCCTGCACGTGCAGCGCCCCTTTCGGTCTCCCGGTCGTTCCCGAGGTGTAGGCGATGAGATACGGGGTCTCGCTCTCCACCTCGACGGGAGGTCGGACGCCCGGCGCGCCGGCAGTGAGCTCGGTCCAGTCGTGATCGCGACCTGCGGTCATGGGGGCCTCGATCCCGAGCCGGCGCCAGACGACCACCTTCTGGATCGAAGGTGCGTCTGCGAGGGCCTCGTCGACGGTTCGCTTCATCGCGACCTCGGCCCCGCGGCGGAGCGAGCCGTCGGCGGTAATCACGGCCTTCGCCCGCGCGTCGGCGAGCCGTGCGGCGATTGCGGGCGCCGCGAAGCCGGAGAAGATCGGGACCTGGATCGCGCCGATGTGGGCACAGGCGTGAGAGGCGATCGCCGCCTCGGGTGACATCGGGAGGAAGATCCCGACCGCGTCGCCGGCACCGACCCCCAGCTCGACGAGCGCCTCTGCCAGCTTCGTCGTCTCACGGGAGAGCTCGACCCAGGTCAGTGTGCGGCGTGGCCCGTCCTCCGGCTGCCACACGGCGGCCTCCTCGTCGGGGCGTTCGGTCGCCCAGCGGTGGACGCACGCGTGCGCGAGATTGAGCCGTGCGCCCACGAACCAGCTCGTCCATTCGATTCCCCGCGAGTCGTCGAGCACCCGCGTCCACTGAGAGAGCGGGATGCCCAGGTCGTCGCGCACGGTGCTCCAGAACCGCTCCGGGTCCTCGACGGAGACTCGATGCAGCTCGTGGTAGCTGCTGCAGCCGAGCCGGCGGGCGAGACGCACGACGTTTGCATCCTCGAGCTGCGCACTGCTCGGAGCCCACGCGAAGCCGCTCCGCGGTGACCTGTTAGTATCTGCTAACTTAGTGCGCACTAACTGAGCCGAGAAGACGGGAGTGGCATGCGGACACGGATCTTCGCACCAGAGACGCGCAAGTGGTTCACCCTCGCCGCGGTGGCGTTCGGGCTCTTCATGATCATGCTCGACAACACGGTGGTGAACGTCGCGCTGCCCTCGATCCAGCGCGACCTCGGGGTCGGGCTCTCGGAGCTCGAGTGGATCGTCACAGGCTACGCGTTGACGTTCGCCGCGCTGATGCTCATCGGCGGCAAGGTCGCCGACGCCTACGGTCGGCGCCTGATCTTCGTCGTCGGCATCGCCGTCTTCACGCTCGCGTCGCTCTGGTGCGGGCTCGCCACGTCGGGCGACATGCTGATCACGGCGCGGGTCGTGCAGGGCGCCGGAGCCGCGCTCATGAACCCGGCCACGCTGTCGATCATCGCGGCCACGTTCCCGCCTCGGCAGCGGGGAATGGCCATCGGGATCTGGGCGGGCGTGTCCGCCCTGGCGCTCGCGATCGGCCCGCTCGTCGGCGGTCTCATCACCGAGCACCTCGACTGGAGCTGGATCTTCTTCGTGAACATCCCGGTCGGCATCCTCGGCATCGCCGTGAGCTTCCTCTTCATCGACGAGTCGCGCGACGAGACGCACGAGCGCCTCGACCTCCCGGGCTTGGGCGCGTCCGCGCTCGGCCTCTTCGCAGTCACGTATGCGCTCATCGAGGCGAACACCTACGGCTGGACGTCCACTCGTATTCTCGGCGCGTTCGTCGTCGCCGCAGTGGCGCTCGTCGCCTTCGTCCTCCTCGAGCGGCACCAGCGCGCCCCGATGCTCCCCCTCGAGCTGTTCAGGAACCGGACCTACGTCGGCGCCAACAGCGTCGTCCTGCTTGTGGCGCTCGCGATGTTCGGCGTCTTCTTCTTCGTCTCGCTCTACATGCAGCAGGTGCTGGGTTACTCCGCGGTGGAGACGGGCGCGGCGTTCCTGCCGATGACGGTTCTGATCATTCTCGTGGCGCCGATCGCCGGCAAGCTGTCCGACCGGATCGGCTCGAGGTCGCTCATGACCACGGGGATGGTCCTCATCGCCGTCCAGCTCCTCTACTTCTCGACCCTGAGCCAGGACTCGACCTTCTGGGCGCTGCTGCCGGCGTTTCTCGTCGGGGGTGTCGGGATGGCGATGACGATGACTCCGAGCGCGGCCGCTGCGACGCGGAGCGTTCCGGTCGACAAGTCGGGCGTCGGCGCTGCGGTGCTGAACGCCGCCCGCCAGGTCGGCGGAGCAATGGGCATCGCGATCATGGGAGCGATCGTGGCCCATCAAGCGAGTGGGGCGCGCCCGCCCGTCGGTGAGGTGCTCACCGAGGCGGAGGAGGCAGCGTTCAGGGCGGCGTTCGTGGACGGGTTCCAGAGAGCGCTACTCGTCGCTGCAGCGATCGCCCTCGTGGGCGCGATCGTCTCGTTCGTGCTCGTGCGCCCGCACGAGCGTGAGGAGCCCGCCGAGCCCGTTCAGCGCGAGGCGCCGGAGCTCGCCGCATGACGCACGCGCCCCCTACCCGCCTTCCCGCCGCGGAGCGCCGGACGGCGATCATCGAAGCTGCGCTACGCGTCTTCTCCGAAGGAAGCTACGCGGGCGCGACGACGGCCGAAATCGCGAGGGAGGCGGGGGTCTCGGAGCCCATCCTCTATCGGCACTTCGAGTCGAAGCGCGATCTGTACTTCTCCTGCCTCGACGAGGCGTGGCTGCGCATCAGGCACAAAATCGAGGCGAAGATCGCCGCTCTCGGGCCCTCGGAAGGCTGGCACGCAATCGGGCCGGCGACGATGCGGGAGATGAAAGTGCTCCTCCCGAGCCTGTGGATGCAGGCGATCACGGAAGCGGGGGAGGACGCGGACATCCGCCGGCACGTGCGCAGGCACATGCGCGAGGTGCACGACTTCTTCGCCGAGACCCTCCGGCAGGTACAGGCGGAGGGTGCGATCCCCCCGGATCGCAACCCGGACGCGGAAGCCTGGATCTTCGTCGCCGGCAGCCTGCTCGTCTCGATCGCCGACCGATTGGGCGGGCTCCTCTCGAGCGAGGACTTCGCGGCGATCAAGGCGGAGCGGCTCCGCTGGCTCTCCGGCTCGGCCTGATAGACCGAATCCGTGCCGAACCGGCTCAGGGCCGGAGGGCGATTCATTCGCCCGTAGGCCAGGCACGGCAGAAGCCGTGACGGACGGTGAAGGAAGGGGGGCAACGTGGGGGGAAGCTCGGTTTCCCCCCACGAACGTTAGAACGCCCCCGGCTGCGGCTCCGGGGGCGTTCTCCGTTCGAGGCGACCCCTTCCCGGGTCGGCGAGTCGGAGAATCGTGGCTCTGCGGCCCAGCCACGCTCTGCCTGCACTCGCCGGCGGATCCGGCGGTGGCGCCCTCGCATCCGATCTGGCGTCCGATCGGTGCGGTGTGGGGCTGACTATAGGAGCCGTGTCCAGAAAAGTCAAGTAGCTCGGTCAAGTGATTTCGGCTATCGTCTGTTGACTTGAAACGGCGTCGGATACCTCCCCCTGCCGGGGGAGTGCGTGCACTGCAGATCCTGGGTTCACTCCGATGGGCATGAAAGACATCGCCTCGACTTCGACTGGGCCAATCTCAGCCGGCAACCCGGCTGGCGGCGACCGTCCGGCGGGGACGCGTCTCGGCGAGCGCATGCGTGCGCTCCGGATCGCGGCCGGGCTGACACAAACAGAGCTCGCCGGAGGCCGCTTCTCGAAGGAGTACATCAGCCAGATCGAGCGCGGCAAGACCCGTCCGACGGAGGCGACCATCTCCTTGCTCGCCGAGCGGCTGGGCGTCGACCCCACGTTTCTTTCCGTCGGCGTCTCGACGGAGGAGCGCACGAAGATCGAAGCCCTGCTCGTCCGCGCGGAGGCTCTCTCGGAGGCCCACCAGTACGCGGAGGCGATCGAGATCTTCCGCGAGGCGCGACCCGCGGTCGAGGGGACGGGTGCCCCCGCGCTCGAGCAAAGGGTGCTGGTCGGCGAGGCGTGGGCGCTCCAGCAGCAGGGTGAGGTCCGCGATGCGATGGCGCTGTTGCAGCGAGCGCGGGAGCTTGCCGAGACCCCGGAGTTCTCGGACGTCGATCGCGCCGACGTCCTTTTCCGGCTCGGAGTCTGCCGGTACAAGCTTTCGAGCGCCGGCACGGCACTCGCCCTGTACGACGAGGCGCTCGCTCTCGCCGAGCGCTCCGGTATGCCGTGCGACCTGCTTCGGGCCGACATCCTCGGCTGGCGCTCGCGTTGCCACCGACTGCAACGCGATTACGTCGCTGCACGCGAGGACGTCGAGCGTGCTCTCGAGCTCGCACAGGGCCTGGGTGACCGGCGCGCGATCGCCAACACCTACTTCCAGGCTTCGCTGATCGCTCAACGGCAAGGGCACTGGGTGCTCTCGCGGAACTACGCACAGCGGGCGAAGGAGCTCTACCAGGAGCTGAACGACGAGCGCAACGTCGGTCGTCTCCTGCTCAACCTCGGAGGACTGACGCTGCTCCTCGGGGACGAGGATCAGGCCGTCGAGCACCTGAAGGCGTCCTTCGCGACGGCTCTCGAGATGGATTCCCCCGCGGACGCCGCCCAGGCGCTCGAGGGGCTGGCCATGGTGCACCTGCGCCGGGCCGAGTACGACGAGGCGGACGAGCTCGCCCGCAAGGCACTCGATCTGCTTCAGGGTAGGGAGGACTTCCTGCATGAGGTGTGCCCGTCGCAGCTCGTACTGGGACGAGCGTTGATGGAGCGCGGGCGCTTCGACGAGGCGGAAGACTGCTTCCGGACGGCTGACGCAGCTGCCGAGCAGCTGGGATCGATCAGCCACCGGACGGAGGCGTGGGTCGCACTGGGGGACCTTGCGGCTCGCCGTGGATTGGACGGCGAAGCCGCGCGCCTATACCGGAACGCCGCTGAGGCGCTCCAGGAAATCCGCTTCTAAGAGAGGAGGTCGCCATGAAGCCACGGTTGCTGCTGCTTCTCGTCAATTTGGCACTGCTCGCGGCCCTGTTTGGGAAAGTTCCCCATTCGTGGTCTGACGGCCACTTCATGTAAGACCTCCGCGGCCTGCGGCTGATGGGTCGAGAGTCGGGCGGCTCGACGGGTCGGCGTCGTTAGACTGGCGGGCGATGCGCTCTGCTACGGCACTGTTCGCGGTGTCGTGCGTGCTCGTGGTCGGCTGCGGCTCGGACGGGAGCGCGAACACAGCCCCAGGAGACGGCAAGACGCTGGAAGAGCTCTGGCGTGCGCCGGGAGAGGACGTTGCGTTACTCCCGGGCACGTCGGAGCACCCAGTGGGTGACGTTCGTGTGTCGTTCGTCGTCGTCGACGCCGAAGGCAGACCGGTCCTGCTACCCACGGCGCGCGTCTGGCTCGCGCGCGGACTGAAGGAGGATCCGTTTCTCGAGACGCGCGCGAAGCTCGAGCGCATCGGCGTGCCCGGCGGGAGCGAGGCGGACAGCACGCACGTCTACGTCGTGCACCTGCTCGTGCAGAAGCCGGGAAGGTACTGGCTCCTGGCCGAGCCCGAGGGCGGGGAGGCGGTCCAAGCGATCGGCAACGTCGAGGTCGTGCGCGAGGGCTCGGCTCCGCAGATCGACGATCGTGTACCTGCCTCCGCCACGCCGACGCTCGCGAGCGCAGGCGGAGATGCGGCGCTGATCACGACCCGCGTTCCCCCTGACGAGTCGCTGCTCCGCTCTTCTGTCCGCGAGGCACTCAAGGCGCACTCGCCGTTCGTCGTCACGTTCGCGACCCCGAAGTTCTGCGCGAGCCGCACGTGCGGTCCTGTGGTCGACGTCGTCGAGGAGGTCGCGCGCCGGTTCGAGGGAAGCCGCGTTCGCTTCATTCACGTCGAGGTGTACGAAGGCAACGATCCCGCGCAGGGGTACAACCGCTGGATGCGGGAATGGCGCCTTCGGACGGAGCCCTGGACGTTCGTCGTCGACTCCCGCGGCAGGATCGCCGCGCGGTTCGAGGGGGTGGTCTCGGTCGCCGAGCTCGAGGAGGCGGTGCGGCAGCTGACAAGCGGGTGAGTCGAGCGAACGATGGCGGCGTCAGACGGCGTCGCCGACGCGCTCGATGACTATCTGAGGCACACGCGCGCGCGGGCTCAGGGTGAGCAGCGTGCGAACGAGCTCGACGACGTCCTCGACCTGGATCATCTCGTCGGCCGGGATCCCGGTCCAGTCGGTCATCCGCGTGGCGACGAAGGCGGGGCAGAGCGCGGTCGCGCGGACGCCGTTGTCC
>JBKPDR010000053.1:0-21592 GCA_046727975.1 Actinomycetota bacterium | reverse complement strand
AGGTGCCGGGGGCGGGACTCGAACCCGCACGCCCCCTTTGGGGACACCCGCTTTTAAGGCGGGCGCGTCTCACCCGTTCCGCCACCCCGGCAGATCGAGTGTAGTGCGGGTTCGCGTCATTGACCGGGCTGCAGCAGGTCGGGATCGTTCACGTGGCTGCCGTTGAACTGGTACTCGTCGAAGAAGGCGGAGTAGGCACCGTCGTCGAAGGCCGTGCACTTCGCGAGGACGCCGCGGCCGTCGGTGCCTTTCGCGAGATCCTCCTCGGTCCACACCCACGCGCCTAGCGCGATCTGGTCGCCCAGCCGTGGCAGCGGCGAAAGCAGTGTCCCCGCCTTGTGGTCGTCGTAGAACGACTGCAGCTCTTCCACGGTCGCCGCAGAGACGTCCTCGCCGTACTGGACGAAGACCCCGCCGTGCTCGAGGTTGTGGACGAGTCGCGCGGGCTCGAGCGGCTCGTTGTACGAGCCGAAGATCGCCGGCTCGCCGTAGTGAGGCCCGTTCGTCGGCGGATCCGTGTTCCACTTCTTCGACGTGCCGCCGGGATCACGGACGGAGTGGACCGCTCCTCCGCGCGCAGGCTTCACCACGAGCGTGCAGCCCGCATCCTCGAGATCCTCGCGAACTGCCGCCTCGCCGGTGGCGCCGCTCCCGAGCAAGACGAAGAGGGCGATCGCGACGATCGCGAGCAGCCCCGCTCCTCCGACCGCGCCCAACGCCAGCCGCCGCCGGCCGGCGTCCTTGGACGCGGGTGTCGAACGCACGCGAGGAGCCTTGACGCGAGGCTTGTCGGCCACGGCGTGCAAAGGTAGCAGCGCGCGTGTCGGGCGCTTCGCGCCGTCCGCCCTCCGCACTACGGTTCGTCGACCCGATGATCGTTTTCGTGCTTCTGGTCGGCCTCGTGACGGGCGCAATCGGCGCCCTGCTGTTGCTGCGCCCTGCGCTCGTCGAGCGCAGGCGCCGGATCGACGAGGTCGTCGCGCTGCAGCGAGATCTCGCTGCGGCGCGCGCCGAGCTCGCGGCCGAGCAAAAGACCCTCGACGATCGCCTCGCTGCAACCATCGCCAAGATCTCGGCGCAGGCGCTCGATTCGAACAGCGCTCGCTTCCTCGAGCTCGCCGACGCGAGGTTGTCGGGGCAGGTGCGACCGCTCAAGGAGTCGCTCGAGCGTATGGATCAGCACCTGCAAGGAGTCGAGAGAGTGCGCCAAGAGGCATACGGGAAGCTCACGGAGAGCGTCACCCAGCTGCGGGGCGAGCAGGAGCGCCTTCGCGCCGAGACCGGAAACCTGGCCACCGCGCTGCAGAAGCCGCACGTGCGCGGGCGCTGGGGCGAGATCCAGCTACGCCGCGTGATCGAGATGGCCGGGATGGTCGAGCACTGCGATTTCACGGAGCAGCATTCGACGACCGACGAGGAGGGACGCGTGCTGCGGCCGGACGTCGTCGTGCACCTGCCTGGTGGGAAGCAGGTCGTGATCGACTCGAAGGTGCCGCTCGTCGCCTACCTCGACGCCGTTCGCGAGAGCGCCACCGACGAGGAGCGCCGTGCGCGGCTCGTCGACCACGCACGCCATGTGCGCGAGCACATCCAGCGGCTCGGTCAGAAGGCCTACTGGCGCCAGCTGCCCGCGACGCCCGAATTCGTCGTGCTGTTCCTGCCTGACGAGACGTTTCTCCGCGCAGCCCTCGAGCAGGATTCGTCGCTGATCGAGCTCGCGGTGTCGAACAACGTGATCCCCGCGTCGCCGACCAACCTCATCGGGCTCCTACGAGCGGTGCACTACGGATGGCAGCAGGAGACGATCGCCGAGAGCGCCCGCGAGGTGAACGAGCTCGGGCGGGAGCTGTACAAGCGGCTCGCCACGATGGGCGCCCACGTCGGGCGGCTCGGCAAGTCGCTCGACGGCGCGGTGAAGGCCTACAACGAGACCGTCGGGTCGCTCGAGCGGCAGGTGCTCGTGCAGGCCCGGCGCTTCGAACGGCACGGGATCACCGGGGTCGAGCCCCCCGAGCTCCAGCCGATCGAGCGCCAGACCCGCGCGCTCGCCGCCGCCGAGCTGGTCGATCCCGCAGAGCCCACTCTCGGGGCCCTCGCGAGCGGCGCCGACGCGGCGTGACCGACCGGGAACACCGCATATCAATCGATCGTTATCGATGTTGTGTGCCTCGCGGGAGGGCTATCGCGCCTGAGCGGGGTTAACGTATGAGTAAGGAGCATTCGTGAACGACGTTCGTGACGTGATCATCATCGGAGGCGGGCCGGCCGGTTTCACCGCGGCCCTGTACACCGCTCGAGCCAACCTGAACCCACTCGTGATCGAGGGGTTCAACTGGGGCGGGCAGCTGATGATCACGAGCGACGTGGAGAACTACCCGGGCTACGCGGACGGGGTGCTCGGGCCGGCGATGATGGCCGACTTCCGTCGCCAGGCCGAGCGCTTCGGAGCCGACTTCCTGACCGACGACGTAACCCGCGTCGATCTCTCGGAGCGTCCGTTCCGGGTCTACGTCGGCGACGACGAGTACCGCGCCGAGGCGATCATCGTCGCGACCGGGGCGAACGCCAGGCAGCTCGGACTCCCCTCCGAGCAGGTGCTCCAGGGTCGCGGAGTCTCGTACTGCGCGACGTGCGACGGGGCTTTCTTCCGCGACAAGACCGTCGTCGTCGTCGGAGGTGGTGACTCGGCGATGGAGGAGGCGACCTTCCTGACCCGCTTCGCGGCCAACGTCATCCTCGTGCATCGGCGCGACGAGTTTCGGGCATCTCCGATCATGGTCGACCGCGCACGCGCGAACGAGAAGATCGAGTTCGTCCTGAACGCGGTCGTCGACGAGGTCTTCGGCACGGACGAGGGTCGCGTGACCGGGGTCAGGCTCAGGGACACGGTGACCGGCGAGACGACTGAGCGCGCCGCCGACGGAGTGTTCGTGGCGATCGGTCACGACCCCAGCACGGCGCTCTTCCTCGACTGGCTCGACCACGACGATCAGGGCTACCTCGTCACCGAGCCCGGGTCGACGCAGACCAACGTCCCCGGCGTCTTCGCCGCGGGCGACGTGCAGGATCACGTCTACAGGCAGGCGGTGACCGCAGCCGGTTCCGGGACGATGGCCGCCCTCGACGCACAGCGGTTCCTCGAGGCCGAGGAGCACAGGCCTCAAGTAGCAGCGACCTCGGCGTAGCCGGAGCGCACGTCCGACCGCGGGCCTAGTCTCGCCCCCGTGGCACGCTGGATCGATCTCGTCGACCCGACCCGGGAGAGCGTGCACGCGGCGCTTCCGGTTCACGTGGATCCGGAAGTTGTCGAGATCCTCGTTTCTGCACCGAGCGACGGGACGCGGGTGCGACCGCTGCTCGAGAGTCACGGCGCGTACGTCGTCGGAGTCTTTCTCGACGCGCTCCCCATCCCCGACGAGGATCGGATCGCCTACCGCGAAGTGGACGTGGTGGCGATGCCCGAGCTGATTCTCACCGTCCGGAAGACGCCTCTCGACGGGAGGCCGTGGGAGCCGGCCCCGCTGCAGACTGCCCCCGAGGAGGCGACCGCAGGCGAGCTGCTCTACCGGCTCGTGGACGACGTCGCCGAGTCGTTCGTCGACGTCGTCGACGCCGCCGACGGCGAGATCGACGAGTTGGAGGAGCACATGGAGGTATGGTCGAGCGACCGGGTGCGGAGGCGTGTTGCTGGCCTGCGTCAAGACCTGCTCCGCGCGCGTCGGAACGTCTCGGCGACGCGCGCCGCGGTGCGCCGAGTCGTGGACCGCAGGCTCGAGGTCCGGGACGAGCAGCTCTTTCCCGAAGACGTGGAGCGAGCGTTTGCGGACACGCACGAGACGCTTCTGCGAGCGGGCGAGGAGCTCGACGTAGCGCGGGACCTACTCGCGAGCGCGCGCGACTACCACCAGGCGAAGATCGCGGAGAGCCAGAACGAGGTCGTCAGGAAGTTGACGGTGATCGCCTCCCTGGTGCTCGTGCCGACGCTCATCGTAGGCTTCTACGGACAGAACTTCGCCGACGAGTTCCGCGAAGGCTACTGGTCGGTGGGCGTGTCGACCGGGCTCATCGCCGCCACGACGGTCGTCCAGCTCGCGCTCTTTCGCTGGCGTCGCTGGCTCTGACGGCCATCCTCGACGCGGGGCAGAGATCCTCGACAACGCACTCCTCGCACCGCGGCCGCCTCGCGTCGCACACGCGGCGACCGTGCCAGATGAGGAGATGGGGAAACCTGGCCCAATCGGGCCGCGGGACGACGCGCTGGAGATCGCGCTCGATCTTCACCGGGTCGTCGTGGCGGGTCAGGCCGAGGCGCTGTGAGAGGCGGCGTACGTGGGTGTCAACGACGATCCCCTGCGCGTGCCCGAGCTCGGAGGCGACGACGTTTGCCGTCTTGCGGGCAACGCCCGGAAGACGGACGAGATCCTCGAGCCGATCGGGCACCTCACCGTCGAACTCCTCGAGCAGCATCCGCATCGTTCCGCGGATCGCCTTCGCCTTCTGCCGGAAGAAGCCGGTGCCGTAGATGTCGCGCTCGAGCTCCTCCAGCGGTACGGACAGGTATTCCTCGGGCCTCGGGTACTTGTCGAACAGTCGGCCGGTGACGCGATTGACGTTCGTGTCCGTCGTCTGGGCGGACAGCATCACCGAGACGAGCAGCTCGAGATCGGATCGGAACCGGAGCGCGATCTGTGCGTCTGCGTGCTCCTCGGCGAGCCGCTCGATGATGGGCTCGATTCGCTCGCGTCGGCGGCCGAGCCCTCGTCGTCGAGCTTCGTGGACGTAGCTACGGGCCACGCCGCCTCGACTCGAAGTACGCGGTTGCCGACTCGGCGCTCGCCACGCCGCGAAGCGAGTCGCCGAAGATGTCGGCCACGGACGGAAAGGCGGATGCGCCGAGCTCTGCAAGCGCCGCCTCGACGCCGTACGAGGTGCGCCGGAACTCGACATCGGGGCCGAGGAGTGCCCAGAAGGCGCCCTGCTCGCCCTGGTAGGGCAGCCCGACGCTGCCCGCGTTCACGAGCCGCGGAGCGCTCTCCACCCGGCGGTCGAGTTGGACGTGGGTGTGCCCGCACACCACGACGGCCGCGTCTACGCCGGACAGCGCCGCTTTGACCTCCTCGTCAGGCGTCAGCCGAGTCAGGATCTCGTCGTCGGAACGCGGGGTCGCATGGCAGAAGAGAGTGCTGCCGAGCCCTTCGACGTCGAGCTCCACGGTCGCGGGCCAGGCGGAGACGAACTCCAGCTCGTCGGTCGTGAGGCGGTCATGGCACCAGCGGGAGCTCTCGTCGACGGCCCCGAGCACCTCGCGCTCGCAGTTCCCGGCGAGAAAGAGGGCGTCGGCGGCGCGGAGTGCGGCCAGGCATTCGGACTGGAATGGTCCCCAGAGCACGTCCCCGCCCGCGACAACAGTGTGGACTCGCTCCTGCTCGACCTCGGCGAGCACGGCCTCGAGCGCGGGCAGATTGCCGTGGACGTCGTAGAGCGCCGCGACTCGCACGGCGCGAGGCTACCCGTGCGCGAGGAGCCTCGGTCCGGCGCACACGACGTCGAGTGCCGGGCAGCCCGCGCACGCGAACTCGCTCGGAGTCGGGCGAAAGTCACCCGCGCGGATGCGTGCGATTGCATCCGAGAGCTGGGACTCGAGGGTCGGCACGTCGCCCGCCGACAAGGTCGCCGACACCACGTCGTCCGGCCGTTCGAGGAACTGGTACGCGACCTCGACCTCCTCGGCTCCGTCGCGCAGGCAGGCGAGCGCGTAGACGAGCCGCTGCAAGCGATATTCGGTCTCGACGATCTCGGACGGCTCCGCCCCCTCGAGTGCGTTCGACTTGTAGTCGACGACGAGCGCCCGCCGGTCGTCCCGCCAGAGGACATCCAGCCGTCCCCGCAGCACGACGCCGTCGTGTTCGAACGTGAATGCTGTCTCTGGCCGGGCGCCGGGAAGCTCGGCGACTCGGCGGGCGAGCTGGGAGGTGCAGTACCTTTCGACGAGCTGGGCGATCCGCTCGAGATCCTCGGCGCCGACGGCCGGGTACCACGCACGGACGGACGCCTCCATCTCGGCACGCTCGGGCGCCTTCGGATCGTGGAGCGGAACCGCCTCGAGCAGACGGTGGACGGCATCGCCGAGCTCCGTTCCGGCCAGGCCTCCTCCGCTTCCGTCTCCCGATGCCGGAGCGACGGGCGCGAGCCCGGCTATCCGCTCGGCGTAGTACCGGTACGAGCAGCGTTCGAAGAGCGCAAGCGCGCTGTACGACAACCGGCGGACCTGGTGCGTGGGCGGCGGGACCACCGGAGCGAGCAGAGCGAGCTCGACGCCCAGACGAGGCGACCCGAGCGGGAGCTCGCCGAAGAGCGCGAGCTGCCCGTCGGGTTCCTCGACGACCTCGGCGTCGCCCTCAGTCGCGGGTTCCTCGCGACCCGCGGACCGGTTGACCCGCAGGAGGAAGCGTGCGTCCCCGCGCTCGAGCTCGATTGGCTCGTCCTCGGCGTCCGCCAGCGCCTCGTGTCCCTCGAGGCGCCCGAGCACCCACCCGATCGGCGTCTCGCGGTCGAGCGTCCGCTCCGGATCGATCGCCCCCGACACGATCAGGCGGTCGATTGCGCGCGTCATCGCGACGTAGTAGAGGCGAAGGCGCTCGGCCCGCTCCTGGGCAGCCTTGGCATCGCGAACCGGCTTGAAGTCGAACACCGGCTCCCTCCCGCCGCGGGTGGGATGGACCATCTTGAAGCCGAAGCGACCGTCCGAGAGAGCCACGATCTCCTCCGCGCTGCGAGGCCCACCGACCTCGCGACCGGCGTCGGCCACGATCACGACCTTGAACTCGAGGCCCTTCGCCGAGTGGATCGTCAGGAGGCGAACTGCACCCGCTCCCTCTTCTTCCGCGACGGCCTCGAGCTCCCTCGCGCCGAGCGCCTCCTGGTCGCGTACGAAGCGGACGAAGCCCGCGAGATCGGCGCCGCGCACGGCCTCGTACTCGCGTGCGAGCCGGCCGAGCTTCCGGAGGTTCGCGAACCGCCTCGCGCCGTCCCAGCGCGCGAGCACCGCGAGGTCGTAGTCGTGATCCGCGAGGATCTGTTCGAAGAGCCGCTCGAGCCGCACACGCGTCGAGGCGCGGACAAGGCGTTCGTAACGCTGCCTGAAGGCTTGCAGCAGACGCTCGTCGCGGGCGCCGACGCCTTCGGGAAGCGCGCGCTCGAGGGCGGTGAAGAGCGGCCGCCTCGGAGCGGCGCGCCGAAGGAGTACGAGAGCGTCGTTCGAGACGCCGACGAAAGGCGAGGCCAGAACGGTCGCGAGCGCGACGTCGTCGTACCGGTTGTGGATCAGGCGCAGGTACGCGAGAAGATCCGCGACCTGCTGCTGTCCGAAGTAGCCCCTGCCGGTGGCACGGTACGTGGGCAGGTCTTCGCGACGCAGCTCCTCCTCGTATCGCTCCGCGTCGGTCCCAGCCGCGAAGAGAACGACGATCTCGCCCGGCAGCGCTTCGCCCGAGTCGACCAGCTCGCGCACGCGCGCCGCGATCGCGCACGCCTCGCCCGCACGCCAATGCACGCCCGACCCGCGGTATGCGGATTTGTCCGTCACGAGGAGCTCGACAGGGTGGCCGAAGACGGGATCGGCGAACTCGGCGGACGCCGCGAGCGGCTGGAACTCGTCCCCGAACTCGCCTGCGAAGAGGTGGTTGACCGCCGCGAGGACCTGCGGGCGCGAGCGATAGTTGCGGCTCAGCGTGAGCAGGTTCGACGCCCCGGCACGGCGGTCGCGGAACACCTCGACGTCCGCATGGCGGAAGCCGTAGATCGACTGAAACTCGTCTCCGACCGTGAACACGTCGGTCGCGTCGGGGTGCGCTGCGAGGTCGATGAGCTCGCACTGCAGGCGATTCGTGTCCTGGAACTCGTCCACCATCACCAGTCGAAAGCGCAAGCGGACGGCGTCTCGCACCTCCGGGCTCGTGCGGAGCAGGTCGCGCGCGGCGAGCTGGAGGTCCTCGAAGTCAATCGCGGACTCGCGCCGCTTCGCCTCCGCGTACTCGGCGGCGAAGCGCTCGAGGAGCTCTTGGAGGAGATCGCGATCCGCGGCAGCGAGCTCCTCCAGCGCAGCTCGCTCCAACGCCTTGCGTGCCGCCTCGTAGGACGCCGCACGCGTACCCCGGCACTGGAGCGCGGAGAGGTCGACCAGCCGCTCGGCAGGCGGATCGTTCGCGACGAGCCGCAGGGCCTCGGTCGCGTTCCCGCTCTGGGAGGACGTCGCCTTCTCGTCTCCGGCCAGGCACTCGGCCTCGTGGCGGAACGCGGCGAGGGCGTCCGACACGCTCGGACGCTCGCCGAGCTCGAGGACGAGCTCGCGGCCCGCCGAGCGCAACGTCTCGTACACGCCTGTGAGCATGCGCCGCAGCCCGTCGGCACGGTAGGTCGCGAGGAGGCGCACACGTTCGGGATCACCTGTCGTACAGAACGATTCGAGCGCCCGCTCGAACGCTTCCCCGCGCAGGACGGCCGCCCCGGCGTCCTCCAGCTCCCTGAAGCGCGGGTCCAGCCCGACCGCGAAGGGGTGCGCCTTCAGGAGCCGGTTGCAGAAGCCGTGGATGGTCGAGATCCAGGCGCCGTCGAGCTTCCGTGCGAGATCGTGCCGGCCACGGTCGGCCAGCGCCTTGCGGATGCGGCCCCGAAGCTCGCCGGCGGCCTTGCGGGTGTACGTGATGACGAGGATCGACTCGACGTCGAGGCCGTGGTCGCACACGGCGCGCACGTATCGCTCGACGAGCACGGACGTCTTGCCGGTTCCGGCCCCCGCGGAGACGAAGATGCTTCCTGGCGCCTCGACGGCGGCGAGCTGTTCGTCGTTGAGCCCCCTCGACATCTCGATGACGGTCATGGGCGCTTCACCCGGCAGATCGGCCAGAGGTCGCACCAGGACGGGCAGCCGTCGCCCTTGGGATCGTGCCGCACATCTCCCGCGCGAATACGCTGCGCGTACTCGGCCGCGCGCGCACGCGCGGTTTCGACCTGGGCGAAGAACGCCTCGTCGTCGAGGTAGTCGTCCTTCACGAAGCCCGGGAGATCCTCGTGCGCCGACTCACGCAGCATTCCCCGGGTCACCCGCTTTCCCGAGAGGGCGCGATAGATGCCCCCGAGCGGCTCGACACCTACGAGATCCCGGAGCACGAGCGAGTAGAGCGGAATCTGAAGCCGACGCTCCCGGTCGATGTCCCGCGCTGAGTGTGCTCCCGCCCCCGATTTGTAGTCCTGGACGATTCCGCGGGCACTGAACGGGTCGAGATCGATCCGGTCGATCTTCCCCGAGAGCACGAGGCCGTCTTCGAGCGGCAGGCCCCGTTGCAGCTCCGGAGCTGCCCGCTCCGAGCCGAACAACACCTCCAGCCGGCGAGGGACGAACCGGAGCTCCGACGCGGCCTCGTCGCGGACGAAGCCCTCGAGGTCGGAGAGCAACGTGTGCCGGAGCTCTGCCTCTTGCAGCTCGGTCAGGTCGAGCCGGACACCGGAGCCAAGCGCGTCGTCGAGACATCGGCGCACGAGGTCGAGTGCCGCGTCGACGTTCTCCGGCGTGACCCGCTCGGTCCCGAGCTCCTTCGGAAGGCTGCCGTAGAACCGGTTCAGCGTCGTGTGGACGATCTGGCCGCGGAGAAGGGCGTCCGGCTCCGCGTCGATCGTCTTCGGATCGACGATTCTCTCCACGAGCCACGCAGACGAGCAGTCGGCGAAGCGTTCGAGCTCGGTCGCCGAGAACACGGTCCGCTCGGACATCCACGAGAGCACCGCTGGGCTCGTCAGGGACGTCGGGCGGTCGAACGCCGCGAGGGCACGGTCGAGCCTCCGCGTCCACCCGTTCGCCGCCGCCAGCGCCGCCGCTCCCTCCACGTCGTCGACCGCGAGACGCGCGAGCGCTCGGAGCCGCTCGCGCTCGCTCGGAGCAGCTTCGAGGCCCCACGTCAGGCTGGAGAGCGGGCGCCGCTGCGTCGCGCGCGTGACCTCGTCATCGTAGAAGAGCGATCGCACGTCGTCCCAGAACGGGCTCGGCTCGCGCGGCACTCCCTCGTCGCTCGCGGCCTCTCGGACGAGAACGAGACGTTTCGCGGCACGCGTGCAGGCGGTGTAGAAGAGGTAGCGGTCGCGCGCCACTCCGTCTGGACGCTCCAGCCTCGCGCCCAGCTCCCGCCTCGTGTCGTCGTCGAGGAACGGGGAGGGGCGGTCACGGCGCGGGAAGCTCCCCTCCTCCAGGCCGAGCAGAAACACGACGTCGAACTCGCGCGTACGTGCCCTCGAGTAGTCGAGAACGGTGACGCGCCCCAACTCGCCCGCACCGGCCGGGCGAACCTCTGTTCGCTCGAGCGCGGCGATGACCTCCTCGCGCGACGGCGAACCGCCGGCCCGTGTCGCGAACTCATCGAGCTCCGCGAGTGTGCGCTCGGCCGCCTGGTACGCGCGGTAGTCGCTGCGCGCGTCGTCTCCGACCGGCGGCGCGTCGAGACCCCACGCATGACGAAGCATCGCCCGCAGAAGACTGCGCACCGCGTCGACGGGCTCGGTGGGAGCCCGGAGCTCTCCGATCGCGGGCAGCGGCGCTCCACGAAGGCGCTCGCTCTCCTCCTCGACGCGTGCGGGGTCGGTGATCGCACGTCCGCGCAGGCGGCCCTCGACGAAGTCGACGGAACGGCGCTCGAGGCCCGAGAACGGCGAGCGCAGGAACGCGAATAGCTCGCCGCGCCTGGCTCCGAGCCATGCAAAGCGCACGCTCGCGAGCAGTGCGCGCCCCAGGGTCGTCTCCCCGAGTCGAAGCCCGTGCTCGACCGCGTACGGAATCGCCAGGGGCGGGAGCGCCGTGTCGAGAAGCGACCGCCAGCGATCGACCGAGTCGCAGACGACACCGATCCGCTCGGCGGGGGTTCCGGCGCGCAGGAGGGCAACGATCTCTGATGCGACCAGCTCGCTCGTTCCCCGTCCGCCCGCGCCTTCGAGGAAACGGACCGAGCCGTCGAGCGACGGTCCGGGCGTCCCGGGGTCGGTGAAGAGCGCCCGCTCCACATGTGCGAGCGGCCGTGGGACGTCCCTCGCACCTGAGGGCTCCAACTCCTCGACCGCCCCGCCGGCGAGTCGCGCGAGATCGTCGACCGTCCTCTCGAGCGAGGCGAAAACTGCCCGTCCCGGCTCGTACGGGACCGAGACCGTGACCTCCGTACGTGCCGCCAACGCTTCGAGGAGCGACCACTCCGCGACGGTCAGATCCTCGAAGCCATAGGCGAAGACCGGCTCGCGGTGCCAGGCCTCGAAGTCGCTCTCGAGCCGTTCGACGGCTCTGCGCCGCAGCAGGTCCCGATCCCAGAGCCCGAGCCGGTCGAGCTCGGCCCGATACGCCTGCGCCAGACGACCGAGCTCCCCGTCGATGCGGTCTGGATCGAGAAGCGCCGACTCGAGCTCTCCCAGCGCTCCCAGAAGGGCATCGACGAAGCCCGCCGAGGCGGCGGAGGCGTCCAGGGTCTCGAGCGGTGTCCGGGCAATCGCCCGCCGCGCGGCAAGCGCACGCTGCATCTCGCTCGCCACCGGACGTCGCTCAACCCCCTCGGCGATGTGCTCGAAGAGGTCGTCGAAGGTACCGATTCGGCCGGAGAGAAGGGCAGTGCGCCGTCGCAGCAGGTCGCGTTCGACCCGGTCGATGTCCGCCCGATTCGGCACCACGAGCCAGGGATCGCGATCGAGCGACGCGAGGTGGCGCTCGAGGAGCAACCCGACCTTGCCGGCATGTGCCGGCCCGAGGACGAGCGAAAGGGGCATTCGCCCATCGTAGTCCTGGCCTCCGACGCGCCTTCGTACGCCGCGCGGGGCTCTGTGCAAAGAGCGGGAACTTCAGATGGGGTCAGGCCACGCGGGTCTGACCCCATCCGTCACGCGGCCGCCGCGGCCTTCGGTCGCCGGCCCCGGCGGGCAACCGCCTGGCCGGGCAAGCCGCCGGCACAGGCGTCACAGAGATCGGCCTGTTTCGACCCGCGGCGTGCGTCTGTGAAGTTGACCCGCATCACCGCGCCTTTTCCTTCCGCGACTTCCTTACCGCAGTTGTCGCATACGAGGATCGTCTTTCTGGCCATTCTTTTCCTCCAGTCTTCGTTCGCTCAGCGAGTGAAGACTAATGAAATTAAAGAGCTAAATGCAACGGGAATAGCAAGTGCATTTCTAGCCACGATCCTCGTTCAGTAGGATCGTGGCATGCGAACGATCGTAGTCCTCGAAGGTGACCAGACGGGACAGGAGCTGCTCGAGGAAGCGGTACGCGTTCTTGCGCCCGACGTGACGGGAATCGAGCTCGAGTTTCCGCGCTTCGATCTGTCGCTCGATTCGCGGCGCGCCACGCAGAACGCGATCGTCTACGAGGCGGCGGCGGCGATCCGGGAACACGGGTATGGGCTCAAGGCGGCGACCATCACTCCCGAGAGCGCCGGCGACGTGGGATCGCCGAACCGCATCCTGCGCGAGGAGGTAGGCGGGAAGGTGATCGTCCGCACAGGTCGCCGGATCCCCGGCGTCGTGCCGCTCGGGGGTGTCCACTCGCCCATCTCGGTCGTGCGTATGGCAGTCGGAGATGCGTACGGCGCGAAGGAGTGGCGCGAAGGAGAGGGAGACGACGAGGTCGCGCTGCGCACGGAGCGGATCGAGCGCCGGATCTGCCACTCGGTCGCGGAGTTCTCGTTCCGGCAGGCCGAGCGCATGGGCGCGAAGGTTTTCGGCGGCCCCAAGTACACGGTCAGCCCCGTGTACGAGGGCATGCTCAAGGAGGAGATGGACGAGGCCGCCCTGCGGCATCCGGACGTGCCCTATGAGCCGCAATTGATCGACGCGACGTTCGCGCTCCTGATCTCGTCGAGCGGCGCTCCCATGGTCATCCCGGCGCTCAACCGTGACGGGGACATCCTGTCGGATCTCGTCCTCCCGCTCTTCGGCTCGATCGCGGGCTCGGAGTCACTCCTCGTTGCGTTCGGCGACGACTACGTCCCGAGCGCGTTGATGGCCGAGGCTGCGCACGGTACGGCGCCGGCGCTCGAAGGGAAGGACGTGGCCAATCCAATGGCGATGATCCTCGCGGGCGCGGCGCTTCTCTCGCATGCGGACGAGGCCGAATCTCAGAACGCAGGGCGGGCGATTCGCGAAGCCTGCCTCGAAGCGGTCGCTGAGGGCGTGAGAACCGCGGACCTCGGGGGCCACCAGGGCACACGCGAGTTCACCGATGAGGTCATCCGCCGCGCCCGCACGAAGCTCGAAGTGTGGGCGACGCTCTGACCGCAGTTCCCGAAGTTCTTCGGACCGTTGCCAAATAGAGTTCGCGTCCGCATGCGAGTCGCGGTCCCGAGTGAGACGGCTCCGGGCGAGCGTCGCGTGGCGCTCGTCCCCGAGACGGTCTCCAAGCTCCGCGAGGCCGGATTCGAGATCCGGGTCGAGCGTGGAGCGGGCAGCGCGGCCGGCTTTCCGGACGACGACTACGCCTCGGCGGGAGCGGAGCTCACCGACACCGGCTCACTCCTGCCGGGTGCCGATGCTGTCGTGCGCGTCGCGCCCCCGACCGCCGAGCAGGCCGCGCAGATGGCATCGGGAACGGTACTCGTCGGCTTTCTCCAGCCTCTGACCGACACCGAGGGCGTGGACAGGCTGCGGAAGCAAGGCGTCGTCGCGTTTGCGATGGAGTCGATTCCGCGGATCACGCGCGCGCAGTCCATGGACGCGCTCTCCTCGCAGGCGACCGTTAGCGGCTACAAGGCGGTGCTGCTCGCAGCCGACCGCGTGCAGAAGCTCTTTCCGATGCTGATGACTGCCGCAGGCACGATCGCCCCCGTACGGGCGCTCGTGATCGGCGCCGGCGTCGCAGGCCTGCAGGCGATCGCAACGGCGCGGCGCCTGGGGGCCGTCGTCTCCGCATTCGACGTCCGCCCGGCGGTGAAGGAGCAGGTGGAGAGCCTGGGCGCGGCGTTTCTCGAGCTCGGCGTGCGCGTCGAGGAGACCGAGGGCGGCTATGCGCGCGAGCTCACACCGGACCAGCAGGCGGAGCAGCAGGCGGCGCTCGAGGCGCGCATCCCCGACTTCGACGTCGTCATCACGACGGCCGCGGTTCCGGGCAGGCCGGCGCCGCGGCTGATACCGGCCGCGGCCGTCGAGCGGATGCGCCCGGGCTCGGTGATCGTCGACCTCGCCGCGGAAACCGGCGGGAACTGCGAGCTGACCGTGCCGGGCGAGACGATCGAGCACGGCGGCGTCGCAATCGTCGGGACGACGAACCTTCCTTCTCTGATGGCCTTCCACGCAAGCCAGCTCTACTCGCGCAACGTGGCGGCGCTCCTGCAGCATCTGGCACCGGAAGGCGAGCTCGTCCTCGACTGGGAGGACGAGATCACCGCAGGTGCCTGCGTCACGCGGCTCGGCCCGACGGGAGCGGGCGCGGGCGAGGCGCGCGCGTGACCCTCACTCTTGTCATCGAGCTGACCATCCTCGTGCTCGCCGCGTTCCTCGGGTTCGAGGTCATCTCGAAGGTCCCGACGATGCTGCACACCCCGCTCATGTCGGGGACGAACTTCATCCACGGCATCGTCGTCGTCGGCGCAATCCTCGTCCTCGGGGAGGCGGACGACACGTTCACGAAGGTCGTCGGCTTCGTCGCAATGGTGCTTGCGACCGCGAACGTCGTCGGCGGCTGGTTCGTCACCGACCGCATGCTCGAGATGTTCAAGCGGCGCCCTGAGCCCAGGAGCTCGCGGAAGGACGCCGAGTGATCTCCGACCCGGACGTCTTCGGGCTCCTCTACCTCGTCTCGATCGTCTGCTTCATCCTCGCGCTCCGCTTCCTCTCCTCGCCGAGGCACGCGAGGAAGGGCAACTGGCTCGGCGGCGCGGGGATGATCGTCGCGCTCGCGACGACGCTCCTCCTCGAGGGAATCGGGAACTGGGCGCTGATCGCGGTCGGCGCGGCTATCGGTTCCGTGGTCGGCGTCGTCGGTGCCCGCAAGGTGAGGATGACCGCGATGCCGCAGATGGTCGCCCTCTTCAACGGGGTCGGCGGCGGAGCGGCTGCGCTCGTTGCACTCGCGGAATGGCACCGCGCCGTGGATCTCGCGGGTGACGTGACGGTCTCGATCGTGCTCTCGGCGCTCATCGGCTCGATCTCCTTTGCGGGCTCGATGGTCGCCTTCGCGAAGCTGCAGGAGCTCGTCAGCGGACGGCCCATCGTCTTCCCGGGCCAGAACGTCGTCGACGGCCTCGTCCTCGTCGCAGCCGCGGCGTTCGGCATCGCGGCGATCGGCGGCGTCGAGGACGAGTGGGTTCTCTTCGGGCTCCTCGCGTTCGCGCTGCTCTTCGGCGTCATGTTCGTGCTCCCGATCGGAGGCGCGGACATGCCGGTCGTCATCGCGCTCCTGAATGCGTTCACCGGGGTCGCCGCGTCGGCGACGGGCTTCGTGCTCGACTCGACCGTGCTGATCGTCTCCGGGATGCTCGTGGGGGCGTCCGGCACGCTGCTCACCCTGCTCATGGCGAAGGCGATGAACCGTTCCATCGGGAACGTCGTCTTCGGCGCCTTCGGCCAGGTGCAGGTGGGCGCGGGTGAGGCGCGCGCCGACGACGGCAGGACCGTGCGCGCGACCACGCCTCAGGACGTTGCCGTCCAGCTCTCCTTCGCGCGGAAGGTGATCGTCGTCCCCGGCTACGGGATGGCCGTCGCCCAGGCCCAGCACGACGTGCGTCAGCTCGCGGATGTTCTCGAGGAGCGGGGCGTCGACGTCAAGTACGCGATCCACCCGGTTGCAGGCCGTATGCCAGGGCACATGAACGTGCTGCTCGCGGAGGCGAACGTGCCGTACACGCAGCTCTTCGAGATGGACGAGATCAACCCGGAGTTCCCGCAGACGGACGTCGCGCTCGTCACCGGCGCAAACGACGTGACCAACCCGGCCGCGCGCAGCGACCCTTCGAGCCCCATCTACGGGATGCCGATCCTCGACGTGGACAAAGCGGCGAGCATCGTCGTCCTCAAGCGCTCGATGCGCCCCGGCTTCGCCGGCATCGACAACGAGCTCTATCTCGACCCGAAGACGACGATGCTCTTCGGGGACGCGAAGGACTCCGTCCTCAAGCTGATTACGGCCGTCAAAGCGCTCTAAGGCGTCCGCCGGCGTAGCGTGGCCGCTCCAAGAGCGAGGGCGAGCAGCGTGACGCCCACGACCACCACGACGTCGAGCCAGAAGCGACCCCCGATGCTTGCATCCGCAGCGGCTCGAGACAGCGCGTCGTACGCATAGGTGAAGGGCATCGCCGCCGAGACCCATTGCAGCCACTCCGCCATCTGCTCCCGCGGGACGATCAGCCCGCAGAGGAGGATCTGCGGGAGGATGAACGCCGGCATGAACTGCACGGCCTGGAACTCAGTGCGGGCAAATGCACTGAAGAACAGCCCGAGCGCCATCCCGAGGACGGCGTTCGAGACCGCGAGGAGGACGACCAGCGCCTCCGCGCTCTCGACCTCGAGGCCGAGCAGCCCGAAGCCGACGAGCGAGACGATCGTCGCCTGAACCGCCGCGAGAGCCGCGAAGGCGATCCCGTAGCCCAGCAGGATGTCGAGCTTGGCGAGCGGCAGAGTGAGGAGCCGCTCGAGCGTCCCGCCCGTACGTTCGCGCAGCATCGTGATCGAGGTGACGAGGAACATGGAGATGAGCGGGAAGAGCCCGAGCAAGGGCACGCCGATCTGCTGAAACACCTGAGGCCGATCGGCGAAGAGCTGGTCGACCAGGAAGATCAGCACGCAAGGAACGAAGAGAATCAGCGCGATCGTGCGCGGGTCCCGGCGGAGCTGCCGGAGCACGCGGAGCGCGGTCGCGCCTGTCGCCCGCGCACTCATGCGTCGGCTCGCTCGATGAGCGCGAGGAACGCGGCGTCGAGCTCATGCGCGCCCGTGCGCCTTCGCAGCGTCTCGGGCGTCTCGACGGCCAGAACGCGTCCCTCGCGGAGAAGGATGAGGTTCTTGCAGCGGTCAGCCTCGTCCATGACGTGACTCGACACGAGCAGCGTCGCGCCTGCATCCGCGAGCTCGTGAAAGAAGTCCCAGAGGTCGCGACGGAGGAGAGGATCGAGCCCGACTGTGGGCTCGTCGAGCACCAGCACCTCGGGCTCGTGCAAGAGAGCAGTCGCGAGCGAGAGCCTCGCCCGCTCGCCGCCGGAGCCGGTTGCGGCGACCTGGTCTCTCTGCCCGTGGAGCCCAACGCGATCGATCACCGCGTCGACTCGCTCTCCTCCGACGCCGACGATGCGTGCGAAGTACGCGAGGTTCTCGCGCACGGTGAGGTCGTCGTAGACCGCGGGCGCCTGGGTCACGTAGCCGACGCGCCGACGCAGCTCGGGTGTTCCGGCGGGCAGGCCGAGGACCGTGACGCCGCCCGCGACAACGATCTGCACACCGACGACCGAGCGAATGAGAGTCGTCTTGCCGCTCCCGCTCGGGCCCAGCAGCCCCGTCACCGAGCCGCGTTCGATGGATACGGATACCTCCGGCAGCACGACTTTGCCGCCGCGTACGACGCGGAGTGCGCGGACGTCGACTGCCGGTGCTTCCCCTGAATTCATCATTCGTTGAATTACACTACAGAACGTGCCGCAACCTCGCCAAGGCGCCGAGCCCGCACGGCCCCGCGGACGCAGACCGGGCGGCGCCGACACCCGCACCGCGATCCTCGACGCCGCGCGCACGCTCTTCGCCGGCAACGGCTTCGACCGGACGAGCATCAGAGCGATCGCTGCCGCCGCGGACGTCGACCCTGCGCTCGTCGTGCACTACTTCGGGCCCAAGGAGAAGGTCTTCCTCGCGGCCGTCGAGCTGCCGTTCGAGCCGGAGGCGATCCTCCCGCGTCTGCTCGAGGGCGACCGCGCGACGATCGGGGGACGCTTCGCCCGCTTCGTGGTGACCCTGCTCGAGGACGAGGCCGCGCGCGCACGGGTACTCGCGATCATTCGTGCTGCGGCCTCTGAGCCGGCGGCTGCGGCGCTCCTTCGTGAGCTCGTCGAAAGCCGGATCCGCGATCCGATCGCTCACGCGCTGGGTGTGGAGGATGCCGAGTTACGAGCCTCTCTCGTCGGCTCACAGGTGGTCGGCCTCGCGATGGCTCGATATGTCGTAGGCGTCGAGCCCCTCGCGTCGTTGCCGCCCGACAACGTGGTGGCATCGATCGCCCCCACGCTCCAGCGTTACCTCGCGGAGCCGCTCGCACCCCACGAGTAGGGTCCCGGCGTGCTGCTCTTCAGCGCGGCCGACGTCAGAGAGGCGGTCTCGCCGCAAGAGGCCTACGACGCCGTGCGGGATGCGTTCATCGCCCACGTCCGTGGCGAGTGGTCGATGCCCTCGAAGGTGTATGTGACGAACTACCCGGCGGGCGACTTCCGCGCGATGCCCGCCATCGGCGGCGGGCACGCGCTCCTCAAGTGGGTGACGTCGTTCCCGGGGAATCCCGCGAGAGGCCTACCGACGGTCACCGGGCTCGTACTCATTTCGGATGCTGACGACGGACGACTTCTCGCCGTGCTCGACGCGGGCGTCGTGACTGCGCTGCGCACGGCGGCCGCAGCGGTGCTCGCCGCAGAGACTCTTTCACGCGCGGACGCCTTCTCGTACGCGGTGATTGGCTGCGGAATCAACGGCGAGGAGACGGCTCGCCTACTCGCAGCGCGCGGCCGGTCTCCGGTCCTGTGGGACGTCGACGAGCAGCGCCGCCGCAGGGTCGCAGAGCGTCTGGGGCTCGCGGAGGCGAAGACGGCTGACGAAGCGCTCCGCTCCGACGTCGTGATGACCGTGACTCCGGGCTCGTCGATTCTGTACGCCGCCGGCTCGCTCCAGCCGGGCCAGCACGTTTCCCTCATGGGCGCGGACGGCCCCGGAAAGGCGGAGGTGGCGATCGAGGAGCTGCGCCGCGCTCGGCTCTTCTGCGACGACTGGGAGCAGGCGAGCCATGGCGGCGAGCTCGCGGCGGCTGTCGACTCGGGCGCAGTCGTCCGTGCCGATGTGACCGAGATCGGGGCAATCCTCACCGGCGAAGCTGAGGGACGCCGGAGCGCCGACGACGTGACGCTCTTCGACTCGACCGGGCTCGCGATTCAAGATCTCGCCATCGCCAAGGTCGCGCTCGGGAAGGCGGGAGAGCTCGAGCTGACACGGCTGGACTTGTAGGTGTCGTCGGCGCGGGTGTTTGTAGGGCGCGTCTCGCGGGGAGACGTCAGGCAGTGATCACGCTCCTGCTCGTCGTTCTCGCGATCATCCTCATGGTCGTCCTCGGCGTCGCGGTCGTGGGACTTGCCCTGCAGCTTCTCTGGTGGGCGTTGGTCGGCCTCGTCATCGGCGCGCTCGCTCGTCTCGTCCTTCCGGGCATCCAGCCGATCGGCTGGCTCGGCACGATCGCCGCCGGTATCGCAGGTGCACTCCTCGGGGGCATCGTCGGCGATGCGTTCGGGTGGGGTGGGCTGCTCGAGTTCCTGCTCGCGATCGCCGCGGCGGCGCTCCTGATCGTGGCCTTCGACGGTACTCGCCGCTCGTACGCGTAACCGCTACGCCCTCGGCGTCGGCGAGAGCACGCTGTCGTAGGGCCCGCTCATGCGCGGCGCCGTTGCCAACGATGTGCAGAAGCGCCGACGCCAGCGCGAAGGCCCCGCCGACGAGGGACGCGACGACCGGCCCGGCGCCGAACGCCACCCAGCACGCCAGGCCGAGCGCGGCGCCTCCTCCGACCCACACTGTTCACCACCGAGATCGCGCTGGCCGCGGTGAAGTAGAGCTCCACTTCGAAGGAGCGATGCCCATGTTGCACAACAACTCCGATCGCATAACGTCGTGCGCCGAGAACATGAAGTACCGCGCCTCCGGTCCCGCCTGCGAATCCGGTTGATCGCCCGCCCGTAGAGGAGGTCCTCGGCCATGGTCTCCACGAGGCGGACGAAGGTGAAGAGGCCGAGGAGGAAGACCGTCGGGAGCACGACCAGGGCAAACACGCGGAACGCGTCTCCCGTCGCCGAGATCTGGGCGACGAAGACGAGTGAGGCCGAGAGCGAGCCGAGGTGGAGGCCCGAGCGGGCCGAGCTCTCCACGATCGTGGAAGCACGCGCACCCTGGAGCGTGAAGTGCACGGTGGTGAGCGTCGTCAGAGCGCTTGCCGGTCGACCTCGTGTGCCACAGCCGAGACTTCGACGACTTCGGGCCCAGCCCTCGCTAGACCGCCGCCAGCCGTGAGGGCTCGAACAGGTCGAGCAGCGGGTCGTGGTCGCCGAGGATCGCGCGTGCGACGAGCTTGCCGCAGGCGAACCCGAGCACGTTTCCGTGACCCGAGTAGCCAGCGGTGACCCAGAGGCCGTCCGAGTCCGGGACCCGGCCCACCACCGGCACGAAGTCGAGCACCAGCCCGAAGATCCCCGCCCAGCGGTAGTCGACGCGCAGCTCGCGTCCCAGAAGTGATCTGACGAACGAATCGAGCGCGGCCTGAACCGGCTGCGTCGTGACCTCGTCGGCCGTGAACTCGTCCTGCAACGAGACGTCCCGGAACCCTCCCGCGACGATGCGTCCATCGGGCCTCTGGTGCCAGTAGTCGAAGCCGTGCCGGCCGTAGTGCGGGATCTCGAAGAACCGCTCTGGCACGGGCTCGGTCGCGATCACCTGTCCACGCGTGGGAACGATCAGTCCCTCGAGCGGCCCCAGGAGGCCGCTCGGGTAGCCGTCCGTTGCCACGACGACCGTGTCCGCGCCGGTTTCTTCGGCGGAGCCGATCCAGGTGTGCTCGCGAATCTCGACCCCGGCCTCGGCTGCGCGTGCCCCAAGCCTGCGCACGAGGCGCGCCGGCTGGAGCACACCGTCCGGAGGGTGGAAGATCGCACCCGGGTACCGCCCACGCAGCGGCGACGCAAGCTCGTCCTCCCACTCGACGGCGAAGCCGTCGGCGCGAAGCGCCTCGTACTCGGCTTCGAGCTCGACGCGCTCCTCCTCGTCGGCAGCAAGCCGCAGGCTTCCGGTCGGACGGAAGGCGTCTCCTGCGGAGTCAGCGAGCTCGGCGACCGCGTCCTCGGTCCAGCGCCAGAGCGCGGCTGCCTGCTCACGCCCGATCGACTCGACGATGACGGGATAGGGCGCCGCCCCACCGCGGAGTGCGAAGCCGCCGTTCCGGCCGCTTGCTCCGCCCGCGATCTCCCGGGCATCGAACAGGCGGACGCGCAGCCCTGCTTCGGCGAGAGCGAGCGCGCACGTACAGCCGGTGATCCCTCCCCCGACGACCGCGACGTCCGGGTCGCCGTCGAGCGTCACCCTGGGCAAGGGGTCGTGCGGCTCGGCGAGCCAGAAAGAGGTCGTGGACACGGCGCTCGATCCTACTCGGGCGTCCAGCGGGGCTCGTACCCGAGGTGTTCGAGGCCTAGACGGACGCCCTGTAGACGCCGTCCTCGAGCTCGACGCGCCGGGCGAGCTCGAGCTCGACGAGCGCAGCGGCAGCCTGCCCCGCGTCGATGCCGGCAGCGCGCACCAGCTCGTCCGCACTCAAGGCCCCCTCCTGCAGGCGCTCGAGCAGCGCCCGCGCTGCGTT
>JBKPDR010000052.1:0-29271 GCA_046727975.1 Actinomycetota bacterium | reverse complement strand
GTTCGACAAGCAGTTCGTCCGCGACTGGTGCGAGGAGGCCGGATGGGACAAGTCGCCTCCCGGGCCGGAGCTCCCGGACGAGGTCGTGGCCGGCACGCGCTCGAGGTACGTCGAGGCGTTCGAGCGCCTCACGGGCATCGCTTTCGAGGCCTATGCCGCGGATCCGCAGGTGGTCTTGTGAAGGTTCCTCACCTCTCTGGGATGCGGCTCGCAAAGGAGGCCAGGGGCGTGAAGGCGACGGTGTTCGTGCGGCCGAAGGAAGGAATTCTCGATCCCCAGGGGGAAGCCGTGGAGGGATCGCTTCGAAAGCTCGGGTTCGCGGTCAACCAGGTCCGCGTGGGACGATTGATCGACCTCGAGGTCGAGTCCGCGAGCGTCGAAGAGGCGCGGACGCAGGTGGAGCAGATGAGCGCCGAGCTGCTCGCAAACCCGCTGATCGAGAGCTTCGAGATACACCTGGAAGGCGCATGACCGAGCGGCCCGTGGTCGCGATCGTGACCTTTCCCGGCTCGAACGACGACCGGGACGCGGCCTGGGCGCTCGGCGCGCTCGGAGCCGATCCGGTGCTGGTTTGGCACGGCGAGCACGACCTACCTCCGGAGACGGGCGCCGTCGTGCTCCCGGGTGGCTTCTCCTACGGGGACTACCTGCGCTGCGGCGCCATGGCACGACTGGCCCCGGCGATGGACGCAGTGCGCCGGTTCGCGTCGACCGGCGGGCCCGTTCTCGGAATCTGCAACGGGTTCCAGATCCTCTGTGAAGCGCGGCTTCTTCCTGGCGTCCTGCGACCCAACCATCAGCTCGAGTTCGTCTGCCGGGACGTCCGGGTCCTGGTCGAGAACGCGAACACGCTCTTCACCCGCCGATTCTCCGGCGGGCAGGAGCTCATTCTTCCCGTCAAGCACGGAGAGGGCGCATGGTTCGCGGACGAGGGCACATTCATGGGCCTCGCGGCGCGCGGTCAAATCGTCCTTCGCTACTCGGAGGACGTGAACGGCGCGCTCGGCAACGTCGCCGGGGTGGTGAACGAAGCGGGAAACGTGCTGGGCCTGATGCCCCATCCCGAGCACGCAGTCGATCCTCTCCTCGGATCTGCCGACGGCGGGCTCCTACTCGCCGGGCTCGTCGAGGCGGCGACGGAGCGCACGTTCTCCACGCTCGAGCTACACACGTAGCACCTCGCCGAGCGCGGGCGCGCGCTCGAGCGCCGCCCGCAGCCGTTCGAGGTCGCGCGCCCGCACCGTCACGGGACCGCGCCGCGCGGTGCCGTCGGTCGCGTATGCGATCCGTACGAGCTGCTCGCCGTCCCGAGTCTCCAGAAGCTGAACGATCACGGTGAATCGCTTGCCGGCCGCCCGCTGCGGCACGCTTGCCTCGTCGACGACGGTTGCGGATCCCCACGGCGTTGCCGCGGTGCGCGCCTTCTCCTGGGTGGCTGCCATCGATCGAGCGTACGAGCCAGCGAGTCACGCATGGGACACGGCTTCGCGCCGAAGGAGCGACAACGTGTCCACAAGGGCAGCTCGCGGCTGGCTGGCGACTTCCGGGGCTCGGTGTGACAATGGATAGCGATGTCCAAGGTAGTCGACTCACTCGAAGCTGCTAGGAGCGCCGCGGCGCGTCATGCTTGGCGCGAGGCGTACGAGGCGTACAGCAGCGCCGACCCGTCGATCCTGACGCCCGAGGACTTGGCGAGCTTCGCCGAGGCGGCGTGGTGGATGGGCAGGCGCGACGAAGCGGTCGGCCTGCGGCAGCGCTCGTACGCCGCGTTCTCCTCCGCAGGCGAGAAGGTCGGTGCAGCCCGCGTCGCCCTCGCTCTCTCCTGGGATCACATGGCAACCGGTGCCTACGCCGTCTCTCGAGGCTGGTTCGGGAAGGCCGAGCGGCTCCTGTCGGAAGTGCCGGAGTCGGTCGAGCATGGATACCTCGTTCTCTCGCGCGCATTCAGCACCCTCTTCGGCGAAGGCGACACTCCGGCCGCGCTCGCTGATCTCGAGCTTGCCTACGAGCTCGGCCGCCGGTTCGGCGATCGCGATGTCGAGGCGATGGCGCTCACCGGGAGGGGGAAGGCGCTCGTCCTGAGGGGCGAAGTCGAGCAGGGCCTCGCACTGCTCGACGAGGCCACCGCGGCTGCGACCGGCGGCGAGCTGCAGCCGTTCGCCGCGGGCTTCGTCTACTGCTGCACGATCGAGTCGTGTCAGGACGTCGGTGACTTCCGGCGTGCCGCGGAATGGACCGACGCTGCCAACCGGTGGTGTGACAGCCTCGACGTGCGAGGCATGCCGGGCGCCTGCCGCGTCCACCGCGCATCCGTCATGCGCTTACGCGGCCACTGGCCCGAAGCGGAGGAGCAGGCGCTGAGTGCGTGCGAGGAGCTGCACGAGTTCAACCGCTTCGTCACCGCGATCGGGCATTACGAGATCGGCGAGATTCGGCGCCGCCGAGGCGACTTCGCCTCGGCGGAGGAGGCCTACGCGAGGGCGAACGAGTGGGGCTACGATCCGCAGCCGGGGCTGGCGCTTCTGCGGCTCGCGGAAGGAAAGGTGGACGGCGCGGTCGCAGGTGTTGCGCGAGCGCTCGCGCAGGCCGAGGAGCCCCTCGTGCGGGTCCGAGTCCTCCCTGCTCAGGCCGAGATCGCCATCGAGGCCGGAGACTTGAAGACCGCCCGGAAGGCCGCGGACGAGCTCGAGCACATCGTCGACTCGTACAAGATCGGCGACCGTCGCGCTCCCGCATTCGACGCGGCCGTCAACGTCGCCCGCGGACAGATCAAGCTGGCCGAGAGCGATCCGGAAGCCGCGGCCGAAAACCTTCGACGCGCGCGCGACGAGTGGCGGAGGGTCGGGGCACCTTACGAGGAGGCGCAGGCGCGGATGCTCCTCGGTCTCGCGTTCAGGCGCGAGGGCGACGAGCACGCAGCGACGACCGAGCTCGAGGCGGCTCTCGCGACGTTCGAGCGGCTCGGCGCCAAGCTGGACGAGGAGCGCGCCAAGGAACTCCTCGGGAGACTCGAGGCACGCCGAACGTTCCTCTTCACCGACATCGTGGACTCGACCAGGCTGCTCGAGACGCTCGGCGACGAGAAATGGAAGAAGCTTCTTGCGCGCCACAACGAGCTCGTGCGAGGTCGGATCGTCGAGAGCGGCGGCGACGTGATCAAGCAGACGGGCGATGGATTCTTCGCCTCGTTCGACAACCCGAAAGCCGCCATCGAGGCGGCCATCGCCATTCAGCGGGCGCTCGCGGCCGAGATCGTTGCACCGGACGTGCGGATCGGCGCCCATACCGGTGGCGCGTTTCACACCGATTCCGGCCTCGCGGACTACGGCGGGCAGGGCGTGCACACGGCTGCACGCATCGGCGCGGCCGCGGGCGCCTCTGAGATCCTCGTCAGCCACGAGACCCTCGATGGCATCGGTGCGGCCTTCCGGCTCTCGGAGGCGCGGGCGGAGGTGCTCAAGGGCTTCGAGCAGCCCGTCGAGGTCGTCGTCGTCGACTGGCGCTAGGCCTCGTGGTGCGCCAGATCGGAATCGCTTCGGTGCGCAAGCGCAGAATCGGCGAGCGCAGATTCTGCTCGCGCGAAAGGTCCTGAACGCGCCGCTAACGCGGGCGCTTGGCGCGCGAATTCCGATCGCGCTCGAGGCCGCTACCCGTTCGGTCGCCGAGGCCGAGCACGAACTCGACCTCTTCGTCACCGAACCCAAGCTGCTGACCCTGCTTGGAGAGCAGAAGTTCGTCGAGCGGGTCGAGGCGCGCCAGCGGGCACTCGATGAGGCCCGCCAAGTCTTCGCCGAGCTCCGCCAGCAGAGCAGCTTGGCCGACGAACTCGCAGACGGTGACCTTCTTCGTTCCTGGTCGACCCTCCCCGTGCAGGAGAAGCGACGTCTGCTCCACGGCCTCCTTGACCGTGTCGTCCTCTCCCGGGCCGACGGCCGGGGCAGACACGCGCGCCCGATCGGCGAGCGAACGCAGGTCGTCCTTCGCGGAAACGTCCTACTCGGAGAGAATCCCGACGAAACGCCCTCCCTGCGAGAGCGCAGGGAGTAGCTGCGACACCGTTAGGCTCGGCCCGAAATTCCGAAGGCGGTCTTCACCAAGGCGCTGCTTGGGAAGTCTCTTGTCTCCTCAACAGTCCGGAGTCAGAGAAGCCTCCCGGGCGCCGGTGTTCTGACCCGAGGAGGTCTCATGCATCCTCGCGTTCGCCTAGGTCATCGGTCTGGCTTCATCCCAGCGGACAATCAAGGCGTAGAGCACGACCGCTGTCAGGGCTAGCACGGTGAGTGCCCATAGGGGGTACTGGGAGCTGCCGACGAAGCCAAGTTGGGCGATGAAGTTGAGGCTGCCGACGATGATCGCGAACCACCGCGCCCAGCTTTGTGCCGCGAGGAGCCCAAAACCGGCTAGGGCAACGACGATCCCCCAAAGCAATGTGATCCAGCCCCAAGTCGTCAGGTCGAAAACGACGATCTGTTCCGGCGTGAGTACGTAGTACTCGTCTCTGATGATCGCGATCAGACCCTGGAAGAAGTCCAGCGAGCCGATGATGACCATCAGCAATCCGGCAAAGCTGATCCACCCGGTCCAAGTGGTGTTCCTTGCCATGTGCTTGCCTCCCTTTCGTTTGTTTCCGTGCCTTTTCTCCTTCGTTCGGGGTTACCTGTAGTTGCGGAATCAAAGCCTCTAGCCGCCGCCGGTGTCGATCAGCTCAATTCGATACGAGTCAGGATCTCTGACGAAACAGAGCCGCGAGCCACCCTCGCGCACCTGGTATGGCGGTCGCTCCGGCTCGATTCCTTGCTCCTTGAGCTGGGCGAGGGTTCCGTCCAAGTCGTCGACGCCGACCGCGATGTGCCCGTAGGCCGTTCCCATCTCGTACGTGCGCCCGTCGTGGTTGTAGGTCAGCTCGAGGACGTTGTCCTGGTCTCCCAGGGAGAAGAAGTAGTTCGTCGCCTCGAGCTCGCCTTCGCGAACGATGTCCATGTCGCGGCTGAAGCGGAAGCCGAGCGCCTCGTAGAACGAGCGGCTCCTCTCCGGATCCGTGATCCGGACCATGGTGTGCAGGAAGGTCGCCATGCGGCCATCCTATGGGATCCCGCGCTACGAGTTCGCACTCAAGCTCCTTGCGTCATCAATCCCGCAATCGCAGCGTCAAGGCGCCGGCCATGGCTCTCCGAAATGACGAACTTCTTTCTCAGCCGTATATGATCTTCCGACCTCGACGCTGTTTACTCATATCCAAGGAGGATGAAGTGGCACGGAAGACGATTCGCGTGTCTGACAAGTCTGGCGAGGAGATCCCAGAAGGAAGAGGCGCAACGGTTCGCATCACATTCGCCGACGCACGCAGGGGCGTACGCGAGCTCGATCTCACAGATGCCGAAGCCGAGGCTATCGGTGGTCGGCCAGTTGCCCGCCGCGGGCGAAGGCCGAAGGTTCAAAGCTAGGAATCCTAATCCCGGTAAGTCGGCGCTACGCGCCGCTCCCCGCTCACCAGATTGGGACAGGAAACAGAAAAGGCCGGGCACGAGGACATCCTGGCTTCGTCGGACAGCTTGTGTCAGCACGCGCGGCTAACGCCCGCGTTTTTGTGACTTAAGCCGCCTGTGCGACGACGTCGCTTTCGTCCGCTCCGACGTTCGGGAAGCTGCAGGGCTCAGCACTCCCTCGCGACTCACTCTCGGACGGATCCTGCTCAACTGCGATCCAGGTGAACTCGGGATGCTTCTCATGCAGGATCGCAAGCCAGGCTCGCATTAAGCCCTCACGGGCCTCGCGTGGGATCGAGCCACACGACCTCCGCTCGATCGCCTGGATAGGGTGGCCGGCTCATGCCGCCGCCTCAAACACGTGGCGATCGCCTTTCACGCCTTTGCCGCTCCGCTCGAGGCCGGAGCCCACGAGCTCGTTCAGCACGCGCCCTGCCGTTCGCCCATAAAGGCCGGTCTCGTCGGATACTTCTTCAGCGGTTGCGCAGCCGAGCTCCCGAATCGTCTCGAGCACGCGTGCGCGCTCCGCTGCGGCGTGCGCCTCTTAAGGGTCGAACGTCTCGAACGTCGCCTCGTCGGTGAAGCGGAGGACGAGCTCGTCTGGCGTCGAGGGGAAGCGGGAGACGCTGCGCACGATCCGCGCCGAGCGATGCTCGCCCTTCAGCCGTTCGAGCTCCACGACGACGTCGACGGCGCCCGCGAGCGCGGAAGACCCGCGTATCGCTTCTCCGTGCTCGCCTCCGCCCTTGCGCTGGTGAGCGATCAGCAGGACCGCGAGTCCGGCAGCTGCAGCCTCTCCGAGTGGCGTGACGGCGTTGAGGACGGCGCCTGCCTGGTTCTCGTCCTCGCCTCCCAGGGATGCCCACGCGTTCCAGGTGTCCACCACGAGCACTCCGAGGCCGTGGCCGATCGCAAACGCGGTTGCCTGCGTCACGACGTCCGCCCAGGGCGTTCCGTGGGCATCGTGGCGCGGTAGGACGTAGATAGGAGGCGAAACATTCGTTTCCGGCCCTATAGGGATAGGGTCTGCCGGAAACGAATGTGAGAGCCCGAGCGAGCGCGCTTTCATCGAGATCGTCTGCAGCCGCTCCTCGCTCAGGAGGACCGCTCCCGTCTGTTCGGTCTCGCACTCGAGAAAAGGCTCACCGGAGCGGAGCGCGGCGAGAAGCGAAAAGAGGAGCGTCGACTTTCCGACCTTCGGCCTGCCACCGATGACGGTGAGCGCCTCCCTGGCAACGAAACCGCGCCAGAGCCAGGACGGCTCCGTAATGTCCGAGGAGAGAGAGTCGAGCAGGGTGAATTTCACACCCTGGTCCGAATGACCCGAATTCGATTCGGGCATCGAAATCTCTATAGGCGCCGGAAACGAATTTTCCCGCCCCGAGCGGTAGCACGGATCGCCCTCAGAGGGACCCGGATCGGTCTCGCGGAGGACTCGCAAGACGCCTTCGTTTTCGTCGACCGGCCTCACGCTAGCCCCGGGGCGGTTAGTTCAGCGAGAAGCTGGCCTAGTGCCGGCTGGGTCGGAAGGTCTGACTGGCGCAGAGTCGCAAGGAGATCGTCGACTGCGTGGGGGGTCACGCCGCGTCCGTAACCTCGCGCTTCACCTCATAGCTTGTAATGCACGGTCCCGAACTTCCTCCCAGGCCTCGAGGCCGGCCTTCTTGCGGTGATACGTGCTGACCTCGCGGTCGATCGCGGCGAGGTCAACAGCCAGTCGACGGAGATCCCCATCGGTTGACACTTTCTCGCTCCGTTTCTCTCTCGCTCTGGTCGAGTACCGGCCCCCAGCGGAGCGAGAAGCGACGCTAGGGGCCGGATTTTGGGCTGGATCGGCGGTTTCCGCGGTTTTTTTCCGCGGCGATTTTTCCGCGCCGAAGTATCTCTCGCGGGAAACTGGAGCGGGTTGAATCGCAAACCCCGCGGGTAAAACACCCCTAAGCAGAAGAACGAGGTGCATCGATAGCACCAGAGCAGGGGGGCATGCAGCAAGACAGTCGTCCAGGGTGGCGAGCTGGTGGGCGCCCCTCATGTGGGGATCTAGGTGAACGGCACTCGCGGTTTGCGTGCATCCCGGCACGGCGTGAATAGGAGCTTGCGCCGACGAAACCCTGCCCCCTAGGTCGCTTTGCGGGTGGTGGAGGTGTCTCCGCCAGGTCGGACCCCCATCAAGCCTCACCGGAGCAGAACTTGGGGGGCTGTGCGAATGATCCCATGCCCCAGCCGAGGGCTCCACGGCTAGGCGTAGCGGAGCTATCGTCGCTCAGACGCGGGGTCGAAGGCACTCGAGATCGAGGATCATGAGACGGTTCGCGCTGGTCGCGCTAAGCGTAGTCTCGGCGCTCGGCTGCGGCGGGTCGAAGGCACAAGAGACGGAAGCGACGGGCCGGATCGCGTTCGTGCGAGGCGGCCAGCTGTGGGCGATGAGAGCCGACGGGAGCGGGCAGCGAGGGCTGACAAGGGATCGCGCGGAGAAGTTTTCTCCCGCCTGGTCGCCCGACGGACACAGGATCGCGTACGCGTCGAGCGGCAGCAACTACTCGTCGCGCATCTCCGTCATCAACGCCGACGGGACCGGTCGGCTCAGGTTGACCAGAGGGTACAAGTACGATCAGCAATCGGCTCCGGCTTGGTCACCCGACGGGCGGACGATCGCCTTCCACGGCTATGACGACGGCGCCTACTGGATCTCCAGCGTCCGCGCCGACGGCAGCGGTCAGCGCACACTCACGCCGGGGGGTTTGGGTATCGCGGAGGACGGAGGATTCGCCTGGTCACCCGATGGCCGGAAGATCGCCTTTACGAACATCCACGAAGTGGGGGTGTACGTCATGAATCGGGATGGCAGCGGCCGGCATCTGCTGGCGCGGATAGGAGCGGCAGACCGCACTCGGGATGGCGCCTTCCGCACCGGGGATGTCGCCTGGTCACCCGACGGTCGCCGGATCGCGTGCATTAGCGACGGCGTTCTCTGGGTGATGAATGCCGACGGCACGCGACTCCGGAGACTCGTCGCGGGCCCGGTTGACAACCTCGGCAGCGACGCAGCCACCCTCGCCTGGTCGCCCGATGGTCGCAAGATCGCCTTCACCCACAGGGAGAAGGAGGACTGGGAGATCTTCGTCGTGAACGGCGACGGAAGCGAGTTGCGCAAGCTGGCTGACGCCAGCAGTCGGGCGTACGACGTGGCCCCGGTCTGGTCACCCGAGGGGCGCTCGATTGCGTTCACGAGCGATCGCGAAGGCAACTTCGAGATCTACGTCATGAACGCCGACGGCAGCGGCCAGCGGAACGTGAGCGAGAATCCCCTCGACGACTTCAGTCCCGCCTGGTCGCCCAGGGGGTAGTTCAGCCTGGCCCGCCCCGAGGCTCGCGCTCCTCGATACGCAGGTAGCCGGCGAGCTCCGGCGCGTGCTACTCGTTGGTAGCTCGCCCCAGGTTCACATTGACGCGGCTCGGCACACGTGGCACCGTCGTCGTAGCTCGCGAGAGGAGGAGTTATGGCAGGGAGCCGCGAGGATGCGACTCTGATGATCGAGGTGGCGAAGTGGGGATCGATGATCGGCGTCCCCGAAGCGTCGGGAGCCATCTGGGCCGACGAATTCGACCCCGAGACCGCCGAGGCCCGCGATCCACACGTCCGGACCATGCTTGGCTGGTATGAGACGATCGGAACGTTGGTCAAGAATGGCCTGCTCGACCGCGACCTCGTCTACGACTGGCTTTGGGTCGCAGGCGTGTGGGAGCGCGTCGGCCCCGCGGCGCTCCGAGCGCGCGAACAGACCGTGCCGCAGATGTTCGAGAACTTCGAGGCGCTCGCGGCGGGCCAGCGACAACCCCAGCCCGCCTAGCGGTGGCGTAACCGACGGCCCCAACGGCTCGCGATCTCGCGCGCGCGAACTCGGCTGGAGCTGGCTGCAGATCGCGGCGCTGCTCGGCGTCTCCAAGCAGGCCGTGCACCAGAAGTACGACAAGGGCGAGCGGCGGAAACGGCGGAGGCTGCGATGAGGCTGCTCCACCGCCGCCGTCCCGGCCCACGGGCGCAGGCGCGCCGGCTCGGGCACAGCGCTCGCGGCGTTGGGGATCGACTTCGAGGCCGTGCGCGAGCGGCTGGAGGCAAGCTTCGGGCCGGGAGCGCTCGAGCAAGCGCTCGGCGGCTGCCTCGGCATCTGTCTGCGGCTGCAGATGGCGTTGGCGTACGCGCTCGACCACGCCGACGGGACGCCGCTCGCCGACGAACACATCCTGCTCGGAATGCTCAGCGTTCGCGACTGCGTCGCATCCCGCGTGCTCGCCAAGCTCGGCCTCTCACTCCAGGCGGCGCAGGCCGCGCTCGGCCAGTAGCCGCGAGTAGCCGGACACCGCCGTTCTCAATCAAGCTCGGCTAGCGAGGTCGGACGACGTCTCGGCGGCGCTTGGACGCGGCCGCCGGGGCGGCGTACGATTCGTTTGGTGCCTGGCTGACGGTAGAGAGCCGCTCCTCAATCGAGGCCCGCCGCCTCGAAGCAGCGCTTCGAGCGCGTATCGTGCGCGTGCAAGCGTCTGACGCCCGAAAGGCTGGGCGGCGGGGCGCGAGCGCCGCCTGGCACGGCTTCTTCTAATCGCTTTGCCGCTGTTCTTCTCTTCGTGCCTGGAGGTACCGATGAGTCACGACCAGACAGAGGCCAACCTCGAGCTGGTGCTCGACTGGATAGACGCGCTGCGCCGAGCGCGCATCGACTCGCTCGCCGACCGTTTCCACCCGGACGTCATCTGGGTGGACGTCGCCGGCTCGATCGCCTGCCGGGGGACGCGACCAAGTGCTTGCCTGGCTGCGCGCCAGCCCGGCCCGGCCGCGGCAGGTCGACGCGCGCGAGCTCGTCGCCGAACCACGAGCACGTCGTGCTCGGCGTCCACGACCAAACCCGCGAAGAGCTCGCCGGCGTTGATGCATGGCCAGCTCTTCACCGTCTTCACCGTCGACGAAGGGCAGATCGTGCAGCTCCGCGACTTTGCCCAACGCGCCGAGGCCCTCGCCGAGGGTGGCCGCGGCGACCACCAATGGCGATGACGTCATCGTTGCGTTCACGGAGGTGGTGCGCCGGACCGCGGCTGTCAGCAACGCGATCGATGTTCGCGTCGGTGACGCGGCGAGCAGAGAGAATGCTTCGGCTCGGTCTCGAAAAGGGCCAAGGCGAGCTGGTCGCCTTGGTCCCCTTCGGCTTGCCCTATCCCAGCATCACGAACAAGTTGTCTCCCGTGACGTGCTTGTTGAAGTTGACGCCGCGGGCGCTGACCTTGACGCCTTCGCTCGTCCCTGGTGGCGTCTGACCGCCGGGATCGTGGATCTGGCAGTTCACCTCGTAGAGCGCGTCAGTCTCCTCTCCGCTGGAAGAGGTGGCGTGTGCCTCGAGAATGACACGGCCGCCGCAGAGGTCGGGCGGCAGCGGAATCGCCTCGCCCTCGACCGTGACCTCGCCGCATCCGTAGAACTGAAAGGCCACGAGCCGGGTCAGCTCGAACGTGCCGTGGTCGATCTCCTCCGAACCCGCGAACAAGACGAACTCGCCCTCGCCGCTTGCCGTCTTGTTCGCGACGTTGAACGTGCCTTCGGCCTCCGTTTCGAGCACGAGCCCGTTACTCGCCGCCGAGAGTGTCGGCTCGACGACGAGCAGGAAACTCGACTTCGAGGTTGCCGAGCCCGCGCTTCCCACCGCGATGGCCGCAACGGAGATCGCGAACGCGAGCGCTGCCGCAGTGCGTCTCATCGTTCCTCCCCTCGTAGACAGCTACAGCGTACTCCTCCTGTCCGAATTGCATCAACAACTTCTGATACAACGTCTCCGTGAGCGCCGTCGTCAACTCCGCGCCGTTCCGTCTGCCGACGTCCCCCGTCGCCACCGACCTCGTGGCGAAGTACTTTCGCGGCCTGGGAGACCCAACCCGGCTGCGGATCCTCGAGCTGCTGCACGGCGAAGGTGAATTGAGCGTCGGTGCGCTCGTCGAGCGACTGGGACTGCCGCAGCCGAAGGTCTCGAACCACCTCGCGTGCCTGCGGTGGTGTGGGTTCATCAACACGCGCCGCGAAGGTCGGACGGTGTACAACTGGCTCGCGGACTCGAGGGTGGCGGAGATGCTCGAACTCGCCGAGTCCCTCTTGGCCGACAACACCGAGCACGTCGCGGCGTGCTGCGTGATCGAGGAGCCGAGAACGTGACAGCGCCGCGGGTCGAAATGCTCTACTTCGACGGGTGCCCAAATCACGAGGCCACGCGGGTGCTGGTTGAGCGAGTCGCGGCCGAGTTGGAGCTCGACGCTAACCCGGAGCTCGTCGAGGTGCCTGATGCAGAGGCGGCGAGGGCGATGCGCTTCCTCGGCTCCCCGACTGTCCGAGTGGAGGGCAGTGACGTCGAGCCGGGTGCCGAGGAACGGACTGAGTACGTGCTTGCCTGCCGCATCTACCAAGGTGAGCACGGCTTTCGGGGCAGCCCGACGAGCGGTGGGTGCGCGAGGCGCTGGCGGAGGCCGTGTCGTGAGCACCTAGGTGTCGCCGGAGGTCGCGGCCGCGCTAGATGCTGCAGCGATCCCACAGTTCAAGGTCGGGCCTGGACGACACTCGCTCCTGACCGACTCCGAGCGCGACCTCGAGTTCTGGATCCTGTGCCGCTTCGCGGGCCGCGGGCGTCCGTCTGGCGCGAAGACGCGAGCGGGAGCCGAGGGTTTTGGGCTCGACGCAAACAAGCGGAGAGATCACGGTCGCGTATCCCTTCTCCGGGTGCAAGACGGATCATGTCGTTCGTCTCGAGGGCAGGCACGAGGTCTACGCGATGTGCGCGATCGACGCCCTCGGGATTGCACCCATGTTCGACCAGTCGATCGAAATCGGCTCCCGGGATCCGCTGACGGACGACCGCATCGCCGTTGCGCTCCGACCGGAAGGGACAGGCCGCTGGGCGCCCCACGAGGCGGTCGTCGTCTGCGGAGCGAGCGGAGCGGGCGAGTCCTGTTGCACCCAGTGCTGAACTTCTTCGCCTCGTCGGAGAACGGCGAGCGATGGCTCGAGACGCGCCCTGACGTCCGCGGGTACGTGATGACGATGCGCGAAGCGATCGACGCCGGACGGGCCGTGGGCCCTCGCGCAGGGCAACGTCGAGCCTCTGGTCGTGCTGATCCACCCCGAGATGGAGTGGCGCGGGCGACGCAGGCTCTCGCGGCTCTGGCAACCGCCACCTTCCTGACACGGCCCCGACGAGGCCCGTGAGGTTCTCGAGCAGACAGTGCGCTGGCGTCGGAAAGACGGGGAACATGACGGCCGCATCGACTCGGGCGAGCAGCGCGGGAGCCGCGCTGTGATCGGCTTCTCCGGGGCTGACCGCGAGAACAAGCGCCACGACTGCGCGCATGTGCTCGAGCTACGCGAGGGGAAGATCTTCGCGATCAGGGACTACGCGAGCCCGTCGAGAGCGGCGCTCGCGACGCGCCTGCCGGCCGTACTGAGCATCTGACGCTCCGTGACTCCCGGGTCGGTTCGCCCGAGCAGTGCGAGCCGATTGACGCCGGGATGAACCACCTCCCCGACCACCTGCAGGGAAAGGACTTCTACTGCATCTGCCCCTGTGGTGAGCACGGCTTCTACATGATCCTCGAGGGTGAATCCTCGGACGCGGTCGTCAAAGGCTTGCCGCCCGAGTGGCGTCCCGGCACGTGGGCGCTCCCGCTCGAGATCTTCCGTCCTCCGAAGTGAGCGCGGCCCCCCCAAGTTGACTCGACTCACGCCAGGGCAGCGACACGCTCACCGACGCAAGCTCCTTGCTCGAGGCCGCGCTCGATGGCGGCACGGAAGTGGATGCCGCCGTACATCCTGGAGATTGCTGCTTCTTCCGCGGCCGCCGCGAACGAGCTAAACGAGCGTGGCGGCAGCCCTCGTCCGTCATGCGTGTGGTCGGTGAAGGACATGTGCCCGAACATGCTGGTGAGGACGTTCGCCGCTGCCGCTGTCTGGACGGAGTGGCCTGATGTGTACTCGGGAAACGGCGGTGTGACCAGGAGTGGCGCCCAGCTCGGGTCGATCACGCTGCGGATGTAGGTCACCGGACGCAGCAGGTTGTGCCGGTATTTGGTCCGCCAGCAGGAGATGAAGGCGTCGGCGACCGCGACTCCAACCTTCACGTACGCCTCGGCGGCGCGGTCGAGCGTGATGTCGAGGTCACGTGCCACCTGAGTGAGGATCGAGATCGAGTGTCCAGGGGGTGAAGCGGTCTGACTCGGGTCATCAGACCAGAACCGAGCGATCGCCTCCTGCTCGGACGTCAAGCTGCTGGTCACGCGATAGCACTCATGGGCTTCTGCGTAGAAGGCCGACCCCACGTGCTCCGAGAAGGCTGGCGGTGGGCGAGGTGAGCACGCGTCTTCGGAGCCGGGTACGAACGGCCGGTTGGCACCCCAATAGGGCTGCAGCGCTGGGAGAAAGCCGGGTGGTGTCGGCACCCACAGCCCGGGCCCGCTCGGCGGCGCGTAGGCCGGAAAGTTGTCGAGGAACGCCTCGTGGCCGCCGTCGGTCCTCGACCAGTCGAAGATGTGGCGCGCGACCGCGGCGCCCCGGGAAGCCGAGCGCTTGTACATCCCCAACGGCAGCACCGCCTGCGCCTCCCGGGCAACGCGACGCTCGAGATCCTCGATCGCCGCGAGGTTGCCGCTCGGTGTCGTGGGGAAGAGCAGGCGCAGGATGCCGGCGAGAGCGCTGTTCGCGACTGTCGGCCAGTGGTAAGCGCTGTCAGCCGGCCCAGGCGCGCGCTCGAGTCCGTTGAGGATGCCTGCGAAGCTGCGCCGCCTGCTTATCCCGGGCGCGACCGCCTCGTAGAGCGCCACACCCGCATAGCCGAACGCTCGCGATGCGACGGGTGGGCTGAAGCCCGCCGTCGTCCGCACGAGTCCGAGCGCGAGGTCGAACCAGGCTGTCGGCACCTCCGCGTCATACGCGGAGGCATCGGGCCAAGCGACCGCCGAGGCCGCCTCGCTCCGTGTCGCTCCGACTCCGGACAAGGCAACGACAAGCGCGGCGGCGCGTCTCAGCAGCACCCTTCTGCTGAGCCCGGCCGTGTGATCAGCTTCCGCCTTCACACCCGTCGGCAGCGAGGCTTCGATCGGCTCCATTTGTTCCCACGTCCTGCTCCTCCCGGTGGCGTCCTCTCGGTGGCGGCGGAGATCCCTGTGCGCCCGCCGCCGTCAGCGGCGGGCGCACTCGTCGTCATCGTGATCAGTGGACCGTAATTCGACCGTGCATGACGGTCTCGGTCGGCAGGAAGAATCCCAGGTTGAGCACCGACAACGTCATGGTGCCGACCCCGGCTCCGCCCTCCGTCACGTCAACCCGGAACACCGCCGGCATCGTTCCCGAAGGACCGAGGTTCAGCGTGCCCGAGCCCAAGAACACGGCCGCGTCTGCGCCAGCGCTCACCGAACCCGAGCTGACCTGGCCGTCGACCTTCATCAAAGGCTCGAAGCCCGGGAAGACGGAGGAACCAGCCATGAGGCAGGTGAAGTGGCCCTGCGCAGAGCCCCCAGGCGCGACCGAGACGCCGAATCCGAACTGCGAGAAGGGAGTGACGCCGTCGACCGTGCCTCGCCCCCCGCCGTTCACGTTAGTCGAGCCCGCAGCGGCGGAGTACGACGGCGCCAGGACGGCGACCGCAAGTAGCAGTGTGAGGAGTCGCTTCATCTCTTAGCCCGTCCTGAGATGCGCGTACAGCACAAGTCGTTCTTCATCCGAAACGCCCCCTCTGGCTTATTAGCGAACGTGGAAGAGCGTACGGCCGGCGTCGACGCCCGGCGCCGGGGCCGGGACGGCGTAGTACGTCTTGTAGCCCTTCGTCGTCGCGATGCCCTCGAAGATTCCGGGCGGCGCGCCCGGGCCGTGGCAGCCTACAGTCAGGACGCCCGTGCTCCCGTCCGAGAAGGCGATCTCGAGGACGGCGGTCCCGTTCGTCCTGGTGCCCTCGTCGATGTTGTCCACGAAGCCGACGTCGGTCTGGTCATTGGCGCGCTGCCAGCTGACGAGCCCAGTGACCGTGTAGGTGCCGCTGCCGCCGCCAGTGGCCGTCCAGGTCCCGCCTCCGCTCGCGCCGGAGGAGCCTCCGCTGTTGGCGGGCGCGACAAAATGTCCGGACCCTGTGAGCGTGATCGTGTCACCGTCGGGCGCCGTGGCAGACGCGTGACCTCCCGGATTGATGGGCGCGGGAGGTATCCCGGTGGTGCTGATGACGTCCCAGCGAACGTGCTGAGCGCTGCCAGGTGCGGCTGAGGCGAAGGTCGCGATTACCACGACCACGGCGCTGAGCGTCAGCACTGTGCCCAGCCCCAGGAGTCCCTTTGTCCGGATGCGCATGTTGCCCCCTTTCATCTCGTGACATGCGTCGCGAAGCGGGTCGGGGAGACGGGAAGCATCGACGAGCGCGCGCTTCGATCGGCTGGAGCGTGCTCCCGGATCGACCGAACTCTCGGCCCGCGACGCGGCGACCGAATGCCAGCGCACGTCTGAATCGTTCCCATGTCCGGAGACGCCACAAATCCCGGCATACGCGCTCCCCTCACCGCGTGACGATTGACACTAATCGACCGAGATTCGGATGTCAATGGGCGAACTTTCCGTCGCGACCGAGCGGTCACGCCGGAGGTCGCAACGCGCCGGGGTCGCCCGTGTTGCAACCGCCGCCTCGGTGACCTGCAGCGGCGCGGCTCGCGTCACTCCACACCGCCGAGCAGGCCCCGGGTGTGCAACGGCGTTGAGCTGCTGCGAGACTCGCCAGATGAGCGACGACTGCCGTAGCGTCTCGGGGCGAAGATGACGACGTCCTGCCCGTTGCGCACGTCGGAGATCAGCTCCGCGAGCTCCGCCTCGCGGTCGGTGAAGGGCGTCGTCGAGCGCGAGTGCGCCGTAGCGGAGAAGATTGGTCGCCGCCACGGATGAGTTATACGGACTCGCGTGCCGTGTAATACGCTGTATTGCGTTATGCCTTGCTGCGTAGCGCAGAGAAGCGCTATGCGGGCGACTTCGTGCGGTTGAGGAAGACGTTGTCGAGGGCTGCCCGCCGGCCGACGGCGAGAGCCCCGGTCAGAACGGCTGCGTCGCCGAGACTCGAGACCTCGACACGCGGCGGATACGGCAGCCACTCGCCGAGGAGGCGCCGGACGGGCTCGAGCAAGAGGTCGCCGTTCGTTCCGATACCGCCTCCGAGGACGACGAGGTCGACGTCGCCGACGGCGGCGACCGGCACGATGTGCAGCGCGATCCGGCGCGCCTCCTCCTCGACGACGGCGCGCGCCAGCGCGTCCCCGGCGCGGGCGGCCGCGAATACCGCCCGGGGATCGTACGGCGGGACGAGCACCGTCCCTCCGTCCCCTTCGGCGGTCTTCGCGGCGACCGCCGAGAGGGCCTCCGCGCACGGGTCGACGTCGTGCGCAAGGCCGGCCGAGACGAGGTCGAGCTCCCCAGCGGCACCGTGGCGCCCGCGGTGCAGCTCCCCGTGCAGCACGAGCCCCGCGCCGAGGCCGGTCCCCACGGAGAGGAACACGAAATCGTCGACCCCACGCGCGACGCCGAGCCAGCGCTCCCCGAGCGCGGCGAGGTTGATGTCGTTCTCGACGGCCACCTGCACCTCGAGCACGCCCTCCACCTCAGCGCCGAAGACCATCCCGTCGAGGCCTGGAAGGTTCGCCATGTCCACGCGCCCGGTGTGGACGTCGACGACCCCCGGAACCCCGACCACGGCGCCGTCGATGAGCCCGTGGGAAACCCCGGCCGACGCCACGAGCGACGTGCGCAAGGCGGCGATCGCTTCCAGCGCCGCCGCGACGTTCACGTCGTTGAGCTCGACGTCCTGCCGCGCGCGGATCGCGCCGCCGAGATCGCAGATCGCGCCGCGGAGGAACCGCGCCCCGAGGTCGAGACCGAGAACGAGGGCCGCGTCCGGCACCGGCTCGAAGAAGACTGCGCCGTAGCTCGGCCGGCCCGGATCATTGTCTGCCTCTCGCACGAGCCCGGCCTCGAGCAGCGCCTGGAGAGCAAGCGAGACGGTTGGCTTCGAGATCCCCGCCCGCCGCGAGATCTCAGCTCGCGAGATGGGAGCCCCGGTGCGGATCGTCTCGAGCACGGTCCGCTCGTTGAGCTGCTTGAGCAGCGGGGGAAGCGCAGGCCTGGACGACGGTGGTCGGCTCGCCATCTCGTCAATGATCCTAACGTACTGCCGCGCTAGAATGACGAGTCTGGGCTTGACTCCCCTCCTCAAGGGTTCTAGACTCGCAATCTCGTAAGGATTACTAACCACATGCCCACTGGAGTCTCGACGAGGGAGGATCCCCATGAGGCGCATGACGTTCGTTCTCGTCCTGCTGGCCGCGCTCACGCTCACCGCAGTCGGCTCGAGCGCCCTGAGCGCGAAGGAGTCCACGACATCAGCCGCCCAGAAGGAGCCGGTGACGATCTCGTTCTGGAGCCCCTTCACGGCCCGCGAGCTCGGTGTCCTCAACCAAGCCTTCGCCGCATTCCACAAGCGCTACCCGTGGATCACGGTCAAGAGCACCGGGAACACCAACCCGACCAAGCTCACCGCGGCGATTCGCGGTGGAAACGCACCGGATGCGGTCGCCCTGTTCGAGACCGACACGCTCGGCGCGTTCTGCGATTCCGGGGCGTGGATCGACCTCGCCTCCCGGATCGAGGACGACCGCGTGAATATGAACCTGTTCCCGAAGACGATCCGCAACTACACGGCCTACGGGGAGAAGCGCTGCGCGCTGCCGCTCCTCGCCGACGCCTATGGCTTTTACTACAACAGGGCGATGTTCGCGAAGGCGGGGCTCAAGGCGCCGCCGAAGACGCTCGCCCAGCTGTCCGCCTACGCGAAGAAGCTGACGCAGCGAGACAGCGACGGCACGATCAGAGTCCTGGGCTTCAACCCGCACATGAACTGGTACGAGAACTCGCCGTCCCACTGGGGGCCCATGGTCGGAGCGACGTGGATGAAGAATGGAAAGTCGAACCTCGCCGGAGATCCCGGCTGGGCGACGCTGCTGCGCTGGCAGAAGAGCCTCGTCGATTGGTACGGCCACAAGAACCTCGTCAAGTGGCAGGCGAGTGCGGGCGACGAGTGGACCGCCTCGAATGCGTTCCTCACCGGGAAGCTGGCGATGAACTTCGACGGTGAGTACCGCACCGCGTTCATCGCTGCGGACGCGCCGAAGCTCAAGTATGGAACCGCCCCGCACCCCGTCTCGAAGCCCAGCCTGTACGGCTCTGGCTTCGTGATCGGCACGATCATGGGGATCCCGAAGGGCTCCGACCACGAGGACGAGGCCTGGCTCCTCCTGAAGTACCTCGCGACGAACACGAAGGCGCTGACCCAGCTCTCGCTCGGTCTACGGAACGTGCCGTCGACCCTTCCGACGCTGAAGATTCCCGCGCTGAGGAAGGACCAGCAGTTCCGGGTGTTCCTCGACATCTTCGGCCACCCCAAGTCGAGCACGCAGCCCGTTCTGAAGATCGGAGCCCAGAATCAGACGCTCTTCTCGACCTTCGTCGACAAATGGCAGGCCGGCAACGTGAAGCCTCAGGATCTGAAGAAGGGGCTGGCAAACGTGGACAAGCAGATCGACGCGGCGATCGACCAGTCGGGTCAGGTGCCGTGACCTCGGCGCCCGTCGCGGGCGCCCTCGCCGCGGGGGTCGCGCGAGACCGCCGGCGGGCCAAGCGCAGGGCAGCTTGGCGCCGCGGGGGTCTCGTGCTCGGCCTCATGAGCCCGTGGATCGTCGGCTTCTCCGTCTTCTTCGCGTACCCGCTCGTGATGAGCGGCTACTTGTCCTTCACCCACTACGACCTCTTGTCGGCCCCTCGCTGGGTCGGAACGGCCAACTACCACTACCTCTTCGAGCAGGACCAGCTCGTCTGGCCGGCGGTGAAGAACACGCTCTGGATGATGGCCTTCTTCGTCCCGGCGCAGGTTCTGTTCGCCTTCGGACTGGCGCTCATGCTCAGGCGGGCGCGTTACGGCGTCGGCTTCTTCCGCACCATCTTCTACCTGCCGGCGCTCGCACCGACTGTCGCCGCGACGCTCGGTTTCGTCTATCTGCTCAACCCGGGCACGGGACCAGTGAATGTCGCCCTCGAGCACCTCGGGATCTCCGCGCCGCTCTGGTTCGACTCGCCCGACTGGTCGAAGCCCTCGCTCGTCCTGCTCGGGCTCTGGGGGACCGGGACGATGATGATCATCTTCCTGGCGGCGCTCGGCGACGTCCCGAAACAGCTCTACGAGTCGGCGGATCTCGACGGAGCCGGGCCGTTGCAGCGACTACGGTGGGTAACGCTGCCTTCGATCAGCCCGGTGATCCTGTTCACCGTCGTGATCGGAGTGATCGACAGCCTGCAGTACTTCACGCAGGCGTACGTGGCGGCTTCGATCGCGTCCGGTCAAGCGGCGGCGGAAGGCCCCACGAGTGCCGGCTATCCCGAGAACTCGACGCTCTTCTACCCCGTGCTGCTCTACCTGCACGGGTTCAGCTACTTCAACATGGGCTACGCGTCGGCGATGACGATGCTCCTGCTCGGCGTCGCCCTCGCCGTGACGCTCCTCATCCTCCGCAGCTCACGGCTCTGGGTCTTCTACCCGGGAGCGGCGCGACGATGACCACCATCGACGCGGTTGTCGAGCCCAGGGCGATCGAACGGCGCAAGCCTCCGGCGGACGTACGCCGCCAACGGTTCCTGATCGCGGTCGCAGACCACAGCCTTCTCATCGCGGCGTCGCTGATGTTCCTCGCGCCGTTCGTGTTCATCGCGCTGACGGCGCTCATGACGAACCAGCAGGCGCTCTCGCCCCGCCTGTGGCCGGAGCCCTTCCAGTGGAACAACTTTGTGGACGTCTTCGAGACGGCACCGATCTGGCGCTATGCGCTGAACACGATGCTCTACGCGGGGCTCGCCACCATCGGAGTCCTCGTGTCGAGCATTCCCGTCGCGTACGCGCTCTCGCGTCTTCGCTGGCGCGGGCGTGACCTCGTGTTCGTGATCACGCTCGTCGCCCTCATGCTCCCCTTCCAGGTCACGGTCATCCCGATCTACGTCGTCTTCGCGAAGCTGCACTTGGTCGGATCGCTCTGGCCGTTGATCATCCCGAACTTCCTCGGCGACGCCTTCTCGATCTTCCTCCTGCGCCAGTTCTTCCTCACGATCCCCGAGGAGTACGTCGACGCGGCGCGGGTCGATGGCTGCGGCGAACTACGGATCCTCGTCTCCGTGTTCCTGCGGCTCGCCAAGCCGGCAATCGCCGCAGTCGCGCTTTTCGAGTTTCTCTACTGCTTCAACGACTTCTTCGGACCGCTCCTGTACACGAGCGAGGCGTCGGACAACTGGACGCTTTCGCTCGGCTTGTCGCAGTTCCGCACCATCTACCAGGTGGAGTGGAACCTGACGATGGCGGCGACGCTGATGTTCATGGCTCCCGTGATCGTCCTCTTCTTCCTCGCACAACGAGCGTTCGTCGAAGGTGTGACGCTGACGGGGGTGAAGGGATGAAGCTCGCGGTGATTGGCGCCGGGTCGACGTACACGCCGGAGCTCGTGTCGGGGCTCTCCCGCGAGCGCGAGCGGCTGGATGCCCGGGAGCTCGCGCTCCACGACATCGACGCTGGGCGGCTGGAGATCGTGGGTGGGATGGCGAGGCGGATGCTCGAGGCGCAGGGCTTCGGCGGGGAGCTCTCGGTCACTCGAGACCTCGACCGAGCACTCGACGGTGCCGAGTTCGTGCTCGTACAGATCAGGGTCGGCGGCCAGGCGGCACGGCTCTCCGACGAAACCGTGCCGCTCGCCTGCGGCTGCATCGGACAGGAGACGACCGGCGCCGGAGGCTTCGCCAAGGCACTGCGCACGGTTCCCGTCGTGCTCGAGATCGCCGAGCGGGCCCGCGAGCACGCGGCGTCGGGCGCATGGATCGTCGACTTCACGAACCCGGTCGGGATCGTCACGCGGGCGCTCCTCGATTCGGGTCACCGCGCGGTCGGGCTCTGCAACGTGGCGATCGGCTTTCAGCGCGCGTTCGCGCGGCTCCTTGGAGTCGAGCCGGGGAGGATCGTGGTCGACCAGGTCGGGCTCAACCACCTCACGTGGGTGCGCGCCGCCCGGCTCGACGGCGAGGACGTCCTGCCCGAGCTCCTCGAGGAGCACGGTGACGTGCTCGCAGCCTCCTCCGAGCTCCCGCGCCGGCTGCTCGACGAGCTCGGCGCCGCCCCTTCTTACTACCTGCGCTACTTCTACACACACGACGACGTGCTCGCCGAGCAGCGCTCGGGTAGGCCACGCGCCGAAGTGGTCGCGGAGATCGAGCGCGAGCTCCTCGAGCTGTACCGAGACCCGAGCGTGACGGCGAAGCCGGCTCTCCTCGAGCGCCGCGGCGGCGCCTACTACAGCGAGGCGGCGATTGGGCTCGTGTCCTCCCTCGCCTCGGACACGAACGATGTCCACGTGGTCGACATCCGCAACGACGGGACGCTCACCGGCCTTGCCGACGACGACGTCGTGGAAATCCCTGCGCGGATCGGTGTGCAGGGGCCTGTCCCCCTTCCCCAGGCCCCGCTCGCGCCCGAGCTCCTCGGGCTGGTCCAGCACGTCGCGGCGTACGAGCGGCTGGCGGCAGAGGCAGCGGTCACGAGTGATCCCGTCGTGGCCCGCAAGGCGCTCCTCGCCCATCCGCTGATCGGCCAATACGAGCTCGCCGAGGAGCTGCTCGAGCTGCTGCTGGCCGCGGGCGCCGAGCACCTGACGCAGTTCCGGACTGCGAGCGAGGCTTCCATATGAGCGAGCGAATCGTCCTCGCCGTCGACGGCGGCAATTCGAAGACAGATCTTGCGCTCGTGACCGAGGATGGCCGCGCGCTCTCACTCGTGCGCGGGCCGCGGAGCACGCCGCAGTATCTGGGCGTGGCCGGTTGTCTCGGTGTGCTGGAGCAATTGCTCGATGACGCCCTGCGCGAGGCAGGACTAACTCGTGGGAACGGCCCGGTTGCCGAGATCGCGGAGCTCCTGCTCGCAGGCGTCGACTTCCCCGCCGACCAGCAGGAGCTGGAAGAAGCAGCCGGCAGGCGGGGTTGGGCGACTCGAGCGTCCGTCGAGAACGACACCTTCGCCGTTCTGCGGGCCGGGACAGACCGTGGCTGGGGAGTCGCCGTCGTCTGCGGCTCCGGCATCAACTGCGTCGGAGTCACGCCCGACGGCCGCCATGCGCGGTTCCCCTCGCTTGGCGCGATCACGGGCGACTGGGGCGGTGGCTTCGACGTCGGGCTCGCCGGAGTCGTCGCCGCTGCGCGCAGCGAAGACGGCCGCGGGCCGAAGACGAGCCTCGAGCACGCAGTGCCCGCGCATTTCAGGCTCTCAACCCCGCAGGAGCTTGCCGAGGCAATCCATCGACGCCGGGTGGAGCAGTCCCGCATCATCGAGCTCGCGCCCGTCGTCTTTGCCGAAGCGGTCGACGACCCGATCGCGGGCGAAATCGTCGACCGTCTCGCCTCGGAGATCGTCGCCCTCGCACGCGTCGCGCTGAAGCGTCTCGAACTGACGGACGAGCCGGTCGAGGTCCTCCTCGGCGGAGGCCTAGTGCAGACGGGGGACGGACGACTCATCGACGCCGTGCGTGCCGGACTCGCGGACGTGGGGCCGGCGCTCGTCGTGCGGGCCACGGCGTCGGCACCGATCGTCGGAGCCGCCCTGCTGGGGCTCGACGAGCTGGGTGCGCCTCCTGAGGCGAAAGCGCGCGCACGAGAGCAGCTGGCGATTGCGGCCGGCGAAGGGGCCGAGTGATGGCGGACATCTGTTTCGAGCACGCGACGCGCATCTACCCCGGCACGCAGGTGCCCGCTGTCGATGCGCTCGATCTGCACATCGAGGACGGCGAGTTCATGGTCCTGGTGGGGCCATCGGGCTCGGGAAAGACGACGGCGCTCCGGATGCTGGCCGGCCTCGAGGAGGTCGACGAAGGCGGCGTCCTCATCGGCGGCCGGGATGTCACGTTCGTGCCGCCGAAGAAGCGGGACGTCGCGATGGTGTTCCAGAACTACGCGCTCTATCCGTACCTGAGCGTCGCCGCCAACATCGGCTTCCCGCTCAAGATCGCGAAGGTCAAGAAGTCGGAACGCGAGCGTCGCGTTCGTGACGTCGCAGCCATGCTCGGCCTCACCGAGTACCTCGACCGCAAGCCCGGACAGCTGTCCGGGGGGCAGCGCCAGCGCGTCGCCATGGGCAGGGCGATCGTGCGGAACCCCAGCGCCTTCCTGATGGACGAGCCGCTCTCGAACCTCGACGCACAGCTGCGCGTCCAGATGCGGACGGACATCGCAGCCCTGCAGGCGAAGCTCGGCGTCACGACCGTGTACGTCACGCACGATCAGGCGGAGGCGATGACGCTCGGCCAACGCGTTGCCGTGCTCAAGGACGGTCGGCTGCAGCAGTGCGATACGCCGCGCTGCCTGTACGAGCAGCCGGCGAATCTCTTCGTCGCGGGCTTCATCGGATCGCCCTCGATGAATCTCTGTGCCGGGCTGGCTGCCGCGAATGGATCGGTTCTGCTCGGCGGAGTGAGGGTGCCGGTACCCGCGCCCTCGGTGGGTCGGAGCCTCGTCTTGGGCTTCCGGCCGGAGTCGCTCGAGCTCGCGTCCGAGGGCGTGCCCGCACGCGTGGAGGTGGTCGAGGAACTCGGAGCGGACTCCTATGTGTTCTGCACGGCCGAGCTCGAAGGAGCCGAGAGGAAGCTCGTCGCGCGCGTCGATACGCGGCGCGTGCCGCAGCGCGGAGAGCAGGTCGCGCTACGGCCGGTCGCGGGCGAGATCCACGTTTTCGATGCGGAGACCGGCGCCCGCGTGGGTGTTTGACCCACCGCGCCGGCGCCGGGATCGAGGCTAATGCTCGTCAGCCAGGCGCTTTTCGGCGTTTGGCCTTTCTCGGGCAGGTGTCCTCGGTGACTGTTTATTTCGCCGGACGCGCTGGCTTGACGAACGCCAAGAAACGCGCCGTCAGGACATGTCTGACGACGGGCACTTAGGAGACTCGACAGTCCGTTGGAGGCCGACCAGGGACGACTGAGTTTCGCAGCACAGTCAGGTTATGGTCTTCTCATGAGCGACGATGATCTCGCCGTCGTTCGTGGTTATCGCGAGGCGGCAAAGAGACAAGACCTTGAGGCGGAGCTGTCGTTCTTCGCTCCCCACATCGAGGGGATTCGACGAGGTCGAACGATCCGCGGGATCGAGGCCTTGCAAGGCAGCTCGCGGGTTCATGAGCGCCTGCGAGCTCTTCCTGTCACCACGGCCTAAACTCCCGTTGCCCGGTCAGCCGGGAGGAGGACGTTCGAGGCGTTGAGGGGGTCGGGGGGTTTTCTTCCCCCTCCCCTGACTCCCCTAGTCAGTCGCGCGCCTAGAGGCTAACTCTCGGCTCCGGGCTCTCGGGCCCACCGAAGGTCTAGAACAGCCTGGCCTCGAGTGGCGTACTGCTCTAGCGCGAGAGCGAACCGTTCGAGCGGCTCGTACGAATAACGGCGAGGCCGGAGCCGGGGGAAGGGGGTACGAGTGCTGCGGCGATTCGTATCCGCAAACACGCTCCGGCCTCGTCTCCACCGTTCGAGCGACTCGTCCGAATAAGGGCGAGGCCGGAGCGGGGTGGGAAGGGGTCGGTCCCTGCGGCTGAGCTCCGACCCGCAGGCGCTCCGCTGGCACCCTGCTCGGGTTCGGACTCGTTGGGTTGACGCTCGTGCAGGGCTACGAAACGCCCCTATTCGGCCTCGCTCAGGACGGGCGTCTCGATCTGACGGCGCTGGCGGATGCGACCGACGAGGCGACGATCGCCCCCGCGATCGCCATGATCGTTCTGCTCTTGGTGGGCGGTTTCTTCGGTCTGCTCACGATGGCCTTCGCCCTGTGGCGCTCCCGTGCCGTGCCGCGCGGCGCCGTGCTTCTAATTCCGGCATTCGTCCTCGTGGACTTCACCCTGCAGCAGGGCCTCGCCGCCCACGTGATTCAGTTCGTTGCAGCTTGCTGGATAGCGTGGGCCGTCCTGCGTGCCCGGCCAGTGGCGCCCGCAACCTGACACAGCTCACCAACCGGTCCTGGTCTCACCGCGTCCGGAAGGAGCCGGAGGAGAGCGTCTGGTTGCCGCTTCGCTCGATCGCCAGCACTTCCCACTTGTACGCCGTCCGGGGCTGGAGGAATCCGTCCGGGACTGCGATGCTCGTCACCGAGCGTGGCATGTAGATGCTCAGCCCGAATTTCCCGATCATGTGCGGGTGCGGCTCGACGTCTTTCTCGATGATGAGCTGGTAGGCGATGATCGTCACCGGATCGCCCGTGATCGACTTGGTGACAGGCTTCCAGCGGGCGACGACGCCGCGCGTCGGTACCTTGGCGCCTTCTTCGGGAGCGACGAGCTTCGGGCCGGCCGGGATGTCGTGCGTGAGCCACGCGGTGCCCGAGGTGCGGCCGGCGCTCTTGCCGTTTTCTTGGGCTGGGCCGGCGATCGTGTACCTCCCCTCCGGCAGCTTCGCGAGCATCTCGTCGATCGGGACGTCGGCGTTCTCGGGCTCAACGGTCTCGAAGAACAGCTCGGTCAGCCCCAGCTTGGCGAGCGTGCCGCGCCCCTCGAACCTCAGGACCTGGCCTCCCGGTCCGCGCACGTCGAGTCGCCGCCAGCCCTCGCTGTCGATGAACCCCTGGAAGCCCGTGTCCCTGTCCGTCGCGTTGTGCTCGATGTTGAGCTTGGCGTCCTTCAGCTTGACGATCGCGCTGGCGCCCTCCGCTGCGCGCGCCGGCGTGTGCTCGGCGGCGCCGAGCACCGAGCTGGCGCCGACAACGGCCGTCCACAACAGGGCGGCCGCCGACAGCGTCACCACCGCGGAGCCGAAGCGTCTCATGGTTCCCTCCTCGGGGTCGGAGTCTGACTGTGTCCCACACGACGCTAGGGCCGCTGCATGAGAGGGCGATGAGATGCGCCCTGCGCTTCCAGAGCTTCCCCTGCCAAGTCCGGTAGAGCGCGAGATACTTGTGCCGGTGGAGCTCGTCGAGGAAGGCGTAGCCGCCGGGGACAATCCCGTCTCCACCTCGATCATCGGCCGCGAAAACCTGAATTCGGCTCTGTGTGGAGTCGAAACGGATGCGTCGATAGCCCTCGAGCAGCTTGAAATCCTTGTGCTCGGAGCGGTAGATGAAGCCAGCAGCCAGTTGGTAGATCCACTCGGCCTGATCGCACGTCGACGCCGCGACCGGGACATTAGCGTCGGGCTTGAACTCGACGACGTAGAGCGCGAGGCCCGCAACCAGCGTGGTTTTGCCGTTTCCCTCGGGAACGATGAGCCAGCAGACCTTGTAGCCCCGAAATACGTCCTCTACGAAGGCTTCTTGCCATGGTTCTGGCCTCCACGGCTCGTCTGAGTCGAGGATGAGGTTCGATGCCCACTCGCGGACGTGTTCGAGGGTGAAGGGGTCGCTTTCCCTGCAGGGAACCGCCAATTTTGTGAGTTCTCAAATTTCTCGCGCGGGAAACTCGAGCGGGTTGAATCGCAAAGCACCGCGGGTGAAATACCCCCTAGGCAGAAGAACGAGGAGCATCTATAGCCCCAGAGCAGGGGGTTGAATCGTCAAGACCTGCGGGGTTAATACCCCCTTTGCTATCTAGCTCTCGGTGCGTCTACTGCACCGGGGCAGGAGAGCAACAAGCCCCGCGCCTTTCGATGCCGGCCCCCCCGTGGTGGCCCCCTAAATGCGGGCGAGGTGGACGTGGCACGCTCGTGCTGTGCAGCCTGGACGCTGGAGCTCGCAGCGATAGCCAGCAGCTCGAGGTGGGCGGCCCTCACCCTCTACCTATCGCGCTAGAACTTCCAAGGGGACCGACGGGGTCGCGATTCCCGCTTCGGGGCCCTCTTCAGCGCTCAGCTCGGCGCACAATCGGCGCGAGCTCAACACCAAGAGAGATCGAGTGCCGTCGCGCGCTCGACCGACACCTCGTGCGACACTCTGAGGACACTCCCGAGCGACCGCAAACCCAGCATTTAAGCCAAATACGGCCCGAGGGTGCACTCGAGGACACCGCTGAGGACACCCCTCGGGTGACCGCAAACCCAGTATTCAAGCCAGATCTGCCTGGACGGGTGCGCTCAGGACACCCCGAGGACACCCCCTGAAGGTGCGCAAACCCTTTAGTCAAGCCAAATCTTGGGCTGTCCTCCGAGACGGATTTTGCTGGGTTTGGGCCTCTGAACGGGTGTCCTCAGGGTGTCCTCGGGGTGTCGAGGGGTTCCTCGCCCGGCGGCTCGGACCAAGCGCGCACGATGTGGGTCTCAATCTGCGACCTTGTCCCCCCTTCGGAGTCCCGCCGAGCTGGACGTGGGCGCCGTGGCCAGGCCAACTCATCGCCCGGCCCCCGCGAGCGATCCGCGTCGGTGAGAAACCGGCGCGAAACTCCCTGCAAAAGAGCGCACCCAGGAGCTCTGGCATCGCGCTACATTGCAGTCGCAGGGAGCCGGGCCAACCCGGTCAGGCTCCTTCATCCTGACGGCCGGAGCTTGGCTGTGTGGGTGTGCTGGGTGTGCCGCAGCGCTCGCACGCGAAACCCGGCTCCCTGCGAGACTCCAAGTTTCTCGCTTATTGGCTTCGTAGGCAACCCGGAGCACACCTCGCGATAGACCGGGCGGAGCCGGCCATGGCGCGCAGACGGCCGCCTGCGCGGGGGGCAGGGGCGACGACGTGGCCGCGAGCGGACAGGACGAGGTTGGGTGAGCGCTGAAGACAGGTTGTCTGGGCGGCCACACGCGCCCCGCCAGGTGGTGCGCTTCGCCGTTGTGCGTGCTGGTGCGCTTCGTCTCGTCACGAGCGGCAACTGGGGCTTCGGTAGCCGGCGCGGCGACGCGGTCCTCATGCGGAGCCTCCGGGCGGCGCTCTCCCGCGACCTCGGCGAGGAGGTGATCGCTTTTCGTGCGCAATGCCAAGAGTCCGCAGCTCGTCCTCGGGACGGGCGAGCCGCCCGCGTCCGATTAGCGTCAGAGTCGCTCAGGGCGGCGGGCTTGCCCGATAAAGTCGCACTGCGTTTCGAGTTATGCCCCCAAGGACGTAGTGATGCCGGCAGACCGGGTGGTAGCGTCCAACGTCTACACGGCCCTGTTCGAGAACGCGCGTGTGCGGCCGCTGGAGGCGCGTGTAGCCCAGCTGAGAGCCCCGCGATGCACGGGCATCCGCACTATGTGGTCTACAACCTCGGCGAAGGTAAGGTGCGGTTCAGCTCACCGTCCGGGGAGACCGAAGAGGTTGAGCTTCCGGCGGGCGTCGCGATGTCGCGGGATGCGGAGGAGCACTCCACCGAGAACGTCGGCACGACGGAGGTTCGCTCGCTCCGGTTCGAGCTCAAGTGAATCGATGGGGCTGGCCGCCGGTCGGTACGGCGTAACGCCGCGTTCGCCTGGTAGTTCGCGCGACTGACGTCGTCCTGGCCTCGGAGCGGGTGGCACTGAGCCCGCTCGTCGGAGCCGACCGAGGGATGCCCCACGAGCCCTCACGGCTTCTCGTCGCCGGCGACCTCCACGCGGACGAGTCCTGGTTCGAGAACCTCGTCCACTACGCCCGGGAGCAACGCTGCCAGGCCATTCTGCAGCTCGGCGACCTCGGCTACTGGCCGCGCATCAAGCACTACGACGACTTCCTGCACTCGCTGCCCCGCCAGCTCGAGGGCGCCGACCTCGACCTCTACTTCGTCGAAGGGAACCACGAGGACCTGGACGCCCTCTTCGACAC
>JBKPDR010000051.1:0-27030 GCA_046727975.1 Actinomycetota bacterium | reverse complement strand
CTGCACGGGGTTGCTCCCGGTGCGTCGATCCTGCCCATCCGCGTCGCGGGCTGGCAAGCCGACGCCGAAGGCGGCTACACCGTCTACTCCCGTACGGATCAGATCATCGCCGGGCTCGAGGCAGCGGTCGATCCAAACGGTGACGGCGACACGCAGGATGCTGCGCGGATCGCGCTCATCGGGGTCGGCGAGCCGTACGCGGGCTTCTCGGATGGGCCTGTCGCACGCGCGGTCGCGGGCGCGGAGGCGCTCGACGTGCTCGTGATCGCCCCGGCCGGGAACGACGGCCGCGCCGGCCCCGCATTCGGCAGCGTCGCCGGGCCCGGCGGCTCACCTGGGGCGCTCACCGTCGCTGCGTCGGACGGGCGAATCACCGCGCCCACGGTACGAATGCACGTGCGCGCGGGCTTGCGCGTCCTCTACGAGGGGACGATGCCGCTCGGGGGCGCGCCGACCCACACCGTCACGTCGGGCGTGGTCCCGGTAACGAGGGAGGCGGCCTCGCGCGGGATCGAGGGCCTCTTCTCCCGTGCAGGCGTGAGCAGCGTCGCAGGTCGCGCTGCGCTCCTTCCCCGCGGCGTGTTGTCGGACGAGACGGTCGAGGAAGCAGCCGCCGCGGGTGCCGTCGCCGTGCTCGTCGACGGTGCGCTTCCTGCGGGTGCGTTCAGCCTCGACGTCCCCGCGGGAATACCGGTAGTCGGGCTGCCGGGGGAGCTTGCGAGCACCGTTCGGGCGTTGCGGGCAGAAGGGATCCCGGTGACCGTTTCCGTGGGCGCGGTGAGCACGGCCGAGAACGCGGCCGGCGGCTCGATCGCGGCGTTCTCCTCGCAGGGGCTCGCCTTCGACGGGGGCGTCAAACCCGAGCTCCTCGCACCGGGGGTCGCCGTTCCGACCTCTGAGCCGGGACGGAGCGAGGACGGTGAGATCCGATACGGCACGGTGAGCGGAACGAGCGTCGCCGCCGCCGCGGCGGCGGGAGCAGCCGCAGTTCTCGCCCAGGGCCGGCCTCAGGCCGACGCAGCGGCGCTGCGCGGGCTGCTCGTCGGGTCCGCTACGCGGGTCGACTCCGACTCCTCCAGCCCTCGGCCGAGCGTCCTGGATCTGGAGCGCGCCGGCGCACAGGAGATCGTCACCGACCCGGTTACCCTGTCGTTCGGAACGACCGCCGGCGACCCGCTGGGAGTGGAACGGACGCTGCTCGTTCGGAACCTCTCCACCCGGAGCCTGACGGTGGTCGTCGGGTCGAGTCGAAGCGCGCCGGAAGTCGAGGTCACGGCGTCTCCTGAGAAGCTTCGGGTGCGACCAGGGCGAACGGCACCTATCGTGGTGCGCGCAGACACCGTCGGCTTTCGAAATCGCGTCGGCGCCGCCGTGGGTGAGCTCGAGCTGCGGGTGTCGCGCTCGCAGTCCATTCGAATTCCGTGGGCACTCGCTGCGCCCGATCCCTCCACCGATCTCCTCTCGGGGCTCTCGCTTCGCACGACGGACGAGCGCATCTCCGATGCCACCCCCGCAGTGCTCAGCCTCGTCGTGGGCGCAGTCGTGCGCGGCGCGGAGCCGCAGGTCAGGCCCGTCGACCTCCTGCAGGTTCAGCTCTGGCGGAACGGCAACTTCCTGGGCGTGCTCGCGAAAAGGCGTGAGCTCCTTCCCGGCCGGTACACGTTCGGCCTGACGGGGCGGGGGCCGGGCGGCGGGCGCCTGCGCCGAGGCGAGTACGTCATCCGGGTCGTCGCTCGGCCGAGCGACGGGACGCGCAGGCAGGCCGAGACCGTCGCCTACGACGTGGGGTGAGGACACCGCCGGAACGGGGTATTCTCGCGACCGTTCCGACTAGAGGAGGCGCATCTCGATGAGCACAGCTGAGGCGGCCACTCACCTCCGGGAAAACCCGTTCGAGCTGGCGAAGTCCCAGCTCCGGAGAGTGGGAGAGGTCTTCGCGATCGATCCGAACCTGATCCGCGTCCTCTCCCAGTGCAAGAAGGGCGTCGAGGTCTCGATCCCCGTCTCCATGGACGACGGTTCGACGAACGTCTTCATCGGGTATCGCGTCACCCACAACATCGCGCGGGGCCCCTCGAAAGGCGGGATCCGCTACCACGGGGACGTCACGCTCGACGAGGTGAAGTCCCTCGCGATGTGGATGACCTGGAAGTGCGCCCTCATGGGGCTCCCCTTCGGCGGCGCCAAGGGCGGAGTCGTCTGCCATCCGAAGGGTCTCTCCGTCGGGGAGCTCGAACGGCTCACCCGGCGCTACACGAGCGAGATCATCAACGACATCGGCCCCGAACGGGACATTCCCGCCCCGGACGTCGGCACCGACGGCCGCGTGATGGCGTGGATCTTCGATACCTACTCGATGAACAAGGGCCACTCGGTGCTCGGGGTCGTCACCGGAAAGCCGCTCTCGGTCGGAGGTTCCCTCGGCCGCGTGGAAGCGACCGCCCGCGGCTCTCTCTACTGCATCCAGGCTCTATCGCAGAAGCAGGAGAAGCGAGTGAGCGAGTACTCGGTCGCGATCCAGGGATTCGGGAACGTGGGTGCCAACCTGGCGCGCTTGCTGCACGCGGAGGGAGCGACGGTCGTGGCGGTCTCCGACTCCCAGGGAGGGGTGTACAACCCGAAGGGGATCGACGTACCTGCTGCGCTCGCCCACAAGCAGGAACGCGGCGTACTCGCCGGGCTCGCGAACGCCGATGCGGTCACCAACGAGGAGCTTGTCGAGCTGCCCTGCGACATCCTGGCGCCGTGCGCGCTCGAACAGGTCATCACGGAGGAGAACGCCGACCAGGTGAAGGCGACGGTCATCTGTGAAGGTGCGAACGGGCCTGTCACGCCGGCGGGCGATGCAATCCTCGAGGACAGGGGAGTGCTCGTCCTGCCCGACGTACTCGCCAACGCAGGTGGCGTCGTCGTCTCCTACTTCGAATGGGTGCAAGGGCTCCAGGAGTACTTCTGGCGCGAGGACGAGGTGAACGCGAAGCTGCACGACATCGTCGTGCGGGCGTTCGAGGAGACCTGGCACACCCGCGAGAGCTATCAGACGAGCCTGCGCATGGCTTCCTACGGTCTCGCCGTGCAGCGCGTGGCGGAGGCGACGACGACGAGGGGCCTGTACCCGTAACGACCGTCACGCTCTATCACGCGGCGGGCTGCAGCCTGTGCGAGCGCGCGCTCGAGGTGGTGCGGGCGGTGCAGTCCGAGGTCGGCTTCCAGCTCGAGCTCGTCGACATCGAGGGCGAGCCGTCGCTCGAGGCTCGTTACCGCGAGCACCTGCCGGTCGTCGAGATCGACGGCGAGCGGGCGTTCACGTATTTCGTCCAGCCGGAATCGCTGCGGGCGCGACTCGAGACCCGGGCCTAACGTCGGTTCCTCCGGCCGGGCGTGGGAGGTCGCTGGCAGAATCGTGACGAATTGTCACAAGCGCTGACAGAGACGTCGTGGCCGAGCGCTTGACCGTCGGCGTCGCCGCGCGACTGAGCAGGTACCTGCAGGTCCTGACCCAGGCGCGGAAGATGGGGAAGGACCGCATCTCCTCGCAGGAGATCGCCGAGTACACGAACATCAACGCGACTCAGATCCGCCGTGATCTGTCGGCGTTCGGGCGCTTCGGCAAGCGTGGAGTCGGATACCGCACCGATGGGCTCCTCGACGAGATCCGAAAGATCCTCCGCACGCAGGGCCAGCACAACATCGCGCTGGTCGGCGCCGGCCGGCTCGGCAGCGCGATCGCGAGCTCCCCGATCTTCGCCGAGCACGGAATTCACATCGCGGCCATCTTCGACAACGACCCGGAAAAGGTCGGTCATCGGGTCGACGACCTGTGGGTGAGCTCGATCGCCGACGTCGCCCAGATCTGCCGCGAGCGGAACATCATCGTCGGCGTGATTGCCGTTCGGGCCGAGAGTGCGCAAGACGCCGCGGACGCGCTCATCGGCGCGGGCGTCAAGATCATCTTCAACTACTCGGAGGCGCTGCTCGACACGCCCGCCGACGTCCAGGTGCACACGTCGAACCCTGCCGTCGAGTTGCTCTACGCCCTTTACTTCCATCTCGCCTGACATCGCAAGTCGCCAATGGCAACCGGGCCCGCAGGGGCGACGCTTGCCTCGCCCGCCTTGGCTCAGTAGGGCGACGCAAGCGTCGCCCTACTGAGCCGCGAAGATGAGCGACGCGTTGAAGATCCTGCTCTGGCACGGATACCTCCTCGGGGGCACCGGATCGAACGTGTACACGCGGCAGCTCGCGCGCGAGTGGAGCCGTGCGGGGCACGAGGTCACGGTCTTCTGCCAGGAGTCCCACCCCGATCGGCACGACGTCGGCAGCGCACAGGTGGTCAACCCAGATGCCGGCGGGCTGCTCCCCGTCTTCGTCCTCGACCGCTACGAGGGCTACGAGGTCAAGCTGCTCCAGGACTGCACGCGTGTCGAGCTCGACGACTGGGTGGAGGCGAACGCCGCCGCCCTGCGGACGGAGCTGCCCGCGGACGTCGTCTTCTGCAACCACGTCCTCCTGGGCGGGGCGGTCGGAGTCGCGAGCGGTGCCCCCTTCGCGCTCAAGGCGCATGGGTCCGAGCTCGAGTACTCGATGCGAGGACGACCCGAGCTCGAACGCTGGGGAGGCGAGGTGCTGGCAGCGGCTCGTGCCGTGTTCGTCGGGTCGAGCCACATCCGCGAGGTGCTCGAAGACGTGTGCGGGCACGTCGACCGGGTCCACGACGTGCCGCCCGGCGTCGACGTCGACGAGTGGCGGCCGCTCGAACGCGAGCGCGCGCTGACCGAGCTCGTCACGGAGGCACGGCGCGATCCTCCGAATCCCGGAAGTGCGCACGAGAGACTCCCGGACGAGGCGAACGCGGACCGGCTGAACGCGTTCCTTGCTGCCGACGAGCCGACCGTCGTCTACTTCGGGAAGCTGATCCCGCAGAAGGGCGTCCAGCTGTTGTTCGACGCGATGCGCGAGGTCGATGCGAGGCTCGTCGTCGTCGGCTTCGGCCCGCAGCGCGCCGAGCTCGAGTCGCTCGCCCCGCAGAAGGCGCTCTTCACCGGCCCACTCGAGCATCGCCATCTGACGAAGCTGCTCGCGCTGGCCACCACGTGCGTGGTCCCCTCGATCTTCCCGGAGGCCTTCGGGATGGTCGCCGCCGAGGCGGCCGCGGCGGGCTGCCCGCCGCTCGTCGCACGGCACTCGGGGCTCGCCGAGGTCGCGGTCGGCCTGGAAGCTGAATACCCGCCTGCGCTACGGCACCTCACGTCGTTCGCACCGGGTGACGCGGCCGACCTTGGCGAGAAGCTCTCCGCCCTCATCGGGCTCTCACCGCGGGAGCGTCAAGAGATCTCCGCTGCGGCGCGGCGGGCGGTGGTCGAACGGTGGAGTTGGGCCACTGTCGCCGAGCGGCTTCTTGCGCTCAGCACCTGACATCCCTTCAATTACTGTAGTGCGGCCATGGGCGAGGAACAGACGCTCTCTCCCGAAGAGCTGATCGCTCGCGCGCGCGAGCAGTTCGAGAGCGCCACGGACTTCACGGTCGCGGTCGAGGAAGAGTTCGCGCTGCTCGACCCCGAGTCGCTCGACCTCGTCAATCGCTTCGAGGAAGTCCAGGCGGCGTCGACCGAGACGTCTCTCGAGGGGCACCTCGTCGGAGAGCTGATCGCATCTGAGGTCGAGGTCCGGACGGGGCGTTGCGAGACCTTCGCGGAGGCGCCGGCGGTCATTGCCGAGCGGCGTGCGCAACTCCAGGCGCTGGTGGAGCCGATGGGGCTCCTGCTCGGGGCGACCGGGACGCATCCCTCGGCCGACTGGAAGAAGCAGCGGATCATCGACACGCCGCACTACCGCCTGAACGACGAGCTCCTTCGGTACGTGGTCTGGCGGAACAACACGTTCGGTCTCCACGTACACGTTGCGATCAACGGGCCGGACCGCGCGATCGCAGTGCTCAACGGGATGCGCAACTTCCTCCCGGAGCTGCTGGCGCTCTCGTGCAGCTCCCCCTTCGTCGAGGGTGTGAACACGGGCTTGCACTCCGCGCGGACGCAGATCTTCACCCGCTTCTTCCCCCGCTGCGGCGTGCCGGACAGCTTCTCGTCGTGGGCCGAGTACGAGGCGTTCGTCCGCTTCCTGTACGAGACGGGATCGATCAGCGAGCACACGCAGATCTGGTGGAGCGTTCGGCCGCATCTCGCGTTTCCCACCATCGAGATCAGGGTCTGCGACGGGCAGCCCGAGCTCGGCGAGGCGCAGGCACTGGCCGCCCTCGCAGCCTCCCTCGTCGCGCGAATCGCGCGCGCCTACGACGAGGGGTCACCGGTGGAGCCCCTGCCCCACCGGCTGATCGAGGAGAACTTCTGGCGAGCGATTCGCTGGGGCCTGCCCGGGGAGCTGCTCGACTTCGCGCGCGGGGAACCGATCCCGGCGCGGCAGCGCCTCGAGGAGCTCGTCGAATGGGTGCTACCCGCCGCGGAGGAGATCGGCGCTGCGCCGTATCTCGCGATCCCTGAGCGGAACGCAGCGGAACGGCAGATCGAGCGATTCGAGGACGGGGCTTCTCTCGACGAGATCTACGCGGAGCAAGTGCGCGCGACGGAGCGCATCGGTGGCTGAGGAGCACCACCCCACCGAGGAAGAGCTGCGCGAGGCGCTCGACCGGGTCGGGGTCGCGGACGTCCTCGTCAACGCTGCAACCGCTGCCGTCTCGATCGGGTTCCGGCGCGTGTCCGCCGAGGCGCGCGACCTCGGGCAGGCGAAGCTGGCCATCGAGGCGTTGCGGGTCCTCGAGCCGATCCTCCGTGAAGGCGGGGTGGTCGATGCGATCGTGCGCGACCTTGAGCAGGCTCGGGCGAACCTGCAACTCGCCTACGTGAAGGCGGTGGAAGAGGAGCAAGGCAGCGAAGGCTGAGATCGGCATCTTCGGAGGTTCCGGCTTCTACGCGTTCCTCGACGACGTCGAGGAAGTCGAAGTCGAGACTCCCTTCGGCCAGCCTTCGGCGCCCGCCGTGGTCGGAGAGCTCGCGGGCAAGAAGGTCGCGTTCATCCCACGCCACGGCCGCCGGCACGAGCTGCCTCCGGCGCAGATCAACTACCGCGCGAACGTCTGGGCGATGAAGGAGCTCGGTGTCAAGCGGATCATCGGCCCGTGCGCCTCGGGCGCGCTGCGCGCCGAGCTCGCACTCGGGGAGTTCGTCGTCTGCGACCAGTTCGTCGACCGGACGGCGGGCCGCGCCGACACGTTCTACGAGGGTCCGGTGACGACGCACGTCTCCGCGGCGGATCCGTACTGCCCGGATCTGCGCAGGATCCTGCTCGAGACCGCGCATGAGCTCGGAGTTCCGGCCCGCGACGGGGGCACGGTGGTCGTCGTCCAGGGCCCGCGTTTCTCGACCCGCGCCGAGTCGCGCTGGTTCAAACAGCTGGGCTGGGACGTCATCAACATGACGAGTTATCCGGAGACCATGCTGGCGCGGGAGCTCGAGCTTTGCTACGCGACGATCGCGATGGTCACCGACTACGACGTCGGCGTCGAGGGAGGCGAGGCTGTCTCCGCCGAGCGCGTGATGGAAGTCTTTGGCGAGAACAACGAGCGGCTGAGAGAGCTCCTGTTCGCGGCCATCCCGAGGATCGGCGTGCAACCGGAGGACGTCTGCGCGAACGCCCTCCACGGCGCACGCGTCGAGTAGCAGCACTGCGGGGCTACCCGTGTTCCCGTGCCACCTGCGCGGGATAACCTCGTCGCGTGAGGGTTGAACCACGTTCTGGGCCTGAGCGCACGTACCGGAGAGTTCCGTTCGAGTGGCCTGGCGATCGCCCGGTGTGCCGCGACCCTGACCCTCCTCTCGTTGCCTGGCAGCAGGCTTCCTGCGTTCCTGGTCTGACGCAGCTTGTCGGGCTCGTGCTCGCCAACTCTGTCGATGCGTCGGACATCGCCGCGGTTCAAGCGCTCGGAGCCGAAGCGGCCGCGGAGAGGATCCTCACGCCGCCGGAGGGCTTCAGCCACCGGGCCGACTGGTGGCAGCTGCTCAGATACGGGGACGCGGCGGCCGGGTTCGTTCTGCCCGTCACCTTCGACGGCTGCGCGCGTGAGGGTCTCGACGAGGCGACGATCTACCACCTGGGTGTCGTCCCTGCCCACCGTGGACGGAGCCTCTCGCGGCTGCTGCTCCGGAGGGCAACGCAGACCCTGGTCGATCACGGTGTCTGGCGGATCTACTGCGACACCGCCGCCGACAACGCGCCGATGATGCACGTCTTCGAGAGCGAAGGTTGGACGCGGCTCCCTGCTGCGGAGCGACCTGTCCTGGTGCCCTAGGAGTCGCTCAGGACACAGAACGGCAGCGAATGGTTCTGCGCCGGGCGTCGGAGTCGCTTGTGATACATAATCGGCCGCGCCGAGGCCACTCGGCGCTCAGTTTGTGACGGCCGCACTGCCCGGAGGACCATGGACTTCTTCGTAGATCACGCCGTCGGCTTCGCGCTCGCGTGCGCTGCCGTGGCGGTCTTGTACGGCATCTACCTGACCTGGTGGCTGCTCAAGCAGCCGGCCGGGAGCGAGCGGATGCAGGAGATCTCCCGTGCCGTGCAGGAAGGCGCTGCCGCGTACCTGCGCAAGCAGTACACCACCATCGCTGTCGTCGCGATCGTGCCCTTCTTCCTGCTCGGGTTCTACAACGAGCTCGGCTGGGGCACCGCGTTCGGCTTTCTGTTCGGCGCCCTCTTCTCCGCCGCCGCCGGCTTCATCGGGATGAACGTCGCGGTCCGCTCGAACGTGCGCACCGCCGAGGCCGCGCGTGAAGGCCTGCAGCCCGCGTTCCGCGTTGCGTTTCGGGCGGGATCCGTCACCGGCCTGCTCGTCGTCGGCCTCGGGTTGCTGGGCGTCGCCGGCTACTACTGGGTGCTGACCGACTGGATCGGCAATAGCCCCGATTCGGCGGTCGACGACCTCGTCGGCCTCGCCTTCGGCGGCTCCTTGATCTCCGTGTTCGCCCGACTCGGCGGCGGCATCTACACGAAGGCGGCGGACGTCGGCGCCGACCTCGTCGGGAAGATCGAGGCCGGCATCCCGGAGGACGACCCGCGCAACCCGGCGGTGATCGCGGACAACGTCGGCGACAACGTGGGGGACTGCGCGGGGATGGCGGCGGACCTGTTCGAGACCTACGCGGTCACCGCGGTTGCCGTCATGCTCCTCGGGATCGGCTTCGAGGACACGAGCCTCTGGCTCTACCCACTCGCGCTCGGGGCGATCTCGATCCTGGCATCGGTCGTCGGCACCCTCTTCACGCGTGTCGGCAAGGGCGAGAACGCGATCATCAACGCGCTCTACCGAAGCGTCCTCGTCGCAACGGTGCTGTCGGCCGCGGGCTTCATCCCGGTGACGCTGGCCTACGACGGCGACCAGTTCAGCTTCTGGAACCTCTACGGCTCGGCGCTGATCGGCCTCGCCGTCACCTTCCTCCTCGTGGCCATCACCGAGTACTACACGGGCACGCGCTGGAACCCCGTGAAGCAGATAGCGCGCTCGTCCCAGACGGGGCACGCGACCAACATCATCGCCGGCCTCGCGGTCGGGATGCAGGCAACTGCGCTACCCGTCCTCGTGATCGCAACCGGGATCGTCGGCGCCTACTACACGGCGGGCGAGGCGCTGTACGGGATCGGCGTCGCCGTGATGGCACAGCTCTCGATGACGGGGCTCATCGTCGCGCTCGACGCGTACGGGCCGGTCACAGACAACGCCGGCGGCATTGCGGAGATGGCTGATCTTCCGGAGGCCGTGCGCGGAATCACCGACCCGCTGGACGCCGTGGGCAACACGACGAAGGCGGTGACGAAGGGCTACGCGATCGGCTCCGCCGGGCTCGCCGCGCTCATCCTCTTCGACGAGTACGGCCGCGGGCTCGGCGAGGAAGGGCTCTCGACCGTCTTCTCGCTCGACAACCCGTGGGTGATCGCCGGGCTCTTCGTCGGAGGCCTGATGCCGTTCCTCTTCGCCTCGCTCGCGATGCAAGCCGTCGGCCGCGTCGGTGGCCAAGTCGTCGAGGAGGTGCGCCGGCAGTTCCGCGAGAACCCGGGAATCATGGAGCGGACGTCGCGACCGGATTATTCGCGCGCCATCGGCATCGTCACCGGCTCCGCGATCAAGGAGATGATGGCGCCCGCGCTGATCCCGATCGCGATCCCGATCGTCGTCGGGATCATCAAGCCGGAGATGCTCGGCGGCCTGCTGATCGGCACGATCGTCACCGGCATCTTCCTCGCGATCGCGATGACCTCGGGCGGTGGAGCATGGGACAACGCGAAGAAGACGATCGAGGACGGTCTCTACGGCGGGAAGGGCTCCGAGGCCCACGCGGCGGCGGTCACGGGTGACACGGTTGGCGATCCGTACAAGGACACCGCCGGTCCCGCGATCAACCCCATGATCAAGATCGCGAACATCGTCGCGATCCTGATCATTCCCCTAATCGCCTCGATTCACGGCTGAGGTCGGCATCCCTGGGAGCCGTTGGACGTCGCCGATGATCACGATCGGCCGTAGCCGACGATTGAGTTCGACCTGACGAGGGGCCGGCGAAAACCGGCCCCTCGTGGTTGTAGGCTTCGCCGCCGTGCCCGGCCGCCACAGGAGGCGCGAGGTCCAGCTCGAGCGCGTGCTCGGCGCACCCGGGCTCTTCGCGACGGTCTACGGCAACGTCGGCTCCTCGATCTACTACGCGCTCGGTGTCACGGCGGCGTTCGCGCTCGGCCTCACGCCGCTCGTCTTCGTCATCGCCGGCCTCATCTTCGCCTGCACGACCCTCACCTACGCGGAGGGCACGGTGCGCTTCCCGGAGGCTGGCGGCTCCTCCAGCTTCGCGCGCCACGCCTTCAACGAAGTCGTGAGCTTCGGTGCCGCGTGGGCCCAGATGCTCAACTACGTGATCACGATCTCGATCTCGGCGTTCTTCGTGCCGCACTACCTCTCGATCTTCTGGGAGCCGCTGCGCGAGAACCCGTGGGACATCGTCGGCGGGACCGTCGTGATCGTTCTCCTGGTGGGACTCAACGTGATCGGCCTCAAGGAGTCCGCCGGCCTGAACATCGTCCTTGCTCTCCTCGACTTCGCGACGCAGCTCCTGCTGGTCGTCATCGGCTTCGCATTGATCTTCAGCCCCGAGACCCTGACCGAGAACGTGCACTGGGGGACCGCGCCCACGTGGAGTGAGCTCGCGCTTGCGATTCCGGTCGCGATGATCGCCTACACCGGGATCGAGACGGTCTCCAACTTGGCCGAGGAAGCCCGCGACCCCGCGCGGAACGTCCCGCGTTCATACCTCTTCACCGCGATCGCCGTCTTCGCGATCTTCTTCACCCTGCCGGCGATCGCGCTCTCGGCGCTTCCCGTCGAGCGGACGGCCGGCGGCGACTACGAGACGAAGCTCGGACTGCCTCCCGAGGAGGGCGGATTCGCGAACGACCCGATCCTCGGAGTCGTGCAGAACCTCGGCATCGAGCAGGACTGGGTCGTGGACGGCCTCGAGATCTACGTCGGTGTCCTCGCTGCGACCATCCTTCTCATCGCAACCAATGCCGGAGTCATCGGCGCCTCGCGGATCACGTACGCGATGGCGAGCCACCGTCAGCTCCCTGAGAGGTTTCGGCGACTCCACCCGCGGCTGAAGACGCCCTGGCTCTCGCTCGTCGTCTTCGCGGGGCTTGTCTCGATACTGACGCTGCTTCCCGGCCAGGTCGACTTCCTGGGCACGATGTACTCGTTCGGCGCGATGCTCTCGTTCACGATCGCCCATGTCTCGCTCATCGCCCTGCGCTACAAGCGGCCGGAGGAGCTCGCCTTCCGCGGTCGGCCCAACGTCCGCCTCGGCGGGGTCGACTGGCCCTTGTTCGCGTTCGCCGGTGCGCTCGGGACGGGCCTCGCGTGGATCGTCGTCGTCTGGCAGACGCCTGCGACGCGCTATGCGGGCCTCGCTTGGCTCGCCGTCGGCTTCGTGATCTACATCGCGTATCGAAGGCGCGTCGTCCACGAGCCTTTGCGGGCGACCGTACGCGCGCCCGCGGCGTTCGGGCCGGCACTTGCGCTCGAGTACAGGCGGCTGCTGGTCCCGGTGATCGGCGGACATCCCTCTGACGAAGCGATGGACCTCGCCTGCCGGCTCGCGACGGAACGTGCTTCACAGATCGTGGCCCTGAACGTTCTCGAGATCCCGCTCGACCACGGGCTCGGCGACGATCTTCCCGAGGAGGAGAGGCGAGCGAACCGCAAGCTCGACGAGGCGGTTGCCATCGGAGACTCCTACGGCGTGAAGGTCGTCGCGCGGCTCGAGCGTGCGCACACCGCCGGTCCCGCGATCGTGGCCGAGGCGAACGCCCGCCACTCCGAGATCATCGTCCTCGGATCGCCACGCCAAATTCTCACGGCCTCGCAGTCTGCGGTGTTCGGGAAGACCGTCGACTACGTCCTAAAACACGCGCCGTGTCGAGTGCTCGTCACGGCATCACAGACCGCATGACGATCTACCGCTGGGCGGTGGTGGCCTTCTCGATCGCGTTCGTCGGTATCGGGGTCGTCCTGCTCGCGGTCACCGCCGCGCAGGGAGGAGGAGCGACGGGGTTCGTCCTCGGTGCGCTCTTCATCGCGCTCGGCGTAGGACGCCTGACCGTCGAGCGCAGGCGGAGGACGTAGTGGCACGCAAGCTTCGCGGCTTCGAGCGGGTGCTGGATGCGCCGGCGCTCTTCGCCGTCGCCTACGGCGAGATCGCGTCCTCGCTCTACATCGCGCTGGGCATCGTGGCCGCGTCCGCGCTCGGGCTCACGCCTCTCGTGCTCCTCCTAACCGGCGCGCTCTTCCTGGTCGTGTCGCTTTCCTACGCCGAAGGCACGGCCGCGATCCCGGAGACGGGCGGAGCGGCCACGTTCGTCCGTCGGGCGTTCAACGATCTCGCCGGCTTCGTCACCGGTTGGGCGCTCTTCCTCGACTTCCTGATCGTAATGGCGCTCTCCGCGCTCTTCGTCCCCCACTACCTCGGAGCGGCGATCTCGACGCCGTCGCTTCGCGACGAACCGTGGGACGCGGTCATCGGTTGTGTGCTCATCGCCGCGATCGTGGCCGTCCGGCTCATCCGCCGAACGCGGCTCCACCTGGAAGCGCTTGGCGTGGCGCTCCTGGACCTGCTCGTCCAGGGCGTCCTCGTCCTTCTCGGGATCGCGTTCCTCCTCTCGCCCGACACGCTGCGCGACGGCTTCGGCTTCGCGAGCGGACAGGACTGGAGCGATCTTGCCTTCGCGTTGCCGCTGGCGATGCTGGCCTACACGGGGCTCGAAACCGTCGCGAACCTGGCCGAGGAGGCACGCGAGCCGGGCCGCACGCTCCCGCGCTCGCTCTTCTCGGCCATCGGGCTCGTCGTACTCGTCACCGTCCTCATCGCGGCGATCGGACTCTCCGCCTATCCGGCCTCAGGAGGCGAGACAGCGCTCGGCGAGGAGTGGCTCGAGGCACCGCTCGTCGGCGTAGCGGCGGCGTTCGAGGGCTCGCTCCCCGAGCTCCTCGTGGACGCATTACGTGTCGCGATCGGCTTGTCCGGGGCACTCATCCTCGTCGGTGCGGCCACTACGTCGATGTCGGGAATGACCCGACTGACGTTCTCGCTTGCCGAGCACGGCTCACTGCCCCACGAGTTCGCCCGCTTCGAGCGTCGTGCGCTCGTCTCGAGCGAAGCGATCCTCATCGCCGGTGGACTCGCAATCGGAGCGATCGTCGTCACCGAGGTCGCGGCTGGCGGCGATCCGACGTTCCTCGCAAGCGCGTACTCGTTCGGCGTGCTGATCGCGTTCACGGCCGCACAACTCGCCGTCGTCTGGCTCCGGGTGCGGGAGCCCGGCCTTCCACGACCGTTTCGAGCAGGGCCGGGAGTCACGATTCGTGGCCACAACATTCCTATCGCCGCTGTCGTCGGTGCGCCGGCGACTTTCGGAATCTGGGTCCTCGCGCTCGCCACCCACGATGGAGCGCGATACGCGGGCCCCGTATGGCTGGCGGCCGGGCTCGTCGTCTTCGTGGCAGTTCGGCGGACGACGCGCCACGGGCTACTCGAACACGTTACCCCCATCGACGAACTGCCCCCCGGTGCCGACTTCAAGCGGATCCTTGTTCCAATGAAGATTGGCGACATCGGCGAGGAGATGGTCGCGACGGCGATCGCGCTCGCAAAGGATTCGGACGCGGAGGTCGAGGCGATTACGGTCGTTCGCGTGCCACGCAAGTTTCCGCTCGAGGGCGGGGCTCTACCACCGGAGGTTGCAGCCCGCGTCGAGGCCTCCATGGAGGAGGCTCGTCTGCTGGGCGAGGACCACGGTGTCGAGGTGCAGACCGAAGTTGTCCGTGCCCGCTCGATCGGTCATGCCATCCTCGAAGAGGCGCGCTCGCGCGATGTCGATCTCATCGTCCTTGGCTCGTCGCCGCGCTGGCGGCGTCAGAGCCGATTCTTCTCGCCGACAGTGGACTTCGTGCTGCGCCGTGCGCCGTGCGAGGTTCTCGTCGTCGCGTTCCCCGAAGGCGTCTTCGACGCCTGACGAGCTCGCCGAGCGACGTCAGGCACCCTGGCCCCCGCCGCGCGTCAGTGCACGAGCAAGACGTCCGTGTGTGCGCGCCGCGCGATCTTCTCGTCGCACGAGAGCCCGAGGACATGCTCGAGAAAGCCGTGCTCGCGGCTGCCGACGACGATCAGATCCGCTTCTCTGCGTTCGGCGAGCTCGAGCAGTCGCTGGGCCGCATCACCGACGTCTGTGACGTACTCGGTTTCGAGCGAGCGCCCTGCGAGCCTGGAGCGAGCCCGCTCGAGCTGTCGCTCGGCGAGGTCCTCCTGCGCGGGTGAGCGCTCGAGGTCGATCTCCGCGGGAGGCGGCGTCTCTGTCGGAGCGACGGCGACCGAGCCGGACGCTGCCGGAACGACGATGGGGCTGGGCGCGACGGGGGCGAGCGCGGCGGCCGCGACGTACTTCTTGACGCTTGCCACCACGAGCTTCGAGGAGAACGCTTCGGCGATCTGCGCTGCACGTGCGAGCGCCCGATCGGCCTCCTCCGACCCGTCATAGCCGACGACGATCTCTTTCATGTATTTAAACTACCCCGTCTCGCCGTTTCCACAACATCGGGAAGCTTGCGGTGTGACGTGTAGACGATGGAGAGGCGGTGCTCGTCGAGGGCGGTGATCGAAAGCCTCGGAGGGAGCGCATGCGCGATGGCTGCATGGACGAGTTCGTGGATCGGCTGCTCTACCGTGTGGCGAGGTAGTCGCGAAGTGACGTGAAGATCGGTCCGTGCACGGCATCGTGGTGCGTGCGCTGGCCATCTTTTGCAAACGACTCTCTCCGCACCGCGCGACCGGGCTCGCCGGAGCTACGCTGCGCGCCGTGAAAGCGGTAGTCGTAGGCTGTGGCCGGGTCGGATCCGCCGTCGCGAAAGGTCTCGTTGCGGAGGGCTGGGAAGTCACCGCGATCGACGAGCGAGACGACGCGATCCAGCGTCTCGGCCCCGCGTGGCGCGGAGGATTCGTCGTCGGCCACGGCATGGACGTCACGATCCTCGAGAGGGCTGGTGTTCCCGATGCGGACGCAGCCGCCGTCGCGACGAACGGCGACAACACGAACATCGTGATCGCACAAGTCCTCGAGAAGCGCTACGGAATCGGCACCGTCGTCGTCCGCGTCCTCGACCCGGCAAGGGCACGCTTCTATGCCGAGCGAGGGATGCGCACGGTGTGTCCCACTCAGACGGCGATCTCCGAGCTGCTCGATGCGATCAAGGCGAAGGCCGCGACGGGGGCGCAGGCTCCCTGATGTACGTCCTCGTTGCGGGAGGAGGGAAGGTCGGCGCGAACTCGACTCGCTCGTTGCTGGAGGCCGGCCACGAGGTCAGCCTGATCGAACAGCGCACGGATCGGGCCACACTCCTCGAGGACGAGTTCGGTCCGATCGTCATTCGCGGCGATGCGACCGAGATCTTCATCCTCGAGCAGGCCGGGATCGCACGGCCGCCGGAGCTCCTCCTGGCCGTGACCGGAGACGACGAGGACAATCTCGTCATCTCGCAGATCGGCAAGGAGGGGTACAACGTCGAGAAGGCCATCGCGCGGGTCAACGACCCACGCAACCAGGCGCACTTCCAACTGCTCGGGATCACGCAGACGATCTGCGCCACGACGAGCATCCTCGGGCTCGTCGAGCACGAGCTTCCTGACCACGGGCTCGTGCGCTTGCTCGAGCTCCAGAGCGAGGGTCTCGACATCGTCGAGGTGCAGATCGTGGGGAAGTCTCCAGTGGCCGGATCGCGCGTCGGAGGAGTGAAGCTGCCTGAGGGATCGCGGCTGATCTCGATCTTTCGGCACGGCCGCACGGAACTCGTCGACGAGAAGACGGTGCTGCGGCCGGGCGACCAGGTGCTGGCGCTCGTACATCGCGAGTCGGCACCCGAGCTTCGCCGTGCGCTCCTCGGCGCACCCAGATAGATCCTTCCTCGACCGGCGCGTAGACTGCGCGCTCGCGACCTCACGCGTCAAAGTCGCCAGTAGTGTCGTGTCAAGAGCACGACAACGGGGATGATCTCGAGCCTTCCCAGCCACATGAGGCCGATCATCGTGACTTTCGAGACATCACCGAGCGGGGCAAAAGACCCCATCGGGCCGGTGATCCCGAAGCCCGGACCCCCGTTGCCGAGAGCGCTCGCCGAGACGGCGAGGACGTCGAGGCTGCCGAGCGGAACGTTGCTGATCGCCGAGTCGATCGCAATCACGCTTCCCCCGACAGCCCACAGGCCCACGTAGAGGACGATGAAGGCGACGACGGCGCGCAGCGTGCGCTCCTCCACCGCGGCGCCGTTCAGACGGATCGGTACGACAACCTCCGGGCTCACGGTTTGGTCGAGTTCACGGCGGAGGATTTTCCCGACAAGAAGGTGGCGGACGACCTTGATGGATCCCGTCGTCGAGCCTGCCGAGCCGCCCACCCACATGAGCGCGAAGAGGGAGAGCAGCGACAGCACCGGCCAGAGTGCGAAATCGGTGGTCGCATACCCGGTTGTCGTGATGACCGAGATGGCCTGGAAGACGCCGGCGCGGATGGCTGCCTCGCCCTCGTCGAGGCCGTACCCCCACACCTGCGCGGTGAGCACTGCGGAAGCGATGACGACGATCGCCAGGTAGATGACGAACTCCTCGTCCCGCACGAACAGCCGCGGCCTCCGGCGGACGAATCCCCGGTACATGAGTGCGAAGTTGACGCCGGCGATGAGCATGAAGAGGGCGATGATCCATTGCGAAGCTGCCGAGAACGCCTGCATCGAGTTGGCTTGCGTCGAGAAGCCGCCGGTCGGCATCGTCGAGAACGCGTGGGCGAGCGCTTCGTATGGCGTCATACGGTCGTCGACTCCGCTCCAGCCGAGTGCTGCAAGCACGAAGAAGAGCACCACGGTGAGCCCCACGTAGAGGACCCAGAGCGAGCGCGCCGTCTGACGAATTCGCTCGGAGAGCTGCGCGATCTCCGGGCCGGGAAGTTCCGTCTCCATCATCTGGCGCCCGCCGACCCGCAGACGCGGTAAGACCGCGATCGCGAGGATGATGATCCCCATGCCACCGAGCCATTGCGTGAACTGCCGCCACATGGCGATCGACCTAGGGAGCGCGTCGTAGTCGGTGACGACAGTGGCGCCTGTCGTCGTGACACCCGACATCCCCTCGAGGTACGCATCGATCGGGTGGCCGAGTTGCTCTCCGCCTGCGAAGAGGTATGGCAGCGAAGCGAACGCCGCACTCAGGAGCAGCATTGCGGAGACGACGAGGAATCCCTCGCGCACACCGACCCGCGGCGCCGCTCCGGTCGTCATTCTCTCGAGCGCAAAGCCGAAGCCGCTCGTCAACGCACCGGCGGCGAGGAAGGGCCAGACGGGTTCTTGGTACCAGAGAGCGAGGCCCGCGGGAAAGAAAACGGCGAGGCCGAGGTACTTTCCGACGATGCCCACGAGGTTGACCACTGCCGGCACGTCGACCGCGAGCCGCCCTTTCGGGCGCATTCGCTCTACGATCGCCTGCGCCAACGTCAGAGCGCCCCGACGACCCGGGGTGCATCGGAGGCCTCGGTGAACACGATAACGCGGTCACCCGCCTCGAGTACATCCTCGCCGTGGGGGAAGATCGCCGATCCGTTCCGGACGATCGCTCCGATCAGGGCCCCGCGGACGGGCATTTCTTTGAAGGCCTTCCCGATGTAGTCGCTTGTGTCGCGCAGCGTCACGTCGATGATTTCGTAGCGACTGCCCTCGAGCAGAGCGACCTGCTTCGTCCGTGGATCGTGCGCAAAACGGATGATCTCCTCGGCGGTCACTGCCCGCGGATTGATGGAGACATCGATGCCTGCGTGCTCGTAGGCAGCGACGGACGTGGGTTCGTGCGCTATCCCGATCGTGAACTGCACTCCGTGGACCTCGACGATGGACGCCGCGTACAAATTCTTGGCGTCGTCGCGCATCGCGAAGATTGCGGCATCCGCGTGGGCGATGCGCTCGCGCTCGAGGAAATCGGTATCTGTTCCCGTGGCGTTGTACACGCGTGCCTTCGGGAGCGCCTCGGCGATGCGGCGCGCTGTCTCGCCTGATGACTCGATCAGCCGGATCGAGATCCCCTGGTCGAGGAGCACTCTCGCAATAGCTGAGCCGACCCGCCCGCCGCCGAAGATGACAACATCCCGTACCGAGCCGCCCTCTGGAGCGAGCAGGCCGCTCCAGACTCTCGCGGCCGCGGGAGAGCCGATGATCACGATCCGGTCACCCACGCTGATGACGTCGTCGCCGCCGGGTAGGAGCATCCTGTCGCCCCGGATGATCGCCGCGACTTTTGAGTCCCTGGGAATCCTCGCTTCGCGCAGCGGCACGCCGATCGCGTCGGCCGCTGCGTCGCCGGGGACCTCGAACTCCACGATCTGAACCTGGCCTTCGGCGAAGACATCTGTCTGGCGGGCGGCGGGTACACCGATGATCCGGCTGATCGCGTGAGCCGTCTCGAGCTCGGGGCAGACAACGAAGTCGACGTCGAGCTGTCCGCTGCGCCATAGCTCCACGTACTCGACGTTGGAGGCCCTGATGACAGTCGTCGCAGCCTTGGCTTCGCGTCGTGCAAACATGCCGGCAACGAGGTTGACCTCGTCCCGGGATGTGCAGGCGATGACCAGATCGGCGGCCCTGACTCCTGCCGCTGCGAGGTCCTGCTGACTCGTCCCGTCACCCTCGAAGATCGCGACGTCGTAACGCTGGAAGACCGCCGCGAGCCGCGACGGCTCGGTGTCGAGAACCGTGATCTCGTGATCGTGGTGGAGCGCTTCGATGATCGTCGAGCCCACCTGGCCCGCTCCGATGAGAAACACTCTCACGAGCACGAAGCGTAACTCGCGCTCCGTCGAAGTCTGCGCGACCGCTACCGTGATGTCCGTGCGCGCCGTAGCGTTGCTCGCGGCTTCTGTTGCGGTCGCGTCGTTCGTTCAAGGCTCGGCCTCCGGCGCGGACAGCGCCTTCCGCCGCGTGGTTGTCGCCCGGGGGCTCGAGTCACCGACGCAGATCGTGTGGACACGCAGCGAGCCGGGTCGGATGTACGTCGTCGAGCAGCCGGGTCGAATCCTTCGGCTGCAGGGCAATCGCCGCACCGTGTTCCTCGACATCCGCAACGCGGTCGACTACGGCGGCGAGCGAGGGCTGCTCGGCATGGCCTTCCATCCGAACTACGGTCGGAACCACCTCTTCTACATCGCCTATACGACCGGTGCCGCCAACCTCGTCGTGCGCTACCGCTCGGAGGGAGGAAAGGCAGTCCCGTCGAGCCGAGCCGTGCTGCTCTCGATTGCCGATCCCTACTCGAATCACAACGGTGGGAACCTGGTCTTCGGCCCTGACCAGGCGCTTTACACGAGCATCGGAGACGGGGGCTCGGGCGGCGACCCGGAAGACCGGGCACAGAACATGGACTCTCCGTTCGGCAAGCTGCTCCGCCTGGACGTCTTCAAGCGCCGAGCCACGTGGTCGATCGCAGCTCTCGGCCTTCGCAACCCGTGGCGCTTCTCGTTCGACCGCGCGACGGGAGACCTCTATATCGGCGACGTGGGCCAGAGCGACCTCGAGGAGATCGACTTCACCCCACGGCAGAGCTCCGGCCTCGAGAACTACGGCTGGGATCTCTACGAGGGGTCACAGCGTCACGAGAGCACCGAACAGGGACCGGGCAGGCTCGTCTTCCCGATCTTCGAGTACGGACGGGACGAGGGCAGCTGCACGGTGATCGGCGGCTTCGTGTACCGCGGGAAAGCCCGTCCGGCGGAGCGAGGCCGGTACATCTTCGGCGATTACTGCAGCGGCATCTTCTGGAGCCTGCGGGTGAAAGACGGAAAGGCGCAGGGCGTGCGCCGGGAACCGTTCCGCATCTCCGGACTGACCTCCTTCGGAGAGAACGTGGCCGGGGAGCTCTACGCCGTGTCCGAGGACGGAACGCTCTACCGGCTCACGTAGGGGCGAGACATTCTTGCCTCATGAGCGGCCGCGGCGGCGGACGCGCGGCGCCTGCCCGAGGGCCGCGTACGCGAGGGCGTTCAGCGACTCGCTGAGCTCCCGCAGCTCCCGCGCGACGAGAGCGAATCCCTCCTGCTGCTCGTTCGTCCGATTCAGACGCTCGAGCTCCGCAGCGATGCGGTCGAGGCGCTCGAGCAGCGCGTCGAGCTGCCGGTCGCCGACATCTTTCCTTTCCACGACGACGATTTTAGGAGGGATTGGCAAAACAGGCTCTGTGCCGCCGGAGCCACGCCGGATCGCCGCGATGCTGTGTCCTCGGTCGCCCCAATACGTCAAGTATTGGGGCTCCCTGCGTCCTTGCCTCGCGACGACCGGCGGCACTCCGGCGACGAGGCCCGTTCCGCCAAGCCCTCCTAGGCAGCGACCCGGAGAAGGTCGGCGCGTGTGGTGACGACGATTGCGTCGGCGCCAAGCTGGTCGAGAACTCGGTCCCGTGCCGAGGCGCCTGCCTCGAGCACGGCGATGCGGCGGTCGGCGCCGAGCTGCGCGAGTGCAACGCGGGCGAGCGGCTCGGGCGCGTCGGTGAAGACGCCGAGCGTGCGGCCGGCTGCGGCGAGCTCGCGGAGAGCTGCGCTGGCCCCGGGATCGCGGCGGAGGTAGACGGGAGCACGCTCCTCGCTGAACCGTTCGAGCAGCACGCGCCAGTTACCCGCCCCGCGCCGGTCGAGCTCTTCAGCGGCCTCCGCGCGATCGAGAGGGAGGGTTGCGGCCTCGAACCCGAGCACGTCCTCGACGGATGCGAGCCAGGCCCGCCACAGCGGTCGTGTGTCGCCGAGCGCGCCGTCGAGGTCCACGGCAACCGCTCGAGTCGCCGTCACACGACGCTCCGGGCCCGTGCCCACTGCCAGAGCACGATGCCACCCGCGACGCCGACCGCATCGATCCCGACGTCGAGCGGCGTCCCGGACCGACCCGGAACGAGGCTCTGATGGAGCTCGTCGCTCGCTGCGTACAGGACGCCGAGCCCGAAGGCGACGTCCACTCGGCCGACCGCCCGCATGAGCAGGGCCCCGAGTATCCCGAACTCCCCGGCATGGGCGAGCTTGCGGAGGACCGTGTCCCAGCCGCCGAGCCCGCTCCCGAGGTCGGGTATGGACGAGAGGGTGAAGATCAGAGCAGCCCAGAGGGCGACGGGAAGCCAGAGCCGGACGATGGAGCCGGACACCGTCCGATGATAGGCTCGGGCCACATACAGGAACGCGGTGAGGGAACCCGGTGCAAATCCGGGACGGTCCCGCCGCTGTGAGGGGAGACGCTCTCCCGCCACGACGTCACTGGCCTGCGAGCCGGGAAGGCGGCGGGGGAGGGAGCCCCGAGTCAGAAGACCTGTCGCGTTCCTCCGCATAGCCGAACCCCTCGCGGAAGGAGGATTCAGGTGCTTCGCTCGTCATTCTTCGTCGCCGGAGCGGTGGTGGCGGCGCTCGTGGTGCTCGTCGCCAGCGCGGCCGGCGGTCGCCCCGCCTCGACGGCGTCTCCCACGGCCTTTCCCGTCACCGTCGTGACGGCCAGCGGGAAGGTCACGATCGCCAAGAAGCCGCGCCGGATCGTCTCGCTGTCCGCGACCTCGACAGAGTCGTTGTTCGCGATCGGTGCGGGCGCTCAGGTGATCGCCGTCGACGACCAATCGAACTATCCGAAGAACGCTCCCAGGACCACGCTCTCGGGCTTCACGCCCAACGTCGAGGCCATTGCCGCCTACCGCCCCGACCTCGTGATCGCGTCGTACGACCCGAAAGGGCTGGTGAAGGCGTTGAACGGTCTCCGAATCCCGGTGGTCCTCCACGACGCCGCAAAGACGTTCAAGGGTGCCTACCAGCAGATCCGCCAATTGGGCATGGTCACCGGTCACGAGGCCGCTGCCAAGCGGGTCGTGGCAGGCATGAAGGCGAAAATCGACCGGATCGTCGAAGCGTCGCGGGTGCGCGCGAACGGCCTTTCCGTGTACCACGAGCTCACCCCGGACTTCTACTCCGCTTCGTCGAAGTCATTCATAGGGAACGTCTATACGGCGCTCGGGCTGCGAAACATCGCCGATGCCGCGGACACGGGGGGTACGGGCTACCCGCAGCTCTCAGGCGAGTACATCGTCTCTACCAGCCCCGATGTGATCGTGCTCGCGGATTCGGTGTGCTGCGGGCAGAACGCCTCGACCGTCGCCGCACGTCCGGGCTGGGACCGCATTAGCGCCGTTCGCACCGGCTCGATTGTCCGCATCGACGACTCGATTGCGTCGCGCTGGGGGCCTCGCCTCGTCAACTTCTTCCGGGCGATGTCAGCGGCGTTGGCGCGACTCCGCCAATAGATGAGCATTGCCGCGACGCAGGCTGCGGACGTCCGCGCACGCGGGGTCACTCCGCTCTGGGTGTGCGGAGCTGTCGCGTTTCTCCTCGCGGCGTTCGCGGTGGGTGTGCTGGCGGGGCCGATCGATCTCGGCGTCGGCCGAGTCCTCGGCTCGGTCGGAGCCCGCCTGCACCTCCCTGCCGTTACCTCGCCGCTCACGCCGACGGAGGAGTCGATCCTGTGGGAGATCCGCATGCCTCGGGTCGTCCTTGCGGCGCTCGTCGGCGGCATGCTCGCGCTGGCGGGAGCGACGTACCAGGGTGTCTTCCGAAACCCGCTTGCAGACCCATACCTGCTCGGCGTCGCCGCCGGCGCCGGCCTCGGCGCGACGCTCGCGATCGCCTATCTGCCCGCAAGCCTCCGAGGCCAGGAGGCCCTCCCCGTGGCAGCGTTTCTGGGAGGAGCCGCAGCTGTGGTCCTCACCTACTCGCTCGGCCGCTCCGCGGGGAGGGAACGTGACGCGGCCACGCTCATCCTGGCGGGCGTCACCGTCGCCTCGTTCTTCACCGCCCTGCAGACGTTCGTCCAGCAGCGGAACTCGGACACGTTGCAGGAGGTGTACAGCTGGATTCTCGGAGGCATCCCGAGCTCAGGCTGGAACGACGTCGGCCTGCTCCTTCCCTACGTCGTACTGGCGGCCGCCGTCATCCTCGTCCATCGCCGAGTTGTCGACGTGCTCAGCCTCGGCGACGACGAAGCCACGAGTCTCGGAGTCCACGTCGGTCGCGTGCGCCTTACGCTGGTCGTCGCGGCGACGGTCGGGACGGCCGCAGCCGTCGCGGTCGCCGGCCTGATCGCCTTCGTGGGGATCATCGTCCCGCATGCCATTCGCATGCTCGCCGGTACAGGGTATCGGGCGCTGCTTCCCCTATCCGTCATCGCGGGGGCGGGATTCCTCGTCCTCGCGGACGTCATCGCCAGGACCGCTCTCGCCCCGGCAGAGATCCCGCTCGGGATCGTCACGGCGTTCTTCGGGGCACCGTTCTTCGCGCTCGTGTTGCGGACGACACGGGGAGGGACGGCGTGACGGCGATCGAGCTGGCCGACGTCAGCGTCGTCCTCGGTGGGCGGCCCGTCGTCGACGGCGTGGACCTCACCGTCGCGGACGGCGAGTGGCTTGCCCTGATCGGCCCCAACGGTGCGGGCAAGACGACGGTCCTGCGGTCGGTTGCACGTCTCGTCCCGTACTCGGGCTCGATCCGGCTTGCAGGTCGACCGACCGAGGCTATGGACCGGACCGAGCTCTCACGGCTGCTCGCGGTCGTCCCGCAGGAGCCGTCGACTCCTCCCTGGATGACGGTCGGCGAGTACGTGCTCCTCGGCCGGACGCCTCACCTCGGACGCTTCGCGAGAGAAGGGCGGCGCGATCGCGCGGCCGCAGCACGAGCCCTCGCCCGGCTCGACCTGCTCGAGTTCCGCGAGCGGCTCCTCGGCACGCTCTCCGGTGGGGAGAAGCAGCGGGTCGTTGTGGCTCGCGCGCTCGCGCAGGAGGCGCGAATCGTGCTGCTCGACGAGCCGACCGCCGCGCTCGACATCGGGCACCAGCAGCAGGCACTCGACCTGCTCGACCTGCTGCGCGAAGAATCGGACTTGACGCTCGTGGCGGCTATGCACGACCTCACGCTCGCCGCGCAGTACGTGGATCGAATGGTGTTGCTCGACCGGGGACGCGTCGCTGCCGACGGCACGCCCGCGGACGTGCTCACTGAGGAGCTGATCGCTCGCCACTACGACGCCTCCATTCGCATCCTGGACGTCCAGGGGAGGATCGCCGTCGTCCCGGCTCGGTCGGAACGGATAGTGGAGGTGACGCGGTGAAAGGCGGCACGACCTGTCGCTGACAGTGGTGCTCGGCGGCGCCCGCAGCGGCAAGTCCCGGCTCGCCGTTCGGCTCGCGCAGGCAGCTGCGGCCCCGGTGACGTTCGTCGCTACGGCAGAGGCCGGCGACGACGAGATGGCGGCACGAATCGCAGAGCACCGCGCCGAGCGGCCGCACGAGTGGACGACGGTCGAGGAGCCGTACGCGCTGGAGGCGACCCTCGAGGTGGCCGACCCCTCACACACGCTTGTCGTCGACTGCCTCTCCCTCTGGGTCGCGAACGCGCTCGAGCGCGGTGACGGCAGCGAGGCGATCGTCGAGGCAAGCGCACGGGCGGCGGCCCTCGCGGCGGGCAGGGCGCCCCTTACCGTCGTCGTCTCCAACGAGGCGGGCCTCGGCGTCGTTCCCGTAACGCCGCTCGGTCGCCTCTTCCGAGACCTACTCGGAACGGTGAACCGCACGTGGGTCGACGCGTCTGCGAGTGCGCTGTTCGTGGTGGCCGGTCGCGCGCTTCCGCTCGTGGCCCCACCCGCCTCTGAGCGCGGATGAACGAGTCGTTGTCGATTCGCCCCGTCGACGATTCCATCATCGCGGCCGCACGCCGTGAGCTCGACAGCAAAACAAAGCCGCGCGGAAGCCTCGGCCGCTTGGAGGAGCTCGCAGCACGCATCGCCGGGATTCGTGGCGACATCGCGCCCGAGCCCTTGAAGGCGGCGATCGTCGTGGCTGCCGCCGACCACGGGCTCACAGCTGAAGGCGTGAGCGCGTATCCGCAGGACGTGACCCGGCAGATGCTCTCCAACTTCGCCTCCGGCGGCGCCGCCGTCTCCGTGCTCGCGCGCGCCCTGGAGACGACGCTCGTCGTGGTGGATGCAGGTGTCGTCGAGCCCATCCACCACCCGGACGTGCGCGACCTCCGGATTGGGGCGGGCACCGGGAACGCGACGGCAGGTCCCGCGATGACCCGTGACCAGGCGACGACCGCGATTCGCCATGGTCGCGAGCTCTCGCACGAGCTCTCGCGGCAAGGCGTGACTCTGATCGCGGTTGGAGAGATGGGCATCGGGAACACGACGTCGGCCTCCGCGCTAGCTTGCGCGCTGCTACCGGCGGACCCTCGGACGATGTGTGGACCCGGGACCGGCCTCGACCGGGACGGAATTGCGCACAAGGCATCCGTCGTCGCCCGCATGCTCGAGCGGAACCAGCCCGATGCGAGCGACCCGCTCGGTGCGTTGGCGGCGGTCGGAGGCTTCGAGATCGCACTTCTCGTCGGGGTCGCGCTTGGTAGTGCCGAGGAGCGCGCCGCCGTGCTGCTCGACGGCTTCATCACCGGCGTCGCCGCACTCGTCGCGGCGGACCTCGCCCCGGACGTGCGCGGCTACCTGATCGCCTCGCATCGCTCCCCGGAGCCGGGCCACGACCCGGTGCTGGAGGCCCTCGGACTCGAGCCCTTGCTCGATCTCGGCATGCGCCTGGGCGAGGGGAGCGGCGCAGCGCTCGCGCTCCCGCTCGCCGCCGCCGCGCGCGCGATCCTCGTCGAGATGGCGACGTTCGAGGTGGCGGGCGTCACGGATACCGGGCGATGACCCGCGTGCTGCGGCCGGCGGCCGCTGCGGTCACATTTCTGACGAGCGCACCGCTCGGGCGGCTCGTGCAGGTCGAAGCGGAGGACGTCGCACGTGGCGCGTGGGCGTTTCCTGTCGTTGGCGGCGCTGTCGGCGGGCTTGCGGGCCTGGTCGCAGACGTCCTGGCCGAGTGGCTGCCGACACTGGCGGCCGGCGTGCTCGCGGTCGCCGTTGCCGGCCTCCTGACCGGTGGGATGCATCTCGATGCTCTTGCCGACACCGCCGACGCGCTCGGTGCACCGACACGTGCGCGGGCGCTCGAGATCATGCGCGACCACGCGATCGGCGCCTTCGGTGCGACTGCGCTGATCGTCGTGCTCGTGCTCGACGCCGCATTGCTCGGGGCGCTCGGACGGAGCGGCGATGCGGCTCTCGTCGGCCTCGCAGCCGGCGCCGCGGGGCGGGCGGCGATGCTGCCGCCTGCCCTTGCGATGTCGTACGCCCGGCCGGAGGAAGGACAGGGGCGCCTTCTCGACGATCTGAACATCGAGACGGTCGCGATCGCGATCGCGCTCGCCGTCCTGCTGGCGGTGCCCGCCGGCGCTCCGGGGCTCTGGGGAGCCGCAGCCGCAGCGCTCACGGCGACGGCGCTCGGGCTCTTCGCGTGGCGTCGCTTCGGCGGCGTCACCGGCGACGTCCTCGGCGCAACGGGG
>JBKPDR010000050.1:0-44447 GCA_046727975.1 Actinomycetota bacterium | reverse complement strand
CGAGCGGACTGTCCAAAACAGCGCGAACTTGCTGCAAATCAAGCCTCCGGGACGGCCTAGCGCCGCGCTACATTTCTGTCGCAGGGAGCCGGACCAAAGTCGGCCAGGCCCCTCCTCCTGACGGCCGGAGCTTGGCTGTAGGGCGTGCTATCCCCTCGCATGCCCGCCCGGCTCCCTGCAAGGCTCAGAGTTTCGCGCGTATCGGCTTCGCGGGCAACCCAAAGCTTTATGTCAGGTGTGATGTGCGACACGTGCCGTCACGTGTTGTGGCGCGTCTGCTCCCGGTCATTGAGGAACAGGTCGCAGTAACGGCGGGGCCGGAGCAGGAAGCGAGTCCGGTCTGCGGCCCCGGACTCGCAGGAGCTCCGGCCCCACCGCGCCTTTCGGCTGCGCTCACGCGTGCACGGCCGCGCCCGGCGCCGCGTAGGCGATGTCTCCAGCCTTCTCGAGCGCCTCGAGCAGCTCGCCCTGAGTCATGAGGACGTGCGTCTCGAACTTCCGGAAGGCGCCGCTCGCGGTAATCGTGATCGCGAGGCCTCCCGCCGTCGTGTTGTCGGGGGCCTCGATCAATGCGAAGCCGTCGTTCTCGCCGAACGAGTACCAGAGGTTATGGAGCTTGCTGCCGGCGTCCTCAAGGATCTGGCGCACGGTCTCCTCGCGGTTCTCGGGACTCTTGATGAGTCCCGCCCAGACCTCCGGCGTGTAGCCGAACTCAATCATGTAGAGGGGCATGCGGCCTCCTTTCGACCTTGGTTTTGAGCCCGCCGCCATACGAGAAAGGCCCAGCCATACCCCTCAACCGGGCCCTCTCGGGGGTTGGGGAGGGGGGCGAGTACCTGCATGATTCCAAACCCATCAGGTGGTCTGCGTAGGTACGAACAAGAGAGGCGGAGAGTTGGGCCGGGCGCGGGGAAAAGGGATGTCTTCCCCGACTGTGGACATTAGGTCCGGGTCGACCTCCGCAGAAACGCGCCCGGCAGGCGGAGCATGGGAGCTGGAAGCACACTCCTCAATCGGTCACGAACTTGCGCAGTGAGCGAGCGACGTCGCGCAGCCGGTCGGGCGTCCAATCCTCGATGACGTTCAGCCTGGAGCGACGGCGGCTGCGGCGAGCTGCTGCCGTCCTGCCCCCCATGAGCCAAACGCGAGTTCGTGCCCGACGCTCCCGCTCGTACCTCCTTCGAGTGACATTGCGTCCATGACCGCAAGTTCCGCCCGATCTTCGCGTCTATTCGGACAAGGGCGGCGGCAGAAGGCTGGCGGCTAGAGCCGCCGCCTGCCTGATTCGATGATCGCGGATCTCACCAATGAGCTAAACCTCAGGCGGCCAACCGCCGATGCCTCTTCCGTGGCTGCGGCAGCCGATCGTCTCGTTGACGACCCGTTTGAGATCGTGAGTCCCGAGCTTGTGCTCGTCGATGCGGCCCTCTCTGCGCAGGTGCGATCGCGCCTCCCTGTTCCCGAGGACACGCTTCGAAGGCTCGAACCGGGCCGCGGAGGGTGGCGCCCTGCGACCTCTCACGATCGTGGCGCCGCAACGCGCAAATCGTCCGGCGATGAAGCCCTCGTTGAGAGTCCTGGCCAGCACGTCGCTCAGAGGCGGCGTCCCAGTCGCATGTATCCGACGCTTCCGTCTCCGGTACCAGGACTTGGCTATCGAGAGGACGCTAGCGATGCCGTGCTTCGGAGGATCAGAGAGCGCAGGATTGAGGATCACTTTGACGACGAGCCTCCGAAGAAGACGAGCCGTCGGTCGGCTCTCCGCGTCGTTTCGGTAGCCGCCGCCTGGTGCTCGCTCGTGATTTTCGCCGTCGACCTGCGGCTCGGCCTGGCGGAGCTGCCGGGATGGCTGCACTGACGTTCTCACGGCTTCGAGGGTCAGCGATGAGAACGGGATACGAGGTTCGCTCCGGAAGCCGACGCGTGTCGCTTCAGAACGCGCACACAGCGAGGGAGGCTGTCATCGAATACCTGCGTTCGATGGGCTGTCGTGACGATGAGGTCACGACAGTGGGGGCCGATGCAGCCACTTGGCGGGGTGCGGTCTATAGGGCAGTGCCGACTGCGCGCGATTGACCATGCAGTCTGCGATCCCGTAGAGGACTCAGCATGGACGACCGCATCCCGTTCGGGGGAACGCACTGAACAAGGCGCGGCGTGAGCTCCAGGTCGACGTCGGCGCGCGCGAGCGGTCGGAACGAGCTCCGCGAGGCTGGGCCTGAGCTCTGAAGGGCCAGACCTCGCCGCTGAGGGGTCGACGGAGAACGCTCTTCGACGTGGTCGCGCGGGACATGGCCGCGGTGGCGCAAGTTTTGGTTCGCGCACCCATCTACCCGCTTACAGGGGAAACGCCAGGCTACGGCGGCGGCTGAACCGTGGCGGCAAGGTCGCCGCCCTGGTCCTTGACACTGCGGTGTCTGACTGTCTTTCGCCGAAGCGGACTCCACTCCAAGCCTTCCCGGACCCGACGGCGGCCGGCTTGAGCACTCGAGACATCAGGGTCGAAGTGCTGATTCGCTTGCCACGCGCCGAGGTGAAGATGAGGTCGTCGTCGTGGGCGTGCTTCTCCTTCCGTCGCGTCCAGAGCTGCTGCGCGAGTTCGTGCTGATCTACTAGCGGCTCGAAACCTTCGCGCGCATCGCTTGGGCCCTCCGGCAGACGAGCCAGACGTACAGGGCGGCAGTCCCAAAGATGAGCAGTAAGACGCCGACCGCCTGGAAGGTCGAGTTCGAGACCAGTGCGAGCACGACGCCGAATGCCGCGATCAGGATGCTGACGAGAAGCGCCACTCCCAGTTCCCCCTTGACGACTTCGGCCGCTGTACCCGGTGGCCTACCTCGAAAAACTTCGCGGTGAGCACCCGCGAGTCGGTCGATGCGAAGGCTCGCCGCTACCTCGCCGAGGGCGGATGCTGCGTAATGCCGTCGAACTCAGCTCAGTGAGAGGGCGGCGGGTCCGCCGCCAGGTGGTGCACCGCCGCCCTCGATCCCATCCACCCCAAGCAGACGATACGAAGACGGTCGGAGCTCGCGTCGCGACGATCAGAGAACCGACCCGGCCTCCTGCAGCTCGACTCGAGCTAGCCGGCGTCAAGCTCGGCAAGGAGCTCGAGCCGGACCTCGTTGAGTGCGTTGCCCATGTCGCCGACGCCGAGCTCATCCATCCAGAGCCGCATGACGTGGAGAGTGACGCTTTTCTCGTCCCTCGTGAGCTCCACCGGCACGCCCGTATCGATCGCCGCCTCGATCTTCTCTCGTGCGGTGCGCGCCGACCCGGGATTGCCCATGCGCTCGGCGAGCACCCAGAGCCGGTCAGCGGGGACCAACGTCGTCGTCCGGCGGGTCACGAACTGGATGCGGTCGCCCATGCTGAGTCCTCTACGCGATCGCAGGCCGCATGGTCAGTCGCGGGCAGTCGGCACTGCCCTATAGACCGCACCCCTCCAAGTCGCTGCGTCGGCCCCCACTGTCGTAACGTCATCGTCACGACAGCCCATCGAACGCAGGTATTCGATGACAGCCTCCCTCGCTGTGTGCGCCTTCTGAAGCGAAACGAGCCGCTTCCCAGAGCGAACCTCGTAGCTCGATCTCATTCGTTGATGCTCCTTCCCCGCGGGACGTTGCCGTCCCACTGGCCGCATAAACCCCGAGCGCCGCAGCCGGTCGCCCACATGGGAAGACGCAGGCGAGAGCGAAAACTTGCGCCGCGATTGGTCGCGCGTGAGGATGGGAGGGCGCAAGCGGTGAGCGGCGAACGTATCCTGCTGGGCCAGGTCGGTCTGTGGCGTCCCTTCCGTTGGCCCGGACTGGGGGCGTGGATGGGGGTATGCCGACCTGGCCCTTCCCGCGCCCGCAGCGCCGGGAAGGGCGGCGACCTTGCCGCCACGGTTCAGCCGCCGCCCTTCCCGGCGTCTTCCCCTGTATCCGGTAGATGCACCCGCGAGCCCAAACTTGCGCCTACCTGGCCCGGATCAGGGGAGGGGCCCGCTCTGACGAGCGAAGCCGAAAATGCCGGGCTGGCCGACGTCCCCCGGTTCCTCTCCCCATGGGGACGGATGGGTGGCTGCCCGGTACCACACGCGCCTAGCGTCTCGGGTTTCAAAGTGAGATATTTGGGCCTCGTGTCGCAGGAAATCTCCTGCGCGAACGGACGAGGGGAGGAAACATGCGGCGCAAGGCATGCGCGGCTGCGCTGGCCTCGTTGGTCATCGGAGTCCTCGCGGGGCCAGCATGGGCGCAGTCGAACGGAGGCGGGAACTCCGGCGATGCACCCGGACAAGCGGAAGCGGAAGCCAACTGCAGACACGTCTGGAGCGAGCTCCAGGCTGAGCTCGTGGCAGGAGGCGGCCCGAAGTCGGAGCCGGTCGAATCGATCGGAAGCACGTCCGGGCCGACCAACTGCGACCATTTCTGGCAGTCCGAGGGCGTCATCGGGAACAGCTAACGAAGCGCAGCCGATCCACAGCAACGCAGCGTTGTGGGCGTCGCGCCGGAGCAGCACGATCGGGGTTTGTGGATTAGCCCCACACACCTTTCGAGTTCGGTGCGAAAATGCGCGCGGCCTCCGGGACAGCGGGCTAATCGTCATGCTCGGAGGCCGACGACCGGGCGTTGCTCACAACGCCGCCCCGATCGTCGTCACGCTCGCGGACGCAGCCGCTGTGCCTCCGGGACAGCGGGCTAATCGTCATGCTCGGAGGCCGACGACCGGGCGTTGCTCACATCGCCGCCCCGATCGTCGTCACGCTCGCGGACGCAGCCGCGGACTCGCATTCCGCTCCGAGCACCTGCGGATGACCCCGGTAGCCGAGACGGCCCTTGGCGAGGGGGCGTCCGCGATCGACGGCCGCGTTCGCATCGAAGCTCACGCCGGCTGAGCCATGGACGTCGGGTGCTCACACCGGGATGTATCGGGCCCCGAGTGTTGCCGCGAGCGTCCGATGTGCGGGCCCGGTTCCAACGACGATAGAGCGCGACAGGTCGATGTCGTGCTCTCGCGCGAACGCGAGGGGCAGACCTGGAAGCGGCGGCCGGCACCAGCAGCTCGGCGGGCCGGCGGCGTGCGGGCACAGCGCGCTGTCCACCAGCCCGGAGACCTCGGCCGAGAGGCGGGCGGCGACGGCAGCGAGCACATGTGGGCTGTCGTCGGGGCTCCAGTCGAAGACGAGATGAGGGGCGTGGCGACCGCCCTGCTCGAGCGCCTGCTCCCAGCCGGGATGCGATAACGCGGCGGCCGCGACGAAGACACCCATCTGCCCTTGCCGCGACGGCGGCGTGCGCGCGAAGGGCAGCTGCTCCACCCCGGCCAAGCCCTCGTCGGTCGAAGGCGGCTCGAGCTCGCGGAGCGCGCGCATCTGGGAGGTAGGCGCGAGCACCCCCGGCTCACGCCTCAGGTCGCGTAGCTCCTCGGGAGCGGGGAGAGAGCCGAAACGCTCGAGCAGCCGCTCGACGACATTGACCTGGGCTTGAGCGAGCGGCGTGTCGAGCCAGATGCACCGCGTCGGGACCCGATGTCGGCTGGCCGTCTCGATCACGTAGCTGCGAGCCGCGCGCGTGAGGTAGGTGTTGTCGAGGACGATCCGGCGAGCACCTGAAGACAGCTCCTCGTCGAGCGCGTCGGCGAGCTCACGCAAGGAACCTCCGCGCTCGTCGCGGTTGAGACGGAGGTAGCCACGGGCAACGTACTCCTCGGCAACGCGGCTTTTCCCCGCCCCGGGGATGCCCATGACGAGGACGACGTCCGCGTCGTCCGCCGGGGGTGGCGCCTCGAGGCGAGCCGGGCGAGGGCGACCGAACGCGCGGGCAAGGGTTGCTCTGTCGTCGGCATCGAGGCGGAGCGTCGCGGCACGGGCGGCGGAGCGTGCGGTTTCCGGCCGCCGAGCGCCGGGGATCGCGACGACAGCGGGGGATAGGGCGAGCAGCCATGCAAGCGCCACCTCGGCCGCTGTCGCGCCGCGTGCCACAGCGACGTCGGCCAGCGCTTGCTGACGTCCGAGGCCGCTCGCCCGTCGCGGCCCCCCGAGCGGAGAGTGGGCAATCACAGTGATCCCTCTCTCGGCACAGCGGTCGACGACTCCTCCTCGGAGGGCGCGGTCGTCGTAAGGACTGAGCGCGATCTGGACGGCCGCAACCGGGGCGAGCTCGAGCGCCTCGTCGAGCATCCGGCAGTTGACGTTGGCGAGCCCCACGCGCCGCACCAGGCCCTCGTCCGCGAGTCGGGCCAACGCGCGCACCGAGGTTCGCCACGGCGTCCGCGGATCGGGTGCGTGGATGAGATAGAGGTCGATCGGCAGGCCGTCCAGAGCAGCGAGGCTCGCTTCGCAGTCGGTGCGAATCGCGCGCGCACGCCCGTCGGGGATCCACTTGCCCCCGGCTCGCGTCATGCCTCCCTTCGTCACGATCCGCGCGCTCGATTCCGCGCCGCAGCGGCGGAGGCCTCGGGCAAGCAGCATCTCGTTGTGGCCGCCTTCGAACGCGCCGCGGCCATACGCCCGCGCGGTGTCGAACACGGTCAGGCCCGCTTCAGCCCCAGCCGCGATCGTCTCGAGAGCGAGCTCCTCGTCGCGGCTTTCGTCCGTCGACATTCGCATGCAGCCGAGACCGATGCGGAGCTCCGGGGCGTCAAGCCATCCAGGGCGACTCAGGACACGGAGCGTAAAGGCTGCTCCGGGGCCGTGGGAGGTGAGCTATCCGAGGTGGCCGGCGTTCAGCTGAAGCTGGACGACGAAGAGGATGACGGCGTTCCAGGCGGTGAGCGTGGGAACGAGAGCGATCCGTCGACGGGCCGCGCGGGGCGGTGGCACGAGCGCTGCGTACACCTCGTCGGCGACGGCTGCTTGCATGAGACGTAGCCGTGCGCCCAGGTCTACGTCCTTCGACGACCGAGCTCGCACGTCCGAAGACGCCACGGAAAAGCTCGGAAGGAGCGCCCGGCCGCGTTGGGCCAGCTCGGGATCGACGAGCGCAAGCTCCGGGCTCAGCTCGTCCCGGTCAGCAGATGGGCCTTGGTCAGAGGCGGATGCCGCCACGGAGTACTCATCGGCTGCGAGCGCCCGTCGCTGAAGACCCGATCGATGCGATGAACCTCCGCACGTCGCCGTCCGAGCGCAGTCGATGGACCTGCAGGTGCGGATGGCGCGCGAGGAGCGGGGGAAGCTTGCGGCGGTTCTCGAACCCCCGCTTGAAGGCGGGCCAGATGAGGAAGCGGAACGCCTCCCGCCACGGGCCTTCGCGGTTCCCGTGCCAGAGGACGGTCTCGTCCCGCTTGCGCCGCCAGGTGCGGCGGAACAGCCGGTAAACGATCAGCGGGACCGGAAGGTCGAGCCAGGCGATCGTGTCCGCACGCTCGAGGACGAGCTCGCCGATCATCTGGTGGTAGGTCCCGTCGGAGATCCACGCGTCATCCTCGGTCGCCGTCGCCACGCGCTCCCGTAGTACGTCGAGCTCGCACGACTTCCAGTTCGGTCCGTGATACAGCGCGTCGATCTCGACGCGCCGGACCCCGAGCGCTCCCGAGAGCTGCGTCGCGAGCCACGTCTTGCCGCTGCCGCTCGGGCCGATGATGGCGATCCGCATCTGGTTCGTCAGGTTAGAGAGTCTGCTGTGAAAACCATCCGAACGGCTCGTGCGCTCGGCCGTTCGGGCTGGTAGAAAGCGACCCTCGTGTCCCGGCCGGAAATCGCGATCTGGATCGTCGCCCTCATCGGGCTCGAAGTCCAGCATCTGAAGTGGATCGTCTGGGAGCACTGGGACTGCCGGCGGCACGGCGTCAAGAACAAAGAGTGCCGCTGCAAGGCGCGCGTGATCCTCTATCTCTGAGCCCGCTGGTCGACGTCGGTCGACGGGATCCCCCCATGTAGGCGTTTCGAGGTGGGCGCAGAACAGGTATTTCCCCTGCAATGAGCCCCAGAATCGTCCTCGCCGCGTTCGCCTTTGCAGCCCTGCTCGGAGCCTCCCGAGCGACGGCGGCGGCCGGCCCCGAGGCCGTTGACGTGGCGTTCGTCCGCGACGGGCGGCTCGTCCGTGTCGAGCGCGTCGTGCCGAAAGGAACACCGCCGGAGATTCACGCGCTCAAGGAGCTCGCCCAGGGCCCCACCGCGCTCGAGCAGGCGAAAGGTCTGCGGACCGCGCTCCCGGCCGGCGTCCGGCTTCGCTCGCTGCGCGTGGACGGAGACGTGTGGCTGGCCAGGTTCTCGCGGCGCCTGCTCGCGCCGGCGACCGCCCGAACGATGGAGACGAGGCTCTCACAGATCACGGCGACGCTCGCGCCGCTCGGCTCGGAGCGGTACGTCGGGATCAGCGCCGAGGGCCGGCTTGTGACGACGTTACGCATCGGGATGCGCCCGCCTGCGTGGGAGCCCGAGCAGGGTGAGAAGGACTACTCGTACGCGGTTCGCGGTGTCCAGCTTCGACTTTGGACGCTCGGCTATCTCGATCGCTCGTCCGTCACGGGGAGGTTCGACTACGCGACCGAGCAGGCGCTCCTCGCCTTCCAGGGCTGGGAAGGCCTGTCGCGCACCGGGACGGTGACGGGGGAGACGCAGGTTGCGCTATTCCGTGCCTCGCGGCCGCAGCCGCTCAGCCATCACACGGGGCAGCGCGTGGAGATACATCGGGAGCTCGGCGTTCTGCTCCTCGTCCAGGACAACGAGGTGCAGCGAGCGGTGCACACGTCGACGGGCGCCTTCGGACGAACCCCGTCGGGGACGTATCGCGTCTACCGGAAGGAGCTTCTCTCGTGGTCCCTGCCGTTTCAGGTGTGGATGCCGTACGCGTCCTACTTCGTCGGCGGCATCGCGATGCACGAGTACTCGTACGTTCCCTCGTATCCGGCATCGCACGGCTGCGTGCGACTGCCTGCAGGTGATGCGGTGCGCGTGTACGAGTTCGCGGAGGTCGGAACCCCGGTCCACGTGTTCTGAGAGCGTCGAGTGTGCTAAGAACGCCGGGGCCCTCGCAAGGCTCAGCCGTTACGGGCTGCCGAGTCGGGCCCGTTGAACGCGACGAGCAGCGTCAGCTCGTTCTCGTAGGCGTGAAAGTGGTGCTCGGTGCCAGCGGGGATGAACACGCCTTGGCCCCGCGTGAGCGGCCGGCTCACACCGTCGGATTCAATCTCGCCTTCGCCGTCGAGGACGACGTAGACCTCGTCGAAGGGGTGCGGCACCTGGCGGTCGGGCTCCGGCGCGACGAGGACGTAGACGCCGACCTCGAGCCCGGGCGAGGTGTGGACGACCTCGTAACCGCCGCCACGCTCAGAGAGCCTGGCGGCGGCCTCGGAGACCCCAAAGCTCTCCATTGCGGCGACGCTAGCAGCCCCAACGGACATTCGAGCGCAGCTGTCGGGGAAAATTTCGAGCGTGGACGGCCGTCTGTCGCGGACACCGTCCTTTCGGCACAGACTTGGCACACGGTGCGAGCGCAGCAGCCGTAGCCTCGAGACATGCGCAGCGTTCTCCCCGTGGCGATCGCGGTCGGGGCGTCGCTGTTCACATCGCAGGCTGCGGCTCACTTCGACGCGAGCTCGCGGTACACCCACAGCGATTGCCCTGGGACGACCGAGAACCGGGTCGACCCGATCAACGTCGTGTTCACCTCGTGGGGCACGTGGGGGCGGGCGGTCAGCCAGATCGAGTCGCATGCCGGCTGGACGAACATGGCCGGCTCGAGCCAGACGTTCCTCGATTACGGAGGCTGCTACCTGATGCATGCGCAGCGGGCGAACGGCTCGGGAACGAGGTTCCACCTTCGCGTGCGCGGGCAGCACTCCGATGCCACGCTCGGATGGACCGCGACCGGCGACGCTCATCACGAGGACCTCGTCGTGTTCCCAGTTCCCTGTGGCCACGCGGTCGATTCGAACGGGCCGGGCGGAAGCGGCTTCGACCAGGCACGCGACGAGCTCGAAGCCCGGTTCGCGGCCGCGGCGCACGAAACGTATCGACTGTGGTGGGGGAACACGCAGAGCTTCAGGCAGTGCGACGGGGACTACGCCGGCTCGGACGGATGGACGCTCTTCATCCAGCTGCATCAGGTGAATCACTGAGATGGGCGTCCCGCGCGTGTCGAGCATTGCCGTGGTTCTCGCTTCGGTGCTCGCGGGATGCGGGTCCTCGCGAGAGGAGTCGAAGCCGATGCGCGGCGACTTCACCCTCGAGGGCGCGCAAGCGTTCGAGGAGTTTCCGCTCTTCTATGCGGGCGAGGACGTCGACGGCCTGCCGCTCGTCGGGATCCTGCGCAGGCGCGACACGGCGAACTACGTGTCGTTCATCTACGGCGAGTGCATTCCCTTCTCGTACGACGCGGGCTGCGCACCGCCTGCCGAGATCCAGGTCTGGCCGCGAGAGGCGAGAAACATGGATTCCTACGACACCTCGCTCCCGGGCACTCCGCAGCCGGACGAAGCGAGGATTCGCGGCCTGCCCGCGGCGATCTTCGACGACGGGGCGCAGCTCGAGATCTACGCGCCGCGTTCGACCATCGTCATCTTCTCCCATACGAGCTTGCGGGCGCTCGAGATCGCCCGTCTGCTGCGCTGCGTGCATCCGGCAGGCTCGGCCACGACCGAACGTCCGGCCGACACGCTCGCCTGTTGACGGCGCCGTCGTGGCAAGATCGTCGCGCCGTGGAGACAATGCGCGCTATCCGCAAGCGCGGAGCGGAGCCGGGGCTCGTGTTGGAGGAGGTTCCCGTCCCGAAGCCGGGCCCCGACGAGGTGCTCGTCCGCATCGAGGCGGCGAGCATCTGCGGCACCGATCTGCACATCAACCGCTGGGACACATGGTCGTCCGAGCGAGTGCGGCCTCCGCTCACGCTCGGCCACGAGCTCAGCGGCACCGTCGTCGCGGTGGGACGGCACGTACTCGACGTCGCGGAGGGTGAGTACGTCTCCGCGGAGAGCCACGTCACCTGCGGAGTGTGCTTCGAGTGCAGGACCGGTCGCGCGCATATGTGCGAGCGGACCCGCATCCTCGGAGTCGATCGCGACGGCGGCTTCGCCGACTTCGTCGCGATCCCCGGCGCGGTCGTTTGGCGGAACGACCGTTCCAAGCTCACGCCGGAGATCGCCTGTCTGCAGGAGCCGTTCGGGAGCGCCGTTTTCGCGACGAGCACTCAGGAGCTCGCCGGCCGGGCGGTCGCCGTCCTCGGCTGCGGACCGGTGGGGCTCTTCGCGATCGCCATCGCGCGAGCGTTCGGTGCCGGGAGGCTGCTCGCCTCCGACCATGTGCCGTTCCGGATGGAGCTCGCGCGTACGCTCGGAGCGGACGCGGTGGTGAACGTGGACGAGGTCGCCGATGTGCCGGCCTGGTTCCTCGAGCAGAACGAAGGCGTCGGGATGGGAGTTGTCTTCGAGATGTCCGGTGCCCTGAAGGCCATCGAGGACGCGTTCGAGATCGTGCGCCACGGGGGAAACGTCGTCCTCTTCGGCATTCCCGCCCGTCCCGCGACCATCGACGTGGCGGAGTCGCTGATCTTCAAGAACCTGACCGTGAGCGCGGTCAACGGACGCCAGATCTGGGAGACGTGGTACACGACCCGCTGGCTCCTCGAGCACGGCGTCGTCGACCTTCGGCCGCTGATCACGGCCGAGCTCCCGCTCGAGCGTTTCGACGAGGCGTTCGCGCTGCTCGAGACGGGCGAGGCGTGCAAGATCGTCCTGCGACCGAACGGAGCGAGGGCATGAATGTTGAATCGGCAGCGAACGCTCGCGCGTTCCTCGGACGCTCAACCCCAGAAAGTGCTGCGCACTCTCTGGGGACCCCCAAAAACCGCTCGCAAAGAAGGCGAGCGCGAGGAGCGGGGACGGTACGAGGAGGTACGGACCCGCGACGAGCGCGTGTAGGGGCGACGCTTGCGTCGCCCTGGCCTGAGCTAGAGAGGGTGAGGCAAGCCTCGCCCCTATGCCCGGCTGGAGCCCGAGCCGGCGAGGGGCGCGCGTGAACACCGTACTGAAGGAACAAGTGGGAGCCGTGCTCGACGACCTGCGCGAGACGCGGACGTACAAGAGCTTCAACACGCTGGAGTCGCCACAGGGGCCGGTCGTCGAGATGGCGGGTCGTGGCGAAGTGATCGTTCTCTCGTCCAACAACTACCTCGGGCTGGCCTGTCATCCGGAAGTGGTGCGCGCGGGGATCGAAGGGCTCGAGCGCTACGGCGCGGGAACCGCGTCCGTTCGTTTCATCTGCGGCACCTTCGCGCCGCACATCGAGCTCGAGCGCAAACTCGCCGAGCTCTCGGGAACAGAGGCTGCGCTGACCTATGTCTCCTGCTGGAACGCGAACGAGGCGGTCATCCCCACGCTGACGGACGAGACGACGGTCATCCTCACGGACGAGCTCAACCACGCGAGCATCATCGACGCGGTTCGCCTCTCCCGGCCCGCGCAGAAGGTCATCTATCCACACTCCGACATGGGCGCCCTCCGCGACGGCCTCGAGGCTGCACCGCGAGCCGCGCGCAAGCTGATCGTGACCGACGGTGTGTTCTCGATGGAGGGGGATCTCGCCAGGGTCCCGGACATCGTGGAGCTCGCCCGCGGGTTCGGCGCCGTCGTGATCGTCGACGACTCGCACGGAGTCGGCGTCCTCGGCGCGACGGGACGCGGTGTCGTCGAGCACTACGGCCTCCTCGGCGATGTGGACGTCCTGACCGGGACCCTCGGGAAGGCCCTCGGCGGCGCGGCGGGCGGCTACGTCTCCTCCTCCGAAGAGGTCTGCGACCTCCTCGCACAGCGCTCGCGGCCCCAGCTCTTCTCGAACGCGCTTCCTCCCACGGTTGCCTGCAGCGCGCTGCGCGCGATCGAGCTCATGCTCGACGAGCCGCAACTCCTCGAGCGGCTTCGCTACAACACCTCGACGTTTCGTGGGATGCTCGTCGACGCCGGCTACAGCCCGCTCGAGGGCGAGTCTGCGATCATCCCGATCATCGTCGGCGAGACGGCCGAGGCGATCGCGCTCTCGCAACGGCTGCTCGAGCAGGGAGTCTTCGTCACGGGTTTCGGATACCCGGTCGTCCCGGAGGGAACGGCGAGGATCCGGGTGCAGATGTCCGCGGCGCTGGAGCGCGAGCACCTCGAGCGCGCGATCGAAGCGTTCAGGCGGGTTCGGCCGAGTTGATCTCGCCGGGCTCGGTCGTCCGGAGCAGGCGCCACGAGTCCCACGTGATCTTGAGGATGACGAGCGTGATCGCGAGGCCGACCAGCGGATCGGCGATGTCGGCGCCCAGGGCTACCCCCACTGCGCTGACTACGACGCCGAGCGACACAAAGCCGTCCACGCGGGCGTGGTTGCCATCGGCGACGAGCGCCGGGCTCCAGAGCCGGCGCCCCGCGCGGATACGCACCTGCGCTGCAAGCTCGTTTCCGAGGAAGCCGATGATTCCGGCTGCCGCCAGGGCGCCGATGTGCGAGATCGGCTTCGGGTCGACGAGTCGGAAGATCGTCTCGTAAAGCGCGACACATGCCGACACGAAGATCGCGAGCACGACGAGGAGTCCGGCGATCTTCTCACCGCGGACCGAGCGGAGGAGGAACGCGATGCCGAGTGGCACAGCCGTGAGTGCGTCACCGACGTTGTGGATCAGGTCGGCGAGAAGTGCCACCGATCCCGTCAGCACGAAGATCGTTACCTGTACGAGCGCCGTCAACCCGAGGATCCCGAGGCTCCACGCGACTGCCCTGACGCCGGCCCGAGAACGAAGAATGGAGCGATCGACGCGGCCGTGAGAGTGGCCGTGCTTACTGTTTCCGTGGTCGTGCGGGTGAGCGCCGCTCACCCGCGTGTCGGTCGCGACTCGACCGAGAGGAGCTCGCCGCTCCGTTCGTGATCCACCTGGAGCGTCGTGTGGTCGATGCCGAACCGCCCCCCGAGCAACTGCTCGAGCTCACGACGGATCCCGTGGCAGTCGTCGCCCGGAGGAACCAGCACATGCGCCGAGAGCGCGGGGAAGCCGGTCCCGATCTGCCAGACGTGAAGGTCGTGGACCGAGGAGACGCGCGGATGGTCGGCGAGGGCTTCGCCGATCTCGGCGACGTTCGTGCCCGCCGGAGACATCTCGAGTAGCACCCGCCCCGAGTCCTTCAGGAGCTCGAATGCTGCCCACAGCATCAGCGCCGCCACCGCGAGCGACGCGATCGGGTCTGCACGGTCGAACCCGGTCGCGACGATGACCACGCCCGCGATCAGCGTCGCCACGAATGCGTACAGATCGGTGACGAGGTGCTGGAAGCTGCCCTCCACCGCCATGTTCTCGCGGTTCGCGTTTGCCAGCTGCCAGGTCGCCACGACGTTGACCGCGACGCCGACGAGGGCCACCACGACGACCGTCCACCCTCCGACGGACGGCGGGTCGACCAGGCGATGGATTGCCTCGTACACGATCAGGCCTGCGAGCACGAGGAGCGTCGCGCCGTTGACCTGTGCGGAGAGGATCTCGGCCCGCTTGAGACCGAAGGTGAGATTGCCTCCGGCCGGCCGTGCTGCGAGACGGAGGGCGAGCAGCGAGAGCGCGATCGCACCCGCGTCGGTGAGCATGTGCGCAGCGTCGGAGAGGAGCGCCAGCGAGCCCGCGAGGATGCCGGCGACCACCTCCGCCACCATGAGCCCGACGATGAGCGCCAGGGCGAAGAGGAGTCGACGCCTGTTCTGGTCCTCCGCAACCGGAGCGTGTGCGTGCGCTGCAGGGCTCCGGTCGATCATGCACCCAGCATGACCGCTCGGACCGGCGTCTCGCCAGTCAGGCCGTCAGCTCAGCGTTTCGTAAAGACGTAGTCGTTCGACTTCGCCCGCACGTGGCAGGAGACGCAGAGCTGACCCTGCGCGAGCACGGAGAAGCGACCGCTCGCGCTCGAACGGCTGTATTCGACGAACCGCCAGCGTCCGGTCAGCTTCCGCATCACCGCGACCTGGCCGACGTATGTCGCTCCCGCCTCTCGGATCGACTTCACGATCACGGTGCCGTTCGGGTACTTCGATCCGACCCTTCGCTTGCTCGCGTACACGTTCTTCACCCCGCTGTGGGCACACGGCGGGCCGCATCTGCTGAAAGGCTTGCTGTTCAGCTTCGGCCACTTCTGGTAGCCGTTCGTATACGAGGGCAGACCGTTCGCAGTGGTCTTCGCCGCTGAGACGACGACGACGGATGCGGCCATGGCGATCAGTCCGACAACGACGAGGAGCCTCGCCCGCATGTACGGGATGATGAGCCGCGCGCCACGCGTTGGGAGGGATACGGCGTGAAGCTTTTCTTAACTTCCGTGGAGAGGACAGTGTGCTTGCAAGTTGCGCGTTTTTCGGGCAAGACTTCACTTCGAAAAGGGAGGCACGGGTGAGCTCGGAGTTCGCTGCCAGCATCAGAGAGCGGCTCGCACGCCGGACCGCCGGCGCAGTCCGGCGACAGCGGCGGATTCTCGCGGTCCAACTCCTCGGCCCCCTGACCATGCTGGCCGGGCTCGTATGGGCGATCGCCCAGCCCTACCGGATCGCATTCCTGTATCCCGACGGCAAGGGCCTGTACGACTACCTGGCGCAGCCGCCACTGCTCGTCGTCCTGGTGGGGCTCGTGTTCATGGTGCTGGTCGCCCCGGGACTGGCCGACGATCTCGACGACGGCGGGCATGGTCCCGAGGGCTGAGATTGCGCACTGGCTGGCCGCCTCGGTGGCGCTGCTGCTCGGACTCATCCTCCTCTCCGAGGTGATCGTCGGCTCGGAGGTCTTTCGCCGGCGGCGCTGGCGAGCGTACCTCTGGCCGGCGCTCGCGCTCGCAGGCGGCGTAGGCCTGTGGGTCATCACGATCTTCTCGACGTTCTCCACGATGCACCTGGTGGCGCACGCGGTCTGGGCGGAGGCCGCGATGGTCGCCGGAGCCGTGCAGCTCGCGGTCGTGCGCGGGAAGCTTCGGAGCCCGCTCTGGTCGCTCGTCAACTCCGGGGCTCTCCTCGTCTCGGGAGCCGCGTTCCTCGTCCACGAGCAGAACGACTGGCTCTACTCCCGCTCGGCGTTCCTGCACCACACAATCGGCTGGACGCTCGTCGTGGCGGCGCTCTTCCCGCTGGGTCAGGCTCTTCGCCCGAGGCGGCTCGTGTGGAGCACGGGGTTCGCTCTCACCTGGCTGGCCCTCGCGCTCATGCTCTACGCCGACCGCGACTCGGCTCCCATCCTCGGTCACTTCTCCGTTCTCATCGGTCGATGATGCGTGTCGTCGTCTTCGTAGCCGTCGTTGCAGCAGCCCTCGCGTTCCCGACAGCGGCGGCCGCGCACACGACCCTTGTCGACGCGTCTCCCGCGACGCAGTCGAGCGTCCGCGCGGCGCCCTCCGTCATCCGGCTCCGTTTCACCGAAGCGGTAACCATCACGTCGTCCGCGATCCGGGTTCTGGCCTCGGACGGCACCGTCCTCTCAGGGACGGCAAGGACCTCGGATGACGGCAGGACCGTGACCGCGCGGCTGTCGAGACTGAAGCGGGGCTCGGCGTACACCGTTCGCTGGCGGGTCACCGGCCAGGACGGCCACTCTCCTTCAGGCGTCTTCACGTTCGGCGTCGGCGTGGCCGCGCCGCCTCCGACCGAGGCGGTCGGCGCGAGCGGGACGACGTGGAAGGACGACGTCGCTCGCTGGGCGCTCTTCGCAGCCCTGGCGCTCGTGATCGGCCCCCTGCTCCTCCGGCTGCTCGTGCTTCGCGGCGAGGTGGCGGCGCCCCTCGAGCGTCGCTTCCACCTCATCACGGTGATCGCCGCCTTCTCGGTGATCAACGTCGGCATCGCCGCGTTCGTGCTTCGGGCTTCGAACGCCCTGGCGCTGCCGCTCGAGGACCTGATCTACGGAGACCTCCAGCCGTTCGCCGAGAAGACGCGGTTCGGCCAGGCCTTTCTCGTGATGACGGTCGGTTTTGGGGTTGTCGCGGGCTTGCTCCTGCTGGCGTGGGTGTTCGACCGGCTCGAGCTCAGGTGGCCGGCACTCGTGCTCTCGGTGCTGCTCGTATCCGGCCTCTCGCTCTCGGGGCATCAGGCGACGGAGCCCAACGCGAGCTGGTTCTCCGAGCTCGCCGACTGGCTCCACCTCGCCGCGGCGTGCGTCTGGGTCGGTGGGGTGGCGACGCTGGCGTTCCTCGTGTGGCCGACTGCTCCGGACCTGCGGCGCCGTGCGTTTCTCGGCTTCTCGAGGATCGCCGTGGTCCTGGTAGGCGTCATGGTGCTGGCGGGTGCATACCTCGCCTTCGTTCGTCTGCCCGAGATTCCCGATCTCTGGCAGACGAGCTACGGCCGGCTGCTCGTCGTCAAGAGCGCGATCGTGTTCGTCGCGCTCTCCTGGGGCGGCTTCCACCACACGTTCGTGCGACCACGACTGGAGCGTGGCGAGCAGCCGCACGTGCAGCCGAGCCTCGTCGGGGAGAGCCTGGTGGCCATCGCGGTGCTCCTCGCCGCTGCCGTTCTCACGAACGGTGCGCCTCCACCCGTCGAGCCGACGGACGGGGCGACGACGACCGTATCTGCGCGCGGTTAGAGGACCAGGACAGCGGCGCCGCGGAGCGCGCCGCTCCGAAGCCGGTCGAGGGCTTCGTTCGCCCGCTCGAGCGGGAACGACTCGACCTCCGTCCGCACCGGCACCCTCGGCGCGAGCTCGAGGAACTCCTCACCGTCCCGGCGGGTCAGGTTCGCGACCGAGCGGATCACCCGCTCTCCCCAGAGCAGCTCGTAGGGGAAGCTCGGGATGTCGCTCATGTGGATTCCGGCACACACGATGCTTCCGCCCTTCCGCACGTGGCGCAGTGCGGCCGGGACGAGAGCTCCCACCGGAGCGAAGACGATGACGGCGTCGAGCTCGTCCGGCGGGCCGGCTTCGGCGTCTCCCGCCCAGACCGCGCCGAGCGAGCGGGCGAACTCCTGGGTCTCATCGTCATCCGCGCGCGTGCCCGCGTAAACCCGTCGTCCCTGCGCGGCCGCCACCTGGCAGATGATGTGCGCCGACGCACCGAAGCCGTAGAGGCCAAGCCTCTCGCCGTCGCCCGCGAGGCGCAACGAGCGGTAGCCGATGAGGCCCGCACAGAGGAGCGGCGCCGCCTGCTCGTCGGGGTAGCCGGCCGGGAGCGGGAAGCAGAACCGCTCGTCGGCAACCGCGAGCTCGGCATATCCGCCGTCGACGTCATAGCCCGTGAAGCGCGCGTTGTCGCAGAGGTTCTCCTGCCCCGCGAGGCAGTAGCGGCACGTCCCGTCGGTCCAGCCGAGCCAGGGGACGCCGACCTGGGAGCCTGCGTGGAAGCGCGTCCCTCCGCCGATCACCTCGGCCACGATTTGGTGTCCCGGCACGAGCGGGAGCTTCGGCTTGGTGAGGTCGCCGTCGACGATGTGCAGATCGGTGCGGCAGACGCCGCAGGCTCGCACTCTGAGAAGGAGCTGCCCGGACTCAGGCTCGGGATCCGGGAGATCGGCGAGCCGCAGGGGAGCTCGCGCTTCGTCGAGGACCATCGCCCTCATGTCGAGCTCAGGCTAGACGGTGAGCTCTGCGCGGGCGGTGCCTGCGCGCGTGTGGCGCGCGACGACCCCGACCCGAGAGCCCGCGGACGCCTCGACGACCCACTCCACCTTCGTCCGGTCGCTCGTCGAGAGGTCGGTGTTCCAGAAGTAGGCGCTCCTCTGCTCGACACGACCTTCGAGCTGGCCGGCCTCCTCACGCTCCTTTCCGCTGACGACACGCGCACCCTCGGGAAGCTCGAGGTGAACCTCGATCGGTCGCACGGCCTTCCGCTCGAGCGCCTTCTGCGTGACGGACGTGGGCAGCCATCCCGCATTCTCGACCACGAGCCGGAGCCGGTGCGCGCCCTCGCCCACGGGCGTCGACTCGAACGAGCGCACCTCGAGCCGCGGTGAGAGGAGCGCCAGGAAGAGCGCGAAGTCGGCGTGCGGAGTGATCTCCTGCTCGAGCCGGGAAAGCGGCGGGTTGAACCAGAACCGAACGATGTCCCAGCCACCGAGCTCGACCGGTCCGAGCTGCGGGTGGTCGAAGGCGTACCAGTCGACATAGCCCTCACCCAGCTCGTCGGCGAGCTTGACGAGGGCAAGCTCGTCCTCCGGTGGGTGATCCCGGATCCAGTCGATGAAGTGGTAGTCCGAGATCCCGGCGCTGCGCTGCGGGCTCCAGAACTCGGTTACCCAGGCGAACACACCGAGGAAGTCGTAGAGCCAGTCGACGTCCCCGCCCTTGATGACCTTCTTGGGCTCGTACTTGAAATCGTGGAAGATCGAGATCGCGGGGTAGCCCGTGAGGCGCGTCGCTTCCTCTCCCATGAGCTCGTACGCCCGCAGGTCGGTCGTCGGGAAGTCGTCGTCCGGTCGCCCGGAGTACGGCCTGAGATGCACGCCGCTGAAGGTGTGGTAGCCGATGTAGTTCGTGATGTTCGGTCGGTCGACGATCGCCTGGATGAGCGCTCTCGCCTCGGGCTCGGAGCCCGGGTACGGACCGGCGCCGAGCTGCTCCCCCTCGGGCGCCCAGTCCGCGGGCCACTGGCGGTTGAGATCGAGCCCTTCGAGCGGAGGCGCGATCGGAATCGTGGCGCCGTCCCAGTTGTGAATGGTGCCCTCGGGAAGGACGCGGTAGAACTCCCCTTCGAGGTCGTCCGGGCGACGCGGGACGAGGAGGCGCGGGTCATCGGGATGGCCCTTCCAGGGGCCGTTCCGATCCCGCATGCGCATCATCAGGACGCGGCCGTCGCCGTCCACGTCTTCGCGCTGCAGGCCGTCCTCGGGCTCGTCCCGCGGGTAGGCACGAACGCTCGAGCGGCGGAAGCGGCCGTCCGCGAGGCCTGCCTCCGCGCCGTCCGGATTCGCCCGCGGGACCACGTAGAACGTGCGCGTGTCCAGGGCATGCGTGACGCGACCGTCCTCGCCGTAGGCGTGCAGCAGCCGCTCGAGGAGGTGCAACGCGGCCGTCGTGCCCGTGAACTCCATCGCGTGGATCTGCGCGTGGACGAACACGGCGGGCTTCTCCTCGGGAGGTCCCGAGTCGAGATTCGTCACCGTGACCAGCGGGATCTCGCGGTCTTCGAACGATTTGCCGATGCTCTCGACCTGGCACAGGCTGGGGAACTCGTCCACCCACGCGGCAAGCGCCTCCTCGAGCTCCGCGTACGTGTAGAAGCGGTCGAAGCGAACCCGAGGCACCGGGCGTGAGGGTAGTCGATTACCCTCAGCGCGTGCGCGACCTGACCGACTATCGCTCCGAGTTCCCGATCCTCGCGGACACGACCTATCTCATCAACCACTCGCTCGGTGCGATGCCGCGCAAGGTGGCGGAGCGTCTGGGCGAGTTCGCCCGCATGTGGGCGGAGCGCGGGATCCGTGCGTGGGGCGAGGGATGGTGGGAGATGCCGTTGACGGTCGGCGACCAGATCGGCCGGATCATCGGCGCGCCGACCGGCTCCACCGTGATGCATCAGAACGTTGCCGTCGCCGAGGCGGTCGTCCTCTCGTGCTTCCATCCGATCGATCCTCGGCGCAACCGCGTCGTGTACGAACGGGGCAACTTCCCCTCGGTGCGCTACCTGTACCAGGCCCAGCCCGATCTCGAGGTCGTGGTCTGCAAGGACGACCAGGAGATCGTCGAGCAGATCGACGAACGGACGCTTCTCGTCCCCGTCACCCACGTGCTCTTCAAGTCGGGGGAGATCCAGGACGTCGAGCCGATCGTCGACCGTGCGCACGAGGCGGGCGCGTATGTGGTGCTCGACTGCTACCAGTCGGCCGGCATCGTGCCGCTCGACGTCATCCGACTCGGCCTGGACTTCGCGGTCGGTGGCTCGGTCAAATGGCTCTGCGGAGGCCCCGGGAACGGCTGGCTCTACGTGCGTCCCGATCTCGCCGACACGCTCGAGCCCACCTACACGGGCTGGCAGGCGCACGACCGGCCCTTCGCCTTCGAGGAGGAGATGGACTATGCGAGCGGGGCCGCGAGGTTCCTCACGGGAACGCCGAACGTTTCGGCGCACTACGCGGCGACCGCCGGCTACGACCTCGTCGAGGAGATCGGCGTTCCCAGGATCCGCGAGAACTCGCTCCGGCAGACGGAGCTCCTCAGCGCGCTCGCCGACGGCGCCGGCTTCGAGGTCGTGAGCCCGCGCGACCCCGCCCGCCGTGGGGGGACGGTCACGGTCCGTGTCCCCGAGTTCCCGGCGGTGCACGCGGAGCTCACGGAGCGGGGGGTGCTCTGCGATTTCCGGCCCGATGCGGGGATTCGTCTCGGCCCGCACTACTTCTCGACGGACGACGAGATCCGGTTTGCGATCGAGCAGATCGCCGACATCGTCGAGACCGGTGCGTACACGCGCCACCTGGGCGCACTTGCGCAGCACTAGCGCCGCGGGGCCAAACCGTCCTACGATCCGCTTCCCATGCCTCTTCAGACAGGCGAGCGAATCCTGCATCAGATCGTCTCGACGGTCGCCTCGTCGCTCGAGCTCTCGGCAGTGTTGCGCGCGGTCGTTCGCCTCATGTCGGAGGCGAGCGGAGTCCACGCGTGCTTCGTCTACCTCGTCGAGGACGAGGGGGCGCGGCTCGTCCTGCGCGCGGCGTCCCCTCCCTACGAGCGCCAGGTGGGGCACGTAACGCTCGAGCGCGGCGAAGGGCTCGCCTGGTGGGCGGCCGAGCGCAAAGAGCCCGCGTTCATCCGCGAGAACGCACTCGAGGATCCGCGGACCAAGTACGTCCCGGAGCTCGAAGAGGAGAAGTTCCAGTCGCTGCTGGCGGTTCCCGTTGTGGGACGCGTGGGCGACGTGATCGGCGTGATCACTGCGCACTCCGAAGCGCCGCACGAGTTCTCCGACGACGAGGTCGAGTTCCTCATCACCTCCTCCTCGCTCGTGGCCGCGGCTATCGAGAACGCCCGCCTGTACGAGGAGGCGCAGCTCCGCCTCGTCGAGCTCGAGCGCCTGACCGAGCTCGCCGAGACCATCGCCCGCGCCGACGTGCTCGACGAGCTGCTCGACGCCGTGGTCGCGGGCGCACGCCCGCTCCTCGCGGCTCGCGCCTGCCACGTCTATCTCCTCGATGGAGGAAACGAGGAACTTCTCCGGCGTGCGAGCGACCCCGAGCCTGGAAGCGCGCGCCCGACGCTCGGGCTCGCCGAGCTCGGCCCGGAGCTCGCACGCGGGGGCAGAAGCTCGCGCCTTGCGATTCCACTCGTCGCGAACGGGGAGCTCATCGGGCTGCTCGTGGCAGAGGGGAGCACGCGCGTCGATCTGGCCCGCGCGCTTGCGAGCCAGGTCGCAGTGGGGATCAAGAAGGTGCAGGTCATCGAGCAGCTCACCGAGCGCAACCTCATCAAAGACTTCTTCGAGGAGCTCGCGGGTGGCCGCCAGCGCGGCGACCTCGAAGGTCGTGCCGCTCGACTCGGGTGCGACCTGAGCGAGCCACACGTCGTCCTCGTCGCCGAGCCCGGGGACGACGCCCTCGACCGCGCCCTCCGGACGGCAGCTCCGGGATCCCTCTTCGATCGCCGCGAGGACTCGCTGCGTGCGCTCGTCAGGCTCAAGTCAGCGAGCGCCGAAGCGTTCCTGGAGCGCTTGCGCAAGATCCACCGCGAGCTCGAGAAGCCGGTCTCGATCGGCGTCTCGAGCGTCTGTCAGGGCGAGGCGGCGTTCGCGGACGGCTTCTCGGAGGCGCCGCAGGCGCTCCTCGGGACAATGGTGTTACGAGGCGAGCCCGCGGTCCTCTCGTACGAGGAGCTCGGCGCCTACAAGTACCTCCTCCGGGTCGCGCTGGACGGGGGGATCCGCGACGCGACGGTCGACGCGGTCTCCACGCTCGCCGGCTACGACGCCGAGCGCGGGTCGCAACTCGTGACCACGCTCGAGGAGTTTCTCCGCCGCCACGGGAACATCAGCGCGACCTCCGAGGCGCTGTTCGTGCATCCGAACACGCTGCGGCAGCGGCTGCGGCGGATCGCGGAGCTGTCCGGTCTCGACCTCCGGCGCGATGACTGGCTGATGATCGAGATCGCCGTGAAGATGGTGAAGCTCCAACGGACACTCGGGGCCGCCAACCGGGGTCAAAAGTAGGACCGGCGGCGAAACCGAACACATAGACGCCGTCCGAGTGTGGAGGAACCGCACCTTCCATGCCGGGGAAACGGGGTGGTACGGCTATGCCCGACAGCGAGGGAGGCGAGGCCATGGCAGGTACCGCAACGGTCGACACCGTCTGGACGCAGATGCAGGAGCGCGGGATCGAATTCGTGTTCGCGCAGTTCGTCGACATGTACGCGCGGCCGAGCGCGAAGCTCGTCCCGGTACCGACGAAGGAGAGCTTCGACGGTCTCGTCGAGGAAGGAGCCGGCTTCGCCGGCTTCGCCGCGGGCGAGATCGGTCAGGTTCCGAGCGATCCCGACATCGCCGCGATCCCCGACCTCGCGAGCTACACGCCGGTGCCGTGGCAGCAGAATCTGGCGCGCTTCGCCTGCGACGTGACGGTCGAGGGGGAGGAGTGGCCATACGACCCGCGCACGATCCTGCGCCGCGTGCTCGCGCGCGCGCGCGAGCGGGGTTTCGAGTTCAAGATGGGGCTCGAGCTCGAGTACTTCCTCGTCACGCAGCGTGACGACGGCTCGATCGAGATCGCCGATCCGCGCGACACGCTCGAGAAGCCCTGCTACGACATGCTCGGTCTGACCCGCCGATACGACTTCCTGACGACGGTGTCCCGCTACTGCAACGAGCTCGGGTGGGGGAACTACGCAAACGACCACGAGGACGCCAACGGCCAGTTCGAGCAGAACTTCACGTTCACCGGCGCGCTCGAGAGTTGCGACCGGGCGATCTTCTTCCGGTACATGGTCCACGCGCTCGCGGAGCAGAACGGGATGATCGCCACGTTCATGCCGAAGCCGTTCTCGCACCTGACGGGCAACGGCTGCCACTTCCACATGTCGCTCTGGGACGGCGACACGAACCTCTTTCTCGACGAGTCCGACCCGCGAGGCCTCGGCCTCTCCGAGCTCGCCTATCACTTCATCGGCGGGCTCAAGAAGCACGCGCGGGCCTACAGCGCCGTCACCGCGCCGACCGTCAACTCGTACAAGCGGCTCAAGCTCGGGACGACGACGAGCGGCGCCACCTGGTCACCCGTCTGGATCTCGTACGGCTACAACAACCGCACGCAGATGCTCCGCATCCCGGGCCCGGGGCGGGTCGAGGATCGCACGATCGATGGTTCGTGCAACCCGTATCTGGCCGCAGCGGCCGTGCTCGCCGCGGGCCTGGACGGGATCGAGACCGAGCTCGACGCGGGCGATCCGAACGCAGACAACCTGTACGCGGTGCCGTACGACGAGCTCCGAGCGCGCGGGCTCGACACCCTCCCCGCGAACCTCCTGGCCGCGACCGAGGAGCTGGAGCGTAACGCCGTGCTGCGGGACGCGCTCGGCCACGGGCGCGACGAGGACTACGTCGACTACTTCATCCGCGTCAAGCGCGACGAGTGGCACCGCTACCACGAGCAGGTCACGCCCTGGGAGATCCGCGAGTACCTGACGCGCTTCTAGCCGATATGGAGCAAACCTCCATATTGGTTAGGACAAAATCGTCGTAGTGATGCGGAGACATCGTCAACGCACTATGTAGATTTTGTACATGTGCGGAATCGTCGGACTCTTTGCCAAGTCCCCCGACGTCGAGGCGCGCCTCGGCGAGCACCTCGCGGCGATGCTCGGGCAGATGTCGGACCGCGGTCCTGACAGCGCCGGGGTCGCCGTCTACCGAGCTCCAGCGCCGCTCGGCTCCGGCAAGCTGACCCTCTTCTCGAGCGACCCGCGCGAGGACTGGGACGCGCTCTGCCGTTCGCTCGGCGCGGCCTTCGGCGACTCGCCGGTGGCGAGCGTGCGTGCGAGCCATGCGGTCGTCGTCGTGGAAGCGGAGGCTGCGGACGCGGAGGAATGGGTGCGCGGGGAGCGCCCCGATCTGCGGGTGATGAGCGCGGGTTCCGTGATCGAGATCTACAAGGAAACCGGGTCGCCGCGCGAGTTCGTGAAGCAGTTCCGGCTCGCCGAGTTTCAGGGCACGCACGCACTCGGGCACACCCGCATGGCGACCGAGAGCCGCGTCACGACCGAGGGCTCCCATCCCTTTTCGACCGGATTCGACCTCTGCCTCGTGCACAACGGCTCGCTCTCGAACCACAACCGGCTGCGAGAGAACCTCCGGTGCGAGGGGATCGAATTCCAGACCGAGAACGACACCGAGGTAGCGGCCGGATACCTCGCGTGGCGAATGCGGGAAGGCGCGTCGCTCGAGGAGGCACTCGAGGGCTGCCTGACCGACCTCGACGGCTTCTACACCTTCGCGGTCGGCACCGCAGACGGCTTCGCAGTGCTGCGCGACCCCATCGCGTGCAAGCCGGCGGTCCTCGCGGAGACGGACGACTGGGTCGCGATGGGCTCGGAGTGGCGCGCGATCGCCGTTCTCCCCGGGGCCGCGGATGCGGAGACCTGGGAGCCCGAGCCCGAGGTCGTGTACGTGTGGGAGAGGGAGAAGGTCGCCTCCTGATGGCCGTTGCCGCGCGTGAGGCGGCAGTCGAGGTGGTCGACCTCGCGCAGAGCTCGCTCCGCGAGCTCAACCGCCGTCTGCACGAGCTCACCGAGCACCCGGGCGCGGACGCCTGGCGTGTCCGCAACCCGAACGGAGCTCATTCCGTCGCTTGCGGGATCGATGCGCACGTCGAGGTCGAGATCGAAGGTCACGTCGGGTACTACTGCGCGGGCATGAACAAGCGGGCGACCGTGCGCGTCCACGGGAACGCGGGCACCGGCGTCGCCGAGAACATGATGTCCGGGCGGGTGATCGTCGACGGCAACGCCAGCCAGTCAGCCGGGGCGACGGGTCGCGGCGGCCTCCTCGTCGTCAGGGGGGACGCGGCGGCGCGCTGCGGGATCTCGATGAAGGGGATCGACATCGTCGTCGGCGGATCCGTTGGGCACATGAGCGCCTTCATGGCGCAGGCGGGATCCCTCGTCGTCTGCGGCGACGCAGGAGATGCGCTCGGAGACTCGATCTACGAGGCACGGCTGTACGTCCGCGGGGACGTGGCGGGGCTCGGCGCAGACTGCGTCGAGAAGGAGCTGCGCGAGGAGCACGCTGCGCAGCTCGTCGGCCTCCTCGAGGCGGCGGGCATCGACGCCGATCCGTGGGACTTCCGGCGCTACGGGTCGGCGCGGCAGCTCTACAACTTCAAGATCGATCACGCAGGCTCGTACTGATGGCGACCGATGCGAGGCCGTGGGGGCTCCGCGAGTCCTACCTCTTCGACCGTACCGCGATCGCCGAGATCCAGCGCGCCGCGCGCGAGGGGATCTACGACATCCGCGGCTTCGGCGCGAAGCGCCGCGTCCCCCATTTCGACGATCTGCTCTTCCTCGGGGCGAGCATCTCCCGCTATCCGCTCGAGGGCTATCGCGAGCGGTGCGCGACGGACGTCACGCTCGGGACGCGGTTCGCGAAGAAGCCGCTCGAGCTGAAGATCCCGATCACGATCGCGGGCATGAGCTTCGGCGCCCTCTCGGCACCGGCGAAGGAAGCGCTCGGGCGCGGGGCCACGGAGATGGGCACGTCGACGACGACCGGCGACGGCGGTATGACGTCCGAGGAGCGGGAGCACTCGAAGACGCTCGTGTACCAACTCCTGCCTTCCCGGTACGGGATGAACCCGGACGACCTGCGCCGCGCCGACGCGATCGAGGTGGTCGTCGGCCAGGGCGCGAAGCCGGGTGGGGGCGGGATGCTCCTCGGCCACAAGATCTCCGATCGCGTGGCGGACATGCGTGACCTCCCGAAGGGGATCGACCAGCGGAGCGCCTCACGGCATCCCGACTGGACGGGACCGGACGATCTCGAGATCAAGATCCACGAGCTCCGCGAGATCACGGACTGGGAGAAGCCGGTCTTCGTCAAGGTCGGGGCGACGCGGACGTACTACGACGTGCAGCTCGCCGTGAAGGCGGGCGCCGACGTGATCGTCGTCGACGGAATGCAGGGCGGCACCGCGGCGACGCAGGACGTCTTCATCGAGCACGTCGGGATTCCGACGCTGCCCGCCACGCGGCTCGCCGTCGATGCCCTGCAGGAGCTGGGCATGCACCGCAAGGTGCAGCTCATCGTGTCCGGTGGAATTCGGAGCGGGGCGGACGTCGCAAAGGCGCTCGCGCTCGGCGCCGATGCGTGCTCGATCGGCACGGCCGCGCTCATCGCGATGGGCGACAACAGTCCGGAGCTCGACGAGGAGTACCGGAGGATCGGAAGCGCCGCCGGCTTCTACGACGACTACCAGGCCGGCCTCGACCCGGCGGGTATCTCGACCCAGGACGACGAGCTCGCAGCCCGCTTCGATCCCGAGCTCGGCGGCCGCAGGATCGCGAACTTCCTCCGCGTGCTGACGCTCGAGACGCAGACGCTCGCGCGCGCGTGCGGAAAGTCGCACGTACACAATCTCGAGCCGGAGGACCTCGTCGCCTTGACGATCGAGGCGGCCGCGATGGCGCGGGTGCCGCTCGCCGGCACGGACTGGATCCCCGGCGCCGAGGCCAAAGGGTGAGCCCGCTCGCAGCGCGATGAAGCGCACCGGCCCGATCGGCGAGCGCATCGCGTTGCGCGCACTCCGCACGCTCGGCGTAGCAGCCTGGCGGCTGGGCGAGCGGCTGGGGATCGACGTCGCCGGCGCTTCCGAAGGGCCACCCTTCACGACCGACAGCGCGCGCCGCAAGACGTTCGACGACCTGATTGCCGCCGCTCGCTCCGGAGATGGAATGCTGGATGCCGCAGCTTGTCCGTATCCGCGCCACGAGCTCTTGACACATTTCGTCGTCGAGCACGGCTTGCTCCTGCACGGATCGAACGACGCCTCTCTGGAGTCGCTCGAGCCGCGGCCGGCACATGACTACGACACCGAGATCCTCGCGGTAGTCGGCTGCGACGACGGGATCTGGCCGATCTTCTACGCCGTCGTCGCGCGCGACCGCGTCGAGAGCGTCTTCACGGCCTGCACGCACCTCGGCAGTCCGCCACGCCTGCGGCGCTTCTACATGTTCGCGATCGATGACGACCCTTCTGTATCGAGCTCGTGGACGCAAGGCGTTGTCTACGCGCTGCCGCGGTCCGGCTTTCGCCGCGAATGGGGTCGCGAGCGGGTGAGCGAGCGCCCGGTGCGCCCGCTCCTCCGTGTGCCGGTCGGGCCCGAGGACTTTCCGCTCCGCGACGCCGTAATCGGGCTGTCCGGGCCGGATGAGTTTCGCCGGGTTCGACACCACCTACGCGCCGCAAAGAAGGAGCGCGAGTCGATGCCCTAGAGTCCGTTGTCAGCTGCCCGGACCGATCGTCCGCACGCACGGCGAGTCCACGACGAAGCCGACTTGGCCGCGGTCGACCGACTCCAAGATCGGCGGATCCCGAGGAGGTGGATGGTGCTCGTCAGCGACCTTCATCACATGACGTTCATCACGGCCGACATGGATCGGCTGATCGCGTTCTACGAGCGCATCTTCGATGCGAAGGTCACACTTGACCTCGAGGAAGAGGGCCTTCGCCATGCGTTCATCGAGATCGGGCCGCACACGGTGCTGCACCCGTTCCAGGTCCCCGGCGTGGAGCCCCCCGGCCGCCAGCAGATCTTCGAGCGCGGACGGCTCGACCACTTCGCTCTGAATGCTGCGAGCGAGGACGCCTTCCGCGAGATCCGTCGCCGGCTCATCGCCGAGGGGGCGAATGCGACCGAGGGCGGCCTCGTCACCGACATGGGCGCGATGTGGAGCTTCAGCTTCCACGATCCAGACGACGGGTGGCACGAGGTGATGTGGGTGCAGCCCGACGTTCCGCTCGAGCGGTTCACGGGGCCGGCCGACTGGAAGATGATCGACCTCGACTGAATAACGAGACCGACGGCCTCGACCGGCTCGAGGCACTCTTGGCGCGACGAGCCTGGCGGCGTGCGTCAGACCCCTTTCGGCGCGGCGTCGTCGAGGGTGATGCGCATGAGGTCACGAATCGAGACGATCCCGACGACCTGCTCGGCGTCCATTACCGGGAGGTGGCGGAAGCCTCCATGGATCATCAGCGTCGCGGCCGTGTCCGTCGACTCCGATGGCTCGATCGTCTCGGGATGGTGTGTCATCAGATCGGCCACGGTCGATCCCTCGACCCGACCGTCGGCGACTGCGCGAAGGATGTCGCGCTCGGTCAGGATCCCCACGAGGCGGCCTTCCTCGAGGACCAGCACCGCTCCGACTCGGCGAGCGCTCATCTCCGCGGCTGCGGCGGGCAGTGTCGCGTCGGGTGAGATGCTCAGAACGTCGCTCGACATGATGTCGGCAACCGTCGCCATCGAGTCGCGAGCATAACCCCGAGCCGCGGCGAGAATCGAGCTGTCCTGGAGGAGCTGCGCTGGCGTACATCGCGCGGCGCTGCCATCATCACGGGAGCGTCGTGAACCGATCACTGGCAGTCCTCGCGGTCCTCAGCGTCGTGCTCGCGGCGGTCGCGGCCTCCTCTCACTCGTCGGCGGCGCCCACGTCGCCGTCGAGTAGCGACCCTGCGGAGCGCACGTCGCAGACACCGAGCGCGACCCCGGGGCAACAGGTGCTGTGGGGCCACGTCAAGTCGCTCGTCCGCAGGGGCGGGCGGTTCGAGATGCGGTTCGACCCCGCGTGGTGGCTGAACGGAACTGCCGCAGAGCATGCCGCGCTCGAGGACACCGGCTCGAAGGACGTTCCGAACGACTACTACGTCGTCGAGGAGGGCCATCGTCTTCTGACGTTCACCGTCTCCTCTTCCGCGCGCGTCACCGTCCTCGGCCGAGCGATTCGGCCGATCCGGATCGACGTCGTCGAGCTCGCGCAGATCGTCAAGGGCAGGAATCCGAAGCACCGACGGCTCTTCGATCGCGGCAACCACTTCGGCTACTGGATCCGGGTCGGGACGAAGTACCCGAACCCGGTGCTTTCGCTCGACCAGCAGTACCAGCCGTAACGGCTCCGATCAGTCGGAGCGCCACCCGAGCTCGCGCGAGATCACGTCCGCACGCTCGAGGAGGAGCGGACGGGCGGCCTCGATCGCAGCGGCGACGAAGCGCGAAGACGGACCCTGCAACGCGACGATCGCCTCCAGTTCGCCGCGACTCGACCGTACCGGTGCGGCGATCGCCGAGAGGCCGGGCTCACGCTCCTCGATCGCCTGCGCATAGCCTCGCTCGCGTACCCGCTCGATCTCGCGCGCGAGCATCATCGGATCGATGATCGTGCGCGGGGTGTACGCGCGGAGCGGACCCGAGGGAAGCGTGCGACCGGAGAACGCGAGCATCACCTTCCCCGCCGAGGTCGCGTGCGCGATCGACGGCCGCCCGAGCCGCGAAACGGGCTGAATCTGGTGTGCGCCCAACACGAAGTCGATCGTGATCGCATCTTCCTCGCCCGGAACGGAGAGTGTCGCCGTCTCTCCGGTCGCCCGTACGAGCTCTTCGAGATGAGGGCGCGCGACCGTGCGGACGTCGAGTCGGGCGAGCAACGCATTCGCGAGGTGGACGATTCGGATGCCGAGGCGATAGCGCCCCGTGGCCGGGACACGCTCGACGAGACCGCTGGAAGCAAGTGTCCCGAGCTGGCGCGATACGGTACTCGGCGTCATCCCGGTTCGGCGTGCGATCTCGTTCGTCCCCAGCTCTCCTTCCTCGGCCAGTGTGTCGAGGAGGGCGATAGCACGCTCTGCCGCGCCGATTCGGCGGACGGACGGTTGACGGGTTCGAGACATGACTGGTACGGTCGTTGCAGAGTCTGGCACAGCGTTGCCCATAAGGCAATTTAGCCGCAGATGTCGTTCCTTCTTCCCTGCCCCCACTGCGGCCCACGGCCGGTCGACGAGTACGCGTACTTCGGCGAGGTGACGAAGCGCCCGGCGACGTCGCCGACGCTTCGCGAGCTGACCGACTACGTCTATTTCCGCGACAACGTCGCCGGCGTGCAGCGCGAGTGGTGGCAGCACCGGCTGGGCTGCGGCGAGTGGTTCCTGGCGGAGCGGGACACGCGCACGAACGAGGTCAAATCCGTTTCCGTTCCGGAAACGGCGAGGGGAACCTCGTGAGACTGCCTCGGCAGCCCGGGGAGCGAATCGACCGCACCCAGCCCCTCACGTTCCGGCTCGGCCCCTGGGAGATGATGGGCTACAGTGGCGACACGGTCGGCTCCGCGCTGTACGCGGCCGGCCGGCGTGTCTTCTCTCGCTCGTTCAAGTACCACAGGCCGCGCGGACTTCTCTGCTGCTCCGGGCATTGCCCGAACTGCATGATGACCGTGGACGGCGTCCCAAACGTACGACTCTGCGTCGAGCCGCTCCGGGAGGGACTCGTCATCGAGCCGCAGAACGTTCTGGGCAAGCTCGACCTCGACCTCATGAGCGTGGTCGACAAGGTTGGCGGGCCCTTTACTCCGGTCGGCTTCTACTACCGGACGATGATTCGGCCGCGGAAGGCGTGGCCGCTGTACGAGAAGTTCCTCCGTAACGCAGCAGGGCTCGGCAAGCTCGACGAGCACGCTGGGCATTCGAGGCGCTACGACGTCGAGCATCGGCGTGCGCGCGTCCTCGTCGTCGGAGGCGGCCAGGCCGGAAGAGCCGCTGCGCTCGCGGCGGCGACCGCGGGCCCGGGCGTCGTGCTGGTGGACGAAGGGTCGCGCCTGCGAGGTGCTGAGTTGCAGGGCGTCGAGGTCCTCGCCCCCGGCCGGGCGCTCGGCGTCTGGGAAGGGAACCTCGTCCCGGTCGACTGCGGCACGGTGCTGTACCGGTTTCGTGCGGAGCGGATCATCGTCGCGACGGGTGCGCTCGAGCAGCCGCTCGTCTTCCCGGGCAACGACCTGGTCGGAGTCATGTTCCCGGGCGCCGTGCGACGGCTCATCCGCGACTTCTCCGTGAAGCCGGGCGAGCGGGCGGTCGTTCTCGCGGCAGACGACCGGGGGCTCGAGGCCGCAGACGATCTGCGCGAGGGAGGCGTCGCGGTGCCGCGTGTGGTCGATCTCCGCGACGTGCGGCCGCGGCAGCTCGAGGCGCAGCGGCACAAAGGGCGCGTTCGTCGCTTGGTCGTCGACGGCGACGAGATCGACTGCGACCTCGTGGTCGCTTCTGCGGGGCGTCAGCCGTCGTATGCGCTGCTCGCGGAGGCGGGTGTGCGCGTCGAGTTCGACGCCGAGCTCGGCGTTTTCGTTCCCGCGGAGCTCCCGGACGGGATCGACGCCGTCGGAACGGTCACCGGGGAGGGCCTCGAGCCCTCGATCCCTTTCCCGGCATATGCCGGCAAAGGGAAGTGCTTCGTCTGCGTCTGCGAGGACGTGACGACGAAGGACCTGAAGCGGGCGATCGAGGAAGGCTTCGACTCGATCGAGCTCGCGAAGCGGTACACGACCGTGACCATGGGGCCTTGCCAGGGGAAGCTCTGCCAGCTGTCGAGCACCCGCTCGTACGCGCAGGAGCTGCGCGCCTACGAGGCTGCGCTGGGGACCACCACCGCACGTCCTCCTTGGGCTCCGGTCGAGCTCGGGGTCCTCGCCGGCCGCCACCTCGAGCCGACACGTCGAACCTCCGTCCACTTCCGTCACGAGGAAGCGGGCGCGCAGATGATGTGGGCGGGTCCGTGGAAACGGCCGTACTCGTACGGTGAGCATCCGGAGCACGAGGTGCGCGCCGTCCACGAATCGCTCGGCATGATCGACGTCTCCACGCTCGGCAAGCTCGTGGTGGAGGGACGGGAGGCAGCGGACTTGCTCGAGCGCCTCTACCCGAACCGCTTCGGCGACATGAAAGCTGGGAGGATCCGTTACGGCGTGCTGACGACGGACGGCGGCCGGATCATGGACGACGGCACCGTCGCGCGGCTCGCCGACGACCTCTACTACGTGACGACGACCTCGACCGGCTCCGACGCCGTCACCGCGTGGTTCGAGTGGTGGAACGCCGTCTGGGGCTACGAAGCGGAGATCGTGAACGTGACCGGTGCACTGGCGGCGCTCAACCTCGCCGGCCCGCAGGCGCGTGGCGCGTTGCAGCGCCTGACCGAGGACGACGTCTCCGCGGACGCATTCGCCTACCTGGACGCGAAGCACATCGACGTCGCCGGTGTGCCCTGCCTCGCCTTGCGCATCGGCTTCGTCGGCGAGCTCGGATACGAGCTCCATTTCCCGAGCCCAGCAGGGGAGCACGTATGGGACAGGCTCGTCGACGAGGGCGCGCAGCCGTTCGGGCTCGAGCCACAGCGTGTTCTGCGTCTCGAGAAGGGCCACGTCATCGTCGGACAGGACACGGATTCGGAGTCGACCCTGCTCTCCGCGGGCATGTCGTGGCTTCCGAAGTTGGATAAGGAGGACTTCGTCGGCAAGTGGGCCGTCGAGCACTTCGCGGAGCGCGACGAGCGCGAGCGGCTCGTCGGCTTCACCATGGAAGAGGACGTCGTGCCGCCCGAGGGCGCCCAGGTCGTGATCGAGGGCTGGCCCGTCGGCCGAGTCACGAGTGCGCGTCGGAGTGAAGAGGTGGGTGCGGTTATCGGCCTCGCCTGGGTCCCTCCCGAGCGGGCCGAGGCGGGGACGAGAGTGGAGATCCGCGTCGATCGCCAACTGAAAGGTGCGATCGTGATGCACGGAGCGTTCTTCGACCCGGCCGGGGAGCGGATGCGGGCGTGAGCATCAGCGTAGGAGAGCTTGCGTTCCTGTCGCCTGGGCTCTGCCCTGCCGAGGTTCTTGCCTCCCCGCTCGCGCGGGTGCTCGAAGGCGTGGACCCCGATGTCGTCCGCGACCTCTCGCTCGACGGCAAGGTCGAGATCCGCGGCGACCTCGACCTCGTCGAGCCGGAAGCGGGGGAGGAGCTCATCCGCCTCTCCCCACGGCGCGGGTTGCTGCTCGTCGACGGCGGTCCTCAGGCGGCGGCCGACCGCCTCCGCTCGCTCGCCGTGCTCGCCTACGACGCGACAGGCGCGCTCGCAGGGCTTGCAGTCGAGGGCGAGCGCCTCATGCGACGGCTGACCGACCTCGACCTCGGCGCGTTGCCTGCCGCGGGAAGCTTTGCCCGCATCGGCGCGATTCTCGTCCGCGACGACGGTGAGGGCTTTCGCGTGTATTTCCCACAAGAGCTGGGCCACTACGTCGCTGAGGTCGTCCTCGACGCGCTCGCGGGTCTGGACAACGTGGGATCAGACCCGACGGGTCCGACCCCGGAAGGCGAGGGGCGCGCGTGAAGGACATCTTCGTGGTGTCGCGTATGTGGCGGCCGCGCGTCGAGCTGAAGCGCCGCTACGACGTCGTCGTCGTCGGCGGCGGCTCGCACGGTCTCGCGACCGCCTACTACCTCGCGAAGGAGCACGGCATCAAGGACGTGTGCGTCCTCGAGAAGTCGTACATCGGCTCGGGCGCCTCGGGCCGCAACACCACGATCATCCGCGCGAACTACAGGACTCCCGAGGGCGCCGAGTTCTACGGGGAGAGCGTCAGGCTGTACGAGAAGCTGTCGACGAAGCTCGACTTCAATCTCATGTTCTCCCAGCGCGGCCACCTGACCCTCGCGCACTCCGATCGGGCGCTCGTGACCATGCAGGAGCGCGCCGAGGTGAACAAGCTGCTCGGAGTGAACTCGAGGGTCATCGGCCCGCAGGAGATCCACGAGCTCTGCCCGCAGCTCGACGTCTCGGGCCGGCCGACGTGGCCGATCATGGGCGCGCTCTATCACCCGCCCGGTGGGATCATCCGCCACGACGCCGTCGTCTGGGCCTTCGCGCGGGGAGCCGACCGGCTCGGCGTCGAGGTCCACCCGTACACCGAGGTCACCGGCTTCGAGCGCCTGAACGGCCGCGTCACGGCAGTCGAGACGAACCGGGGGCGGATCGAGTGCGGTCAGGTCGTGAGCGCGACGGCCGGCTGGTCGACGCTCTTGGCCGGAATGGCCGGGCTGCGCCTGCCGATCACGACGCACATCCTGCAGGCGTTCGTGACCGAGCCTTTGAAGCCGTTCCTCGACGTGATCATCGTCTCCTCGCAGCTGCACGTCTACATCTCACAGACCGACCGCGGCGAGTTTCTCATCGGCGCCGAGATCGAGCCGTACACGACCTACCGCGGCACGGGGACGCTCTCCTTTCTCGAGATCTCGGCGCGGCACAGCATCGAGCTCTTCCCGCAGCTCGAGCGGACGAAGGTGCTGCGAACCTGGACCGGGCTCTGCGACCTCTCGCCCGACTACAGCCCGATCCTCGGCCCGACCGAGCTCGAGAACTTCCACGTCTCCGCGGGCTGGGGGACGTACGGATTCAAGGCCGCCCCCATCGTCGGCGTGACGCTCTCCGAGCTGGTCGCGAGTGGCAAAACGCCCGATCTCATCGCCCCCTTTGCACTCGAGCGCTTCCACAGCGATACGCTCGTGTCCGAGCTGGCGGCCGCAGCCGTGAGCCACTGAGCAGAGACGTGAAGACCGGGATGCCCTCCAGCCTCGAGATCGCACAGAGCGCGATGCTGCGCCCGATCCTGGACGTGGCCTCCGAGGCGGGTCTGCTTCCGGAGGAGGTCGAGCCGTACGGCCGCTTCAAGGCGAAGGTCGATCTCTCGGTGATCGAGCGGCTCACGGACCGGCCGGACGCAAAGCTCGTCAATGTCACGGCCATCACGCCTACTCCGGCGGGCGAGGGGAAGACCACCACCTCGGTCTCCCTGACGGAGGGTCTCGGGGCCCTCGGCCGGAAGCCGGTGCTGTGCCTGCGCGAGGCCTCGCTCGGCCCGGTCTTCGGCGTCAAGGGCGGTGCCGCAGGCGGGGGCTACGCCCAGGTCGTCCCGATGGAAGACCTGAATCTCCACTTCACCGGCGATCTGCACGCGATCACAGCGGCCAACAACCTGCTGGCGGCGATGATCGACGCACATCTGCACCACGGAAACGAGCTCGGCATCGATCCGCTCTCGATCTCCTGGCGGCGGTGCCTGGACATGAACGACCGCTCCCTCCGGGACGTCGTCACCGGGCTCGGGGGGCGGGCGAACGGCTCACCCCGGCAGACGGGCTTCGACATCACCGCCGCCAGCGAGATCATGGCGCTCGTCGCGGTCGCTCGAGATCTCGCGGACCTGAGGCGGCGTCTCGGCGCAATCACAATCGGGCAGACATACGAGGGCGAGCCGGTGACGGCCGAGCAGCTCCGCGCGGCCGGGTCGCTGGCCGTCGTGCTGAAGGATGCGATCAAGCCGAATCTCGTCCAGACGCTCGAGGGGCAGCCGGCGTTCGTGCACTGCGGCCCGTTCGCGAACATCGCGCACGGCAACAACTCGCTCGTCGCGGACCGCGTGGCGCTGAAGCTCGGCGAGTACGTGGTCACGGAATCGGGGTTCGCCTCGGACATGGGCATGGAGAAGTTCTTCGACATCACCTGCCGCATCGGCGACCTGCGTCCAGACGCCGTCGTCCTCGTCGCGACGATCAGGGCGCTCAAGCACCACGCCGGGGATATGGACGGCGGGACGAGAGCGATCGAGGTCGGCGCGCAGAACCTCGGGCGTCACATCGGCATCGTGAAAGGGTTCGGCCTGGAGGCGGTCGTGGCCGTGAACCGGTTCCCGACCGACACCGACGAGGAGCTCGAAGTCGTGCGCAAGCTGGCGCTCGAGCGAGGCGCGTACGCAGCGGAGGTCAACGAGGCATTCGAGCGCGGGGGAGAGGGCGCGACCGCCCTCGCCGAGGCGGTGATGGACGCGGCCGAGCAACCGACAAGCTTCCAGTTCGCGTATCCGCTCGATGCCTCGATCGAAACGAAGATCAGCCTGATTGCGACCAGGGTCTACGGCGCCGACGGGGCGGACCTGCTCCCGGCTGCGAAGCAGCGGGCGGCCGAGTTCGAGGAGGCAGGGCTCGGGAACCTCCCGATCTGCATGGCGAAGACGCACCTCTCGCTGTCGCACGACCCGGCGCTGCGCAACGCGCCGCGGGGGTTCACGGTGCCGGTGCGCGACCTTCGTCCCTACACCGGAGCAGGCTGGATCGTCGCCCTGTGCGGGGACATGATGACGATGCCCGGCCTGGGGAAGAGCCCGGCCGCGTTCGCGATCGACATCGACGAGACGGGCGAGACGGTCGGGCTCTTCTAGATGACGATGGAGGCGGCCTGCCGGCCGCCCCAATCGTCGAGCACCGGGTCGACTACTGGCCCGCGGTCCTCACGCCAACCTGGACGAGCCGGTAGCCGGCGATACCCGCGAGTGGCGGATCGCCGATCCGATACGCCTTGATGAAGAACTGGACGTTCCCGTTCACCGCGGGGAAGTGCGGGAGCGGTTGGAGCTGGTAGGTCACCCAGCCGTCCGCGCCGGTCTGCTGCAGGTTGCCGCCGGTCGTCCTCCGGGGCACCGAGCGGACGAACACGCGGGCGCCCTGGATCACGAGCCCCCGAGTGTCGAGCACGCGGATGCTGACACTGATCGGGCTCAGGCGGTTTGTGACCGGGTTCGGCGAGAACCGCACCTGCGACACGATCAGGCGCTCACCCTTCGGAACGCTCGAGACGTTGACCGTCTGCCCGGGGCTGGGCGGCGGCGGCTCCGAGCGCCGCACGACGCTCGTCTGCGCCGAGATCGCCGACCTCGTCCCGGCGTCGTTCCGGGCGGTGATCCGGACCCGGAGCGTCCGGCCGAGGTCCGCGTCCGCGACGACGTACTCGTTGTCCGTCGCGCCGCCGATCTCGCTGCAGTTGGCTCCGCTCGAGTTGCAGCGCAGCCAGCGGAACGAATAGGTGATCGGCTGTCTGCCGGCCCACGTTCCTCGGTCCGCCGTCAGCCGATTGCCCACCACGGCTGTGCCGGAGATCGTCGGCGGCTGGGTGTTCGTCGGCCGGCCGGAGACGATGACCTCCGTCGGGTTCGACGTCGCCGTCACCGAGCCGTCCGCGTTGGACGCGATGACCTGCGAGCGGATGCGGAAGCCCGCGTCCGCCTGCCGAAGGACGTAGGTCGCGTCGTTCGCGTTCGTGATCCTCGCGCAGTCGGATGCATCAGGCTGACCGGCGCCGTCGCAGCGTCGCCAACGGTAGGTGTACGTGATCGGCTCTGTGCCGGTCCAGGCGCCCCTCGTCGTACGGAGCACCTCGCCGACGAGCGGAGTGCCGGTTATCCGTGGCTCGCCCGTGTTGTCCGGTGCGACGGCGACCGCGGCGACCGACGAGCCTGGAAGCGTTGACGTGAAGAGCGCGGCGAGCGTCGCGACCAGCAACCCTGTTCCGAAGGCCGCAAGCCGCACGCGTCGGGCGTTCGGGAATCGAGTCAACATCGTGGGTCCTCCTTCGTTGCGATGTGGCTCTGATCCCCGTGCTGGGGTTCGGGGAATCGCGTTCCGCCCCGCCCTTACGGAGGATTTACGAGCACTTGAGCAAATCCTCACGATCTTGGCTCTGCGTGGCGGCGCCACGGCTACCCGGAAACCTCGCTTGAAAGAATGCCGCCGTGACGCTTGCCGAGCTCGCGGTCACGGTCGCCCTCCTCGGGGCGCTGGGGCTCGTCGCGAGTCGGCTAGGCCTCTCCGCCATCCCGGCCTATCTCCTCGCCGGATTGCTGCTCGGCCCGAACGAGCCCGAGGAGCTCGCGCTGATCAGCCCTTCCGAGGTGACGGACTTCGTGGCCCAGCTCGGGATCGTCTTTCTGCTCTTCTTCCTCGGGCTCGAGTTCAGCATCACCCGGCTCACGAGGACCGGGCGTCACATCGGGCTCGGCGGTGCGGTCGACTTCGCGACGAACGCAGGGCTCGGCGTGCTCGTCGGGGTGGCCGCTTTCGGCTTCAGTTTTGCGGCGCTCGTTCTTGCCGCTTGCGTCTACGTCTCGTCCAGCGCGATCGCGGTCAAGGGTCTCATCGACTTCCGCCGCCTCGGTGACGATGAGACCGATCTCGTCCTCGCGATTCTCGTTGTCGAGGACCTCGCGGTCGCATTCATGCTCGGGTTCTCGGCGGCGGGCGGAGGCGCGCCTTCCGACACGTTGATCCTCGTCGCCAAGGCACTCGTGTTCATCACGGTCGGGCTCGCGGCGTCGCGCTGGCTGGCGAGTGGCCTCGACCGGCTTCTCGACCGACTGTCGCTCGAGTTCTTCCTGCTCGCGGTCTTCGGCTTCCTCGTCGGCATGGCCGCAGTCGCCGAGGAGCTGGGGCTCTCCGAGGCGATCGGCGCGCTCATGGCGGGCATCGTCCTGTCCGAGACGTCAGTGCGCGATCAGATCGAGGAGCGCTTCTTCAGCTTCCGGGACATCTTCGCCGCGCTGTTCTTCTTCGTCTTCGGGCTCTCGATCGATCTCGACGCGATCGGCGACGTCGGGTGGATCGTGGCCCTCGCCGTCGCGGCGACGCTCCTCGGGAAACTCGGAGCGGGCTGGATCGCCGGGCGGGTCGGCGGGTTCACGAGCCGACAGAGCTTCAACGCGGGCGTCGCTCTGATTGCTCACGGCGAATTCACGATCATCCTGGCCCAGCTCGCCTCCGACAACCCGATCATCGCTCCTGGGGACAGAACCGACCTGGTCGCGTTCGCCGGGCTCTACGTCCTCGTCACCGCCACGATCGGCATCGTCCTTATGAAGGAGTCCAAGCGGCTCGGCCGCATCTTCTTTCCGATCCCTAGACTGAACGAGGAGATCTGATGCCCGTCGATCTGAGAGAGACCCGTCTTCCGGGAGTTGGGTTCAAGTACGCGTTCAGGACAGCCCAGGGAGGGCGGATCTCGGTGATTCTCCACAACGACGGGCAGCGAGAGATCTACTTCTACCGGCGTCGCGACGACGACGAGCCCACGGCCGTGATCGATCTCCACGACGACGAGGCGCGCCAGCTCGGAGCGATCATCGGCGGTGCCTACGAGCGCCCGAAGATCGTGGAGGACCTCGAGCTGGCGCTCGGGGAGCTTCAGATCGAGTGGGTGCCCGTGCCTGACACGAGCCCGGCGATCGGACGCACGCTGGCGGACTGCCGCCTGCGCGCGCGGACGGGGGTGACGGTGATCGCGATCCTGCGCGAGCCCGAGCCGGTGAGCGGGGCGCAACCCGAGGACGTCATCCAGCGCGGGGATACGCTGGTCGGGGTCGGGAAGGCGGGACAGTTCGCCGAGTTCCGGCGACTGCTCGCCCAGGGACCCTTCGACTAGCGCGGCAAGTCAGCGGGCAGCAGGCGCCGTAGGGCCAAACCCAGCCGTCGCACCCATCGCCGCGAGGACCCGCTGCTGCCAGTCGGGATGTCGGCCCATGCACGTCGGACAGGCGCGCAGGGTGGTGCCGGAGTGTGTCGGGTGCTCGAGCCGTCCCCACGCCGCGCCGGAGAGCAGGCCATCGGCCTGCTTCCGGCTGCAGATCGCGCAGTGCAGGTAGAGCCGGGCCACCGGCTCAGCTTAGCCCCATGGGCCGATGAACGCACCGTCCAGGTCGCTGAGCAGGATGATCACTACGATCACCGCGCAGAGGACCGAGAGGCCGAGCATGAAGGGCGCCAGCCAGGAGGCCTCCTTCTGCAGCGGGGGAAAGTCGATCTGCTTCTCCATTGCTCCTCCTCTCTACTCCGTAGTCGTCCCTGGCTGCGGCGCCGCGGGCGGACTCCCGGCGAAGGCGCCGGCCGCTCGCAGTGACCCCGCCTGGCGCTCGAGCTTCTGCTTCTCGAGCCAGACGAACCCGATCAGGGCCGCGACCATCAGAATGCAGCCCAGCACGGTGAGGATGTACGTGCCGGTCGAGTTGTGGCCGCCCCAGGTCCAGAAGTCGGTGACGCTCTCGCTCCACTCGTCGTACGGAAAACTGTTGAACATGCCGTCTCCTTACGCTCCGACCTTCGTAGGTGCCCGACCGTTCGTCGCTTGGTACGCCTCGAGCAAGATCGCGCCGGCTTCGACCTCCTCGCCGTCGGGCATCACGATGATCTCGGGAACGCGCTCGAACTCGGGGTAGAAGTCGGCCTGGAACTCTGCCAAGTCGAGGCCCTCGAGCTCCACCTCCGGCGGCACCCGCAGGAGGTTGAACCTCTTCAGGAGCCAGCTGAGGATGTAGCCCGGAAGGAACGCGAGCGGCAGGAAGGCCAGCATGCCCATGAGCTGGCCGCCGAAGGAGACGGGGATGTTGTTCACCCCCGTCGGATAGCCGCCGGCGAAGATGCCGACGAGGAAGACTCCGTAGAAGCCGCTGAAGCCGTGGACGGCGACCGCGCCCACCGCGTCGTCGACGCGCAGGCTCTTCTCGATATAGCCGCCTACCCAAACTGCGAGCATGCCGCCGGAGAACGAGAGCATGTACGCGAGCGATGGGTGGTAGACGTCGGCACCTGCCGAGACGGAGACGACGCCGGCAAGCCCTCCTGAGAGGGTCCAGAACGGGTCACCCTTACTGGCGAACCAGCCACCCGTGAACCCACCCGCGAATCCGAACGTGATCACCATCGCGATTGCCCCGAGCGTCGTCGGTGAGAGGTAGATGTTGAGCCACCCCGGGAACGTCGTGGACTGGATGAAGAGGCACGCGGCGTAGAAGCCGTAGAAGCCGGTGAAGATCAACATGAGCCCCATCAACGTCATGTGCGTGTTGTGGGGTCTGAACGACCTCGCACGGCCCAAGACGTCGTACTTGCCGATCCGAGGCCCGAGGTTGAGCAGGACGCCGAGCGTGAACGCGCCTGCCACACCATGCACGACGAGTGACGCGATCGAGTCGTGGAAGCCGAAACGGGTCGTCAACCAACCGCCTCCGCTCCAGCCCCAGGCCGCGTCCATGATCCACACTGCCGATCCGAGTGCAACGGTCAGGATCAGATACGCGGAAAGCCGCACGCGCTCGATGAGCGCTCCCGACATGATCGAGCCGGTCGTCCACGAGAAGAGGAGGAACGCCAGGAAGAAGACGAGACTCAGGTGCCCGGTGAGGTTGCTTTCCATGTTGGGCCCCAGCCCGGAGCTCCACGGCGCGGTCAAACCGCAGAAGCCGGGAACGGCATCGGGGCTCGCATGCCCGCTCTTCGGCCAGCCTTCCTCGAAGCACCCGTAGATGTACCAGCCGAAGTAGTAGAAGCTCGGCGTGACGACGGCGATGGTGAGGATGTTCTTCATCGCGGTCGACATGATGTTCTTGCGCCTCGCGACGCCCGCCTCGTAGGCCATGAAGCCGACGTGGATCAGCCACATGACGACGACGGTCCAGTAGTAGAAGGTCTCCGTCATGATCAGCGAGTCGAGGTCGAGCTGCGTCTTGACATCCTCGACAGTCGGTGCTTCTTGGGCGAGCAGTGAAAAGACCGACGAAAGCATCCGCGTCCTCCTCAGGCCGCACCTGGTGGGCGCGTCAAACCTACGAGACAGCCTCGCGACGTTCCATGTCAGGCGAATCCTCCGTTGAGCCCCTACATATGGAGGTTTGCTACACGTCCGCTACTGCTTCTGGACAGCTCCGGTCGTGGCGTTGACGAGCACGACCTGAACGCGCGACGGGTTCCCGTTCTCCAGCGTGTAGAGCGAGACCGCCCAGTAGTACACCGGGGGAATCCCCTGTGGCAGGTATCTGACCTGCACGTCATCGGGCGTGAAGTCGATCTCCTTCTTCGCGATGGCGATCGCTTCGTCCTGACTGATCGCGTTCTGTTGCCGGTCGCAGCCTTTGGCGACCGCGAACGCGACGAGGAGCACGATCACGACGGCGAAGATACGAAACAGCGGGCGGTCGCGGAGGTCCCGGACCGGCCGTGCCGGGGTGCTATGCCCGTCCGAGCTGACGTCGTCGGTAGACACCGTAGGCCCTCAGGAAGAGGTAGCCGACGAAGTTCGTCATGAACACGAGGAGCAGCCACCAAAACCACCAGACGTAGTGGGGCCGCCACTCGAGGAGCTCGACGACGGTGAGGTACATGACGACGACGAGCGCGAGAACGAGCGGCCAAGGCACCCAGCCGAGCAGGATGAAGATCAGCACGCGGTGATCGTCCACGAGAGCTGCGTTCGGCGCAAGTTGTGTCGAGTTCGGCGTCCTCGAGGGTCACCATCAAGCGCACGCGGCAGAATCGCTCCGTGGAGGTCAAGGACGTCATCCTCACCCTCGGGGTGATGCTCGTCGCGGGGCTCGTCTCCCAGCTCATCGCCGACACCCTCCGCCTTCCACGGATGCTCCTTCTCCTCCTCGCCGGGGTGCTGCTGGGCCCGTCGGTCACCGACGCGATCGACGTCCCGCTCGATTCGATGGGCGCCCAGCTCCTGCTCACGCTCGGTGTGTCCTTCATCCTCTTCTTCGGCGGGCTCCAGCTCTCGACTCGCGTGCTCGGCAAGGTTGCCGTCGGGCTTGGACTGCTGGCGGTGCCGGGCGTGGTCATCACCGCTTTCGTCGCAGGGTCGGTGGCCGCGTTCGTTTTCGATGTGCCGTTCTCGACCGGGCTTCTCATCGGCGCAGTGCTGGCACCCACCGACCCGGCGATCCTCATCCCGCTGTTCGCTCGTATCGGGCTGCGGCAGAAGATCGAGCAGACTGCAATCGCCGAATCGGCGCTGAACGACGCGACGGGTGCGGTGCTTGCGCTCGTGTTCGTCGGCGTCGTCCTCGGCGGCGGTGCGTCGGTGTCGGATCCCGCCATCGACTTTCTCGAAGACCTCGGCATCTCGACCGCGCTCGGCATCGGCTTCGGCGTGCTCCTCTCGTTGGTCGTCTCCGATCGACGGGCCGGAATCTGGCAGGAGTCCGCGGCCATCGCCGTCGTTGCCGTGGTCGCGGTCGGGTACTTCTCGATCGACTCGGCCGGAGGCAGCGGCTACCTGGGCGCGTTCCTTGCGGGGTTCATCGTCGGCAACATGGATCGGCTCCGTCTCGCCATGCACACGGTCCACGAGCGGGAGATGCGCGCCCTCGTGAAGACCATCACGGATGTCGTCGTCATCCTGGTGTTCATCACACTCGGCGCGAATCTGCCGTGGAGTGACATCTGGAGCAACTTTGGCCCGGCGCTCGCGGTCGTCGCGGGTCTCATCCTGTTCGCGCGCCCCCTGACCGTCCTTCTCTGCCTGGTGCCCGACCGGCGTGGACGATGGACGCGCGAAGAGATCGTGTTTCTCTCGTGGACGCGCGAGACGGGAGTCGTCGCGGCCGCGCTGGCGGGCCTGATGGTCGGCCTAGGGGTTCCCGATGCCGAGCTCATCGTCACGACCGTCGCGCTCGCAATCGTCGTCACTCTCGCCGTGCAAACGACCACAAAGACTTGGCTCGGACGGCGCCTCGGGCTCGAGGAGCCGGCCGTAGCGCTTGGAGACGCTGCCGATCTCTCGGCGCCCTGAGCGGGCGTACTACGACCAGGGATACGGGCTGCTCGAGACGGGGTGGAGGTCGCCCGTCGCGAACCGCTCGTAGCGGAAGGGGTAGAGGAGGCGCGAATGCTCGCCGAGGAGCACGTTGGCGACCTCTCTGCCGACTCCGATCATCTTGTACCCGTGGTTCGAG
>JBKPDR010000049.1:0-7277 GCA_046727975.1 Actinomycetota bacterium | reverse complement strand
GATGCCACCGCCACGTTCTTCCCGCTCACACACACCGAGTCGGGGTACGCGCGAGCTGATGCAACCCTCGACGATTTCGGGGGAGCGATTCGTGAAGTCGCCAGAGAGCTGAACGAATGGCTCCGCGCCTATGACAACTCCGGCGACGTGGGCGAGCAGGAGGGGCTCGCGGAAACCCAGCATCAACGGGAACTCGATCGCCAGCAGCCCGAGGATTAGATTCGTTTGGGCCACTAGCGGGCCACGGCCGCGCGGCCGGCGCACTCCCCAGAAAGACGAAAAGCCTCGCATTTGAGGCTGTCGCACAAACCCCGGTCCTGACCGGGGTTCGTCGTCCGAAGGGGCCGAGACGATGGCACCGTCCTCGATTACGGGAAGCGGTCGGGGAGCGCTCGAGCCGCGGCATCGAGCGCCGCTGCCGCGAGGACGTCGCCTTCCGGGTGCTGACCGCCAACCAGATCCCCGACCACGCGACGATCGCCCGCTTTCGCGCCCGCCACGAGCAGGCGCTGGCCGACACCTTCGCGCAGGTGCTGGCGCTGTGCGCGCGGGCGGGGCTCGTCTCGGTAGGCGTCGTCGCGCTCGACGGCAGCCTGCTGGCCGGCAATGCCGCGCCTCGGGCGACGCGCAGCTACGCCTCGATCCGGGAGGAGGTCGAGCGGATGCTCGCCGAGGCCGCGCAGGCGGACGCCGAGGAGGACGAGCGCCTCGGTGAGGCGCGTGGCGATGAGCTGCCGGCCGAGCTCGCTGACGCGCGCTCGCGGCGCGAGCGGCTGCGCCGCTGCAAGGCAGAGCTGGAGCAGGCGCAGGGCGAGGAGGAGGCGGCCTACCAGGCGAATCTCGCCTGGCGAGCCGCCTGGGAGCGAGAGCACGGGAGGCGCTTGACGGGTCGGAAGCCGACGCCGCCGGATCCTGGCGCGCTCGCTGCACGCAAGATCAACACGACCGACCCGGACACACGCCTGATGAAGCGGGCGGGCGGGAAGTCGGTGCAGGGCTACAACGTGCAGGTCGTCGCCAGCCCCGAGCAGGTCATCCTCGCCGCGCAGGTGACGCAGTCACACAACGACGCCGAGCAGCTCGCCCCGATGGTCGCGCGCGCCGCCGACACGCTGCGCGAGGCCGGCCTCGAGGAGCCAATCGGGAGCGTGCTCGCGGACGGCGGCTACTGGAACTCGCCCGCGAACAGCGAGGTGCGGGGGCACGGCATCGAGGTGCTCGTCCCCACCCAGGACCGCCGGCGCAGCGCCCCGCGCAAGCTCTCTCCGCGCCAGGGCGAGGAAGCGCGTCGGATCGAGGCGGTGCTCTCGAAACCCGAAGGCCAAGCCCTCTACCGCCGACGCCAGCAGATCGTCGAGCCCGTCTTCGCGCACACCAAATACATCCGGCGCGGCGACCGCTTCCTCCGCCGTGGCCTCGCCGCCTGCCAGACCGAATGGCAGCTCATCGCGGCCACCCACAACCTGCTCAAACTCTGGCGTGCTGGCCTCGCTGGGGCGAAGACGGCGCATCTGAAGCCGCTGGCACTGGCCAGCTGACCCGCCGGACCGCGCCGCTCCTTCTTCTACTGGCTGCCGCGCGAAGGTGCGGCCCGAGCAATAGAAAAGCCCCGCTCCGAGGCTTTGTGCAACAGCCTCATTTGCGGGGCTTTTCTACGGATGGGCGGTACTGGGCTCGAACCAGTGACCCCCAGCTTGTCGAGCTGGTGCTCTCCCAACTGAGCTAACCGCCCTGGAGGGCCGATGATAGCGAGCGACTTCGCGCTCGGTCACGACTCATCGCAACCAGCATCCGGATCAGCCGAACAGGACGGCGAGGACCGGTAGAGAGACCAGCGCCAGCGCCGCTGACCTCGCGTCTAAGGACCTTGGCGAGGCCGAGGTTGACGCCCACGATGACCTCGACGAGATTTACGGCAGGTAAAGGACCCGGACCCATGATTCGTCGCAGAGCCGCTTCGGTCAGGACGACGACCAAAGCGAAGACGAGCAATGCGGCGAGCGCGTAGCCGACCACCGTGAGCAGGCTCCGAGTCGGCTCGCAACGGTCAGCGAGGCTTCATCCATCGCGCGCAGTATCGGTCAGGATTGGTTTTGCTCGAGACCGAGCGGCGGCCCCTCACAACGCCTCCACCCGCGCGACAGCCCTTGTCTCATCCCCAACGACGAAGCCGAGACTGAGGCCGCACTCGTTCGAGGACTCGAGCAGCTCGACCCGATCGTCGACGTCGATCGGCTTGCGGTAGTCGAGCCTCGCGCGCAGTGGTCGCCGGACGTCCGGCCGTGCTCCCGCAAGGCGCTCCTCGACCGCCTGCCAGTACGCGGAATTGTTGACGTGGCCGTGCAGATCGACGTCCGTCCGTCGCAGAGGCCACGGCAGCTGCCGACCATCGGCAGCCGGCGCGGAGAGCGCGAGCTTGGTCGAGACCGCTCGGCCGCCCGTCGCTTCCGCATACACGTCGAACCCGTCGAGACGGGCCGGCCGCTCGCCCGGTCCAAGGTGGATCCAAACGCTGTCGACCTCGATCCCCCCGCCACGGTCGCCCCTGAGCGACCAGCGGCGTCCCGCTGCGATGGCCGCGAGCCCGCTGCACCACGTCACGAGCTCGACCTCACGGTCCTCGAGGAACGGAGCGAGAGCGTCGATCCGGATGCTGCGGATGAACCACAGGTGCTCCGGAAGCCCCCAGCCCGTCTCATCGACGTCCTCGATGGCGACGTCCTGGAGGTAGCGCGCGACGGAGTCGAGTCGGAGCCGGCCGCGATCGTCCAGGTCGGAGAGGCGTATCCGACGACTCGAAGAGAACGTTCTCCCGTGCGCGGGGATCGGTACGAGATCCTCGACCTCGACCAGGGCGGCGAGCGGGTCGTCCGTCAGAAGATCTCCGGGCACCAGGGCGCGCGGTCATACGCGAACATCGCGTCAGCACGCGCTGCGGCGCCCCGCCGCAACTCCTCGACGCGCCCGCTCCGCACGAGCTGCCCGAACGTGAAGCCGCCGAGGTAGACAGCACCCAGAGCACTGACGTCGCAGCGCAGGTCAGGAGCCGCGCGAGACCGCTTCGCTCGGCCGTCGGTCACTCGCCAGCGTCCTTCGTTCCAGGGACAGAACGCGTCCGCGACGTCGAAGACCACTGCTGCCCCGTCCGCCCGGTACGTTCGCGCGGAGAGCGCCTCTCCCACGTCCACGAGGCGAACCCACACGCCGTCGCCGACGCGGAAGCGCATTCGCCGCGGGGTGGCGAGGAGCTGGAACAGCGGATGGTCGACGGGAAGAAGCTCGGCGGTGATGCGCGCCGCCCAGTCGATGTCCAAGAGGTAGCGCCAGAGCTCTGCCGTCGGCGCGCCGTCCCGAGCGATCGCCTCCACCACCACGAGCTCGGACTCCGAGACTCCCTCCTCCCACTTCGGCTTGTGGCGATAGATCGCGTACCCCTCGGGCCGGCCGTCCCGATCGAGCACTGCGAAGCGCTTGGGTCCCGCTCCGTCGCGCCACTCGGGCGAGTCGTAGAGGGCGCGGAACTCCCACCAGTTCCGCGTCCGCGCGAGCATGCCGGGGATCCGACGTCTCACGGCGTCCCAGATCTTCGGGAAGGTCCTGAGCGCCTCGTCCTGCTCGATCAACCGAATCCGTCCGACTCTCTCGATCGGCAGGGCGAAGGCCGCGTAGTCGCGCGGCAGCGAAAACGATCCCGTGAGCGACGCCATGCCGTAGCCGAACCGGCCGTAGATCGTCTCCTCGGACGCCCATAGGTAGGCAACCGGCTCGCCGTGCTGGTGCACGTCGTCGAGCTGAGCCCGCATCATCGCCCGCAACACGCCGCGGCGGCGATGCGTCGGATAGGTGCCGACGACGGTCACACCGGCCGCCCGCACGGTCCCTCCGGGCACCGTGAGCTCGAACGGGAACACTCCCGCGCCGCCCACGATCCGCCCGTCCTCCCGGGCGGCGTGCATGCGCTCGATCGGGAGGTTCTTCGAGAAGCGCTCCATCCGCTCTTCCGTCGGCTCGAGCCCGAAGTACTGGCCGATGGCGAGCACCGCCTGACCGAACTCCTCGAGATTCGTGCAGGGAGTGACCTCGAAGCTCACTGGACCTTCTCCAGCGGCGCGTACTCCACCATCAACCTCCGTTCCGTGCCGTCGTCTCCGAACCTGATGGTGACGATCCCCCCGGGCTCGACCGCAGTGACCAGCCCTTCTCCGAGTGAGGCGTGGCGGACGACGTCGCCCGTCGAGAGCACGAGCGACGTGCCGGCGCTCGGCGCGGCCCCCCGCTGTCCGTACCCGGTCCACGAGTCGGGCCGGAGCCGCTCGCGCTCGACCTCCGTGGGAAGCTCGTCGAGGAAGCGCGATGCGAGGTTGTAGTTGCGCCTCCCGAAGAGGGCACGGGCGACGGTGTGCGTGAGGGTCAGCTGCTGCATCGCCCGCGTCAAGCCCACGTAGCAGAGCCGGCGCTCCTCCTCGACTCCCTGCTCCTCGATCGCGCGCATGTGCGGGAAGATCCCCTCCTCCATGCCGATCATGAAGACGGCGCGGAACTCGAGGCCCTTGGCGTTGTGCAGGGTCATCAGGGTCACGACACCCCGGTCGTCCCGGATCGTGTCCTGGTCGGAGACGAGCGCGATGTCCTGCAGAAAGCCCGCGAGCGACGGCTCCTCGGACTGGTGCCGGTACTCGCGCGCGACCCCGACGAGCTCCTGCAGGTTCTCGATCCTTCCGCGCGCCTCGATCGTCCGCTCGGCCTCGAAGGCCTCGATCGTCACGGAGCGCTCGAGCACCCGCTCGAGGAGCTCGTCGATCTCCAGCTCCTGCGCCGCCGAGAAGAGGGATTCCATCATCGTCCGGAAGCCGCGGATCGCGCGACAGGACGCCGGCGTGACCCCCGCGGCCTCGGGATCGGCCGTCGTCTCCCACAGCGTACGGCCGGTCGACTCGGCGTGGGTCACGAGCTTCGCGAGCGAGGTGTCGCCGATCCCGCGGCGGGGACGGTTCGCGATCCTGAGGAGCGATCCGGCATCGCTCGGGTTCGAGAGAACCGTGAGGTACGCGACGATGTCGCGAATCTCCGCCCGCTCGTAGAAGCGTGGGCCGCCGACCACCTGGTAGGGGACGTCCTGACGGACGAGCACGTCCTCGAGGACGCGGGACTGCGCGTTCGTCCGGTAGAAGACCGCGATCTCGTTCGCGGAGTAGCCCTCGTCGATGAGCGACGCGATCTCGGCGGCGACGAAGCGCGCCTCCGCGTGCTCGTCCTCCACCTCGATGACACGGACGGGATCCCCCTCTCCGAGCTCGGAGAAGAGCCGCTTCGGCTTGCGCTCGCGGTTCTCCTCGATGATCGAGTTGGCCGCCCGGAGGATGGTGTTCGTCGAGCGGTAGTTCTGCTCGAGCGCGATGACGCGAGTCCCCGGGAAGTCGCGCTCGAACTCCATGATGTTGCGGATGTCGGCTCCGCGAAAGGCGTAGATCGACTGATCCGGATCGCCCACGGCACAGACGTTTCCGTGCTCTCCGCCGAGCAGCTGCAGCAGGCGGTACTGCGCGTGGTTCGTGTCCTGGTACTCGTCCACGAGCACATAGCGGAACGCTTTCCGCCAGCGGGCGAGGGCCTCCGGGAAGCGCTCGAGCACTTCCACCGTGAGCATCAGGAGGTCGTCGAAGTCGACTGCGTTCGAAGCGTGTAGGCGGCGCTGGTAGAGCTCGTACGTCTCGGCGACCGTCTGGTCCCAGAAGGAGGCGACCCGGCTCAGGTACTCCTGGGGCGAGACGAGCTGGTTCTTCGCGTGCGAGATCTGGGAGTGAATGCCCCGCGGCGAGAAGCGCTTCGGGTCCTTCCCGAGCTCCTCGAGGCACGCCTTGACGAGGCGGACCTGGTCCTGGTCGTCATAGATCGTGAAGTTCGAGCGGTAGCCCAGTCGCTCGGCCTCGCGCCTGAGCATGCGGCCACAGGCGGCGTGGAACGTCAGGATCCAGATGGCGCGCGCAGTCGCTCCCAGCATGATCTCGAGGCGCTCGCGCATCTCCCCCGCCGCCTTGTTCGTGAACGTGATCGCGAGGATCTCGTTCGGCTTGACCCCGATCGCGTGAATCAAGTGGGCGACGCGATACGTGAGGACGCGGGTCTTTCCGGAGCCCGCTCCCGCGACGACGAGCAGCGGCCCTTCCGTCGCGAGGACGGCTTCGCGTTGAGCCTCGTTGAGGTCGGCGAGGTATTGACTCGGTGCCGCGACGGCCATGCGGCGATGCTAGCCGCAGGCGGCGGTGATCAAATCACCAGCGCACGGTCAGCTCGAAGTGGGCGGGCACCTTCGCGACCCCGACCCAGTTCACACGCCACGTGTACTTCCCCTTCGGCAGCGGCTCGTAGGACCCCCTGCAGTAGAACGAGCCCGCGGCGCCCTCGCATGCGTAGGTCTTCGTGTCGATGAGCGGCCCACCCTGTGGAGCGGTCTTGCCCAGGAGGAACAGCTTTGCTCGCCCTTGCGTCGGCACCCGGAGCAGGACCCGGAATGCCGGATTGCGGTGGGTCACGATGGTGACGGAGGACGACTTTCCCGAAGGCACCGTGTCCTCGAAGAACACCTTGCCCTTCCCGGCCGCGAATGCGGTCGCAGGAGTCAGGACGACCGCGGCGGCGAGCAGCAAGAGGAACCGGAGCACCGTTCTCAGTCTTGCACGAGGCGGCAGCGGCGACTGTGCGCCCAACCCGCCGCCTCCGCGCAGACGGCGAGGCAGGCGACCGCGAGCGGAGCGGCGAGCAGCGGCCACAACACCGTGTCCGGTGCGGCCGTGAACCAGCGCACCACGAGCACGACCGAGAGCAGGATCGAGCACGCAAGCGCCCTGAGAACGAGCTCGAGCGCGGGAGCGGCAAAACGCAGCCAACGGGTCCACGCGAGTACCGAGCCGGCGGCCGCGAGCGCCCCCGCGACCCCCCATAGCGAGATCGTCGCGAGCTGCAGGACGAGAATGTCGGTGGGCTTCTCGTCCCACGTCGCCGGAGGAAGCGTGTTCTCGGGGACGACGTAGAGCGGGAAGACGAAGAACGCCACCGCTCCCAGGGCCAGGGCAGTCGCAGCCCGCGTCTCCCGGATCGCGGTCTCCGCCGCGAAGCTGCGGGCGACGACGGCGACCTCGCCGAAGTCGCGGATCGCGGCGGCCTCGGCAGCGGTACGGGTAAGCCCGGCGGCCTCGTGACGCGCGGCCGAATCGCGAAGATGCGCTTCCGCCTCGGCCAGGGCTCGCCTCCGCCCGAACCGCTGAAGCCGCCGTTCG
>JBKPDR010000048.1:0-28839 GCA_046727975.1 Actinomycetota bacterium | reverse complement strand
GTCCACCGAACGTCGATGAAACTTCACCAATCGTTGCCTGCGCGGCCAATCCCGTGACCGCGCCGTTGATAAAACGGGTGCTCGTATAGGTCGCCCACTTCAGCCTCGGGGCCCGATCCCGATCGCGCCGAGACATGAGTTCAGGATCACCGAGCATCGAGGCTGCGCCGACGACGGCTGCAGCCAAGGGGCCAATCAGGACGGCCGCAACCAATATCGGAAGGGCCGAAACTGAGAACGCGATCTTGGTGATCCGGATCTCGCTACGCTCGGCCACGGCACCGGCAATCGCAAGCGCGATGACCGTAACTGGTGCCTCAAGCCGATAGCCCGCCAGAAGGAGCGCCGTCGCAGTTCCCACCGCTGAGGTCACTAATGCGGCCACATACGGCGCGGTTAGGCGCTGCGGATGAAGCCTCAGCCGCCGAAAGACTTGAACTATCCCTCGAAAGGGGTATACGATCTGTGTGCCGTCAGTTCCCAACGAGGAGTCACCTATGCGTAGGTCAACCAAGGTCTGGTAGAGCCGTCACATCCTGCGTTCTTCGCCGGGGGTGGGCATCCCTCTTTCGGGTGTAAGCCCACCGAGGGAGCGGGCCCGGCGAAATGGGTGCTGACGGCCTTGACGTAGTTACGCAATGAGCCCACGCCGAAAGCCGACCGCTACGGCGTGGGCTCTGCTGCGCGCTTGAAGCTTCGCCAGCAGGTGCCGAACGTGTGACTTCACCGTCTCCTCCGAGAGGAAGAGACGCTCGCCGATCTCCCGGTTCACGAGTCCGTCTGCAACGAGTTGCAGCACTTCGATCTCGCGCGCGGTGGGATCCTGGCCGACCTCCCTTGCGATCTGCGGAGTGAACGGAATCACCGAGCCGTGCCGCCTCGAGCTGCGGCGTGCGGCGGCCGCCTCGAACCGGCGGCTGTGGTCGCGATATCGGTTCAGGATCTCCTTGCGCTCAGCGGCGTCCACAAATTGGGTATCGGCGTTCCCGCAATACCGCTTTAGAAGCGACGCACGCTTTCGCTCGAACGGGGGAGGGGAAAGACCATGTGCTCCAAACAACTTGACCCGCGAGCCGTCGATAGGGTTATCTAACGCGCGTCCAAGTACAGAAGAAAGGGGACCACATGAAGACGAGAAGGATGAGCTGGCGGTTAACTGCGCTCGCCGCCTTCGTCCTGCTCACGGTGGCGACGATCGGCGCCGGGGCAGGCCAGTCGGCGCTCAGCGGGCCCTCCCAGTCGGGAATCCTCGTCAGCGGAACGACCGACTCCATCACGAACATCGATCCGGCCGGTAACTACGACTACGGCTCGGCCACGCTCGGGTTCAACATCTTCGAGCACCTGTACGACGCGAGGAATGGTGCCAAGATCGTGCCTTCGCTGGCAACGGGGTGCCGCCCGGTGGGGACTGCGAAGAGGTGGAGGTGCACCCTTCGGCGAGGCGTCAAGTTCCATGACGGCTCCGACTTCGACTCCGCAGACGTCAAGTTCTCGTTCGATAGAGTCCTTCATCCGCGGGTCATCAGGCAGGCCGCCGCGAACACGCCGTCGTCGCTGTTCTCCAACCTCAAGAGCGTGCGGACGAACGGGAAGTATGCGGTCACGTTCAACCTCAAGGCCCCTCAGTCGACTTGGCGCTTCATCCTCAACACCGGCGCGGCCGGGATTGTTCCCAGCGACGTTTATTCGCCCAGCAACCTCCAGACGAACAATCAGCCCCAGATCGGAACGGGCCCGTACCGGCTCACCCGCTACACGCAGGGGCAGCAGGCTGTCTTCGAGCGGTTCGACGACTACTGGGGCCCGCGAGCGAAGAACGAGGGACTGATCCTTCGCTACTACTCCAAGTCATCGACAATGAAGCTCGCTCTCGAGAGAGGCGAGATCGACATGGCGTTCCAGACGTTCACGCCGACCGAGCTCGCGTCGCTCAACGAGGCCCGCAATGTGCGCGTCTACCAGGGTCAGGGAGCGATCATCCGTTACCTCACGCTCAACGTCGAGCGCGAGCCGACGAACAACATCGCCGTGCGCAGGGCGCTCGCGTACCTGATCCCGCGGCAGGCCATCGCAAAGAGGGTCTATCGGGGGACGGTCAAGCCGCTGTACTCGATGCCTCCGGCGGGCCTCCCAGGGCACATCGACGCCTTCGCGACTCGCTACGGCCGTTCGCCGAACATCGCGGCAGCGAGGCGAGAGCTACAGCGCGCCGGCATCGACATGCCGCTTCCCATCGAGGTCTGGTGGACGCCGACGCACTACGGTGACGCCTCCGCCGACGAGTACGCCGAGATGAAGCGCGGGCTCGAGAGGGGAGGCGTCTTCAGGGTCGCTCTCAAGTCGTCCGAGTGGGCCCAGTACAGCAGCGTGCTCGGCAACCAGTACACCATCTTCCAGCTCGGCTGGTTCCCGGATTACCCGGACCCGGAGAACTATCTGGACTCCTTCTACAAGCCCGGCAACTTCACCGAGAACGGGTACCAGAACCCCGCGATGACCCGGCTGCTCAGCCAGGAGAAGGCAGCCACCTCCGAGTCACGGCGGCTGGCCATCGTCCGACAGATCCAGCGGCTGGCCGCGCAGGACGTGCCGATCATCCCCTACTGGCAGAGCAACATGATCGCCGTCGGGCGCGCGAACGTGCGAGGAATCCCGGGCACCCTCGACGCAGCGGTCATCATGCGGTACTGGAAGATCTCGAAGTCGTAGATCTCGTCGACAGGGGCGCCGCTGATATCGGCGCCCCTGTCACTCACGTTGGTCGCCCAAGGGCTACGGTTCTCGTTGTGGCGCTAGCTTCGCTCCCCCTCATCGATTAGGCGTTCATGGCCGCGCGAGGAACATCACTCAGGCATTACCTGCTGACGCGCCTCTCGCTCGTGATCCCGATGGTGTTCATCCTGGTCACGCTCGTCTTTCTGCTGATGAGAGTGGCGCCGGGCGATCCCATCTCCTCGGCACTTGGAGGCAGGGTGCCGAGGGAGGAAGTCGAGAGGATCAAGGCCGAGCTGGGGTTCGACCGGCCGATCTACGTCCAGTACGGGGACTATCTCGCGGACATCGCCCGCGCCGACCTCGGGACGACGATCACCGACCGCCGTGGGATCGGCGAGATCGTCAGGCTAAACGGCGCTGCAACGCTCGAGCTGACGTTCTTCGCCATGATCGTCTCGCTCATCGTCGGTGTCGTCTTCGGGCTTCTCGCGGGCCGCTACCGGGACAGCTGGATCGACAGCGGCGGACGGCTGTTCGGGATCGTGATTTACGCTACGCCCCCGTTCTTCCTTGGGCTGATGGCGCAGCTCTTCTTCGGCTCGTACCTGGGCTGGCTGCCGACCTCCGATCGCGCAAGCCCGATTACCGAGGCGACGCTCGACACGCACACGAATCTCTACACGGTGGACACGCTAATCGAGCGCGACTGGGACGCGTTTGTCGACGTCGTCAAGCATCTCGTCCTTCCGGCGGTCACGCTTGGTTTGATCATCTCCGGTGTCTTCATTCGCCTCATTCGAATCAACGTCATCAGGACGATGAAGGACGACTACATCGAAGCGGCGCGAGCACGGGGGATCAACGAGCGCTCGGTCGTTTACCACCACGCTTTCAGGAACGCACTCGTCCCCGTCATCACGATCGTCGGCCTGCAGGTCGCACTCCTTCTCTCGGGTGCCATCCTCACCGAGACGACGTTCAACTGGCCGGGGATCGGGCGCACGCTGATCGTGTACCTCCAGAACCGTGACTACACGGCGGTTCAGGGGATCGTCGTGGTGTTCGCGCTCATCGTCGTGGCGGCGAGTGTGGTCATCGACTTCGTCAACGCGTACATCGACCCGAGGATCAGGTACTGATGTCCGTTTCTGCGCAGCCTGAGAGAGCCTCCCCTCGGGGGAGGCGTAGGTTGAGCGGGCTGAGACGGGCGTTCGCTCCGGTCGCGGAGGCTCGGGGGATGGCTCGCGCGATGCTGTGGCTCGGGGCAGGAATCACCGCAGGCTTCATCCTGATCGCCTTGCTCGCCCCGGTGATCGCCCCGTACGACTTCGACGAGTTCCGGGCAAACGGGCAGCGGTTTGCTCAGCTCGAGGCTCCTTCGGCCGACCACTTGATGGGCACGACCGTCCAGTCGTCCGATGTCCTCTCGCGCATCATCTGGGGCACGCAGACGGAGCTCAAGGTGGTCCTCGTCTCCTTGTTGCTCTCGATCTCGATCGGCGTCCCGCTCGGTCTCTTCTCCGGCTACTACGGAGGGCCGATCGATCGCGTGCTCGTGCTGATCATGGACGCGCTCTTCGTGTTCCCCTTCCTTCTGCTCGCGATCGTGATCGCCTTTCTACTCGCCGACAAGGTTGGCCAGGGTGTTCTCACTGCCGCGATCGCGATCACTGTCGTTTACATCCCCCTCTACTTCCGCGTGGTCCGCAATCACGTGATCAGCATTCGTGAAGAGCCTTTCGTCGAGGCGGCACGCGCACTCGGAGCCCGGCCGTTCACGATCATCCGGAAGTACGTCTTCTTCAACGTCGTGCAGAACGTCCCGCCGCTCGCAACGCTCAACGCTGCCGACGCGATTCTCACCCTCGCCGCGCTCGGGTTTCTCGGCTACGGGATTCAGCCGACAGAGGGCGCCGAGTGGGGATACGACATCAATCGTGCCGTTTCCGACGCTGCCTCGGGCATCTGGTGGACCGGCCTCTTCCCGGGGCTTGCGATCGTGCTTCTCGTCACGGGCCTCACACTGCTCGGCGAGGGACTCAACGAAACGATCAACCCGGTGCTGCGCAAAAGGATGCGCGTGAAGGTGGATCTGCCTCCCTCGTCCGTTGCCGAGGCGGAGACGCTTTGACCGGCGACACCGTCGTTTCGGTGCGCGATCTGCGCGTCTACTACGCGACGCCGCGCCGGCCGGTTCGAGCGGTCGACGGGGTGACGCTCGACATCGCCGCGGGAGAAGTCGTCGGCCTCGTCGGCGAGTCTGGATGCGGCAAGTCGACGCTCGGCCGCGGGATTCTCGGGCTGCTCCCAGAGGGAGCAGTATCCGACGGACAGGTCCTGTTCGGGGGCCGGAACCTCGTCGAGATGACGGACAAGGAGCTTCGCAAGCTCCGCGGACCCGATCTCGGGCTGATCTTCCAAGAGCCGATGACGAGGCTCAATCCGCTCGTGCGGATCGAGGACCATTTCCGCGAGACGCTCGAGGAGCACGAGCCAAAACTGAGCGACACGGAGGTTCGTCGCCGCTCCCTCGAAGCGCTCGGGCGGATGGGGATCCCGCCGACTCGCTTTCGTCAGTACCCGCACGAGTTCTCGGGCGGGATGCGGCAGCGAATCATGATTGCCTTGGCGCTCGTGCTCCGGCCGAAGCTGCTCATCGCCGACGAGCCGACGACGTCCCTCGACGTCATCGTCGAAGCACAGATCTTGCGCATCCTGTCCGACCTGCGGGAGAGCTTCGGCACGGCGCTGCTTTTGATCACACACAACCTGGGGATCGTGGCCGAGGCCTGCGACCGGGTCGCCGTCATGTACGCGGGCAAGATCGTGGAGGAAGGACCCGCGCGGGAGGTGTTCATCGAACCCGCTCACCCGTATACCCGTGAGCTCCTTCGCTCGACGATCTCGCTCGACACGATGGAGCTGCATTCCATCCCAGGCGCCCCGCCCAACCTCATCGATCCGCCCCGAGCTTGTCGCTTCCATCCCCGTTGCCCAAACGCCATGCAGGTGTGCGCCGTCAAGGACCCGATCGAGGTGCGCCTCGACGGTGTCCGGCGGGTCGAGTGTTGGCTGCATGGCCCGGAGGAAGAGATCCCGGAGGAGGGAACCATTGCTCTCGAGCGGGAGGGGATCGCAGTCGCCGAGGAGGCTTGATTCCGGTATGTCGGAGTCGGGATTGGCCTCTCTGGACGGATCGACGCTCGTGTCGATCCGTGGTCTGAAGACGTACTACCCGATCAGAGGAAGCTTCCTGCAGCGCCTTCTGGGACGTGAGGCCGGATACGTGAAGGCGGTCGACGACGTCTCCCTGGAGCTTCGCAAGGGGGAAGTGCTCGGACTCGTCGGCGAGTCGGGCAGCGGCAAGACCACGCTTGGCAGAACGCTCCTCGGGCTCGTCCAAGCCACGGGCGGCAGCGTGCTCTTCGAGGGGCAGGAGGTCACGACGATGTCCGAGGGCGAGCTGCGGGGTCTGCGACGGAGGATGCAGATCGTCTTTCAAGACCCGCACGCCTCGCTCAACCCTGCGATGACTATCGAGCAGTCGGTGGGGCACCCGCTCAGCATCCACAGCGTCGCGAGGGGACGCGAGCTCCGGAGGCGGGTCGCAGAAGCGCTCGAGACTGTAGGGCTCGCACCGCCTGAGCAGTTCATGGGCAAGTATCCCTCCGACCTCTCGGGGGGCCAGAAGCAGCGCGCCGTGATCGCGCGGGCGATCATCCTGAACCCGCTGCTCGTCGTCGCCGACGAGCCGGTGTCGATGCTCGACATGAGCGTCCGGGCGAAGATCCTCGAGCTCATGCTCACACTGAAACGCGAGTTCGGCTTCACGTACCTCTACATCACCCACGACCTCGCGACCGCCAAGTTCTTCTGCGATCGCATCGCGATTCTCTACCTCGGCCGGATCGTCGAGATCGGGCCGTCTAAAGCGATCTACGCAGATCCGAAGCATCCGTATACGAAGGCGCTTCTCCGCGCCATCCCGGAGCCCGATCCGCGACGAAGCGTTCCGCGGGACCTTCCGAGAGGCGAGGTTCCGGACGCGGCAAGCCCTCCGCTCGGCTGCTCCTTCCACCCCCGCTGCCCGAGCGCTTTCGAGGTGTGCGGCTGGGAGACCCGGGATCTGCGGGATATCCTGGACGCACGCTGGGCACAACTGAGCGAGCAGCAGTACGCCGCGGAACAGGCAGCTATCGAAGATCTCGGCACGCTTGACCAGCCGTCACTTCATGTGCGACTCGCGGCTGCGAAAGACACGAGCGGAAGCGACGTCCTTCGCATCCTCGACGCGCTGCGGGCAGAAGCTCCCAACGAGCCGTTCTGGCGCGGGACGCGGCGGGTGGCCGCAGTGGATGGTCACGTCGAAGTGGAGTTCCACGATCCGATCGAGCCTCGACTCCTCCCCGCCGGCGATGTCCAGGTCGAGTGCCACCTCTACGACGAGCAGGCGCTGGCCGAAGCCGAACGGCGACGGGCGTCCAAAGAATGAGAGCCGGGGACTGTCCCGAGAAGGGACAGTCCCTGAGTCTCTAACTACGCGGCGACGCCTTGCAGGTCGCGGATCGCCTCGAGGCGCTTGAGCGCTTGTCCCTCGAGCTGACGTACGCGCTCGCGCGTGAGATCCAGCTCGTGACCGATAGCCTCGAGCGTCCACGGCTCACCCTCGAATCCGAAGCGGAGCTCGAGGATGCGCCGCTCGCGCTCGGGCAGCGCGTCGAGGGCCCGCCGGATACTCTGCCGGCGCAGCGACTCCTCGGCCTCGTCGAAGGGATCCGCTGCCTCACGATCCGCGAAGAGGTCGCCGAGCTCACCCTCGTCGTCGGCGCCGACCGTCTGGTTCAGCGAGACGGACGCGTGAGCAGCGCCCAGCGCCTCGTCGACGTGCTGGATGGGCAGGCCCGTGGCTTCCGCGAGCTCTTCCTTCGTGGCCTCACGACCGAGCTCGACCTCGAGCCGGCGTGCCGCCCGCGAGAGCTTCTGCTGCCGCTCCACGACGTGGACCGGGACGCGGATCGTCCGGGCGTGATTCGCGACGGCGCGCTGCACCGACTGGCGGATCCACCACGTCGCATACGTGGAGAACTTGAAGCCGCGCCGCCAGTCGAACTTCTCGACTGCACGGTTCAGGCCGAGGGTGCCTTCCTGGATGAGATCGAGGAACGGCACGCCGAGACCCCGGTAGCCCTTGGCGATCGAGACGACGAGTCGGAGGTTCGACTCGATCATCTTTCGCTTGGCGACCGGGTCGCCGCGCTCGATCCGCTTTGCGAGCGCGACCTCCTCGGAGGCGGTGAGCAGCTTGTGTCGGCCGACGTCCGCGAGGAAGAGTTGCAGGCTGTCGGCAGCGCCCGACACGGCCTCGGCCTCGTACTGGGCCTCCGTGGCCGGTACCTTGTCCGAGTCCAGGTCGGGCTGGACGATCTCGATCGCATGAGCCTCGAGCTCACGCTGGAGGAGCTCTGCATCTTCTTCGGCGAGCTCGTGCTCGAGCACGAAGGCTTCGAGCTCGGCGGCCGCGAGGTTTCCGCCGTGCTCCTCGGCGCGCTCGATCAGCGCCTTGCACTGCTCGGATTCGAAGAGCTCGATGAGCTGGTTCTGCGTCAAGGTGGTGATTCGATCCTTTCCCGGTGTCCTGTCAGGAGCAACAAACTTACGGAGTCTATGAGCGTTTTCCTTTTGTTTCCAGGCTTATTCGCTGTCGCATGGCGTCACAAGCTCGTAACGTTCGCGCCACTTCTGGTTATTCCGCCTCAGAGGCTTCGGCGGTTCAGCGGCACTCATCGTCGGAGCCCGCAGGCCCACACCCTGAGACGTCGGTACCCCAGGCAAGTTAGATCATCACCCATTCGGCGGACGGTGTGAACCGCGCTTAACGCGTTGTTTACTCGGAATTACGCGGTCTTTGCGCGCTTCTCCGTAAGGAGCTCCACCGCGCGCTCCGGAGTCAGCCCTTCCACGGTGTCCCCCCTGCGCAGACCCGCGTTCGTTTCGCCGTCCGTAACGTAGGGGCCGAAGCGCCCTTCGCGGAGCACGATTGTGCGGCCGGTCGCAGGATCGTCCCCCAACTCGCGGAGCGGTGCTGTCGATCCACGCCGGCCGCGGCGTCGCGGGGGCTCTGCGAAGAGCGCGAGCGCCTCCTCGATCGTGATCGTGAAGAGCTGTTCCTCGCTGTCGAGGGAACGTGACTCCGAGCCCTTCTTCACGTACGGGCCATAGCGGCCGTTCTGCGCCGTCACCTCATCGCCGTCGGCCGTCCCGAGGACGCGCGGGAGCGTGAGCAGCCGACGAGCATCCTCGAGGGTAATGGTCTCGGGTGACATCGACGCGAAGAGCGATGCAGTCGGCGGCTTCCGCTCGTCGCCCTCCGGCAGGATCTCGGTCACGTAGGGGCCGTAGCGCCCAGAGCGCACGACGATCTCGTTCCCGCTGTCCGGGCTCCGGCCGAGCGAGCGTCCGTCGGGTTGGGACAAGAGCTCCTCGGCTTTCTCGGCGGAGAGCTCGTCGGGTGCGAGGTCCGTCGGTAGGCTCGTTCTCCGGCCGTTCTGCTCGAGGTAGGGCCCGTAGCGGCCCACCCGTACGACAGCATCGCTGTCCGGAATCGGGATCGAGTTCACCGCGCGTGCGTCGATGTCGTCGAGGTGGTCTGTGACGAGGTGGTGGAGACCCGGGTCACCGCCGGCCCCGAAGTAGAACCGCTGCAGCCACGCCACTCGCTCCTCCGCGCCCGACGCAATGCGATCGAGATCGTCTTCCATGCGAGCGGTGAAGTCGAAGTCCACCAGCTGCTCGAAGTGCCGCTCGAGAAGATTGACGACCGCGAACGCGAGGAAGGTTGGAACCAGAGCAGACCCCTTCTTGAACACGTACCCCCGGTCGAGGATCGTGGAGACAATTGCTGCGTAGGTCGACGGCCGCCCGATTCCTCGCTCCTCGAGCGCCCTGACGAGCGTCGCCTCCGTGTAGCGCGGGGGTGGCGATGTCGCGTGCCCTTCGGGCTCGAGCACGACCGCCTCCAGGTCGTCGCCGACGCCCACCTGTGGCAGCCGGCGCTCCTCGGCGTCCTCGGAGGGCTCGTCGCGGCCCTCCTCGTAGACGGCGAGGAACCCGCGGAAAGTGAGCACGGTTCCGGATGTCGAAAACTCGACGTCTTCCCCGTTCGTCGAGGCTTCGATGCGGAGGGTGACGGTCCGGCCGATCGCGTCCTCCATCTGGGAGGCGAGCGTTCGCCGCCAGATCAGCTCGTACAAGGCGTGCTCGTCCCGTCCGAGCTCGCCTTTCACCTCGTCGGGTGTCTTGAAGCGATCGCCGGAAGGTCTGATCGCCTCGTGAGCCTCCTGGGCGTTCTTGACCTTCCGCTCGTAGCGCCGCGGTTTCGTCGGAACGTAGTCGTCCCCGAACAGCTGTCGCACCTGCGTCCGCGAAGCCTCGAGCGCCGAATCGGAGAGCGTGGTCGAGTCCGTCCGCATATACGTGATGTATCCGGACTCGTAGAGCCGCTGCGCGATCCGCATCGTGGTCTGGGCGGAGAACCGAAGCTTGCGGCTCGCCTCCTGCTGCAGCGTCGAGGTCATGAACGGTGCGGACGGCCTGCGCCGGTACGGCTTCTCGTCCGCCGAGCGAACGGTGAAGGCGGCGCCCTCGAACCGCTCCGCGAGCGCCCGTGCCGCACTCTCGTCAAGTCGCACGAGTTCGGGGTCGCGGAGGGAGCCGTCGGAGGCGAAGTCCCGACCCTGCGCCACCCGGTGGCCGTTGAGCGAGAAGAGCCTCGCCTCGAAGGACCCGGGATCGAAAGTCGCAACGAGATCCCAGTAGTCGGCGGAGACGAAGGCGATTCGCTCCCGTTCGCGTTCGACGACGAGGCGGGTTGCGACCGACTGGACGCGGCCCGCGGAGAGTCCCCGGGTCACCTTCTTCCAGAGGACCGGAGAGACCTCGTATCCGTAGAGCCGGTCGAGGATGCGTCGCGTCTCCTGGGCGTCCACGAGGCGTTTGTCGATGTCCCGCGTCTGCTCGAGTGCGCGTGTAATGGCGTCACGTGTGATCTCGTGGAAGACCATGCGGCGAACGGGGACCCTCGGCTTCAAGACCTCCACCAGGTGCCAGGCGATCGCTTCGCCCTCGCGGTCTTCGTCGGTAGCGAGGAGGAGCTCGTCCGCCTCGGCCAGTCGCTTCTTGAGCTCTGTGACGATCTTCTTCTTGCCCGGATCGACGATGTAGTACGGCTCGAAGGCGCGTTGCACGTCGACACCGAGCGCGCCGAATCGCTTTCGTTCCTTTTCCGGGACCTCGGATGCCCGGTCCGGAAGATCCCGAACGTGCCCGATGCTCGACTCGACGGCGAACTCACGGCCGAGGTAGCCGGCGATGGTCCGCGCCTTCGCGGGTGATTCGACGATGACGAGCCTTTGAGCCACGGCGGGACACCTTAGCGATGGCGTCCACGGCAGCCGGCGCGCGCCCAAGGGCGATACTGCCGCGCGTGCAGCGACCACCGCGCCCGAGCTGGCTCTACCTGGTCGTTGCGATGCTGAGCTGGCCGGTGCTGAAGTCCGTCTTCAGGCTCCGGGCGAAGGGGCTCGAAAACGTCCCCGCGGCGGGAGGCTTCGTCCTGGCTGCGAACCACTGGTCGAACCTCGATCCCTGGCCGCTCGGGTTGCCGCTCTTCCCGCGGCGTTTCCTCCGCTTCATGGCGAAGTCCGAGCTCTTCTGGTTTCCGCTCGGGTCGATCGTCCGCGCGGGAGGCGCCTTCCCCGTGCGCCGCGGCCGGGGCGATGAGGAGGCGATCGCGCGGGCCGTCGCGCTGTGCCGCGAGGGCCACGTCGTCGTCATGTTCCCGGAAGGCACTCGCCGGCGGAAGGGGCTTCGCAAGAAGCATGAGGCGCGCTGGCATACGGGCGCTGCGCGGATCGCCCTCGACGCTGCGGTGCCGCTCGTGCCTGCCGGCATCGCCGGAACTGAGCGGCTCGCGAGGCTCGGGTCCTTACGCGTTGCCTATGGTCCTCCGATCGAGCTCGGTGATCTCTCCGTTCTCCCGCTCGAGGAGGCCGCCGAAGCCGCTACCCAGCGGCTTCGCGAGTCGATTCGCGAGTTGGAGCGCTCGATCAGATGACAATGCCGCTGCTCGCAGTGGACGGCGACTCGTTCGCGCACCGGGCGTACCACGCGCTGCCGAAGACCGCCTTCAGGCGTGTCGACGGCGGTCCCGGAAACGCACTGGACGGGTTCTGCTCGATGCTCCTCCGCCTGTGGCAGGCAGAACGCCCTCGCGCCGTCGTCGTGGCGTGGGACACGCTGGAGGTGCCGACGTATCGCCACACGACGTTCGCCGGGTATCAGGCCGGACGCGAGTTCGAAGCGGAACTGCTCGAGCAGCTCGACCTGCTTCCCGCCTTCGTCTCGACCGCTGGAATCGTGTGCGCGAAGGCACCGGGATACGAGGCCGACGACTTCCTCGCGGCTGCGGTGGCGCGAGAGGAAGAGCGAGGCGGCAAGGCACTCGTCGCCACGTCCGATCGGGACGCCTTTCAGCTCGCGAGCGACAGGACGACGATCCTGCAGCCGGTTCGCGGCGCGCCGGCGGCGCGGATCGGCCCTGCGGAGGTTCGCGAGCGGTACGGCGTGGAGCCGGAAAAGGTCGTGGACTTCATCGCACTGCGGGGCGATCCCTCCGACCGGATCCCGGGCGCCCGCGGCGTCGGTCCGAAGCGAGCGGCCGACCTCCTCAGACAATACGGGTCGCTCGAGGCCATGCTGGACGAGGGTCGGTTCGCAGTGGAGGCGGAAGCGCTTCGTCTCTACCGGCATCTTGCGACCCTCGATCGCTCGGCACCGGTGCCGGAGATGCCGAACCTCCAGCCCGACTGGGGTGCCCTTGCGGCGCGGTCGCGCGAGCTGGGGCTCGCCGGGCTCGCGGGGAGGCTCGAGGACGCGGCATCATGATCGTGGTCAGCCACACGGCGCTCGCACATCTGCACCCCACGGGTGACCATCCCGAGCGGCCGGAGCGCCTCGTCCGCCTCCTCGAGCGGTTCCCGGATTTCAAGGCGGGCGAGCCCGCGACGCGGGAACAGATCGAGCGCGTCCATCCCGCGGAGTACGTCGGCCGCATCGAGGCACTCCAGCACGAGGTCCTGCTGGACGCGGACACCCCGGCCGGACCGACCACCTGGGAGGCCGCGAAGCTCGCCGCAGGTTGCTCGATTCACGCGGTCGAGCAGGGCTTCGCGCTCGTCCGCCCTCCCGGCCACCACGCGCTCGCGGCCCAGGCGATGGGATTCTGCATCCTGAACAACGTCGCCGTCGCCGTGCGGTATGCGCAGGCCGAGCTCGGCCTCGCACGAGTGGCGATCGTCGACTTCGACGTCCACCACGGGAACGGGACCGAGGCCATCTTCAGAGACGACACGTCGGTCCTCTTCGTCTCGCTACACCAGTGGCCGTTCTATCCGGGCACCGGCGGGCCGGGCACGAGCGACGAGCACACGCTCAACGTCCCGCTCCCGGCCGGATCGGGAGACGATCGCTACCTCGAGGCGTTTACGACCGAGGTCGAGCCCGCCGTGCTGGGATTTGCTCCGGACCTCGTCCTCGTGTCCGCAGGCTTCGACGCTCACGCCGACGATCCCCTCGGTGGGATGGAGCTGACGGAGGGCGGCTTCCACGAGCTCGCACGGCAGTGCTCGGCCCTCGCCCCGCGCACGGCGGCCGTGTTGGAGGGCGGCTACAACCTCGAGACGCTTCCGACGCTCGTCGACGCGACGCTCGCGGGTTTCGTCGCAGGGCGCTAGCGGCGTTCGCTGTCGAGACGCTCGAGTGCCTCTCGGCGTGACGAGACACCGAGCTTCTTGAGCAGGCTCTTGACGTGTGAGCGCACCGTGTGCTCGGAGATGAAGAGGCGCTGCGCGATCTCCTCCGTGCCCAGATGCTCGTCGAGAAGGAGCAAGACCTCCACCTCGCGGGCCGAGAGAAGCTTCGAGATCGAGTCCGGGACGCCTCCGAATCCGCCGTACGCACGGACACGATCGACGAGGCGCCGGGCGACACCCCCCGAGAGGGCGGCCTCGCCCCGGGCGACTCCGCGCAGGAAGGACGCGATCTGCTCGGGGGGCTCCGTTTTGAGGAGGTAGCCGGACGCCCCCGCGCGAATCGCGGTCAGGAGATTCTCCTCGGTGTCCGAAGCGGTGAGGACCACCACTTCGCAGTCGGGAGCCTCTTCCCGGAATCTCGGGAGCGCGCCCAGGCCGTCCATTCCCGGCATCGTCAGGTCGAGCAGGACGAGATCGGGCCCCGAGGCCTTCGCGGCCGCAAGCGCCTCCTCGCCATCGGCGGCTTCCCCGACGATCTCGAACCCCTGCTGAGTGAGCAGCGCCGAAAGCGCGTCACGCGTCAGCGGGTGGTCGTCGACGATCAGGATGCGCTCGGGCACGACCCTCTTATCGGCACTCGGCGGGCTGCCGACAAGGGGAGTGGTGGATCACCCGCAATCTCAGAGCTACAAATCGTGGCTGCTCGGGGAGCTCCTCGTCGTGGGCTTGCTCGCGTCTGCAACGGCCCTCTTCGCCATCGTCGAGTCCGTCCAGTCCGCGTACGCGCTCCCGCAGGCGCGCCTGGTGTTCGACAGCGCCGTCGCCGTCGTCGCCGTGATCGTCGCGGTGCTGACGATGGTGCGCTTTCTCGTCGAGGGGAGAACGCTCGATCTTCTGCTCGCAGCCGGCTTCTGGAGCATCGCCCTCGGAACAACGGCCTTCGGCCTCGTACCCGTGCTGGGCGGTGGCGTGCTCCCGCCCGCGGCGGCGTGGTCGCTCGTCGTGGCCCGCATGCTCGGTGCCGCGTTCATCGCACTTGCGCCCTACGTGCATGGGAGGCTCCAGGCTCGCCGGCAGTGGCTCCTCATCGTGTGCGTGGGCGTTGCGTGGGCGCTCGCGCTCGCAGCGATGGTCCTCCGGAGCTCCGATCTGCAAAGCGCGAACTCGCCCCAGGTCGTGGAGGGCTCCTCCGTCGTACTCGCCGCCGCGTTCCTCGCCCTTCTCTGGCTTGTCGCCCTCGTCGGATTCGGGCTCCGGTACCGGAGATATGGACGCGATCTCGACAGCTGGATATGCCTCGCGGCGACGCTCGCGCTCTTCGCCGACCTGCATCTCGTCGTCACGCCGGTCGTCTCGAGCGAGTACGTCCTCCAGGGAGACTTCCTGCGGCTCGTGGCGTACGGGATCCTGCTCGTCGGCGTCTGGCGCGCGATCGCCGAGGCGGAGTTCGGTCGCGCCGTTGCCGATGAGCGTGCACGCGTCGCTCGTGAGATCCACGACGGCCTGGCCCAATATCTGTTCGCCATCTCGACGCAGGTGAACATGCTCGAGACGGGTGCGCCGGTGGCGCAGGTGCTACCGCGGCTGAAGCGCGCAGCGACGGCGGCACAGCAGGAGGCGCGGTTCGCGGTTCTCGCACTCTCGTCCGCGGGCGGAACCGCCCGCTTCGACGCTGCGCTCCGACGGTACGTCGACGTCCTCACCGCCGACGGCGAGCTCGAGGTCGAGCTGGAGATCGATCCGCAGGTCCAGCTGGCACCCGACGAGCAGATCGAGGTGTTCCGGATCGTCCAGGAAGGGCTCGGCAACGCGAGGCGGCATGCGGGTGCTCAACGCGTCGACCTCTCCATCTCGCAGCGTGGCGGCCGCCGCGTGGTCTCGGTGCGGGACGACGGCGTCGGCTTCGAGCAGGCTGACGCGGTGCCCGGTCAAGGGCTCGAGAACATGAAGCTCCGCGCCGAAGCGATCGAGGGCCGGCTCAGCCTCCGCTCTGCGCCGGGCCGCGGGACGGCGATCGAGGTCGTCCTGCGCCCGACGTAGCCACGTCCTCTGCCATAGTCGCGGCGTGTTCGACCACGTGACGATCCGCGTTTCCGACCGCGGGGCCTCGGAGCGCTTCTACGAGACCGTGCTCGCGACGCTGGGCCGCGCGAAGGGGTACTCGGACGAGCACTTCGCGGAGTGGGACGACTTCTCACTTGCCGCGACAAACGACGAGAAGCCGGTGACCCGTCGCCTGCACATCGGGTTCGTGGCTCCCTCGCGGGCCCATGTGGACGAGTTCTGGCGGGCCGGGATGGAAGCGGGCTACCGCGACGACGGCGAGCCCGGCCCGCGTCCCCAGTACGGCGACGACTACTACGGCGGGTTCCTGCTGGACCCGGACGGGTTGAGCGCGGAGGCCGTGCACCACGGCTCCGTCCGAGAACGCGGCGGGATCGACCACCTCTGGATCCGCGTCGCCGACGTGGCGGCGTCGAAGCGTTTCTACGACGCGATCGCCCCGTACGCCGGGTTTCGGCTTCGGAGGGAGACTCCCGAGCGTGCTCAGTTCACCGGGGAGACGGGCTCCTTTTCCGTCGTGCTCGGTACGCCGACCGAGAATCTCCACCTAGCGTTCCCCGCAACCGAGAACGCAGCCGTCGACATGTTCCACAGGACTGCGACCGGAGCCGGCTATCGTGACAACGGCGCGCCCGGCGAGCGGCCCGTCTATCACGCAGGCTACTACGGCGCGTACGTGCTCGACCCCGACGGCAACAACGTCGAGCTCGTGAACCACAATCGCGGGCGCTGAGAGGAAGAGCGACGTCCGCTCGGCGAGACACGGATCGTAAGCAGGGAGGGGAAAGCGGGTGCTCTCCCCTCCCTTCTTTGCCGGTACTACTTGGGCTTGCCGCCCCCAAAGCCCGTGCTGGGCTGGGAATCCTCGCCCTCCGCGGTCACCGCGAGACCGCGGCCTCAGCGTTCACCATTCCCGCTCCGAAGAACGAAGTCTGACCCGAGCCGCCTGAGCACTGTCGCGGATCGTCGGCAGGCCAGCTGGCGGGACAGGGCAAGGGAGTTGCCGAAGAGCGGAGCAGCGCCGCAACGGCTCCTTGCGGCATGCCGGGGTGTACACCACGAATCAGAGCGGCGACTCCCGCGGCATGCGGGGAGGACATCGATGTGCCGCTGATCCAGACGTACCGCCCTCCGTCGCTCAATACGGCGCGATTGGCGTTCGCGAGCGCCTCCCACGTTCCGGTCGCGTCCGTGCTCGACCAGCCCGCGAGGATGCGCCCGCGACCGTACGTCGTGGTGGGTGTCTGGCCCGCATCGCCGCCCGGAGCGGTGACGTCCACCGGAGAGCCGACGTTCGAGTAGCTGGCCAGGGTATTGACGCCGGTGGCCGAGACCGTGACGACGCCCGTCAACTCGGCGGGTGCGACACGGCAGTTGTTGCGGACCTCGCGCACGATCGCGGTGTCGGGCGGCCAGTCGGGACTGATGTCGTCTTCCGTCGGGTGGCCGAGGTCGTCGGACTCGTTGCCGGCAGAGGCGACGATCACGACGCCTCGCTGCTGCGCGTAGCGTGCTGCGCTCGCGAGATCGCTGAGGATCGCCCGCTGGCCGGCGTCGTTCGCGCAGTAGTACAGGTACGGATCGGCGAACAGGCTGAGGTTGACGACGTCCAGACCATGGTCGCCCGCGTAGCGAAGGGCCGCCGCGACCGAGTCGGCGAAGCAGAAGCCCATGATCGTGCAGGCTTTCAGGCCGAGAACCGTCGCATCCGGAGCCACACCCGCGATGCCGATTCCGTTCACCCGGCCGGCGATCGTCGTAGCCACGTGCGTGCCGTGACCGTTCAGATCCTGGACGGCGCCCTTGTTCGAGCAGTCGCCGTTGGCGATCTCTGCGGGGTCGGCGGTGGGCGTCGTCCCGAAGATGAACGAGCAGGAGCCTGCGACGTCGATTCCGCCCACGAGATCCGGATGGCTGAAGTCGATTCCGCTGTCGATCACGCCGACCTTCACGCCGGCACCGGTCGTCGTGTCATGGGCGGCGCTGGCGTTGATGACCTCCATGTCCCACTGGCAAGGCGCCAGCGGCTCGGTCCCGCTCGAGGGCGGGTAGGCCGTGCTGCAAAGCCCCGCGGCGGTGGTGTCGTCGATGGCTGCCGTGCTCTCTGCCGATGCTGTCTGGATCAGCACCACGAACAGCAGCGCCACCATCGCACCGAATACGCGCCGGCCGCGACGGTGCAGGACGAAGCGGCCGTTAGCAAGTCTGATCATGCTCTCCCCTCCAACTCGCTCGAGACACCGTTGCAAACCCCCTCGCACGGCGCCAGCAAAAATGGACCGCGCCACGCTAACACGTGCCTGTCCCCTCACGTGCAATGAGCGTGCTCCTGACGTCGCCCAGTGGGCGCCGCAGACTTTGCGTAGCTGTAAGGCTGAGGCAAGTGGCCTCATGCAGAAAGGCCCGCAAAACACGGGGCTTTCAGCAACTGGCATCGGCTTGGGGGTGCCGAGCGTTCACGAGCTCAACGCGCTAACCGCGCCATCACACGGGGTCGTTACCTTCACACGTGCATGCCGTCCCTTCCTGCTCGGGTGCCGAATGCCTCAAGTTCATCTCGGTCGAAGCGCGCGTTGAGCGTTTCTTGAGCGGTTCCTCCCATCGTGTGCACGAGTGAGCGAAGAGGAGCCATGAAGAACACGAGGCGGTCACTCCCGAAGACTTGGTGGGCGCTCTGGGTCTCGCTCGCGCTCGCGGTGGTCGTAAGCGCGGGTAGCGCCGGTGCCAGCCCGTCTCATCGACTCGAGGCTGAACCCGCGCCGGTCCCCTCGCTCGAGCCGGCCGCGACGGAGAAGCTCTGGCGTGAGCTCGTCGCAAGACGGCCGCGCCAGGCTGGAGTACAGCAGGCCGACTGCCGTCCGCTTCGCGGCGTCTTCTACGCGGCGACGGATTTTCTGCGCCTCGCGACGAAGCTCGCAGCGAACGCCTCGCCGTGCGCCGAGTACTACGTCTCGATCCCCGCGATCGTCTCGGACAAGACACAGCCGCGCCGCGACCAGGCTCGGCGCATCCGGGCCCTCGGCCCCAATTTCCATGCCATGGCCGAGATCCACTTCGCGACATGGACGAAGTGGGTCGCAAACACCGGCTCGAGCTGGTTCGTCGCGGGCACCACCGCACGTGAGCGCATGGCCGCCGCCGGGTACGACGTCTCGAAGGGCGACACGTGGGTCGTCAACGAGGCCACCTCGGCGGTGAGGAGAGGCATAGGCAACGCTCGGGCCAACCTCCGGGAGCTCCTGCGGGGCCTCTACCAGGGTGACGGCACACAACCCGTCCGTGGAGCCGTCTTCGTCATCGGCGTCGGCCAGCAGACGAACGACGTCTCCCTGTACCAGACGACGCTCCAGAACTGGTTGTCCGATTCCGCCTTCTGGGCCGACGTGAACAAGTACGTGAGCGATTGGTCGCAAGAGGTGTACGGCGACGTCCGTAATTGGGCCGTCCCCGGCGTGCCCGAGTCGGTCCGCCGCGACTACCTGAACGACTACCTGCAACACAAGCTCGTGCTCGCGGGCGCGGCACCGCCGACGATCGAGCCGGCGCGCTCCTACCTGCAGACGGCGTACAGCCCGCTCGCGAACGCCGCGTGGGAGCGTTCGACTGGCTACGGCTGGACGATGGTCCCGCCCGAGCAGATGGCCGCCTATGTGTCGGCGCAGGTCCATGCCCTCCGGTTCTTCAGCGCCACGGGCGGGCAGCCACAGGACCACTGGGGGTTCGCCTGGGCGCCGAGAAACGCGTCAGGCTTCTCAGCCGGCGACTTCGCCGCGAAGACCGGTCTCGTCCTCGACCGACTCGGCATAGCCGTACGCGATTCCGCCCAGACGAGCGATCCGGCCGATCCCGGAAGCGCTGCTTGCGGACCGCCCGGACAGAACATCGCGTGCCCGGGCGACCTCGAGGGAGCCCGCCTCAACGAGGCATGGAAGTCGTTCCGGGTCTGGACGCAACCGGTGCTCACGTTTGCTACGCCGCCGCAGACGATTCCCGCCGGTACGCCCTCGGCAGCGATGAGCCTCGCGCTCACCTCGACTACGGGGCAACCGGTGACCGCGCAAACTCCGCTCACGGTGACGCTGAGCTCGAGCTCGCCTCAAGGTACGTTCTCGACGAGCGCGGCGGGCCCGTTCTCGACGACGCTCTCAGTCACGATCGCAGCCGGCACGGGCACCAGCCCTGCCTTCTATTACCTCGACACCCGTGCCGGAAGCCACGTGCTCACCGCCTCCGCGACGGGGGCGACGAGCGGTACGCAGACCGTGACCGTCACGCCCGGACCGGTCGCCACGGTCGCCGTTACGCCCGCGTCAGCGACGGTCCGCGCCCGCACGTCGCGGCAGTTCACGGCTGCGGGTAGGGATGCCTACGGGAACGCCGTCTCGGCGTCCGCCGTGTGGTCGCTGAACCCGGCCACACTGGGCACGATTGCACCGAGAACCGGCGCGGCGACGACGCTCACGGCCGGCCGCACTCTCGGAACCGGCACCGTCACCGCCGCGATCGCCTCCGAGAGCGGGACGATCTCGGCCACCGCCAGCGTGACCGTGACGCCTGGCCGGCTCAGAATCGGATGGATCAAATACAGGAGCCGCGGGAAGACCATGCTCGTCAACATTCGCGCCGTCGATGCGGCCGGCCAGTCGGTATCTCGCGCCCTCATCTCCATCCTCGTTCGGCGGGACGGTCGCCGCCACTTCGCAGCGCGTGCCGTGACAGGCGCAGGGGGCCGGACCGTCCATCGGGTACCGGCGCGCCGCGGCGGCTGCTTTACGACCACGATTCGGGGAGTCACCGCAGCTGGCTTCACGTGGGACGGCCGCACGCCGCGCAACCGCTTCTGCCGGCCTCGGTCCGGGTGAGCGAACGCCCCGGGCTTCGATTCCGGCCGTGCCCTCGGCTCAGGTCGCGCGACGCCCGAAGAGGATGTCGCCGCCGAAGACGAGCGGCGGCTCCGCATGGAGGGGCAGGACCTTTTCCAAGTAGGCCTTGAAGCGTGGATCCTCGTCGTGCTCCGTGTGCTCGGTCATGCCCGGGACCTCGATGTACAGGAGATAGACCGCGACATCCTCGCGCTCGGCCTCCTCGGTGCCGTACTCGACCCGCGCAAGTCGGGCGATCAGAAACTTCCCCCGCTCCGAGAACTCGTCCCAGATCGGAATCTCCTCTTCGGCAAACAGCCGCTCGAACTCGTCAGCCTTGTCCGGGCGGATCCGCAGCACGATCCCATTCGCCTGCGCCATCTCACTCCTGTTCCTTTTGGATGCGGTCGGCTCGTATGCCGAGTGTTTCACACCGCCTTTTGCCCAAGCATTGATCTGTCGGGCGCTGGCCACCCAAGGCTTGCTGTGGCCGCGCGCACGGCGGCCAGGAGCGCCTGGACCGAGGGCCGCTTCGCATCCGCGGCACGGGTTGCCGCAAAGATGGTTCGATGCACCAAGCCCTCCGCGATCGCTCGCACGGCGACGCCCGGGTGGGCCTCGGGGCGCACGAGCTCGGGTAACAGCGTCACGGCCTCTCCTTGGGCTATGAGCGCGAGGCTCAGGACGCTGTCGTTCGTTCGGTGGCGGATGTCCGGGTCGAATGCTCCGAGCTCACGACAGGTCCGGTTGGCCATCTCCTCCCATGCAGTCCCGCGATGGCCGGTCGTCCAGGCCTCGCCGGCGAGCTCGGAGAGCGGGACTGCGTGGCGATGACGCTGCGCCGCGGGGTGGTCGTCGGGCAGCACGAGGTAGACCGGGTCGCGACACAGCTCCTCACGGTCCACGCCAGCGGGCCGCGCGAGGGGCTGGTGCTGCCACTCGTCGGCCAGGACGAGATCGACGTCTCCGAGTGCGAGCGCGGGCAGCGACTGCTCGGGCTCGGCTTCGATGAGCTCGCAGCGGAGCTCGGGCGCCTCTCGCGCGAGCGCCTGCATCGCCGGTACGGCCAGGCGGAGCGCAACCGACTGAAAGGAAGCGATCCGTCCCCTCCCGGCGACCCTGCCCGTGGCTGCGGCCAGCTCGGCCTGCGCGAGCTCTGCCCGCTCGAGCAGCGCGTCCGCGTGACCGACGAGGACGAGCGCGGCGTCGGTCAGCCGGACGCCTCGTCCGGCCCGTTCGAGCAGCGCCACCCCCGCCTCGCGTTCGAGCACCGCGAGCTGCTGGGAAACAGCCGACGGCGTGAACCGTAGGGCGTCGGCGACGGCGGCGATCGTGCCGCGCGCGTGCAGCTCGTGCAGAAGGCGCAGGCGGCGGAGGTCGAGCATTCACAAGCAACTCTAACGAGTTCTCGTTACAAATCTAAGTTGCTCCTAAGGGATCTTCGCACGCAGGATGAGCCCCATGCCCGGTGCCGGCGCTCTCTTCTGTCTCGCCTCGGCAGCCGCGTTCGGCGTGATGGGAGTGCTCGGCAAGCTCGCCTATGGCGAGGGCGTGACCGTGGGGACGCTCCTGGCCACGCGCTTCGTGCTCGCCGCGGCGCTCTTCTGGCTGTTCCTGGTCTGTGCGGGGCGCACCTGCGCACTGCGGGCGCTCGCTCGCCGCGATCTCGGGATCGCCCTCGCGCTCGGTGCCGTTGGATACGGCGCGCAGGCCGGGTGCGCTTTCGCCGCGCTCGATCGGCTCGACGCCTCGCTCCACTCTCTCCTTCTCTATACGTTTCCCGTGTTTGTCACGGTGGCCGCCATCGCGCTCGGGCGGGAGCCGGCGAGCAGGCGTACGGCCCTCGCCCTGTTGCTGGCCTCGACCGGCCTCGTCCTCGTCCTCGCGGAGGCCGCTGCCGACTCGTTGGATCCACCCGGGACGGCGCTCGCGTTGGGGGCGGCCGTCGTCTACAGCGCGTACATCCTGAGCTCGGACGGCATCGCCGCGCGCGTCGGCCCCCTCGAGCTCAGCACGCTGTTGTGCACCGGCGCGGCGACGACGCTCACGCTCGCCGGCCTCGCCCGCGGCGATCTCGACCCAGGGAGCGTCAGCGCGGTCGGTTACCTCTGGCTTGCGGGCCTTGCCGTCGTGTCGACGGTTGGAGCCATCGCGCTCTTCTTCGCCGGGCTGCGACGCGTCGGCCCGACGGCGGCATCGATCCTGTCGACCCTCGAGCCGGTCGTCACCGTCGTGCTGGCGTTCGTCGTCCTCGGCGACTCGCTGGGCCCCGTGCAGCTCGCCGGCGGAGCGCTCGTCCTCCTAGCCGTGCTCGCCGTCCGCGCGCCGGTCCCACGATTCCTGAAGGAGGCATGATGAGCAGTACCGACGTCAGGATCAGACCGCTCCACGGCAAAGTTGCGCTCGTGGCGGGCGCGACCCGCGGGGCCGGACGCGGCACGGCGGTGGCGCTCGGAGAGGCGGGAGCGACCGTCTACTGCACGGGCCGCAGCACCGGGGAGCGGCGTTCGGAGTACGACCGCCCCGAGACGATCGAGGAAACAGCCGAGCTCGTGACGGCGGCCGGCGGCGCTGGGATCGCAATGGCGGTCGACCACCTCGAGGCGGGTCAGGTCGAGGCGATCGTCCAGCGGATCGATGCGGAGAGCGGCCGGCTCGACGTACTGGTCAACGACATCTGGGGTGGCGAGCTGCTGTTCGAGTGGGACACGCCGGTCTGGGAGCACGACCTCGAGAATGGGCTGCGGATACTGCGCTTGGCGGTGGACACGCACCTGATCACGAGCCATTTCGCCCTCCCACTGCTCATCCGCGAGCCGGGCGGGCTGGTCGTCGAGATGACCGACGGCACGCGCGAGTACAACGCGGAGCACTACCGGGTCTCGATGTTCTACGACCTGGCCAAGACCGCGGTCCTCCGGCTCGCCTTCGCACAAGGCGAGGAGCTGGCTCCACATGGCTGCACCGCCGTAGCGCTGACGCCGGGCTGGATGCGGTCGGAGATGATGCTCGAAAACTACGGAGTAACCGAAGCGAACTGGCGCGACGGGGCGGCCACCAACCCACACTTCGCCGCCATCTCCGAGAGCCCACAGTTCGTGGGCCGCGCGGTCGCCGCCCTCGCGGCCGACCCTGACCTCCAACGGCGCAACGGCGGCTCGTTCTCCTCCGGCGGCTTGGCGCGCGAATACGGCTTCACCGACCTCGACGGCTCCCAGCCGGACTGCTGGCGCTATCTCGTCGAGGTCCAGGACGCAGGCCGTCCGGCGGACCCGACCGGCTACCGCTGAGGCTCCGCTGCTTTCGAACCCAACCTTGCAAGCGCAGGACTTCATCCGACAGCGCGACGTGCTCGTAGTAGCTACGCACGAACCGCTCGAGCTCCTCTGCCTCAGCGCCGGGGATGCACTCGCGCACGCGTTGGTTGCCTCGAGGACTGCCGTCTTCCCTGGTCTGGCCTCGTCGACACTCGCCTCCTCTCGCCTCAAGTGCAACATGGACCGAGCGGGCCTCCCGTGGACTCGCCACCATTTAGCCTGCGTGCCCGCGTCAGCCCAGCAGAGCCGCAGCCTCGACTTGACACCATTGGGCTGCACGACCATCGAGCCAGGAGGATGGAACCGGCATGACCGAATTCGACATGAGCCTCGTCCAGTGCGGCGCCCGGCTCCGCCGTTCGCCGTTCTACGAAGCCGAGCAGCGGTACGGACCGAAGGGCTACACGGTCTACAACCACATGCTCTTTCCCATCCGCTTCGACGACCTCGAGGCCGAGTACTGGCATCTGGTCGACCACGTCACGCTCTGGGACGTTGCGGTCGAGCGGTGTGTGGAGATCGCGGGCCCCGACGGCTTCCGGTTTACCCAGCTCATGACCCCCCGCAATCTCGCCGAGTGCGCGGTCGGCCAGGCGAAGTACGTACTGGTGACCAGCCCTGAGGGCGGAATCCTCAACGATCCGGTGCTGACGCGGATGGATGAGAACCGGTTCTGGCTCGCCCTCGCCTCGAGCGACGTGCTCCTCTACGCCAAGGGGCTCGCAGCCTACGCGGGCATGGACGTTCAGCTCAAAGAGGTCGACGTCTCGCCGCTTCAGATCCAGGGGCCGAAATCGAGAGATGTTGTCCGCGACCTCTTCGGTGACGAGATCCTCGAGCTCAGGTACTACTTTTTCACCGAGACCGAGGTCTCGGGGATCCCGGTTGTTGTGACCCGGACCGGCTGGACTTCGGAGATCGGCTACGAGGTCTACCTCTGCGACTCGGCGCGGGGCACCGATCTGTGGGAGCTGATCATGGAGGTCGGCGAGGCTTACGGAATCAAGCCGACCGGCCCGTCGGACATCCGGCGGGTCGAGGGCGGGATTTTCAACTGGGGCGCTGACATGACATACGACAACAATCCGTTCGAGCTGGGACTGGACCGGCTCGTCGATCTCGACGTCGACTGCATCGCGCGTGACGCCCTACGGCGGATCAAGGAGAGTGGCGTGAGCCGCAGGATCGTCGGCGTGGACATCGACGGCGACCGCCTGCCGACGCTGAACTTCGTCAAATGGCCTGTCACGGAGCGCGGCGAGCGCGTCGGAAAGGTGACCTCCGCGGTCTACTCGCCTCGTCTGGGAAGGAACATCGGCTACGCATGGGTGCCGGTCGAGCTGTCAGAGCTCGGCACGCAGCTCGACATCGAGAGCGAGTGGGGCGGCCGAAGCGCCACCGTCGTGCCGATGCCCTTCTGGGATCCGGACAAGCAAATCCCCGTCTCATAGCGCGTCTGCAGCGGGCCCCCTCCTGCACGACGAGTCCCAGCGCCCGCTCCTGGACACGCCGTGCTTGCGGCCTGACGCCGCGCGCGCGTGGCTATCGCGCCTTCGGTCGCGCACGGTCGATCGAGCGGAGGATCTTCGGGCTAACGCTCCAGCGCAGGAGCGCTGCGCCTGGGGCAGGGGCGGCCGCGAAGGCGAGGCGCACGACGGCGCCTTTCTTCAGCTCGAGTCGGAGCGCTCGTTCGTTGCCCGAGACAAGCAGCGAGGCGAGCGAGGAGAGATACGGCTCGTGACCGACTAGCGCGACCGAGGCTGGTTCCGTCAGCGTCTGCAGGAGCGGGAGCGCCTCGGCTGGCGACTGGTTCGGTGCGAGCGTGGGGTCGTGCTGCGCCGGCGGCCAGCCGGCCTCCTCGTGGAGTAGCTCGGCGGTCTGGCATGCCCTGGCGTACGGGCTCGAGCGAATGGCGTCGCCCGGGGCACGAGCTGGCGCAGTCCGCGCGTGGCGCTGCGGAAGCGTTCGATTCCCCTGGCGGTCAGGGGCCGGTCGGCATCGTCGGGCCAGCGGCTGGAGTCCCGCTGCTCGGCGATGGCGTGGCGGACGAGGTAGACGTCGATCATTGCGGCGCGTCAGACGCTGCTGCGTCGGGTGTCGAGGGCCGCTGCTCCTGGAGCGCGTTCCGAAGCGACTTCCGTGCCTTGCCCCGGACGCGTGCATAGGCACGAGGAAGTTGCGCGCAGCCCGGCCAGGCTCTGCCGGTACCGCTCCGCGGTCTCGGCGTCGCCCGGATCGAGAGCCTTCAGCGTCGCCTCGAACCGGGGCACGCCGCGTCGCGTTGGCCGTCTGATCCGGAGCGCGTAACCGGCGTGGTGAAAGCGGCGATCGCGTGTATCGAGGTAGAGATCGACGTGGTTGTCGCTCCCGGCCGGAGCCACTCGCACGCGGCTCGAGTCCTCCCACCTCGCCGGTTGCTCCAAGAGGCGCCGCACCGGGCGGAGGTCGACGGCGTCGAACTGCCACTCGATCTCAGGCGCGTCCATCGAGGTCACAAGCAAACCACGATCCCGGCCCCGCGGGTTCCAGGCCGGCCGGCCCCTTTGGTCAATCGCCGACCAGGTCGGCCTCGAGCTTCTCGCGAGCCTTCAGGTTCGCGGCGTGCTCCGCCTCCGAGACCTCGGGCCAGCGGAGGTCGAGCGACCTGACCTTCTCGACCAGCACTTGCGCGACCAGCGCCTGCGTGAGCCGCTTGTGGTCGGCGGGGATCACGTACCACGGGGCCCAGGGGGTGGAGGTGGCAGTGAGTGCGTCCTCGAAGGCGGTCATGTAGGCATCCCAATGCGATCTCTCGGCCACGTCGGCCGCGTTGAACTTCCATTCCTTGCCGGGTGTGTCGAGTCGGGCGAGGAAGCGCTGCTTCTGCACGTCCTTCGAGACGTGGAGGAAGAACTTCACGATCCTCGTGCCGTTTCGATCGAGGTGGCGTTCGAAGGCGTTGATGTCCTCGTAGCGCTCCTGCCAGAAGCGCTCGTCAACCTCGCCGCGCGGAATGCGTTGCGCCTCGAGCCACTCGGGGTGCACCTTCAGCGCGACGACCTCCTCGTAGTGCGAGCGGTTGAAGATGCCGATGCGACCGCGCTCGGGAAGGGCCTTCGAGATGCGCCAGAGGAAGTCGTGGTCGAGCTCCTCCGAGGACGGCTTCTTGAACGAGACCACCTGGACACCCTGCGGGTTCACACCCGACATCACGTGTTCTATCGCCGAGTCCTTGCCTGCCGCGTCCATCGCCTGCAGGACGACGAGCAGCGCGTAGCCGTCGCTCGCCCACAGGAGCTCCTGGGCGTCGGAGAGCTCGGCGATTCCGCGCGCGAGCGCGTCCTTCGCACGCTCCTTGAGCTCGTCCTCGGCGAGGTGTGCGAAGTCCGGGCCGCCGGTCCAGCCCGTGTCTCTCGCTGCGACGCGGGCGGGGGTGCCCGGCTCGACGACGAGTTGTTCGAGAAGTCGAGCCCGAACGGCTGCGCTCATCGTGCCGGCTCCGATCGGGTCCGCCCGGCGACGTCGTTCTTGGGGTGACGCCGATGGCCGTAGCCGTATGGATGATGCAAGGCCTCGAGCGCGTCGGCTGCGTCCACGCTGATCCGAAAACGCACGCTCGTTCGCCTGTCGTTCACGGCCACGAACACGAGGTCTGCGCGGGGCTCCGAGAGGAGCGACACCTCGAGTCCGTTACCGCACCGGTGGTGGAGATCACGAGTCGTGCTGTTCTCGAACATCACCTCCATCACCCTGTCCTGCCTGCTCCGGTTCGAGCATCGGTTCACAGCTCCCTTCGAGCTGGCTGTCCCGGCCATGAGGCTTGCATGCCGCGACCGATCCGTGATCGGCGTGTGCCTGGTTCACCTGGGTGAATGAGAACGCCGCCGGCGCGGGTCGATCGCTACGTCCTCCACGAGCGAGTCGGCCGCAACGCGCAGGGAGTGGTTGCGGCGGGCGCGACGAGCGTCGCGACGAGGCCCAGGACGAACGCGCCCGCTCCCACGGAGCTCGGTCGCGGGCAAGCCCGATCGCGAGCGGCCCGAGCGCTGCTCCGGCTCCCGGCACGACCCGGCCGGCGACCGCGCCGCACGAGTCCAGGGACGCGAACGCACTCACCTGGGTGATTGTCCCTACTGGGCCGTTTGCGCTCGTGTTGCCTGTGCGACCGTGCGTGGGCGGCGCGGCCGCGATCGACCGGTCGAGTACGAGCAAGGAGGGCTGACGATCATGACAACCCGCAAGCCGGAGCGACGGCTTTCCGACGAGGATCTGGCGCGGATGATCCCGCTGATCAAGGAGTCGGACAGCGTCGAGCTGAAGCTGACGGTGCCGGAGAGCGATCACCGCTCGACCGTCGTGGCGCTGGAGATGGACCCGCTGGACGCGCAGATCCGCCAGGTGTTCTTCTTCGACACGCCGGATCTGACGCTGAACCAGCACGGCGTCGTTGTTCGCGCCCGTCGAGTGCAGAAGAAGGGCGACGATTCCGTGGTGAAGCTCCGGCCGGTCGTCCCTTCCGAGCTTCCGGCGCGCGTGCGCCGAGCGCCGGAGTTCGGCGTCGAGGTCGACGCGATGCCGGGAGGGTTCGTCTGCTCCGGATCGATGGGGGGGACACCGGGCGCCGACGTGCGCGAAGTGGTGGCCGGAAAGCGGCCGGTGCGTGGGCTGTTCTCGAAGGAGCAGCGGGCCTTCTACGCCGACCACGCGCCCGCCGGTGTCGCGCTCGACGACCTGTCGGTGCTCGGCCCGATCTTCGTGCTCAAGTTGAAGTTCGCCCCCAAAGAGTTCGACCGCAAGCTGGTCGCCGAGCTGTGGCTGTACCCCGACAACTCGCGCATACTCGAGCTCTCGACCAAGTGCGCCCCGCCCGAGGCATTCCAGGTCGCCGCGGAGCTGAGGTCCTTTCTGGCCGAGCGGAGCGTCGATCTGGCCGGCGAGCAGGAAACCAAGACCAGGAAGGCGCTCGAGTTCTTCTCGCAGCGGCTGAAAGAGACTGCGGCCTAGCCACTGGATACTCAGCGGACGCTCGAGATGGCCGCGTCGGCAAAGGCGAAGCGAAGCATTCGCGGGGAGAAGCCGCCGCGTACGGCG
>JBKPDR010000047.1:0-5832 GCA_046727975.1 Actinomycetota bacterium | reverse complement strand
CTTGCAGCAGCTCTCGCCCGAGGTCACCTGCGTCGAACTCATCCGCTTCGGCCGCGGCGCCCTCGTCCGGGTGGACGAGCCCGGCGAGATCGCGCTCGATCCGCTCCCGTTCGGCGGCGAGAAGCTGACGGGCTCGAGCCGGATCCACGGCCCCAGCGTAACGTGTCGGCCACCGCAGAGGCGGGCCACGGAGGGACACAGGGGTCGCCCGGTGGTTGAGGCACTCTCTTCGAACCTTGGCCAGACCGGTGGGAGGACATATCACGGGACAGAGGATCTTCGTCGACGGCGGCCCACCGGTTCGCGGACTTCCGCGAGCCGTGGTCGTCCGAGTGACGATCCCGGCGAGCTGATCGGCGGCGACTCAGGCGTGCGAGCATCGGGCCGTGCGGAACCTCGGCGCCTCGGCCCTGTGGGGCCTCGCGATCGGATCGTCCCGCGTGGTCGGCGCGGTCGTCGCAGCGCGAACTCGCTGCCGCCAGCAGTCGCCGAGTTCGTCACGGCGTTCGGCGGCGGCGTCCTGCTCGCGGCAATCGCGCTGGGGTCTCCCGCGCCCTCGCCAAGCAGGACGACGAGACCCGCTGTTGTGTCGAAACGGGGTCTCTGCTGCCTGCGAGTCCTTATGGACGAACGCTGATGATCGTCTTCCCCTTGCGTCGCTCGGTCGGGTTGAGGGCCGCAAGGGCGTCGTCGAGGGTCGCGACGTTGCCGATGTTCGTCCGCAGTCGTCCGTCCCGCACCCGCTGGACGATCTCACTCAGTTGGGCGCGATCTGACTCGACAACAAAGTCGATCGCCAGGCCGTCCGCGGGCCGCGCCTCGGGCGGCCCGACGACGGTCACCAGTGTTCCTCCGACTCGAACCAGACCCGCGGACCGCTTCTGGATGTCGCCGCCGATGACATCGAAGACCAGATCGACTCCGCCGACGTCTTCCAGGGCGTCGTTGTCGAGGTCGACGAACTCCATAGCGCCAAAGTCGAGCGACGTCTGACGGTCGGCGGCGCGTCCGGTGCCGATGACGTACGCACCGAACTCACGTGCGAGCTGCGTCACCATCGACCCGACTGCCCCCGCTGCGCCGTGCGCGAGGACGCTCTGCCCCGCCTGAAGGCGGCCGTGGTCGAAGAGTCCCTGCCACGCGGTCAGGCCCGAGATTGGCAGGCTCGCGCCCACCGTGAAGTCGACGTCACCCGGGAGCGGCGCGAGGTTGCGTGCCTCGACGGCCACATACTCCGCGAGGGTGCCGTCGCGATGCCAGTCGGTGAGGCCGAACACCCGCTGTCCCACAGACAGTCCCGTCGTGCCATAGCCGAGGGCGGTGACGACTCCGGCCAGCTCGTGGCCGGGGATCGACGGTGTTCGGTCACGGTCGCGGCGATCTGTCCAGGTCGAGGGCCACGCCACCTCAGTCGGGACGAATCCCGACGCATGAACCTGAACGACGACGTCGTTTATCGCTGCCGGCGGCTCGGGCCGCTCCACCAGCGTCATCCCGGCCGTTCCCGCAGCCTCGTCCGTCACCACGATCGCTTTCATTTGGACCCCTCTCTTTCTGCATCAGTCCTCCCTACACGACATCTTCGGTTCACCAATATCAGCGGCGCGAACCTCGGCGTCTTACCACGCAGGGTCACCAGATCCGGAACCCGGTTGCTCGCACGGTTGTTGTACAGCTACGTTGCTAACGGGCCGACATATCGAACGGATCCGTCGGGAATGTTCTTGCCGTCAGATCCCTACGGCAACAGCTCGACAGCTGTTTTAGGAAGCCGGAAAGACATGGCACCAAGCCCGGAAATGGAACAGCCATCCCCTACACCCCAACCTTCATCCGGGTCTTCAGGCGTAGGGTGCGTCGTAGCCGCTGGATTTCGGTGGTCAGATCGTAGCGGCCGGAGGCGAGCTCGCCATGGCATCCCTCGCGCCCGAGGTGATTGGGGTGTCACTCGTTGCTGGACTCTTTGGGGCGTTCATCGGAGCCGCCATCATCGGTTTCGCCACCTATGCAATCGTCGAGGGATGCACATAAGAGGCGGAAGAGTCCTCGCGACAGAAACGACGGGGGGGAGGATGGAACCAGAGCCCACCGAAGATGTCATACGACGCTTCTACATCATTTGGAGCGCCATCGGCGCAGCTGACTTGCTTGCTCTGCTCCCGCTCCTCGTGGTTCGCGAACCGCTGCTCTACATCATCATTTGGCTAGGCGTTTCGGCGATCACCTGGTCGATTGTCCTGATGGCTCGTTCTCGTCTCTACAACCGGATGAGTGCGGCTCGAGTTCGTATCCTCGCGCCTGTGATCGCGGTGGTTGGCGGGCTGATGACAGCGCTGACCGCTATCGTCCTCCGCAAGTGATTACTTGGCCGGAGAGAGGCGGTCAAATGGCGGAGCACTACCCCGATCCTCGAGAGCCGCAATGTGATGCCGCACGAGGTGTCATGGCATTTCGAGCAGGTCTCGCCGTTGAACGCCGAACCCGTGCCGGAGGTCACCCGCGATCTCATCCGCAGTATGCCTTTTCACACCAACAGGCCATTCGTGCGCCGGCGATTCAGCTGTGAGAATGGCACAGCGGCAGCATGCAGTCCCGCGACCACACACTCGCGGGATTCGAGCTGGATCCTTCCCTGGGCACGAGATTCATGAGCGAGCTGGGTTGCACTCGAGCCTTCTGCTCCCTTTGGGATAGGTCATACTTGGCTGAGAATCTGCGTAGACGCTATCCGGATCGCATTCTGATCCGGCGTCCAGTCCCTCGTCCGCTAGGCAACCTTCTTGTGTGCCCCTCGTTATCACCAGTGCGGAGCTTCGGAAGACGACCGGCGCGGGCAACGCAAATGGAGCCAAGCGGGTCTCGTTTGCGGAACGTGAGGACGAAGCCATGACACCGTTCAGGCGACACCTCGGTCGACGCGTAGCGGGAGTCGGGGTTGCGGCGACCTTGGTCGTGCTCGGCCTCGAGGCCCCGGCATTCGCGGTTCCCCCAAGCATCACCTCGTTCTCGCCGACCAGTGGCCCGGCAGGCTGCGTGGTGGTGATCACAGGAACGGACTTCGACAACCCAGTGGTTACGAGCGTCGATATCGGGGGCACGCCGGTGACCGCGTTCAAGATCGTTTCGGCGACCAAGATCTGGGCGACGGTCGTCGGGACGACAAGCGGGCCGATCCATGTCACAAACGCGAACGGTACGGCGAACAGCCCAACCGAGTTCACCAACACCAACCCGGGGGCCTGCTCTCCAACCATCACGTCGTTGACGCCATGTTCGGGATCGGCCGGGACGACCGTAGTGATCGTGGGGAAGAATCTCCTCAAGTACTCCGGCACGACCACAACAGCCGCCATGGGGGGCGACGTGTGGTTCGCTCCGTATGCAGCCACGGCGACGCATACCGTTCCCAATGTTGACACCCCGACTTCGTTGAGTGTGGTCGTACCGTCGGATGCCGCGGACGGACCGATTCGGGTGAGCACGTTCAACGAGGTCATTGGTGAGGGAGCCGTTCTCAGTGGTACCGCCTTCCAGGTGCCGCCACCAGACGTCACGTGCGCGCCCGCCGACCACGCGAGGAGCATCACGCTGAACCTACGGAGACACCTCGTCGCTCGAGGGAAGGTCAGTGTGGGCGACGGGTTCACCGACTGCGCGATGAGTGTTCCGGTCAAGGTCCAGCGCCGTCGTGCTGGTGGCGGGTGGAGGACGGTGGGGAGGACCTCGACGACTGACACCGGGGCCTACAGGAAGCGGATCAAGGATCGCCCAGGTAGGTACCGGTCCGTGGCTCCGAAGATCAATCAGTTCACTGACCTCTGTTTCCGAGCCGTCTCATCCGTTCGAAGGCACAACCTCTAGCTGTTCTGGAGTGCCGTGCGCCAGGCACGACCCCTTGCTCGTCTGCACGATCTTCGGAGCCCTCGACGCCTTTCAGCGAAACGCCAGCGGCAAGTTGCTGACCCCTGCCTTCCCGAGGACGGTTATGGGCTCCGACGACGAGCTCTTCGGAAGGGGCATCGTCGGCGACGGCAGATCCGAGTGCCCGACCGATCTGCACCGCGAAGGCGCGAGTCATCCAATCTGGCGTGCAACCTGGAGCCGAGGACGGACGAACTCGAACTCGTTGGGGAACGACTGCAACCGAGTCGCCTCTCGAAGTGTGATGCCTCGGTCGTATTGGTAATGGGAGAAGCGCCGCGGGACAAATGCGGGACGAGAACAAGCCACATCGGCCCGCCGCAACCGGACAGGGCCCCTGACCTGCGTTTTTCCTGGTAGTCCCAACGGGGTTCGAACCCGTGTCTCCACCTTGAGAGTGTTCTCGCGGCCGATCTCGCTACCTGCGGCGATGGCCGAATCTGACGCGTGACCTGCGGATTCGATGCTCCGGCCGTCCCTGTCGTTTCTTGACGTCTCCGGGTCGTTCGCGGGACGAATGCGGGACGATCTTGTTCTCGGGGACGAACGCACTTGCATCCGCCAATTCGTGCAGGGTATACTGAACCGTATGGTTCAGTATACGGCGGCTCGTCTCGATGCCGCGTTCGCCGCGCTCTCGGACGCCACCCGACGCGGCGTTCTGGAGAAGCTCGGACGTGCCGACGCTTCGATCACGGATCTGGCCGAGACGTTCCACATGACCCTCACCGGCATGAGGAAGCACGTCGGCGTCTTGGAGCGGGCCGAGCTCGTCACCACTGAGAAGGTCGGGCGCGTGCGGAGCTGCAAGCTCGGCCCGCGCCGACTGGAGGAAGAGACGGCATGGATCGAACGGTACCGCCAGCTCTGGGACTCACGCTTCGACGAGTTGGACAAGATTGTCGAGGAACTGAAAGGGAAGGAGAAGGTCGATGGACGCAAGAAGAAGTGAGCCCACAGCCATGAAGAACCGCACGACCGTGGAACGGAAGTCCGAGCGTGAGCTCGTCGTCACGCGGACCTTCAACGGCCCGGCGCGCCTCGTGTACGAGGCGTGGACCAAGCCCGAGCTGCTCAAGCAGTGGTGGGCGCCGAAGTCGATGGGCATGTCCCTGCTCTCGTGCGAGGCGGATGTCCGTGTCGGAGGCGGATACCGCTTCGTGTTCGGCCACGAGGGCTCGAAGACGATGGCGTTCTTCGGCAGGTACCTCGAGGTGACACCGCCCTCGCGCCTCGTCTGGACCAACGAGGAAGGTGAGGGCGGTCAGGCCGTCACCACGGTGACCTTCGAGGAGAAGGGGGGCAAGACGCTGTTGGTCCTGCACGAGCTCCATCCGTCGAAGGAGGCGACCGACGAGGCCATCGGCTTCGGGGAGGGGCTCCGCGAGACGTTCGGGCAGCTGGACGAGCTTCTCGCCAGCCTGGGCGCGAGCGCGGGACGGTCATGAAGTCGTCGATCTCGGAGTCCGGCGAAGATAGTTGGGCAGACGACACACATCACATCTTCGTAACGATCACCCGGGATCACGTTCCTCTCGGACGACATCAAGCGCGCCGTGGCCACCCTCGAAGCCGCCGAGGGCAAGGATGTCGTCCTGTTCGGATCCACGATCCCGATGAGCGAATCGATTGAGAGGAGGCAGTGATGCTCGTGATCAACGCGCACCTCGCGGCGGAGCTCCTCGTGGAGGGGGAGCGCATGCCCGTGTTCGTCTGGACGATCGACCACCCGGAGGGCCGTGTGCTGGTCGACACCGGGATGATCGACTCGAGGCCCGAGTTCGACGATATGAGCCCGACGCCGCACCCCGAGAACATCCCCCGCGACGTGGCGTGCGTCATCAACACCCACCTGCATTTCGACCACTGCGGCGGCAACCGCCTCTTCCCGGGCGTGCCGATCCACGTCCA
>JBKPDR010000046.1:0-45522 GCA_046727975.1 Actinomycetota bacterium | reverse complement strand
CCTGATGAGCCGCGGGCTCTCGGAGGCGGAGGCCTCCGCGATGATCGTGTCCGGCTTCGTCGAGCCGATCACGAAGGAGCTCCCGCTCGAATATGCGGTCGAGATGAACCGGCTCATCCAGCTGCAGATGGAGGGGTCGGTCGGTTGATCGACGCTCAGCGCGCCGACTCACCACTGTCGGTTCGGGAGCGGTTGCACCCCTGATGGAGGTCGAGCGGATCGACTTCGTTTCGGTCCTGACTCAGGACCTACCGCGCGCGAAGCACTTCTACTCCGAGGTCTTGGGTCTCGAGATCGAAAGTGAAGGCGAGAGCGACATGGAGTTCACTGCCGGGCAGGTCACGCTCGACGTCTTCGACCCATCCAGCATTGGACAGCCGTTCGCGCCCAGCCCTGCCGGTATCGCTCTGCGCGTACCCGACGTTGCGGAGGCGCGCGCGGAGCTCGAGGCGAAGGGCGTCGAGTTCGACGGCGACATCGTCCATACGGGCGTCTGCGACATGACGTTCTTCCGCGATCCCGACGGGAACGTTCTGATCTTGCACAGACGGTTCGCGCCGTTCCCCGACGGGAGGCTGCCGTGAGGCCGCGTGCGGAGCCGCTCGAGCGCTACAAGGCGCTTCCACTTCCGACGGTGAAAGACGAGCACTGGCGCTTCACGGACCTCGCCGGTTTCGACCCGGACGCCTGGACGGCGAACGGCGCTGCTGGGATCGCGGCCCCGCCGTCGATGCTCGAGCTGGACGCCGGCGGCATCGCCCATGTGGGTGAGGCCGGTATCGAGATCGAGCGCGCGCCGGATGGGATCCGGTTCGAGCCGCTCGCAGATGACAACGAGCTTCTCCATTCGCTCGTCGGCTGGGACGAGAAGTTCGCGGCCCACAACGCGGCCATGTGGCAGCACGGGCTGCTCGTCCACGTCCCTCGAGGCGTCGTCGTGGAAGAACCGCTCTACGTGCGGATCGCGAACGCGGTCGAGGGGGGCTCGCTCTTCTGGCGCCTTCTCGTCGTCGCCGAGCCCGAGAGCAGGTTCACGCTGATCGAGGAGTACGCATCGGCTTCCCCGGAGCTGCAGGGTTACTCGAACGCCGCGGTCGAGATCCTCGTCCGGGACGCGGCCAAGGTCGAGTACGTGTCCGTGCAGAACCTTTCGCGGGCGACGTGGCACTTCGCTTCGCACCACGCACGTGTTGAGCGCGACGCGGAGCTCGACTGGGTCGCCGGTGGTTTCGGCTCCGCGAAGGGAAAGGTCCGGATCCAGAACGACCTCGCCGGGCAAGGCGCGACCTCGCGCGTTACGGGTGCCTATTTCGTCGACGGAACGCAGCACCTCGACTACGACACGTTCCAGGAGCACATGGCTCCGTCGACGACGTCGGACTTCGCCTTCAAGGGGGCACTGCGCGACAAGGCACGAGCCGTGTGGCGCGGGATGATCCGCGTCGAGGAAGGCGCGCAGAAGACGAATGCCTATCAGGAGAATCGCAACCTCTTGCTCTCGAAGACAGCGCATGCCGACTCGATCCCCGGCCTGGAGATCCTGGCCAACGACGTTCGTTGCACGCACGGCGCAACGCTCGGCCAAGTCGACCGCGAGCAGCTTTTCTATCTCATGACGCGTGGCCTTACGCGCTCCGAGGCCGAACGCTTGATCGTGCGCGGCTTCTTCCAGGACGTGCTCGACCGGGTCGAGCTCGTGCCCGTGCGTGACGCGCTCGGTGCCGCGCTCGAAACGCGCATCCCGCAGGCGTCGTAGGCAGAATCGCCCGATGGACGCGACCCTCGTCCCGCGCCTGCGCGGCGTGTTTCATCTGTACGCGTTCTTCGCAGCAGTCGCGGCCGGTGCGGTGCTCGTCCTTCTCGCGGACGGCGTCCGCGAGCGCTTCGCGGTCTGGGTGTATGCGGTCGGGTTGGCCGCGATGTTCGGCGCGAGCGCTCTGTACCACCGCTTCCCGTGGCGCAGCGCGGCGGCGCGTCTCCGCGCAAGGCGTCTCGACCACGCGATGATCTTCGTCTTCATCGCGGGGACCTACACGCCGTTTGCGCTCCTCGAGTTCGGTCGCTCGCTCGGGATCGTCGTGCTGACGACGGTGTGGGCAGGAGCGCTGCTCGGCCTGGTCGTCAACCTCGCCTGGATCGAAGCTCCTCGGTGGCTCTCCGCCGTTGCTTCGCTCTCGATCGGATGGGTCGGAGTCATCGCCGTGCCACAACTCTTTCCGGCGCTCGGCATCGGCGCCGCCGTACTCGTGATCGTCGGCGGCGTGCTCTACAGCCTCGGCGCTCTCGCGTACGCGACCGGTTGGCCGAATCCAGCTCCGACGACCTTCGGGTTCCATGAGGTCTTCCATCTCCTCGTCATCGCTGCTGCCCTCGCGCAGTACGTCGCCGTGACGCTCGTCGTTCTCTGAGGTCGAGCCAGCTACGCTCACGTCGTGAAGACGGAGATACAGCTCACCGACGAGGCGTGGCGGGCACGATTGACGCCCGAGCAGTACGAGATTCTGAGGCGGAAGGGCACGGAGCGCGCGTTCACGGGCGCGTACTGGGACGAGCACGACTCGGGGATCTACCGCTGTGCCGGCTGCGGGGCCGAGCTCTTCCGCTCCGAGGCGAAGTTCGACTCGGGCACGGGTTGGCCGAGCTTCGTCGAGCCCGCATCGCTCCGCAGCGTTGTCACCGAGGTGGATACGAGCTACGGGATGGTGCGCACGGAGGTGCTGTGCGCGATCTGCGGAGGTCATCTCGGCCACGTGTTCGACGACGGGCCGGAGCCGACCGGTAAGCGTTTCTGCATCAACTCGTGCGCGCTCGACCTCGAGCGCACCTAAGCGGCGACCACTAGCCCTGCCCGTGCCGAGCTGCTGCCGAACGTGCCCTTGTGAGGAGATGTTCAGCTCGCGGCTCGCGCGACGTAGCCTCGCGCGCTATCGAAGGAAAGGCCTCGACAAGCTCGAGCGCCTGATGCTCACGAGTGCTGCCGCTCGCGGTCTCGGTGGTGCCAGGGTCCTCGATATCGGGGGCGGTGTCGGGACACTCCAGTCCGAGCTCCTCGAGTCGGGCGCCGAGCGCGGCGAGATCGTCGAGCTGGTCTCCTCCTACGAGCCGTACGCGCGCGAGCTGGCGCGTGAGAAAGGTCTCGAGGAGCGCACGTCCTTTCGTGTCGCGGATCTGCTCGAGCAGCCCGAGGACGTCGCGCCCGCCGACGTCGTCGTTCTCAACCGGGTCGTCTGCTGCTCGCCCGACGGCATCCAGCTCGCAGGTGTCGCGGCGCGTCTCACCCGGCGGACACTCGTGATCAGCTTTCCCCGAGATCGCCTATTGGTGCGGATCGGGCTGCGCCTCGTGAACGGCTGGCAGAGGCTGGTCGGCAGGACGTTCCGCGTGTTCCTGCATCCGCCGGCCGCCATCCTCGCTTCGGCCGAGGCGGAAGGGTTGCGGCTCGCCGAGCGGGGCGGGGGCCGTCTCTGGGAGTTCGTGGCGCTCAGCCGCAGCGTCTGATCCAGTGCGCCTAGTCTTGCGCTGATGGCGGAGATCGGCCTGTTCCCGCTCGGGATCGTTCTCTTGCCGACAGAGCAGGTGCCGCTCCACATCTTCGAGGAGCGGTACAAGGAGCTCATCGGCGAGTGCCTCGCGGACGGAACCGAGTTCGGGCTCGTCTGTGCGGACGCGGACGGTATTCGAGAAGTCGGGACGCGCGCTGCCGTTCTGCAGGTGCTCGCACGCTTCGAGGACGGGCGCATGAACATCGTCGTCGAGGGACAGGAGCGCTTCCGGGTTCTCGAGCTCACGCGCGGGCGGTCGTTCCAGACAGGCGACGTCGCTCCCGTGGTCGACGATGACGACCCGGCGGAACCTGGAACCGTCGAACGGGCGCTCGAGCTCTTCGGCCACCTCCGGGATCTCACCGCGAGCGAGGTACAGGTGCCCACCGCCGACTCGGCGCAGCTGTCCTTCGCGCTTGCGGCCCGAGTCGAGCTGGGGGTCACGCCCAAGCAGGAGCTGCTCGAGGAGGTCTCCGAGCGCCGGCGCCTCGAGCGTGTGTGCGATCTCCTCGTGGAGGCGGCGGTGACGGTGGAGCGCCAGCGGCGCGCCGCGGAGCGTGCTGCCTCGAACGGCCGGGTGGACCTGGGCTGAGCCCGCCGGAACGGCTTGGAGAAGGCGCAGGGGTACGATGGGGTCATGGCAGTGACCGCTCCGACGCTCGATGCGAATCGGCTGCGCGCGGACTTCCCGATCTTCGAACAGGAGATCAACGGAAAGTCGCTCGCGTACCTCGACTCGGCGGTCACGGCACAGAAGCCGAGGCAGATGCTCGACGTCATGCAGCGGTTCTACGAGACGTCGTACGGAAACGTACACCGAGGCGTCTATACGCTCTCGGAGCGCGCGACCGCCGCCTTCGAGGGTGCCCGCCAAAAGGTGCAGGCGCTCGTCAACGCGCCCGAGGCCCGAGAGGTCATCTTCACGCGAAACGCGACCGAGGGGCTCAACCTGGTCGCCTACGCCTACGGCCTCGCCACGCTCGGCCCCGGCGACATCGTGCTCGCCACCGAGCTCGAGCACCACTCGAACTATGTGCCCTGGCAGTACGTGGCGAAGCGGACGGGGGCGACCTTCGCGGTGATCCCGCTCGACGACAACGGCGAGCTCGACCTCGAAGCGCTGGACGGCATCGAGCGCGACGGGCGGGTCAAGATCGTCGCGAACGGCCTCGTCTCGAACGCTCTCGGGACGGTCAATCCCGTCGAGAAGCTCGCCGCGTGGGCACACGAGCGGGGAGCGATCGTGGTGGTGGATGCGGCCCAGGCTGCGCCCCACCGGAGGATCGACGTGCAGACGCTCGGCTGTGACTTTCTCGCGTTCTCGGCCCACAAGATGTGCGGGCCGAGCGGGATCGGAGCCCTCTGGGGCAGGGCGGAGCTCCTGGAGGCGATGGAGCCGTTCAACCTCGGCGGGCACATGATTCGCAAGGTGCAGTTCGAGGAGACGACCTGGGGAGACCTTCCGCACAAGTTCGAGGCCGGGACGTCGCCGATCGCCGAAGCTGTCGGCTTCGGGGCTGCGATCGACTACCTGAGCGGAATCGGCTTCGACGCGATCGAGCAGCACGAGCACGAGCTCGCCGAGTACGCGCTCGGACGTCTTTCCGAGCTCCCGTGGGTCATCTCGTACGGCCCGCCCGCAGCCCGACGTGCCGGAATCGTCTCGTTCAACGTCGAGGGCGTGCATCCGCACGACGTCGCCCAGGTGCTCGACTTCGAGGGGGTCGCTATCCGCGCGGGCCACCACTGCTGCCAGCCGCTCATGCGGAAGCTCGGAGTCGCCGCGACGAATCGGGCGAGCTTCTACGTCTACACGATCCCGGAGGAGATCGACCGCCTCGTCGACGGTCTCCACAAGGTCAAGAAGGCATTCGGCTAGTGACGGCAGGAGAGTTCGATCAGCTCTATCGGGAGCTGATCTTGGATCACTACAAGAATCCGCACAACCACGGATTGCTCGGCGACGCGGACGCGAGCGCCGAGGGCCAGAACCCACTCTGCGGCGACGAGGTCTCGGTCTCGGTGCGACTGGGCGAGGGCGACGTGATCGAGGACGTCGGGTTCGAGGGTCGCGGCTGCGCGATCAGCCAGGCCGCGACCTCGATGCTGACGGACCTCGTCAAGGGGCGGACCGCGCAAGAGGTGGCAGCGATGCCGAAGGACGAGCTCCTCGAGGAGCTCGGCATCCCACTCACCCCGGTGCGGCTCAAGTGCGCGATCCTCGGGCTCGGGGTCTTGAAGCTCGCCCTGCACAAGGCGAAGGGGACGCCACTTCCCGAGGAGTGGGGAACGTCGGTTCGCGATCTCGTTCTCGAGTAGTGGAGATCGAGGTCTGCCCGCCCGAGGAGCTACCGCCCGGGACGATGCGGCTCGTTCCCGCCGGCGAGATCACCGTCGGCGTCTACAACTGCGGCGGCAGGTTGTTCGCGATCGAGGACAGGTGCTCGCACGACGACGGGCCGCTGTGCGAGGGCGACTGGGAGCCCGAAGCCTGTGTCGTCGTCTGCCCGCGCCACGGCTCCCGCTTCGACCTGGAGAGCGGGATCCCGCTCTCGCTCCCGGCCTTCGAGGCTGTCCCGATCTTCCCGGTCTCGCTCCGGGACGGGATGATCGTCGTCGACGTGGAGGAGTGACAGGTGCTCGACGAGCGCGTGCTCTCGGTCTTGCACCGGCTCGAGGAGGAGGACCGGGCGGAACGCGAGGCGGGTTGGCCGGCCGAGCGACGCTCGCGGCAGGTCGCACCGACGACCGGCCGCTTCCTCTTCGCTCTCGCCGCGGCGCAGCCCGGCATCAACGCGCTCGAGATCGGTGGCTCGCGCGGCTATTCGACGATCTGGCTCGCCGCGGGAGCACGGCTCGAAGCGGGCCGCGTGGCCTCGCTCGAGCACGACCCGGAGCGGTGCGACGCCTGGCGGCGGAACGTCGCGGAGGCCGGCCTCGAGGAGTGGGCCGAGCTGGTCGAGGGGGACGCATTCGCGACGCTTCGAGCGACGCAGGACACGTTCGACCTCGTTTTTCTCGACGCCGAGAAGGACGACTACGAGCAACTCTACGCACTCGCTCGCCCGCTGCTGGAGGTGGGCGGCCTGGTCATCGCGGACAACGTTCTTTCCCATTCGGATCCGCTGGCCGCGTACTCGGCCGCACGCCAGCGCGATCCGAGCGTCTCGAGCGTCACCGTTCCGCTCGATCGGGGGCTCGAGCTCACGACGCTCCTCAGCGAGACAGCAGTCACCTGATTCGTCGCTCCGTGCCTCCCGCTATCCGCTGCAGATGCGTATGCTGAAGGTACCGCGGAAAGGAGGTGGTCCGATTTGAGCGATGACAGTTCGGGCAGTGGAGGTACCAGCGGGTAGAGGCGTGCCCCCGGGACCGACCGGGAATCGCCTAGCCAGCGTAGGGGGCTCGCATTCCGCGCCGCCGGACCACCTTCAGGTCGGGCAGGAAGCGCCTCTACTACTCCAACGCTGGTAACCGGACCGAGGGGCCGCACGAGCGGCCCCTCGTCTCATTGGGTTCTAGGCAGCGATGGGGAGGAACGACGCCTCGCGCACGAGCGCGGCGAGGTGCTCACGGAGGCGTACGGCGACGAGGGGATCCGTGAGCAGGCCGGTCTCGTCGTCGAACACGTTCTGCGCGTGGGCCACCGCGACCTCGCCCGCGATCACACGTGCGCCTGCGATGCCGAGGACACGCCGCAGATCCTGCTGCGCCCAGATTGCTCCGTAGGCGCCGGTCGTGGCCCCGGCGATCGCAACCGTCTTGTTCCGGAAAGAGCTGCCGCGGTGCCGTGCGGATGCCCAGTCGATCGCGTTCTTGAGGACGCCCGGGAGCGAGCCGTTGTACTCAGGGGTCACGATGAACAAGGCGTCGGCGGCCTCGATCCGTTCCCGGAGATCGCGAACCGCCGCGGGCGGCTCCACGCCTTCGTGGTCGAGATCCTGGTGGTACAGGGGTACGAGCCCGAGATCCTCGTAGACCTCCACGTCCGCACCTTCCGCGAGCTCGACTGCGGCACGCGCGAGGGCGGTGTTGTACGAACCCTTCCGCAGGCTGCCCGAGATGGCGAGGATGCGCATCGCTAGGCCGCTCGCACGGCTGCGAAGCTGGCCGTCAAGCGGACCTCGTTCGGAAGGAGGAGGCCGCCTCCTGGGAGCGGTGCGTTCCAGTCGAGGCCGAAATCCGTGCGGTCGATGACGCCCGTGAGCTCGAGCGCAATTCGCTCGTTCCCCATGAGATCGAGACCCGTGCCGGCGAAGCTCCCCCTGAGCTCGACGGGCTTCGTCACGCCCTTGATCTCGAGCTCGCCCTGGACGATCAGCTCGTCGTCACGAAGCAGGACGGCGTTCGACACGAATCGGAGCTCGGGATACCGCTGGGCGTCGAAGAAGTCGGGTGACTGCACATGTGCGTCGCGGGTCTCGTCGAACGTCGTGATGCTCGAGACCGCGACCTTTCCGACGATGGAGGGATACTCGCCACCCCGAATCGTTCCCTCGAAGCCCAGCGCACGCCCCTTCACGGTTGCGAGCCCTATCTTCTTCACCTCGAAGCCGATCGACGACCAGACCGGGTCGATCGACCAGGTTCCGGCGGGAATGACGGTGACCGGTGTGCCTGCGAGGATGGACATTTGTGGAACCTCCTTGCGTCCGCTATAGTTGACCACGCAAAGAACTGTAGCAGAGATATATGTCTAGTCAAGTATTGAGTGAGCAAACAGCTTCGGTCCGGACGTTCATCGCTCTCGTCCGCGCCCACGCAGCCGTGACACGGCGGCTGAGCGTCGAACTGACCAAAGACCACGGCCTGACGATCAACGACTACGAGGTCCTCCTGCGACTCGCACGGGCCCCGGATCGGCGGATGCGCCGGGTCGACCTGGCCGAGGAGATCCTTCTGACCCCGTCGGGCATCACCCGGCTTCTCGACGGCCTCGAGCGAGTCGGCTACGTCGAGCGCGGGTCGTGCGACAGCGATCGCCGTGTCGTCTACGCGGTACTGACCGACGCCGGGCTTGCCAAGCTGCGCGAGGCCTCGAAGAGCCACGTGGCACAGATCGACGAGCTCTTCACGACGCGTTTCGACGATCGCGAGGTCGTTACCGTGTCCGAGCTGCTCGAACGACTCGGCGACGTCGGGTCGGACGCGGAGTGCGAGCCGCCGGAGTAACGCTAGTCGTCAATGAAGTTCTGCCAGTAGCGGCTCGGGGTCGGGCCGCGTTGCCCCTGGTACTTGGAGCCGATGCCGGCCGAGCCGTACGGGCGCTCCGCCGCCTCCGAGAGCTGCACGAACGAGAGCTGGCCGATCTTCATGCCCGGGTAGATCGTGATCGGCAGGTTGGCGACGTTCGACAGCTCGAGCGTGACGTGGCCGTCCCAGCCCGGGTCGATGAACCCCGCCGTGGAGTGGATGAGCAGGCCTAGTCTGCCAAGACTCGACTTGCCTTCCAATCTCGCCACGAGGTCGTCGGGCAGCATCACGCGTTCGAGGGTCGATCCGAGCACGAACTCGCCGGGATGGAGGATGAACGCCTCCTCTCCCACCTCGACGAGCTCGGTCAGCTCCTCCTGCTCGGACTTGACGTCGATGTACGGGTACCGCGAGTTGCGGAACACCCGGAAGTAGTGGTCGACGCGCACGTCGACGCTCGACGGCTGCATGAGACCGGGATCGAACGGCTCGATGCCGATGCGCCCTTCCTCGATCAGTCGCCGGATGGTGCGGTCGGAGAGGACCACGCGACCGATTCTACGAAGCGCGCCCGAGGAGCTTGCGCCTGACCTTGTGACACTTTGTCACATGAGTCAACGCCCGGGCCTCCGGAGAAGCGCGACTGCGATAACGTCCGCTGCACGGTGTCGATGCTGTTCCCACCGATCGACCCGAACGAGCGGTTCCGCCAGCGGCGAGCAGCGGTGCGGCGGAGGAAGCGCCTGCGGCGGAGCGCTCTGATCGGGATCTCGCTCGGGGCGGTCGCGCTCCTTGGGGCTGGGGCGCAGTTCGTCGGCGGTGGGATCAAGCAGGCGGACGGGCAGCCTCAGCAAGGCTCCCTGGACTCCTCGCTGGAAGCGTCAGGCCCGCGGGTCCTTCCCATCGAGATTCGCGGTGTGCACGTGACGATGGGCCTCGCATCATTGCCCGGAAGGCTCGAGCAGTACCTGGAACTCGAGCGCGACGGCCTGACGGCACTCGAGCTCGACATCAAGGACGAGCGTGGTCAGATCGGATTCACGGATGGCAGCCTCCGCCTCGCCCGCAGTGCGGGTGCGACACGCGACTTCTATGCCCCGCGGGCGGCTGCGCGGCTGGCCCATACGCGAGGCGTGTATCTCATCGGCCGGCTGGTCGTCTTCGAGGATCCGATACTCGCGCAGGCCCGCCCAGATTTGGCGGTGCGGCGAAGCGACGGTTCCGTGTGGCGAGATGGAGCGGGGCTCGGCTGGACGAACCCATATGACCGGAGGGTGTGGAAGTACAACGTCGACGTGGCTGCAGCGGCCGCCAGGGCCGGGTTCGACGAGATCCTCTTCGACTACGTGCGGTTCCCGTCGGACGGGGACGTCGGCGCGGCCGTGTACGGGAGCCGACGTGTGCTCGCGAGACGGGATGTGGTTCCCTCGTTCCTTCGTTACGCGGTTCGGCGTCTCCACCCGCTCGGCGTCCGTGTCTCCGCCGCGGTGTTCGGCCTCTCGGCGAGCCGCGACATGGGGATCGGTCAGATCCCCCGTCGCATGGCGCCGACGCTCCACGCCGTGTATCCGATGACGTATCCGTCGCTTTTCGGGCCGGGAGAGCTGGGGCTATCGGATCCGAGCGCGGCGCCGGGGGCGACGGTGTCGCTCGCGCTTCGCGGCTTCCAGAAGGCTGTTCGCGGAAGCGACGCCCTGCTGGTCACGTGGGTACAGGACTTCTCGTTCTCCCGGACGTTCGGCCTGGACGAGGTGCGGGCGCAGATCGAAGCGGCGCGGCTCGCGGGCGCGAAGGGATATCTCCTCTGGAACGCCGAAGGCGTGTATACCGACGGCGCTCTCGCTCCTCCCGACAGCGGGTAGGGGCAGTACCTCTCCTCAGGGCGCGAGCCGTTCTCGATGCCAGGCGCCGTCACGGTGGACGTAGCGCACGCGGTCGTGGAGCCGATCGTCGTGGTGGACCCAGAACTCGATGAGTGCGGGGAGGACGCGATAGCCGCCCCAGAACGGCGGCAAGGGGATCTCGCTCTGTCCCAGCTCGCCCTCCTTCTCGGCGTACAGTCGGTCGAGCTCTGCACGACCGGATAGAGGACGGGATTGCGGCGATGCCCAGGCGGCGATCCGGCTCTCGCGAGGCCGCGTCCGCCAGTAGATCTCGGACTCCGGCGAAGAGATGTCCTCGGTAACACCCTCGACTCGTACCTGGCGCCCCAGCTCGTACCAGTGGAAGACGAGGGCCGCGTGCGGGTTCGCGGACAGCTCTTCGCCTTTGCGTGACTCGCGATTCGTGAAGAAGACGAAGCCACGCTCGTCGAGCCCGCGCAGCAGCACGATGCGGGCCGACGGGCGGCCGCTCACGGTCGCGGTTGCGAGCGTCATCGCATCGGCTCTCGGGCAAGCGGCTTCCGCCTCCTGCAGCCAAACCCGGAACTGAGCGATCGGATCGGGATCCAGGTCGCCGTCGTCCATCGGCGCTCAGGATGCCTGTTGACGGAGCGGACACGAGCATCGAGACTCCGGGCGATGGGTCTCATCGTTTTCGCGGCGATCATGGCGCCGCGCGTCGCGCTCGGGGTCATGTGGTACTTCGGAGACCGGGTCGACAAGGCGTTCGACGGGTCGTTCGTGCCCGCACTGGGATTGATCTTCCTCCCCTACGCGACGATCATGTACGTCCTCCTGTGGTCGCAGAGAGGAGGCGTCGAGGGCGCCGAGTGGTTCCTGGTCGGAATCGCGGGTGCCGTGGATGTCGTCCTGACGGTCTCGCGGCTGGTGCCCAAGCGCCCGTACGAGTAGCGCGTAGCCGGCGTCGACGACCCCTTTCGCTAGCCTCCCGCGCGTGGCGGCGACCCGTGTGATCGAGCTGCGCACGGAGGTCCCGGGGCCGCTCTCCCGCGCGATCCTGAAGCGCGAACGGAGTGCAATTGCGCGGCCTCTCATCGTCCACGGACCGGTCGTCGCGGCGGAGGCCTTGGGGTCGACGATCACCGACGTCGACGGCAACACGTTCCTCGACTTCGTCGGAGGCGTCGGCGTGCTCAACGTCGGTCATCGCCACCCCATGGTCGTGGACGCAATCGAGGAGCAGGCGACGCGTCTCCTGCACACGGACTTCACGGTTGTCCCCTACGAGGCCTACGTCGAGCTTGCGGAACGCCTCGCTGCGCTCGCGCCCATCACCGGCGCGGTGCGCAGCGCGTTCTTCAACGCCGGCACCGAGGCGGTCGAGAACGCCGTGAAGCTGGCCCGCCTGCACACCGGTCGGCAGGCGGTCATCGCATTCGAGGGAGCGTTCCACGGTCGCACGCTGCTCGCGCTGACCATGACGTCGCGTCTACATCCCTACAAGAGCGGTCTCGGTCCATTCGCGCCCGAGGTGTACCGCGCGCCGTTTCCGAACGCGTTCCGCGGCCCTGACGCGGAGAGGGCTCTCGCTTCGCTGGAGCGTATGTTCGAGACCCATGTGGGGGCGGACCACGTCGCCGCGATCGTCTTCGAGCCGCAGCAGGGCGAGGGCGGTTTCCTCCCCGCCCCGCCGATGTTCGTCGAAGGGCTCCGCCGAGTCTGTGACGAGCACGGGATCGTCCTCGTCGCGGATGAGGTGCAGACGGGCTTCGGTCGCACCGGTCGGATGTTCGCGATGGAGCACTTCGACGTGGAGCCGGACCTGATGGTCGTCGCCAAGTCGATCGCGGGCGGGCTGCCGCTCTCCGGCGTCGTCGGGCGGGCGGAGGTCATGGATGACGCTCACGAAGGTGCCATCGGTGGGACGTTCATCGGCAACCCGCTCGGTCTCGCAGCGGCCCTCGCCGTCCTCGACGTGTTCGAGGAGGAGCAGCTCGTCGTCCGTGCCGAGGAGATCGGTGAGATCGTTCGGTCGCGAATGGTCGAGTGGCGTGAGCGGTGGCCACGGATCGGTGACGTGCGCGGCCTCGGCGCGATGCTCGCGATCGAGCTCGTGCGCGACGTGGAGACGAAGTCGCCCGCGCCCGAGCTCGCCGCCGCGGTGATCGACGAGGCGCTGCGCCGCGGTCTGTTGCTGCTCAAGGCGGGTATGCACGGAAACTGCATTCGGCTGCTGTGTCCTTTGACCATCTCGGAGGCGGAGCTGGACGAGGGGCTCGCGGTTTGGGAGGAGGCGCTGGCCGCGACGCTCGGCTAGCGTCTGACGCGAAGGCTCGCAAGACTTCGCGCATGAGCGTCTGCGACTCGTGCGGAGCGGATCTTCCCGCTGATGCCCGCTTCCGCCCGGCTGCGGGGCCACGGTGGCCGAGACATCGGCAGGGGCGATGAGCGGAAGCTCGCCACGGTTCTCTTCGCCGACCTCGTCGGCTCCACGGCGCTTGCGGACGACGAGGACCCCGAACGCGTCCGCGTTCGGCTCGACCGGTTCTACGCCGCGATGGCGGAGCCCTTCGCACTCCGCGCCCTCGGTGCCGCCCGGAGCGACGACGCGTACTTGGCTAGGGCCCAGGAGCGATTCGCTGAGCTCGCCCTCGGCTGGCACGCTGCCCAGACCGAGCGCCTGCTCGCGCTTTCTAGCCGTCAGTACTCGAGCTGCGCACGGCGCTCGTGCCGTTCCAGCGCGAGCTCGATCAACCGGTCGAGCAGCTCTGCGTATGGGATTCCCGACGCCTCGAAGAGCTTCGCGTAGACGCTCGTGGCGGTGAAGCCCGGGATCGTGTTGAGCTCGTTGACGACGACCTCGCCGTCGGGCCGAACGAAGAGGTCGATTCGGGCCATGCCCTCACACTCCGTAGCGACGAAGGACTCGACGGCGAGGCGCTGTACCTGCTCCGCGGTCTCGTCCGGGATGCGCGCGGGAATCACGAGGTCCATCCCGCCCTCGTCGTACTTGGCGGAGTAGTCGTACCACTCGGCGTGCGCGACGATCTCGCCGACGACCGACGCCGTCGGCTCCCGGTTGCCGAGGACGCCGCACTCGACCTCCATGCCCTCTACGAACTCCTCGATCAGCACCTTCTCGTCGTGCCGGCGGGCGAGTGCAACTGCGGGCCCGAGCTCGTCCTCGCCATGGACCTTCGAGATCCCCACCGACGATCCGAGGCGGGCGGGCTTGACGAAGACCGGGTACTCGAACGGATGCTGTGGCGCGTCCCCGTCGCGCAGCGTCACGTTACGCGCCACCGGGATCCCCTGGTCACGAAGGACGGCTTTGAACAGGTCCTTGTCCATACAGAGCGCGGACGCGGCGACGCCGGCTCCGACGTAGGGAATTCCCGCGAGCTCGAGCAGGCCTTGTACCGTTCCGTCCTCTCCGAACGGCCCGTGCAAGATGGGAAGCACGACGTCGATCCTGCTGAGCGCCTGAGCAGGCGTCGAGTCTCCCAGCACCGGAAGCGTCTCGACCGCACGCTCCTCACCCGCAACGGGCAGGCTCCGCTCGGCCGCAGCGATCTCCCATCGTCCCTCGCGGCCGATCGAGATCGCCGTCGTCTCGTAGTGATTCGGATCGAGCGCCTCGAGCACGGAGCGGGCCGACTCGACGGAGATCGGGTGCTCGCTGGAGCGGCCGCCCGCGAGGACCGCGACGCGGAGGCGCTTCGTCACGGCTCGGTCTGCGTCGTCTCCGTCGTTTCCGTTGGCTGGACCAGCTGTCCCACGAAGAGCGTGACGACCGTGTTCGGCTTCTCCTGGCTCCCGCCGACCGGATCCTGCGAGATGACGATGCCGTCGAGGCTCGGGTCGTCGGTCTCCTCGATGACCGGCCGGACACGGAACCCTGCGCCCTCGAGCGTCGCTTGGGCGATCGACAGCTCCTGCGAGGTCACGTCCGGAACCGCGCTCGTGACAGGTCCTTTGGACACCGACAGCGTGACCGACGAGCCCTGCGAGGCGGTCGAGCCCCCGTTCGGATCCTGGTTGACCACGATGCCTTTCGCTAGGTCGGAGTCGACGTCGACACGAGCAACGCTGAAGCCCGCGCGCTGGAGCTCGGTGGCGGCCTGCTCGTACGGCAGCCCGATCACCGGCGGGACGGACACCTGCTTCGGCCCCGAGGAGACGTTGATGCGGACCTGGGTTCCCTCGACGACGACCGTGCCCGGGCCTGGCGACTGGCCGGTCACCGTGCCTTCCTTCCGGTCCGAGCTCACGTTCACCACGTGCGCGTCGAGGCCTGCCTGGGTCAGCTCTTCGATGGCGTCCTCGCTGCTCTGGCCGACGACGCTCGGGACGGTCACTTCTCGCTTGCCCGTGGAGACGTCGATGACGACGACCGTCTCCTTCTCGACCTTCGTTCCCTGCGTCGGACTCTGAGCGATCACGAGGCCCTCCTCGACGTCCGAGCTGGGCACCCGACGGACGCGGACCTGCAGCCCGCGCTCGGTGATCTCGTTCCTCGCGTTCGCTTCGCGCAACGCCACGACGTATGGAACCGCGACGGGCTTGGCCCCTTCCAACTGATCCCTGATCGTGTCGAAGAGGAACCACCCGCCGACGAGGACCGCGAGGAGCGCGCCGAAGCCGACGAGCCACGGCCAGAGCGTGCGGCCGCCCGGTTTCAAAGGCTGGTAGTGAGGGGGGTAGCCCGGCGGGCCGCCGACACGGCCGCGTCGCAGCTGGGTCACGGCGGTCGGTGCGTCGGCGCCCCGTCCGCCCGCGAGCACCATCGTGGCCGCGTCCGCCGTCTCCACGGGAACGTGGCCCCCGTGCGCCACCGTCTCGAGGTCGGCGTCCATCGCGGCGGCTGACTGATAGCGGTCGGGCGGCTCCTTGGCGAGCGCCCGGAGGACGACGAGGTCGAGGTCGGCGGGAACTTCGTGCCGGTGCCCGGACGGTGGGTCGGGCGTCTCGGAGAGGTGCTTCATGGCGATCTCCACCGGCGTCTCGCCCGAGAACGGGACCTGCGCGGTGAGCAGCTCGTAGAGCACGATCCCCGTCGAGTAGAGGTCGGAGGTCTGATCGACCGGCGCGCCTCGAGCCTGCTCGGGGGAGAGGTACTGCGCGGTGCCGATGATCGCGCCTTCCTCCGTCATCTGACTGGGCCCGGCGCGCGCGATCCCGAAGTCCGTCACCTTGACGACGCCCTCCGGGTCGACGATCACGTTGTGCGGCTTGATGTCGCGATGGATCACGCCGTTTCGGTGGGCGTAGCGGAGGGCGGCAAGGATCTGCCGTGTGTAGGCGATCGCGACCGGAATGGGGCACGGGCCTCGTGAGCGGATGAGCTCCTTCAGCGTGCGGCCCTCGACGTACTCCATGACGATGAAGTACGAGCCGTTCGTCTCGCCCCGGTCGTAGATGGAGACGATGTTCGGGTGGGAAAGCCCTGCCGCGTGGGTCGCCTCCCGTCGGAAGCGCTCGACGAACTGGTCGTCGTTCGCGTACCGGTCGTGAAGGATCTTCACGGCGACTCTGCGGCCAAGCTCCTGATCTTCCGCCAGGTAGACGTCTGCCATCCCGCCGCCGCCGAGCTTGCGCGTGACGCGGTAGCGGCCGGCAAAGAGGGTTCCGGAGAGAGTGTCCTGGATCGCCATAAGTCGACCTAGGTTAGGGATTCTGCGTGGAGGACAGGAGGACCTGCATGACACTGCGCGCGATCGGCGCCGCCGTCGTGCCGCCGACACCGCTCTGGTTCTGGAGCACCACTGCGATCGCCACCTCGGGCGGGCTCTCCTCGTCTTTGCCGGCGAAAGCGATGAACCAGGTCGTATTCGACCCGGGGACGCCGGTTTCCCCCGTGCCCGTCTTTCCTCCGATCGAGTAGCCGGAGATCTGTGCTGCCGTGCCCGTTCCCTCGGCGACCGCCCGCCGCATCATCTCCGCGACGGCGTCGGCGGTGCTCTCGCTGACGGCGCGGCGGATCAACCTCGGCTGCTGACGCAGGATGGTGCGTCCACCCGGTGAGACGATGCGGTCGACGACCTCTGGCTCCAGGAGTCGGCCGCCCGTCCCGATCGCGCCCGCGACCATCGCCATCTGGAGCGGCGTGACGAGCATGCGCTCCTGCCCGAAAGCCATGCGCCCTGCGTCGACGTCCGAGTCCTTCTTCGGGTAATAGAGCCTCCGGCCCTGGTAGAGACCGCTCGGCGCGCGCTCGTCCGAGGGCGTCTCGAGCGGTGGTCGTTCGTAGAATCCGAACTGCTTGGCGGTGTCGAGGATTCGCTTCGCCCCGAGCTTCAGCCCGATGTTGCAGAACACCGAGTTGACCGAGTGCACGAGGCCGGTCTCGAGGTCGATCGTCCCGAACGGGCTCGAGGTGTCGAAGTTGTTCACGCGCTTTCCGTAGACCGTGCAGTAGCCCGGGTCGTAGAAGGTCGACTCGGGTTTGTACTTCTTGGTCTCGAGCGCGGCGGAGGCCGTGATCACCTTGAAGGTGGAGCCGGGGACGAAGAGACCTGCGCTTGCGCGATTCAGGAGCGGCGAGGCCGGACGGCAGTCCGCCGTCACCCGCGAGATGCGGCCGAAGTTCCTCTCCACTTGATTCGGATCGAAGCTCGGAGACGAGGCCATGACGCGCACCTTCCCCGTGCGCGGATCGAGCGCGACGACCGCACCGCAGTTGCTGCCGAGCGCTTCGAGCGCCACCTCCTGGGCGTCGAGATCGAGGTTGAGAAGGACGTCGTTCCCTTCGACGGTCTTCCCGCGCAGCTCGTCGAGGGCCGTGTCCACGACCGTGGAGAGGTTCGCGTTCGAGGCCGTGAGGTAGTCGTTGAGAGAACGCTCGAGCCCTGTGCGCGACCGGGCGACGGTCGAGTAGCCGACGACATGGGCCGTGAGCGGGCCCCGCGGATAGCGACGGAAATAGAGCGTCCTCTCCCCGGCCTTTCGCTCGACGTTGCGCGCGAGCCGTGCGAACGGCCGCCGTACGGCGATCGTCCCGCGGTCGACCGAGAACTCGGCGACGCGCTTGACGGCGTTGTCCTGCCGGTCGGCGAGCCCGGCGGCGGCCCACGTCTGCCAGTACGTCGTCATGACGACGAGGACGCCGACGAGAGTGAGCGAGACATACGTCAGGCGGACGATCTGGCGGTTCATCGTGGTGTATTGGCCCTGTTCGAGACGAGCAGGAGCCCGGCGAGGAGCAGGAAGTTGGCGAGGACGCTCGTGCCCCCGTACGACACGAAGGGGAGGGTGATGCCGGTCAGCGGCACCACGCGGAGAACGCCGCCGACGATGATGAAGGTCTGCAGAGCGAAGCCGAAGGTGAGCCCGGCCGCGAGCAGCTTCGAGAAGCCGTCCTCGGCGCTCAACGCGATGCGCATGCCCCGGACGACGAAGACCATGTACAGGAGAAGGAGCGCGGCGGCGCCGATCAACCCCAGCTCCTGGGCGATCGCCGAGTAGATGAAGTCCGTGCGCAGGTACGGGATGAGATGCGTGCCGTCCGTCGTCGTGAACGTGCCCTCACCGATTCCCGTGCCGTGCCAGCCGCCGTGGGCGATCGAGTACAAGCTCCTCACGAGCTGGTAGGAGGCGCAGTCCTGCCGGAACTCGAGCTCGCCGTTCAAGGAGCAGTAGACCCGCTCGTCCGTCCAGGGGTGGAGCCAGATGGTGACCCGGTCCTGCACGTGCTGAACCGCCTGGTAGATGAACGCCGCGCCGCCGACAAAGAGCGCCACACCGGCCCCCACGTACAGCAGCCGCCCGGTCGCGACGTACAGCATCGCGAGGAAGATCCCGAAGTTGAGAAGCGCGCTTCCGAGATCGTTGGTCTGGACGATCACGAGCATCGCGGCGCCCCAGATCGCGAGCAGGGGGCCGAAGTCCTTGAGCCGTCCCTGTCCCAGGACCTCGCGCTTCTCCCGCAGGTAGCCGGCGAGGAAGAGGATGAGGCAGATCTTCGCGAGCTCGCCGGGCTGGAACTGGAGCGGTCCCACATGGACCCACAGGCGCGCGCCGTTCACCCGCTCCCCGAGCCCGGGCACCGAGGGCAGGAGCAGGAGGAAGACCGCCGCTACCCCGAAGAGGTAGCGATACGACTCGAGCACTCGGTAGTCGTGCCGGAGCAGGATCAGCGTGGCAGCGAAGACCGCGACGCCTATCACGACCCAGAGCGCTTGCCGTCCGCCGTCCTCCGGGTCGAGGCGGGTGATGGTGGTCAGGCCGAGTGCCGTGAGGAGGGCGGCCAGCGGGAGGAGTGCGCCGTCCGCATACGGGACTGTTCGTCGCACGACGACGTGCGCGCAGAGGTAGAGCGCGGCGAAGATCGCCCCGTACCAGGCCGCGCGCTGCGAGACGGCGATCGTCACGCTCCCGAGCGCGGCGCCCGCGACCGCGGCGGCGACGAAGAGCGCCGCGAGCTCGCGGTTGCGCTGACTCACCGGCTGATTCCCCAGTACAGGACGAGGGCCGCAATGCCGGCCACGGCTGCGATCAGGAACAGGGCCGTGAGTCGCCCGCCCGGCCCTGCGCCGTGCCGTCGGAGCGATCCGTTGCCGGCTGCGGGCTCCGCAGGGGCTTCCTCGAGCCCGGCAGCTCGAGTCCCCGTCCCCGTGTCCGGCTGTATCGGAGCCTCGTCGTCGCCGACGAGCTCGAAGAGGACGACCGTGATGTTGTCCTCGCCGCCTCGGGAGTTGGCGGCCGCGACCAGCGCCTGACCGGCGGCTTCGGGATCTCGGCCTGCGGTCTCGATCGCCTCCGCGATCTCCTCTTCGGAGAGCATGTCGGAGAGCCCGTCCGAGCAGAGCAGGAAGAGATCGCCCGGCACGGCGTCGACGGTGAACACGTCCGCGTCCACCGCCGGCTCCGTCCCGAGCGCCCGCGTGATCGCTGACCGTTGCGGATGGCGCTCCGCTTCCTCCGGTGTGAGAACGCCGCTCTCGACGAGCTCGGCCACCAGTGAGTGGTCCGTCGTGATCTGCTCCAGGCTCGAGTCTCGCAGGAGGTATGCTCGAGAGTCGCCGACGTGTCCGAACGAGATCGATCCTGCGGGCTCGTCGACCAATGCAACGGTGACGGTGGTGCCCATGCCCGCTGTCGCGGGATCCCGTAGCGACCGCTCCCAGATACGGCGGTTCGCCTCCGCGATGATCGCCGACAGACCGTCGGCTCCTCGCGTCTCCGCGCCTGCCTCTTCGAGGGCGGCCGTCGCGAGACCGGCCGCGATCTCGCCGGCCTGAGCTCCGCCCATGCCGTCGGCGATGGCGAAGAGCGGGGGCTCGAAGACGTATGCGTCCTCGTTTCCAAGGCGGCGTCTCCCCGTGTCCGTGACGACCGCTGTGCGCCCGATCCTCACCGTTCGAGCCGGAGCTCCGTCTGTCCGACCCGGACGACGTCGCCGGGCTGGAGGGCTCGCTTCGTCGTCACCCGGGCGCCGTTGACGAACGTCCCGTTCGTCGAGCCCAAATCCTCCACCCAGGCACCGTTCGGGTCTGACCCGATCTGCGCGTGTTGGGCGGATGCGAAGTCGTCGCCGTCGAGCCGAATCCCACTCTCGGGGTCTCGTCCGACGACCGTGGCCGTTGTGACTTCCAGTATGGTGCCCGGGCGTAGGCCTGGGCCGTCGAGCACGACGAACCGGGCTGCCGGACCTGCGACTTGCGCTCGCAGAGCGGCGGCCTCGGACGCGCCCAGGATGATGCTCTCCTGCGGCACGCCGCCGATGTCCTTCGTCGCGGTTCGGACGATCAGGACGATGAAGCCGTACAGGAGGACGAGGAACGCGAGCTTCAGGATGAGAAGCGTCTCATCGGTCGAGAGCGCAAGGATCGTCACGGCTTCCTGCGGCCGAAGACCAGCTCGGTCGAGCCGATCGTGATGCGGTCGCCGTCGCTGAGCTTCTCGCGCTCGACGCGCCGTCCGTTCAGGAGCGTCCCGTTCATCGACCCGAGATCGACGATCCAGTAGGTGTCGCCGTCTTCGCGGAGCTCGGCGTGGCGGCGCGAGACGTTGAGATCTTGGACGCGAAGGTCGCAGTCGCGCGAACGGCCGACCACGAACTTCGAGCTCGTCACGGTGTGCGTGCTGCCGTCGACCGTCAAGGTGACGACCTCGGGCTCAGGCTCCGGCTCCGGCTCCGGCACGGGCGCGGAGGGCCGGTACACCATCGTTGGCGCGGGCGCCTGGGCGGGCTCTTCGAGCGGGAGGTCGGCCGGTGCCTCGCCGGCCTCGCCCGGGACGAGACGGGTCGCGATGCCGAACTCGCCGACGGCGAGATCGTCGTCGGTCGTCACGAGCACGCGTGGAGGGGTGAGGAGCGCGTATTGCTCCCGGCGCGCGTGCTCTGCCAGGTACTCCTGTAGCTCCCCGACGAGGGACCCTTCGTACCCGGAGAACTGCCGGCGGTCCTCGGGAGAGAGGTAGATCGTGAACTCGTTGGGCACGTAGACGCGGGAGACGGAGACGCTGCGATGATCGTCCATCTCCTTGACGAGCTTTCGTGCGAGCTCGATCGGCTGTACGTGCGTCCTGAAGGCACGGCCGAAGACACCCTCGAAGAGGCCCTCGATTCTCGTCTCGATCGCACGCAACAAAGCCACGCGTGTCCCTCGCCGGCTACGGCTTCCGCCGGGCAAAGTCCGGCTTCGCCGTCGCCTGACGCCGCTCGCGGCAGGATGCTTCGCCCTCGGCCCTTGGCCGTACTGGATGCACTGTCCTGCGCGCCTCGGGCTCGCCTCCTTGACGAGCGACGTCCGAGGAACGCGCTGACATCGACGTGGGCTCCAGGATCTCCATGGGCTGCGCAGATGCCTCCGCGCGACGAGTCTAGCGGCCGGTCCCCGCCGCACGTGCTGCCGCGAAGCCCCAGACCGCGACGATGAGCGGCACCGCGGTCAGGGCGGGCGTTGTCGCGAGCGTCCCCGCGAGTACGACCCCGCCCACGGCGGCGACGCCGAAGCGCGACCGAGAGCGCGCCCAGGGAAGGATCGCGGCGGCGAGGGCGGCGACCGCCGCGGCGGCGAGGAGCAAGGTCAGGCTCGACAGCGCGCCCTTCAGCGCGAGCAGGACGTCCCCGACCGTGTCGCTCGGTGCGAGGCCGAGGGACGCCGCACTCGAATCGGTGAACGGCATTGGGCGTCCGGAGACCCCCGCGAGGAGGCCGGTGGCGAGAACCGCGAGCGCGCCCTGAGCGGCGCGGCCAACCGGGCCACGTGCGGTCTGAACTGCGAGAGGCACGAGTGCGAGGGCACCGAAGAGCGCCAGCACAGGCCCTACGACGAACAGCAGTCCGCGACGTGCGTCGCGCCAGGTGAGGACGAGCCAGCCCGCGGCGAATCCGCCGTAGAGCAGAGCCGCGCCCTGCGTCTCGTTGCCGAGCGGGAAGATCGGTGTCGCCAAGGCGAGGGCGAGCCCGAGACGTGGCTTGAACGCGGCCACCCCGGCAGCAGCGGCCACGATCGCGGCGACGAGGATCGGTGGCCAGAAGGGGAGGAGCGTCGCGCCGAGAGCAGCCGTGACCGCGGCGAGCGCGGAGGGGAGGACGCGCGCATCGAGCCGAATCGTCTTTGACGCTGCGGGGGCGGATTGGAGTCGCTCTTTCGTGCGCTCGGCCCGGAGCGCAGGCGCTTTCAGCGCGTTGCGAAGGCTCGTCGCGAGCTCCGATGCGCGAGGTCGGGACTCGGGAGCGGGCGCGAGCGCACGATCGACGGCTGCAAGGAGACGCCGCGGGAGATCGGGGCGCTCCGTCGCCAGCGGTGGGGCGCCCGCCTCTATCGCACGCGCGACCTCCTGCAAGGGCATTCCCCAGAACGGATGTCGGGCGGCGAGCGTCTCCCACAGGAGCACCCCGACCGCCCAGACGTCGCTCGCGGGGCTCGCCTCGTCCCCGGCCAAGCGCTCCGGCGAGATGTAGGCGAGGGTTCCCGGGACGTCTCCGACGGCCGTCAGCGTGTCGGCGCCGTCGAACTGGGCGAGGCCGAAGTCCAGCAAGCGCGCCGCGACGCGGTCGCGATCCTCGAGCAGGATGTTCGACGGCTTGACGTCCCTATGCACGATGCCCGCACGGTGGGCATGGGCGAGCGCGTCGAGGACCTGCGCCGCGATCTCGACGCACTCTTCGTCGGAGACTGCGCCCGACTGGAGGCCTTCGCGCAGGGTGCGTCCGGGAACATACTCGTAGGCGATGTACACGTGGCTCGAGTCGTGGCCGACGTCGTAGGCGCGCACGCAGTGCTCGTGTCGCAGCCGTCGCGCTGCGAGCGCCTCGCGCTCGGCACGGGCGGCCCCCTTTCCTTCGCGCGGGATGATCTTGAGCGCGACGTCGAGGCCGTTCTGCTCGTCGAGAGCGAGCCAGACCGAGCCGGAGCCGCCGCTCCCGAGCGGCCGAAACGGCCGGTAGCGCCCGAGAACGAGATCTCGAGTCGGAAAGGCGAGGGCAGGCGAAGACACCGGTAGGGACCGATTGGCTGCGCTTCCCAGAACTCCTTTCGGACACTTCGCGACAAGCCGTCCCTGCGGCTTTGCGCTCCTACGCCTCGTCTAGAGTGGCGTGGCAGACGGCGCTGTGAGCACGCACGACGACGATATCCTCGACTTCGACTTCTTCGAGGAGGAGGAGGAGTCGACGACCCGTGAGGACCGCCCGGAGCGTCGTACCGGCCCTCCCCGCGGCCCCCGACCGCCTCGAAGGCGCATCCGCTCTCCGGGGAACTTGACCCCACTTCTGCGCCTCGTCGCCCTCATTGCGCTCGCGATCCTCATCGTCGTCCTGCTCGTCGTCTGGGTCGAGGGCTGCGCGACCGACCGCAAGCGCGACCGGTACGCGAACTACGTCGCGCAGATCGGTTCAATCGGGAGTGCATCGGCCCAGCTCGGCGACAGGGTGGCGATCCTGATCACGTCTCCGGGCCTCCAGCAGGAGGAGCTCGACGCGAAGCTCGGGGGCTACATTCAACAGGCCGAGACTCAGGTTCAGCGTGCCGAAGACCTCGATCCCCCGGGGCCCCTCCACGAAGCGAACGAAGGGGCCGTGGAGGCACTTCAGTTCCGCGTGTCGGGGCTGAGAGGGCTTCGCTCAGCTTTCCAGGACACGGCTAGCGCGACGGACGCGGCGACGGCGGGGCAGCAGCTCGCGACCCAAGCGCAGCGCCTGCTCACGAGCGACATCGTGTGGATGGACCGCTACCAGGCAGTCGCGGAAGCCGTCATCGACGAGGAGCAGGTGGAGGGAGTGGAGGTCCCCGCATCGGACTTCGTCGCCACCGACGACATCGCGACCGCCCGCACGCTCGCCACCATCTGGCAGCGAATCCAAGGCGCTGACACCGGTGGTACCGCGACTGGGCAGCACGGAAGCGGGATCAACTACGTGAAAGCGCTGCCGAGCAACCAGCAGCTCTCCACCACCACCGAGACCACGATCCTGGTGACGGATCAGCTCGCATTCGAGATCGGCATCGAGGACACCGGGTGCTGCCAGGAAGTGAGCGTGAAGGTGACCATGACGATCCCGAAGACGCCGTCTCCGATCGTCAAGACCGCCACCATTCCGCTGATCGATCCCGGCGAGACAAAAGCCGTCACGCTCAAGGTCGGCGCGCTCGTCCCATTCGGCGAGCAGGTGTCGGTGAAGGTCGACGTCGATCCCGTTTCCGGCGAGACCAACACGACGAACAACTCGTACGAGTACCCGGTCATCTTCTCGTTGGCGTGAGCACCTCGCTGGCCGTTGCCATCGCGGCCTGCGTGGCCGCGGCGATCGCACTCGTGACGGCGTTCCTCGTCTGGCGCCGGCTCTCGCGGCTACAGTCGGCGCAGACAGTCGTCCTGGCGAGCGGCCGCCAGGACCTGCTCGAGTTCGCGGTTTCGCTGCAGGCCCGCATCGACGACCTCCACCGCGCGGTCGACGAGGTCGCTGCCGGGCTCTCCCGCGTCGACCGGCGCGTCGACGGCTCGGTGACCAACACCGCGGTTGTCCGCTACGACGCGTATGAAGGCACCGGTGGCCAGCAGTCGGCCTCGCTGGCGCTCCTCGACTCGTCGCGAACCGGAACCGTCGTCACGGCGATACAGGGGCGCGACTACGCCCGCATCTACGTCAAGGACCTCGACCGGGGCCGCTCGTCGGTCGCGCTCTCTCCAGAAGAGCAGGAAGCCGTCGAGCGCGCCATGGCGCGGTAGGGCGACCCTGCCAATGCGCAAGAACGGAATCCGCTCGTGCGGATCCCGTTCGCGCGAAACCTAGGGGTCGCCAAGGGCGAGGCAAGCCTCGCCCTTACAGGTCGCCCCGGGCGGGGCAAGCCCACGCCTCCTACGCCGCCGCTACCTCGAGTCCGGGCAGGTACCGGCGCCAGATGTCCGGGATCTGCTCCGTGGTGAGACGAATGAAGAGCACCGGGGTCGGAGGGCGGGGGATCTTGCGCAGCGTCATGCTCGTCTCCTCGAGCAGGCGGTCGCCCTTCCGGTGGTTGCACGGCGCACAGGACGTGACGACGTTCTCCCACACCGAGGTTCCGCCGCGCGAGCGCGGCACGACGTGGTCGAGCGTGAGCCGGTTGCTCTCGGAGCCGCAGTAAGCGCACTGCCACCCATCCCGTGCGAAGAGGACGCGCCTCGAGATGCGCCGGGTAACCGCGCGCGGCACCCGTACATAGGTCACGAGACGAATCACATGCGGCCGGTCGAAGCTCGTGCACGCCGACCGCAGCGGGCGGTCGTGCTTCTCGATGATCTCGGCTCGCCCCTTCCACACGAGGACGTGCGCGCGGCGGAGCGAGCAGACGTTCAGCGGCTCGTAGCTTGCGTTCAGGACGAGCACCCGCTCCATGGCGCGGGCAGCGTAGCATCGGCTCTGAGCCTCGCGTTGCGCGGCTTCCGGCGTCGGCCCTGTGACGTGACCCGGCTCCGGCGGCGTATGACCGGCGACACCGACGCGGAGGTCTTCGATGACACGCTTGCTGCTCGCCGCACCCGCTCTGCTCGCCGTCGTCGCGCTCGGGGGCGCGGTGGGCCCTCCGGACGCTGCGAGGGCCGAAGAGCCCGGGGCGACCGTCGACACCGTCACGGTCAGCGGCGTCGGCTCGGTCACGGTCTCACCGGACGAAGCCGAGCTGTCGTTCGGCGTCGAGACCCGCGGGCCGACGGCCAAGGCTGCGCTCGCGGCGAACGGCACCGCGATGAGAAAGGTGATCGCAGCCCTGCGCGACGCGGGCGCCCGCGACCTCGCGACCCAGTACGTCAGCGTGTGGCCCGTCTCGAGGGATGACGGAGGCATCGACGGCTACTCGGCCTCGAACAGCGTCTCCGCCATCATCGACGTCGAGCGTGCAGGCGACCTCATCGATGCCGTCGCGGACGCGGGAGCGAATCAGGTGTCCGGGCCGGGGCTGAGCCGAAGCGACTCCGAGCGCATCTACCGCCAGGCGCTCTCGGACGCGATCGCGGATGCTCGTGCCCGCGCCGAGGTGCTCGCGAAGGCCGCAGACCGTTCACTCGGCGACATCATTTCGATCTCCGAAGGCGGAGCGCCACCAGTGCCGTATGTCGAGCGGGCGGCTCTGGACGCCGTGGCCTCGACGCCGCTCGTCCCCGGAAAGCAGGAGACGAGCGCGACCATCAGCGTGACGTTCGAGCTGCGATAGGCGCGGGCGAAAGGGGTCAGACCCGACGGGTCTGACCCCTTTCGCGGTTCAGAGATGATGCGGCCGTGGCATCCCCGACCGAGCGTCCTGTTCGCGTCTCGACGCTCGAGCTCTTCTTCGACCTCGTCTTCGTCTTCACCATCACGCAGCTGACCGGCGTCCTCGTCGAGGGCGGCGACGTCGCCGCGATCGTCCAGGTCGTCGTGCTCTTCCTCCTGATCTGGTGGATGTACGACGGTTATGCGTGGCTGACGAACACGATCGCGACCGACCGAATCCGATATCGGCTTCTCCTGATCGGCGGAATGGGCGGGTTCCTCGTCATCGCTCTGGCCGTGCCGGACGCCTACGGCGCCGAGGGCGTGGCCTTCGGCATCGGCTATCTCGCGGTCGTCCTGCTGCACGCCAGCATGTACGTCAAGGGGGCGACGCTGGCCGAGGTGCGGGCGATCCTCCGGATCGTGCCATTCAATCTCACAGCCGCAGTACTGGTGCTCATGGGCGGTGCGCTCGGCGGAGACGCCCAGTGGGCCCTGTGGGCGTCGACCGGGGCGCTTCTCTGGGTGACGCCATGGCTTACCAGCGTCGAGGGGTTCGTCATCACGCCGTCGCACTTCGTCGAGCGACACGGCCTCGTCGTAATCGTCGCGCTCGGTGAGTCGGTCGTCGTCATCGGCGCCGGCGCGGCCGGGCTCGAGCTCGACGCAGGGGTTCTGCTCGTCGCTCTGCTCTCGCTTGCGCTCAGCGCCTCACTCTGGTGGACGTACTTCAGCGACGAGGAAGCGGTCGAGCACGCGATGGTCGACGCTCCGGAGGAGGGGCGCCCCCACCTGGCGCTGCTCGGATTCGGGTACTGGCACTTTGGATTGCTCCTCGGCGTGGTCGCCATCGCCGCAGGATTGAAGAAGGCGATCGGCGATCCGTACGACTCGCTCGACGGCTGGATCGCAACGGAGCTCGGCGCCGGCGCCGCGCTCTTCCTGGCCTGCGACGTGGGGTTTCGGCGAACGCTCGGGATCGCCCGCAGCCGCTACAGGCTCGCCGCGGCGGCGGCGGCTCTCGTGACGATCCTCATCGGCACCGAGCTCTCAGCGGCGGTGCAGATCGGAGCCCTCGCAGCGATCGTCGCGGGAGCCCTCGCGGTCGAGGGCTCCCGCCCGATGACAGCGTCTTAGCTCGCCGGGCTCGGCGCAGGTGCCGGAGCGCCGGTGGGCAGGGGTGGGTGCGCCGGCATGCGAGCTCCATGCGCAAGGAGATGGCCGTGCGCGTCGGTGCCGTAGCCGCCCGGCACGGGGATGTAGAGCTCGGGGTAGCCCCACATGCCGTGCTCGGAGACGTCGAGCCCTGCCGTCTCGACGTCCGGGTCCGTACGAATCCCGAATGCCCGTTTCATCGCCCAGAGCGCTCCGAAGGACGCCGTGAAGGTGAACACACCGACCGCCGCGAGCCCGAGCAGCTGCGTTCCGAGCTGGTCGAGCGAGCCCGTGTAGAAGAGCCCACCCTTGCCGGTGGCCAGCTTCTCGGCGAGGGAAGGCATCGCCACGATGCCGAGCGCGAGGGTTCCCCAGACACCGGCCATGCCGTGCGCGGCGATGGCGCCGATCGGATCGTCGATTCCGATCCGCTCGACGCCGAGCACGCCCAAGACGACGATGACGCCGGCGCCGAACCCGATCGCCATGGCCGCCCAAGGGGCGACGAACGCACACGCCGCCGTGATGGCGACGAGTGCTGCGATGGCGCCGTTCAACATCATCGAGAGATCCGGTTTCTTGATCACGATCCAGGCGGTGAGGACGGCTCCGATCACCCCGGCGGCCGCGGCGAGGTTGGTGTTGAGAGCGACATACGCGAAGAAGCCGACCGAGTCGCCCGTCTTGACGCCGAGCGTCGAGCCCGGGTTGAAACCGAACCAGCCGAACCAGAGGATGATCACGCCGAGCGTCGTGAAGGCCATGTTGTGTCCGGGGATCGGGTTCGGCTTGCCGTCGTGGCCGAACTTGCCGATTCGGGGGCCGAGCAGGAGCGCACCTGCGAGGCCCGCGAGGGCGCCCTGGTAGTGGACGACGGTCGAGCCTGCGAAGTCCTGCATGCCCTTCGCGAAGAGCCAGCCGTCCGGGCTCCAAATCCAGTGCGAGACGAGGGAGTAGACGAGCGTGAAGAAGATCCCGAAGGCGAAGTACACCCAGAGCTTCGTGCGCTCCGCCATCGCCCCCCACACGATGGCGAGCGAGACGCCCGCGAAGACGACCTGGAACAGGTAGGCAGCCCCGCCGGGGATCGACGAGAACCACGAGAACGGCTCGGCTCCCACCGCGAGCAGGTCGTCCGCCGACGGCACGAAGCCGGACCCGCCGACGAGCCCGCTACCACCGTCGCCGAAGGCGATGCCGAAGCCGACGAGGTAGTAGACGATCGAGGCGAGCGCGAAGATGAGCACGTTCTTCGCGGCGATGTGCCCGACGTTCTTCATCCGCGTCAGGCCGGCCTCGAGGAAGGCGAAACCTGCCTGCATGAACATGACGAGCACGGCGGCGAGGACGACCCAGATCGTGCTCGCGGCGATCGCGAGCTCGGCGCGTGTCACGGGACTTCGACCTCCTGGAGGGGTTTGCCGGTGCGGTTGTGGGTGACGCCGGAGACAGGCGTCAGCCAGCTGATTCCGTCACCCGACTCGTGGCCGGTGCGGGCGGCGTCCGCGATCGCGACGACGACGTCCTCCGCGATCTCGTCCCGCACGATGAACGTCAGATGGGCCTTCGGCAGGAATCGGGATTCGAACACGCGCCCGCGGTACTCGTGCGTGATCCCTCGCTCGCGGCCGTGCCCCACGGCCTCGATCACCGTCACGCCGACGTGGCCGGTCTGCTCTTCCACCGCGTCCATGACCGTCTCGACCCGCTCACGCACCACCACCGCTTCGACCTTGACCATCACTCCTCGCTCTCTTAGCCGGAAATGCGGAGCATTCCGGCTGGCTAGCAGTCGAAGTAGAGGCCGAACTCGGCCGGGTGCGGGCGCAGCCGCACCACGTCGACCTCGTTCTCCCGCTTCCAGGCGATCCAGGTCTCGATCAGCTCTTTCGAGAACACGTCGCCCTCGAGCAGGAACTCGTGGTCCGCCTCGAGCGCGTCGAGCGACTCGGCCAGCGACCCGGGCACCTGAGGGATGTCCTCGTGAGCCTCTTCGAAGAGGTCGTAGTCCGCAGGCGCGCCCGGATCGAGCCCGCGCTCGATGCCGTCGATGCCCGCCATGAGCATCGCCGAGAACGCGAGGTACGGGTTGGCGGCGGCGTCCGGGCAGCGGAACTCGATCCGCTTCGCCTTCGGCGACTCCGAGTACATCGGGATCCGGATACAGGCGGAGCGGTTCCGCTGTGAGTACACGAGATTGACCGGAGCCTCGAAGCCGGGGACGAGCCGCCGGTACGAGTTCGTGGTCGGCGCGCAGAAGGCGAGGAGTGCCGGCGCGTGCGCAAGGAGACCTCCGACGTACGCGCGGGCGAGCTGCGAGAGGCCCGCGTAGCCCGAGCGATCGGCCATCAGCGGCGTTCCTTCCTTCCACAGGGACTGGTGCGTGTGCATGCCGGACCCGTTGTCGCCGTAGACGGGCTTCGGCATGAACGTCACGGTCTTGCCGTAGCTGCGGGCGACGTTCTTGACGACGTACTTGTAGGTCATCACCTGGTCCGCCATCCGCGTCAGCGAGGCGAAGCGGAGATCGATCTCGCACTGCCCGCCCGAAGCGACCTCGTGGTGGTGGAACTCGCACGGGATGCCGACGCGCTCGAGGGTGAGCACCATCTCCGTTCGGAGATCGTGAAGCGTGTCGGAAGGAGCGGCCGGAAAATAACCCTCCTTGGGGCGAGCGGTGTAGCCGAGCCCCGGCTTGCCGGAGTTCCAGTACCCCTCGGCCGAGTCGACCGAGTAGTGCGCGCGGTTCGGAGCGAGCTCGTGGGAGACCTCGTCGAAGACGAAGAACTCGCACTCGGGGCCGAAGAACGCGGTGTCGGCGATGCTCGTCGACCGGAGGTAGGCCTCGGCTCGGCGCGCGACCTGCCGCGGATCCTTCCGGTAGGGCTCGCGCGTAACCGGATCGACGACCTCGCAGATCAGCGAGAGCGTGGGCGCATCGGTCGCGGGGTCCAGGATCGCAGACTCGGCCTGAGGCACGAGCAACATGTCCGACTCCTGGATGCCCTGCCAGCCGCGGATCGAGGAGCCGTCGAAGCCGAGGCCCTCGTCGAACGCGGATTCCTCGAGCGCGCGGACGGGAAGTGTCATGTGCTGCCAGGCTCCGAGCAGGTCGCAGAATTTGAGGTCGACCATGGCCGCCTGCGTCTCACCCGCCCACTCGAGCGCCTCACGTGCGTCGGGCAGGGTCTCACCTCCGTTCATCAGGTAGTGCCGCTCCTCGAGCTCCGACATCCCCTGCCTCCTTTCCGACTTCGGACCAAACAAAAAGACCCCAGGACTTCAATCGAGTCCTGAGGCCCCATCGCCTCGGCCGGCACGTGTGGTGCCGGGATTGACATCGCAGGAGCCGCCATGGCTCCGACCTCGCCTCACCTTAGCGGCGTGCGCGGACGGCGGTCAACCCGTCGCTATCCTCGCGGCGTCCGTCGGAATCGGTGGCGGTCCACGGGACTCGGTCCGAGCTTCGCCGCGTGAGTTGAGAGCGGCCTGCCGCGCTGCTATCGTGCGCGGCCTGATGTTGCTCCGCAACGGCTGAGTCATACGTTCGCGGGCCCCGCCATGACGGGGCCGGTACTTGCCTGCCGTTGTCGTTCGATTGAGGAGCACCAGAGTGACCAACATCCAGGAAGCAGTCATCGAGGCCCTGCCTCGGCGCGCAGCTCCGGCGGTCGACGTCCGCGAGTTGCGCAAGGTGTTCCTGCGCCGCGACCGGAAGCTGGGGCGGTTCGGCCGGCGCACGCGCGTGGCTCTGGACGGAGTGACGTTCACGCTCGGCCGCGGGGAGACGGTGGCGATTCTCGGACAGAACGGATCGGGGAAGTCGACGCTCGTCCGCCTGCTCTCGACTCTCCTGCTGCCCGACGGCGGCTCGGCGGAGATCTTCGGTCATGATGTCGTCTCCGAGGCCCGGGCCGTACGCCGGCTCGTGAACAGGGTGTCGGTGGAGGCGTCCTTCTTCAAGAAGATGTCCTCGGCCGAGAACCTGAGCTACGCGGCGCGGTACTACGGGATGACGGCCGGGCAGACGCGCGACAAGATCCCGGAGCTCCTCGAGCGGGTGGGCTTCCCGCGGGACCGCCGCGACGAGCCGATGGAGAACCTGTCCCGAGGAATGCAGCAGAAGGTGGCGCTGGCGCGCGCGCTCCTCACGTCGCCGGTCGTGCTGCTGCTCGACGAGCCGACGACGGGTCTCGACCCGCGCTCGAAGCTCGAGGTGCAGGAGTTCATCCGCGAGATCCGGTCGAACCACGACTCGACGATCCTCCTCTGCACCCACGACTTGGCGGAGGCAGAGACGCTCGCTGAGCGCATCGGCATCCTCGACCGGGGTCGACTGCTCGCGCTCGAGCCGGCGGACGACCTCAGGCGCCGTTACGGCTGCGGCACGCTCGAGGAGGCGTTCTTCGCCGCGACGGGACGCGAGTTCGAGGCGGAGGAGGAAGAAGAAGACGACGATCGGGAGGTATTCGCATGAGAGCCCTCGTCAGCACGATGCGCGCGGAGCTCGTGGGCGCGGGGGGCGTCGTCGAGCGAAACGTCTATCTCACCAAGCGCTACATCTGGTGGGACGTCGCCTGGTTCCTCTGGACCGTCGCCAACACCCTCACGATCGTCTTCATCGCGAAGGGAATCGAGGCGTCAGGCGGCGCCCTCGACGTCAACAAGACGATGACGACGCTGCTCATCGGAGCCGTCGTCTGGGCCTACCTCGGGATCCTCTTCGAATTCCTCATGGAGACGGTCGCCTGGGAACGCTGGGAGGGGACGATCGAGTACACGTTCATGGCACCGCTGTCGCGGGCGATGCACCTCGCCGGGCAAGGCGTGTTCGCGATCATGTACGGGCTCCTGCGGGCCCTCTTCCTGTTCGGGGTGTGCGCCTTCCTCTTCTTCGACCTCTCGATGCCGGACGCCCAGTTCTTCCCGGCACTGGTCGTCCTCGTCGTCGCCTCGGTCTCGTTCATCGGGATCGGGATGATGATGTCGGTGCTGCCGCTGATCTCCCCGGAGAAGGGGACGCAGCTCGGCTTCGTCGCCCAGGGCACGCTCCTCGTCGTCTCCGGCGTCTACTACCCGGTCGACGTGCTGCCGCAGTGGATGCAGTGGATCGCGACGGTATCGCCCGCCACGTACGCGCTCGACGGCATCCGCGAGGCGATTCTCGACGGCCAGGGACTGACCGCGATGTGGGACGAGATCTGGCCGCTCCTGATCATCGGAGTGGTCTCGATTCCGGCCGGTCTCTGGGTATTCGGTCGGGGTGAGCAGTACGCGAAACGCCACGGCAAGCTGAAGAGGTCGGGTTGAACGATCACGCAGTCCACGTCAGCGAGCTCCGCAAGATCTTCAAGGTCCCCGAGCGGGAGGCCGGCCTCTGGGCCTCGGCGCGGAGCCTCGTTCGACGTCGGACTCGAGAGGTGCGCGCGGTCGACGGGATCACCTTCGAGATCACGCCCGGCGAGATCGTCGGCTTCCTCGGTCCGAACGGCGCGGGCAAGACGACGACGCTCAAGATGCTCGCGGGCCTGCTCTACTCGACGAGCGGCGAGGCGCACGTGCTCGGCTTCGTCCCCTCCAGGCGGCAGAAGGAATTCCTGCGCCAGATCACGCTCGTGATGGGCAACCGCAACCAGCTGCAGTGGGATCTTCCCGCGCTCGACTCGTTCGAGCTGAACCGAGCGATCTACCGCCTCGTGCGCGAGGACTTCACTCCGCTCCGTGACGAGCTGATCGAGCTGCTCGACGTCGGCGATCTCGTGCGCAAGCCGGTACGGAACCTCTCCCTCGGCGAGCGCATGAAGGTCGAGATCGTCGGCGCGCTGCTCCATCGCCCAAAGGTGCTGTTCCTGGACGAGCCCACGATCGGGCTCGACGTCACGATGCAGAAGCGCATCCGCTCCTTCGTGGCCGAGTACAACCGCCGCTACGGGGCCACCGTCCTCCTCACGAGCCACTACATGGCCGATGTTCAGGCGCTCTGCCGGCGCGTCATCGTCATCCACCACGGAAGGCTCCTGTACGACGGCCCACTCACGGGCCTCGCCGACCAGTTCGCCGCGTACAAGACGATCGGCGTCGCGCTCGAGGACGGCCGCGCCGACCTCACGCGCTACGGCGAGGTCATCCACCGGGACGGCGACTGGACCACGCTTCGCGTGCCCAAGTCCGAGACCTCCCGCGTTGCGTCGCAGCTCCTCTCGAACCACGCGGTCCTCGATCTGACGATCGAGGAGCCGCCGATCGAGGACGTCATCGAGTTCGTGTTCGCGCAGGAGCGAGAGGGAGCCGAGGCCACCGGATGAGCACCGCTCGCCTTCGGCTCTCGGTCTTGCGAGAGCCTCCGCGTACCCACTCCTTCTTGAAGACGTGGGGAACCTCCCGGTTTCCCACACCCCTCCACGCTCATGCGCCAACGAGGGTTGGCCTATGAGCACCCGCGCCGAGGCGCCGCCATTCCGCGAGGCCGGCGGCCTGCGGTCGATCGTCGACTTCTACCTGACGACCATGCGGACAGCGATCCAGGAGCAGTTCCAATACCGCACCGCGAACTACTTCTACATGCTCGGGATGGTTGCCGAGCCCGTCATCTACATCGTCGTCTGGCAGACGATCGCAGAGCAGCGGGGCGGCTCCGTGGAGGGCCTGACCCCCGGGTACTTCGCCGCCTACTTCATCGTCTGGACGCTCGTCCGGAACATGAACGTCGTCTTCGGCGCGCCTTTCTGGGAATATCGAATCCGGGAGGGGGAGCTCACGCGCGATCTCCTTCGGCCGTTGCTCCCGCTCCACTACGACATCGCCTACTTCGCCGGCTGGAAGTTCGTGGTGATCGTGCTCTGGATCCCCCTCGCCGTCGGGCTCTCGGTCGTATTCGACCCGACGCTCGATCCGAGGGCGCTCGAGATCGCGGTCTTCGCCGTTGCGATCTGGGGCGCCTACCTCATCCGCACGATGTTCCAGGAGAGCCTCGGAATGCTCTGCTTCTGGACGACGCGCGGCGCGGCGATCTTCGACCTGTACATGACGACCGAGCTCCTCCTCTCCGGACGCCTCGTGCCGCTCCCGCTGATGCCGGACTGGGTGCAGGACATCACCAGGTTCCTACCGTTTCAATGGGCTTTCTACTTCCCGATCGAGAGCCTCGTGGGTGACATGTCGACGGAGGAGTTGCTCCGGGGTCTCGGAGCCCAGGTTCTGTGGATCCTGATCGGGTTCGCCATCTTCCGGTTCGCGTGGAAGCACGCGATCAAGCGCTACACGGCCGTGGGAGGATGAGCGCTTCCCTGGACGGCTGCGGCTTTCGCCGGGCGAAGCCCGGCTTCGCCGCTCGCCTGGCGCAGCTGGCGGCAGGATGCGTCGCCCTCGGCGCTTGGCCGTACCACTTGTACTGTCCTGCGCGCCTCGGGCTCGCCTCCTTGGCCGGCTGCACTCGAGGAAACCGCTCATGAACGCTCTTAGAGTCAGCTGGCTCTTCTTCAAGGTCGGCGTGCTGAACGAGCTCCAGTACCGCGTCAACTTCGTCGTCCAGCTCTTCCAGTCGGCGATCGCGCTCACCGTCGGGCTGCTCGTCCTCGCGCTCGTCTACTCGCACACGAACGAGCTGAACGGCTGGACCCAGTCCGAGCTCGTGTGCGTCCTCGGGATCCAGATCCTCATGGGCGGTGCGATCAAGACGTACATCCAGCCGAACATGATCCGGCTGATCGAGGACGTCCGAGAGGGCAAGCTCGACTACGCGCTCACGAAGCCGGAGGACTCGCAGGTGCTCGTCAGCGTCCGCGAGGTACGCATCTGGCAGGTCGTCGATCTCGTCTCCGGCTCGATCGTCCTCGCCGTCGGCCTGTCGGAGGTGTCGGCGACCATCGGAGTCCTCGACGCGCTCGCCTTCGGCGCGGCGCTCCTCCTGGGAGGCCTGATGATCTACTGCTTCTGGCTCGTCGTTGCGACCGGAGCGTTCTGGATCGTCAACATGTGGCACGCGGTCGAGCTCTTCGACGGCATCTTCATGACCGGGCGCTTTCCGGTCGGCATCTATCCAGGCTGGCTCCGGTACAGCGTCACCTTCCTGGTGCCGATCGCGTTCGCGGTCACCGTGCCCGCGGAGGCGCTGACCTCTCGGCTCGAGCTGCAGACGATCCTGCTCGCCGGCGGCTTCGCGGTCGTGCTCTTCGCCTTTACGCGCTGGTTCTGGCGTTTCGGCTTGCGCAATTACACCGGCGCGTCCGCGTAGCTCATCCATCCTCGGGCGACGTCGCTGACGCCGGGGTCGGCCCCTTCGGCACGCTTCCCGGGTGCGACGTGTTCGTACGGTTCCCACGGCTCTGCGCAGTCGGACACACGCGGAGCGGCTCGCGAGCCGTGACGGGTATTTCTCGCCCGAGAGCGTGATTCGCCGGATCGGCAACTCGCCTCTCACCCCGTTCATGGGCGGGGGCGCGGCGGTCCTGCTCCAGGTCGCTCACCCGCTCGTCGCCGCCGGCGTCGTCAACCACTCCGACTACCGCCGTGACCTGTGGCGCAGGCTTGTGCGCACACTGCAGGCGCTCTACCTGATCACGTACGGCACGAAAACGGAGGCGGAACGTGCGGCGGAGGCTGTCCGCCTCGTCCACGCGCATGTGCACGGGACGACGGAGGTTCAGCTGGGACGCTTCCCAGCGGGCACGCCGTACTCGGCGTCCGATCCAGAGCTCCAGCTCTGGGTGCACGCGACGCTCGTCGAGGCCTCGCTATCCGTCTACCGGCGGTGCGTAGCGCCGCTCTCGAACGAGGAACAGGAGCGCTACTACGAGGAGATGGCGCTCGTCGCCCGTCTCTTCGGAACACCCGCATACGTCATTCCGCCCTCCCTTGCTGACTTTCGCGACTACTTCGCCCGCCAGATCGTGAGCGAGACGATCACCGTTACGCCGCCGGCGAGGGAGGTCGCCGCCGTGATCCTCGATGCGCCACTCCCCGCCGTGATGCGCGTGCTGGTCCCGGCTCACCGTCTGGCGACGGCGGGACTCCTTCCGGCGCGGCTCCGGGAGCAGTACGGGCTTCGTTGGGGGCAGCGTCAGGAGATCGCCTTCCCGCTCGCCGCACGCTCGGTCAAGCTCTTGACGACACCCGTCATGGCAGCGGCATCGCGTTTCGCACCGCTCCCGAAGCTCGCTGCGTAGGAAGCGGGAAGCCGTGCGAAGGACGCATGAGCGTGTGTAGAGTTTTCCGATCTGTGAGGCGACGAGGCCTCGGGCTGTAGTCAGCGCCCGGGGCCTCCGTTTTTGAGGAGGCGGTGTCCGATGGCGATGATCGAGACCAGAAAACGCGCGACGAGCGATCCGGCCAAGCGGAAGGAGGTGCTCGAGCGGATCAAGGACGAGCGGGTGGAATTCCTCCTGCTCTGGTTCAACGACATCGAGGGGCATCTCAAGAGCTTCGCCATCACTCCGAGCGAGATCGAAGGAGCGCTCGACGACGGGATGGGCTTCGACGGCTCGTCGATCACCGGCTTCAACGCGATCGAGGAGTCGGACATGGTCGCGATCCCCGATCCGGAGACCTTCCAGCTGATGCCGTTCGAGGAGGGCGAGCACCGCGTCGCCAGGATGATCTGCGACATCGTCACCCCGGATGGAAACCCGTACGAGGGAGATCCGCGCTTCGTGTTGCGACGGGCGCTCGAGCGGATGACGAGCATGGGCTTCGACACGTTCAACGTAGGCCCCGAGCTCGAGTACTTCCTGTTCAAGAGCGACGAGGGCACGGAGACACTGGACGAGGGCGGGTACTTCGCGATGACGACGCTGGACGCTGCCACCGACCTTCGAAACCGGACGATCGACGCGCTCCAGTCGATGGGAATTCCCGTCGAGTATCACCATCACGAGGTCGGGCCCTCCCAGCACGAGATCGACATGCGCTTCGCCGACGCGTTGTCGATGGCCGACCACACGATCACGTACCGGCTGGTGGTCAAGGAGATCGCCAAGAAGGCGGGCTACCACGCGACCTTCATGCCGAAGCCGATCTTCGGCGAGAACGGCTCGGGCATGCATACGCATCAGTCGCTCTTCAGGGAGGATCGCAACGCCTTCTTCAGCGAAGACGACAAGTGGCATCTCTCCGACGTGGCGAAGGGGTTCATCGCCGGTCAACTCCGCCATGCGCGGGAGATCTCCGCGGTGTTCGCCCAGTGGGTGAACTCCTACAAGCGGCTCGTCCCCGGCTACGAGGCTCCGGTGTACTGCGCCTGGTCGCAGCGGAACCGGTCGGCGCTGATCCGCATCCCGCTCTACAAGCCGGGCGCGGAGCAGGCAACTCGGGCGGAGATTCGCTGCCCGGATCCCGCGTGCAACCCGTACCTGACGTACGCGTGCCTGCTGCACGCGGGGCTCGAGGGGATCGAGAAAGGCTACGAGCTTCCAGACCCGATGGAGCGGAACCTGTACCACCTGACGGCGGAAGAGCGCCGCGGGCAAGGAATCGTCTCGCTGCCCGAGACGCTGGGCGAGGCGATCGAGGAGCTCGCGCAGTCCGACCTCGTCCGCCGTGCACTCGGCGACCACATCTTCTCGAACTACATCAAGCTGAAGCGGAAGGAATGGGACGAGTACCGCGTGCAGGTCACAGAGTGGGAGAAGGAGAAGTACCTGGCCGCACTCTGACGAGACGACCCCGCAGGCGTCGCTCGAACGGTCAGGACTTGCGGACCGCCTGAGAAAGTCGGATGATTCGCGCTGCAGGGCACGCCGCAAGGCGAGCGGCGGGCCTTGTATCTGACGGCCGATCGCGGGCTCCCAGGTGAGGAGCCCGTGGTCGTTAAGGATCGTGGGGGAACCTGGGTTCCCCACGTGCCCCGTCCTTCTTCGCGCGGCACGGTTCACCCGCGCATGGCCTCTCGGCCGGCGAAGCCGGCCTTCGGCCGCAACCCTCTGTTCGTGCAGTGGCGAGTGGCGGCTAGTCCGGCTTGCCGGCCATCGCCCACACCGCGAACACGTAGCCAGCGAGGAGGACGAGCGAGATGTACATCGTGATTCTGAGCAGTTGCTCGCTTGACATCTTCGAGACGACCGGCACCTTCGTGAGGAAGTCATCCGAGCCACCCTCAAGACGGCGGACGCCGAACCAGCCGAGAATCAGCGCGAGGACGAGCAAGCCTCCTCCGAAGTCGGCGACCGTGCCGCCGATCTTGATCCAGGTGACGTCGTCCCGGTGAGGGACGACCGCCCAGAGGAAGCTCTGATCAGGGTTGTACTTGTTCCAGATCAGCGCGGCCCCGATGCGCATCAGGATCAACCCAGGAAGCGCCACGAAGAGGAGAGACCAGTAGCCGAGTCGGAGCAGGCGCGCGCTTCCGCGCGCGTAGTACAACGCCGACGCGCCGGTGAGGACGCCGCCGACGAGGATCGTCGCACCGCCGACATGAATGAGGAGGGGGAGGTTCCAGCTATCTGGTCGGATGAGCGCGACGACGTTCATGCGCCCGGCTTCCAGATCATGTCGATGAGGATGAGTAGCAGCGCGAGCGACGCCAGAGCATGCAGGACGAGACCGTTCTGGGTTCTGTTGAGCGCGAGGAGCTCGGCGTTCGGGCCGGTCTGCCCTGCGCCCGCGAGCTCCCTCGCCTTGTCCATGCCCTTCGTGTACTCCTTCCCGGTGCGGCCGCCGACTCCCGCGGCGATCGCCCAGAGCACGATCGCGGCGATGATCCATCCGTCCCAGATGTCGTAGCCTCCGACTGAGAACGCGAGCCAGACGCCGAGGATGATCGTGCCCATGGCGCCGACTCCCGTCGCGATGGTGCCGACCTTCACAAGGGGTTCCATCTCGATCGTCGGCTCCGGGGCGTCCGTCTTTCGGACGGCGACGATGAGCACCCAGAAGAGGACCATCCCTGCGACGTACGCGAACGCGCTCAGGAGGTGGAGCGCGAGGATCCAGTCGTCGAAGCTCACAGCGCGACGATCCTATAGCCCTCGCCGAGCGGCGACAATGGACAAGTGGACTCCACCTCGCGGCACCTGAGGCTCCTGACGGAGACGATCGCCGCCGTCAACTCCTCGCTCGACCTGCAGGAGGTGCTCGAGCTCGTGGCCCACAAGGTCGCAGCCGCGCTCGACACCGACGCCTGCTTCGTCTACCTCTACGACGAGCGTGCGGACGAGCTCGTCCTCCGCGCGACGCACGGGAGCCGCGTCGAGGAGATGACCCGAACTCCCCGCATGCGGCCGGGCGAGGGAATCACCGGAGCTGCGGCCGCCGAGCGGGCCCCGGTGATGATCCCGGAGCAGGCCCACCTCGATCCCCGCTTCAAGTTGTTCCCGAACCTGCCCGAGGACGAGTACGAATCGATCCTCGCGGTGCCGATCCTCGCCCGCGACAAGCTCGAAGGGGCGCTCAACGTGCGAACCCGCGAAGCGCGGGAGTTCACGGAGTCGGAGATCGAGCTCCTGGCGGCGATCGCCGCGCAGGTTGCACAGACGATCGAGCATGCTCGGCTCTACGAGCGCGCTCAGCGGCGCGTCGTCGAGCTCGAGGCCCTCGCGCGCATCTCGGAGGCGGTCTCCGAGTCGCTGTACCTCGAAGAGTCGCTCGAGGCGATCGTGAGGACGACGATGGAGTCGCTCCATGCAGTCGGCGCGGCCCTCGTTCTCGAAGACGGCAAGATCGCCTGGCCCGAAGGTCGTGCCGGCGCGCACGCAATTCGCATGCCCCTCCGCTGGAACCGGAGGCAGATCGGCGAGCTCGTCTGTGATCGCGACACGCCGTTCTCGGAGGACGACGCCGCTCTGCTCGAGGCGATCGCGCATCACGCGGCGGTCGCGCTCGAGCATGGTCGTGCGGTCATGCGGGGCGTCCTCGCCCAGGAGATCCACCATCGCGTCAAGAACAACCTCCAGGCGGTCGCCTCGTTGCTTCGGCTGCAAGCGCGGGCGGACGATGTCGACCCGCGCAAGGCGCTGCAGGATTCGGTGAACCGGATTCTCGCGATCGCGGCCGTGCACGAGGTCCTGACGGAGCACCGCGAGGACGACGTCGACCTCGGAGCCCTGGTCGAGCGGCTGCGGGCGATGCTCGTCCAGGGGCTCGTTTCGGGTAAGGCCGTAACCGCGGAACTCGACTCCATTTCGCTTGCCGGCCAGCAGGCGACCGCCCTGGCGCTCGTCTTCACGGAGCTCTTCCAGAACGCCCTCGAGCATGGAGGGTCGCACGTGTCGATCGGGCTCGTCCAGCACGACGGAGAGGTGGTCCTGACCATCGCCGACGACGGGGCAGGGGTCGAGGGCGAGCGCGCAGGCACCGGGCTCTCGATCGTTCGGGCGCTCGTGCGCGACGAGCTGCGAGGGACGTTCGAGCTGGCATCGGATCACGGAACCCGCGCGCAGGTCGCGTTTCCCGTATAGAGGCTGTTCGGATCCCGTAAGCAAGACGTAAAGGCAGTCCCTCGCGACGTGTTGGAGCCGCCGGGTCGGGAATTGCCTATCCGGGAGGGGGAGGGGAGCCTACGGGCTCCCCCTTCCTCCCTATGCAGGCAGTAGCCTCGCGCACGTGGGGGCACGGATCCTCATCGCCGAGGACGAGACCATCATCCGGCTCGACCTCAGAGGCCTGCTGGAGAGCGTGGGGTTCGAGGTCTGCGCGGAGGCGCGCGACGGCGAGGAGGCTGTCCGGCTCGCACGAGACACGGAGCCGGACGTCGCGCTGCTCGACGTCAAGATGCCGCGGCTCGACGGCATCGAGGCCGCCCGGCGCATCCTCGACGAGCGGCCGATCCCGATCGTGATGGTCACCGCCTACGGCGAGCGGGAGCTGGTCTCCCGCGCGGTCGAGGCCGGAGTCTTCGGCTACCTCGTGAAGCCGTTCCGCGAGAGCGATTTGTTGCCCGCCATCGAGACCGCACGAGCACGTCACGACGAGCTGACCGCGTTACGCGAGGAAGCGGACTCCCTGGCGGAGGCGCTCGCTGCCCGCAAGGCGATCGAGCGCGCAAAAGGGATCCTCATGCAGCGTGAAGGGCTTTCCGAGCAAGACGCGTTCGCGCGACTCAGGAAGGCGAGTCAGATCTCGGGTCGGCCGCTCAAGGTCGTCGCCGAGGCTCTCATCGCGACGCTGGCCGGCGACGAGCAGGGTCAGACCCGTGGGGTCTGATCCTGGTCGTTGGGCGACGGCGAGCAGTCGGGGTCAGACCCCACAGGTCTGACCCCAGTCCTCACGAGGCGGCGAGAAGCCGCTCGTCTTCGCGTCTCCGATAGACCTGTCGCACGAGCCAGGCGACGAGCCCGAGGATTGCGAAGGGCGTGGCAACGAGGAGGACGGCGAGCGCGATCACGCCTTCCCAGACGAGCACCTCGAGCGCACGGTCGAGCGCGCGGTCGAGCCGGGAGGGCGTCGGGACGACCCCGAGAGTGTCCGGCGTCACGACGGACACCTGGATCGTCGCGAACCGTCCCTCCGCCTTCGTCGTCGCGATGCTGCCTCGGTACGAACGAAGCTGGGCCCTGAGGTTCTCCCGCCGGAGTTCGAGGGCCGCGCGTTCCTCGGCCCCGAGCGTCCCCGAGTCCAGGCGCGCGGTGATGCGGACGATCTGTTCACGCACGTTGCGGGCTCGCCGGACGAAGTCGTCGATGATCTCCTGGAGATCGTCGATCGACACCTGCTGGGAGACGATCGTGCCGAGGGAGGAGAGACGCACGATCGCGTCCTGCGTCTTGGCCACCGGGATGCGAAGCGTGAGAGTCGCGCTTCCCTCGTCGCCGGTTGCGACGGACGCGCTGAGGACATGGCCGCCGAGCGACTGGGTGAGGTCGAGCGCCTCCTGTGCTGCGCGCGACACGTCATCCGACTCGGCCACCTTGATCGTCAACGTCGCAGTGACACGCTGCGCGCGGCCCGGCGTGGGGGCGACCGTGCTGCCGGAGAGGGTCTGGTCGGATGTGCCCAGGCTCGGGGCAGCTTCGGAGCCGGAGGCTTTCGACGCGGGACGGGATTCCAACTCGAGGCGTTCTGCCTCATCTGCGACGGCCACCTGCTCGCGATCCGAGTCGGCGAGCCCGACGACACCGGCTGTCCCAATCCCGAGCGCGAGTGCTACCGCGACGGGGACGGCGACGAGCGCCGGCCGCCGAAGCTTCAGGTTGAGGGCAAAACGTGCACGTCGCTCGCTCTTCTGCGCGGCGATCTCGCGCACGCGCCCACGCAGTGAGGCGGGAGCCTGGGGACGCGTGGCTTGCAGCTCACGGATCAGGTCAGGCGACGTCATCGTGTCTCATCCTCTCTTCGAGCTTCGCGAGCGCCCGGTAGAGGCGCGTGGAGACTGCGGTCTGGGTGAGCCCGAGCAGGCGGGCCGTCTGCTCGCCGTCGAGCTCGAGTACGACTCTCAGCGCGACGACCTCGCGCTCGCCGACGGTCAGCTCGCGGAGCGCCGACTCGAGCGCTGGGGAGAAGCCCTCGCCGAAGTCGTCGTCGTGCGTGTCGCGCGGATTGCCCACCCCTGCCCGCTCCTCGCGCCGCCGTCGGCGGGCATCGGCACGGAACCAGTCGAGTGCGGTCGAGCGTGCGATGGCGAGCAGCCATGCCCGTGGTGTTCCGCGTCTGGCGTCGAAGCGCCGCCAGCGGCGAAAGGCGGTCTCGAACGTCTCGCCCGTGAGGTCCTCCGCGAGCGGCCGGTTCTTCGTCAGGTAGAGGAGGTAGCCGAAGACATCGTCGAGGAACGCCTCGGCGACGGAGGCGAACGTCGGCGAGGAGGTCTCGCTGCGAGGGACGGCGCCGATGGTCACCGCGTGCACGACCCAACTACGCCACCGCGCGCACGCGACGTCACCGCGCTTCGGCTTCGGAGAACAACACCTCCCAGCGTTCCAGGAGCTCCTTGAGCGAATCGCGCGCAGCCCGGTGCGCTGCGAGGGCGTCCATGTTGGTCCAGTCGTTCGCGAGCGTGCGCTCGAGCTCCTCCACCTGCGCTTCGGTCGCAGTGATCCGCGCTTCGAGAAGCTCGAGCTCCGACGGAGCGTTCGACGCGGCTGCGCGCGAGCTCGTCGGCCTCGACTTGGTCCTAGTCGGTTTCGGTGAAGCCGAAGCGGCCTTTGCCGAAAGTGCCTTGAGGTCGGCCCAGCCACCCTCGTATGAGCGCAGCGACCGCGCCTCGACCGCGACGATGCGATCGGGCACCGCATCGAGGAGGGCGCGGTCGTGCGAAACGAGAAGGATGGTGCCCGGAAATGCCTCGAGCGCGCCTTCGAGCGCCTCGCGGCTCTCGACGTCGAGATGGTTCGTCGGCTCGTCGAGAACGAGGAAGTTCGCGCCCGAGGCGACGAGCAGCGCGAGTGCCAAGCGCCTCCCCTCGCCGCCCGAGAGGGCCGTGACTGGGCGCGTGTGCGTCTCCCAGCCCGAGAAGAGAAACCGGCCGAGGAGCATCTGGGCTTGCGGCCGCGGGAGGCCGGTCTCTGCCGCTGCGCAATCGAGCACCGAGCCTCGGGCCGGCAATTCCTGCGTGTGCTGCGAGAAGTAGCCGGGCACGACGCCGTGTCCGAGACGTGCGGCGCCCTTGTCGAAGGGTCGCTGGCCCAGGATCGCCTCGAGCAGGGTCGTCTTCCCCGCGCCGTTCGGGCCGACCAGCCCGACCTTCTCGCCACGTTCGATGACGAGGTCCGCGTCTTCGAGGAGAAGCTTGTCCCCTGCCGAGAGCACCAGGCCCTCTGCCTCCACCACGACCCTCCCGGTTCTCGGCGGTTGCAGGAAGTCGAAACCGAGGCCTCGCCGTTTGCGCGTCAGAGATTCGAGCTCTGCGGTCGCCTTGCCCCGCTCCCTTTCGAGCCGGCCGATCTGCGTGAGCTTCGCCTGCGCCTGCTTCGCTTTCGACCTCTTGTAGCGGAATCGTGCGACGAAGCGCTCGAGCCGGGCGATGTCCTCCGAGACCCGGTCGGCCGTCTTGGCGGCCGCCGCAGCCCGGGCGGCCTTCTCGCGGCGCCAGTCATGCCAGGGCCCGGCGAAGAAGTGCGCCCCGCCCGGCGCGAGCTCGAGCACCGCCGTCGCGACCGACTCGAGGAACCAGCGGTCGTGGGCGACGAGGATGACCGCTGCGTCGAGCGAGGCGAGCTCGCGCTCCAGCCACTCGAGGTTCTCGACGTCGAGATGGTTCGTCGGCTCGTCGAGCAGCAGGAGATCGGGATCGCCCGCGAGAGCGCGCGCGAGCGACGCTCTCGTCAGCTCTCCTCCCGAGAAGGTGTCGAGCTGTCGGTCGAGATCGCCCTCGCCGAAGCCGAGCCCACGAATTGCGGCGGCAGCCCGGTCTCGCCAGGCCCAGCCGCCCGCATGCTCGAGTCGCGCCTGCGCCCCCGCGTAGCGCCGGAGCGTGGGCTCGTCGTGCGCCCCCTCGGCCATGGCCTCTTCGAGGCGTCTGAGCTCTTCCTCGGCCGCGATGAGGTCGCGCGCGCCCGAGAGCGCGTACTCGCGGAGGGTCAGGCCGAGATCGCGTGGGGGTCGCTGGTCGTGAAGCGCGACCCGCGTTCCCTTCGCGAACGCGAGGTCACCCTCGAGTGAACCTTCCCCGGCGATCGCACGGAGCAGCGTCGTCTTGCCGCTGCCGTTCGGTCCCGCGAGCGAGAGCCGGTCGCGCCGGTCGACGCTGAACGAGACGCCGTCGAACAGCGGGTCTGCGGCGAACTCCTTCTTGAGGTTGTTGGCGATGAGTACTGCCATGACTCGAAGCTAGCCGGGCCCTGTCGACGTCTCTTACTTGCGCCGTATCTTTGCTGCTCCTGACGCTGGTCTCGGGAGCCAGCGGCGCTCGCGGGCCGGGTTGGCGCGGCGTGCCGAGCAAGAACGGCGTCTACGCGGCCTGTTATGGCTCGAGGAGCGGCGCGATGCGCGTTGTTCGTGCATTCAAGGGTTGCGGGGCCGGCGAGTACCGGATCACGTGGACCAGCGGGGTCGGCGGGGGCCGTTCGGTCCCGCCGGGCCGCCGGGCGAGACCGGCCCGCCAGGCCCGCAGGGACCCGCCGGTCCTTCCGGATCCCAGCTCGTCACAGGAACGCCGGTCACCTCGGCGGCGAACGCCCCGCGCAACACCGTGATCACGGCGACCGCGACTTGCCCGGCGGGGAAGGTCCTCCTCGGCGGGGGCGCGCTC
>JBKPDR010000045.1:0-11908 GCA_046727975.1 Actinomycetota bacterium | reverse complement strand
GTGACGCTCCAATAACCGCTCGCGCGCTTCACGAAGCGCCGCCTCAGCCGATCCCTCGGTGTCCGCGACGCTGACAACCGAGAGTGTGGAGCCGTAGCCGATGAGCGCGGCCGCGGCGTCGAGTGCGCGCCGCGAACTCTTGGAGCCGTCGTAACCGACGAGCACTCTCTGTGGCCTCGCTGCCATACAGGACATCGTGGCGGACGTCGTTGCGTGCATCCTCCGGAAGCGACCTGATTTGCTTGCGGAGAACTACGGACCCGCGAGCACGCTTCGAACCGCCCGCGCGACCATCACGTCCTCGCGCGCCGGAACGACCTCCACGCCGAACGAGCCGGCGAAGCGCAGCCGTTGGGCGACTGCATCGCGTACGTCCTTGCGATTCTCTCCGACTCCTCCCGTGAAGACGACTGCATCGACCCCTCCGAGCGCGGCTGCCATGGCCGCGCATGCCTGCGCGATCCGGTACGTGTAGACCTCGAAAGCCAGCTGGTCTTCGAGGCCGCCGAGGGCTGCGAGGCCCGACTCGTGCTCGAGCGCGTGGTCGACCTCGTCCAGCGTGAGCTGGCGACGAAGCAAATACAGGAGCGCGCCCGGATCCACCGATCCGGACCGTGTCGCCATCGGCACGCCCTCGAGCGGGCTGAAGCCCATCGTCGTGTCGATCGAACGGCCGTCGCGAACGGCGGTCACGGAGCAACCGCCGCCGAGGTGGCAGACCACGAGTCTCGGGACGCGCACCTGTTCCGCCGCCCACGCCACGGAGAGGCCGTGGAAGCCGTACCGGCGAACACCCCACTCCCCACGCCAGCGCAGCGGTACCGCATACGTCGCGGCACGTGCCGGGATCGTCGCGTGGAAGGCCGTGTCGAAGACTGCGACGTGGGAGACATGCGGGAGCCTCGCCTGCGCGCGCTCGAGTGCTTCGAGCGCCGGAACGTTGTGCAGCGGCGCAAGGTCCGAAAGCTCGTGGAGGGCGCGCTTCACGCGCTCGTCGACGACCACCGGCTCACGGAAGCGCTCGCCTCCGTGGACGATGCGATGGCCGACGGCTGTGACGTCGCGCGGGAGATTCTCGAGCGAGGCGACTTCCTCGGCCTCGTCGCCGGTGAGCACCGACAGCTTCAGGCTCGTCGAGCCCGCATTCACGACGAGCACGCGCGGGCCGTTCAGTACGGCCAGGTCCAGTCGCTGGTCTCGGGAGCGTCCTCTCCGTGCTCACGTGTCCATGCGCGGGCGCGGAGGCGTGCGTCGACCATCTCCTGACGCAGCCGTCCCGCTGCGTCAGCGAGGCCGGAAACGCGGTCGATCACGTCCATCACGAGATGGAAGCGGTCGAGGTCGTTCAGCATGACCATGTCGAACGGCGTCGTCGTCGTTCCTTCCTCCTTGTAGCCGCGCACGTGGATGTTCCCGTGATTCGCGCGCCGGTACGTGAGCCGGTGGATGAGCCAGGGGTAGCCGTGATAGGCGAAGACGATCGGGCGGTCGCTCGTGAAGAGGGCGTCGAACTCGGCGTCCGAGAGCCCGTGCGGGTGCTCCGACTCGGGCTGCAGGCGCATGAGGTCGACGACGTTCACGACCCGCACCCGGAGCTCGGGGAGATGCTCCCGCAGGATCGCCGCCGCCGCGAGCGTCTCGAGCGTGGGTACGTCCCCGCAGCAGCCAAGGACGACGTCCGGTTCCCCCGACTCGTCGTTCGAAGCCCACTTCCAGATGCCGATCCCGCGTGTGCAATGGACGATGGCCTCCTCGATCGGCAGGTAGTTCAGCGCGGGCTGCTTGCCGGCGACGATGATGTTGACGTAGTCGCGGCTTCGCAGGCAGTGGTCGGCGACCGAGAGAAGCGTGTTCGCGTCCGGGGGAAGGTAGACGCGGATGATCTCCGCCTTCTTGTTCACGACGTGGTCGATGAAGCCCGGGTCCTGGTGCGAGAAGCCGTTGTGGTCCTGGCGCCAGACGTGCGAGGAGAGGAGGTAGTTGAGTGAGGCGAGCGAGCGCCGCCAGTCGATCGCGCGTGTGACCTTCAACCACTTCGCGTGCTGGTTGAACATCGAGTCCACGATGTGGATGAAGGCCTCGTAGCAATTGAAGAGCCCGTGCCTCCCCGTGAGCAGGTAGCCCTCGAGCCATCCCTGGCACAGGTGCTCCGAGAGGACCTCCATGACGCGCCCGTCGAGCGATAGGCCCTCGTCCGTCGGCTCCGTCTCCGCGTTCCACGCACGGCCGGTGACGGTGAGCGTGTCGCCGAGCCGGTTCGACGCCGTCTCGTCCGGCCCGAAAAGCCGGAAGTTCGCAGGATTGCGGACGATGACGTCGCGTAGGAAGACGCCGAGAACATGCGTCGCCTCGCTCGACGTCGTCCCGGGCTTCGGAACGTCCACCGCGTACGCGCGAAAGTCCGGCAGGACGAGGTCGCGCAGGAGAACGCCTCCGTTCGTGTGCGGGTTCGCGCTCATCCGGCGGTCACCCTCGGGCGGCAATGCCGCGAGCTCCGGTACGAGCCGGCCCTCGTCGTCGAAGAGTTCCTCGGGGCGGTAGCTGCGCAGCCACTCCTCGAGCTGTCTGAGGTGCGCCTTGTCCTCGCGCACGTTCGCGAGGGGAACCTGGTGCGAGCGCCACGTCCCCTCGACAGGCTTCCCGTCGACCTCCTTCGGTCCGGTCCAACCCTTCGGCGTGCGAAGGATGATCATCGGCCAGGGCTGGCGGCGCGTTTGCCCGTCCGCCCGAGCGGCGTGCTGAATGGACGCGATGCGATCGAGACCGAGATCGAGCGCTTCGGCGAGGCGCTGGTGAACAGGTGCGGAAGTCTCGCCGCCGAACCCGCCCGAGACGACGATGGGATCCCAGCCGTAGCCCCGGAACAGGGCGAGGAGCTCGTCCTCCGGGATGCGTGCGAGAACCGTCGGGTTCGCGATCTTGTACCCGTTCAGGTGCAGGACCGGGAGCACGGCGCCGTCCGTGCGCGGGTTCAGGAACTTGTTCGAGTGCCAGCTGGCGGCAAGTGGGCCCGTCTCCGCCTCCCCGTCGCCGACCACGCAGGCGACGAGCAGGTCGGGGTTGTCGTACGCCGCGCCGAACGCGTGCGCGAGGGCGTAGCCGAGTTCGCCGCCTTCGTGGATCGAGCCCGGCGTCTCGGGGGCGGCGTGGCTCGGAATGCCGCCCGGGAAGGAGAACTGGCGGACGAGACGGCCAAGCCCCTCAGCGTCCTGGCTGACCGAGGGGTAGAGCTCGGAGTAGGTGCCTTCGAGGTAGGCGTTCGCGACGTTCGCCGGACCCCCGTGCCCCGGTCCCGTGACGAAGATGGCGTCGAGGTCGCGCGCGCGGATCGCGTGGTTGAGATGGACGTAGATCAGGTTCAGCCCGGGGGTAGTGCCGAAGTGGCCGAGCAGGCGTGGCTTCACGTGCTCGGGCTGCAGCGGCTCCCGGAGCAGTGGGTTGTCGAGCAGATAGATCTGCGCAACGGACAGGTAGTTCGCCGCACGCCAGTAGGCATCGATCCGCTTGAGCTCATCTCCCGAGAGCTCCTCCCGGACACCTGCCTCGACGGCCTCAGCCTGGCTACCAATCGCGCTCATCACGCCTCCTCTGCCCGAATCGTCCTATGGTCGCACTCCTGTCGTTCGCCCCGCAGCAGACGTTCGAAACGGAGGAGGCGGCTTTCGCCGCCTCCTCTCCGTCCGCTCCGGGAGGTCGGAGCTTCTTCTCGATCCGGAGCCTCCCTGTCATCTTTCCGGATCAACCTGCAGCAGGCACCGTCCTCGCCAGCGACTTCGCCGGCTCGCTCTCCGGCGCCCGGCCGAACACCGCGAGGGCGAGGATGACGAAGCCGATACCCGCGAGCAACAGTGCCACGCCGACGACGAGCCCGAAGATCGAGAGGCGCTCGGCCATGAAGCTCGTGTTGAGCGCGGTCGTAAGCGCCGTCTCCGTGACCCACGTGTTCCGGAACGAGTTGGAGACTGGGTTGCCCTTCTCGTCCTTCAGAGCGGCCGTCTCATCGCTCGTGCCTGCGGGATTGCCCGGATCCTTCGCGGCCAGGAACCTGCCCATCTGCGAGTACGTCAGGTGCTCCGGGTTCCACTCACCGTTGATCGTGTGATAGCGCATGATCTGCGCGAACGCCCGAGCCTGATCGCCGGTCTTGACCTGCTGGCCGGCCCACTGCTCCGCGTACTTCGCAACCGCCGGATCGTCCGCCGTGCCGAAGGTGATCTGCTCCTGCTTGATGCTGTCGCGAACGGTCGTGAAGCCGTTCACACCGAGGAAGATGGAGACGACGCCGAATGCGATCAGCACTGCGCCGGCGACGAATCCGCCGATCTCCCAAATCCTTCTGCCTTTCATCGCTCTACCTCCCGTTGGACTCGAATGCTTTCGCCCAGGATCCAGGGAAGAGGCCGTCCGAACATCGGGACTTGCACGCCGAACCCTGCGTCGAAGCCGCAGCGGGCGCTGCGGAGAACTACGGAGCAGGTGTCGTCACCACGTCTTTCGGCGCTGTGTGATCTCCGGCGACTTCATGCGGACGCGAGCGTCGACCGCGACGCAGCCGGCGGGGAGCCCGAGCACGGGGTTCAGATCGAGCTCGGCTACCGCGAGCAGTTCCTCGCCGAGGCGACCGAGCCGGTGCAGGAGGTCGACGAGCGCGACCGTATCCGAAGGGGGCGCGCCTCGGAAGCCGGCGACGAGTCTTCCCAGCTCATGCCGCCGAGCAGCCCGGTCCGCTTCACGCCTGTGCCCTCAGTTCGCTCGCCGACTTGGCGCCGCGTGCGCGGAGCCATTCGACCAGCTCGTCGGCATGACTCCGCTCAGCGGCGTCGAGAGGTGTCTTCTCCTCCCACGGCGGGATCCAGTGCACGTCTGCGCCGCGGCTCAGGAGATAGTCGGCGGCCGGCCGCTGCCCGCCGTGGCAGGCACCCCGGAAGGCACGGTTGATCTCGTCGGGCGACGGTGGATTGTCGTCGGCGAAGTAGACCTCGAGACCGTCCATCAGCCCGAGCGTCGCCACATCCTGGATCGTCGTCTGCGCGCCGCGCTCGACCAGCCGACGCGCCGCGTCCCACTGCCCGAACGCCCGGGCGTCCGCGAGGGGCGTGCCGCCGCCGATCGCCCCGCCCTCCGCATCGATGTCGGCGCCGGCGTCGAGCAGCGCATCGAGCACGTCGACGTCGTTGCTGCTCGCCGCCCAGTGCAGAGGCGTCTCGGCGTGCGGGCCGCGGAAGCGCGCGTTGACGTCGGCTCCTGCCTCGACCAGCACGGCGACGGTCGCCGCGCCGTTGGGAATGTCCCGGCCAGTCGCCACGTGCAGCAGCGCGCGTGACATCCCGTCCGGGTCGTCGTCGCCGAGCCTCGCCGTCGCCAGTCCCGGATTCTCGCGCAGCAGCCTTTTCAGTGCCAACACGGCGCCGGTGTGGACCGCCTCGACCACGGCGACAGTGAGTGGATCTCCTGTATCGATAGTCATCGTGTCACTCGTCACGTCAGCGCCAGCCGGGATCGGCGTCGATGCCGGCAGCGGAGAGCGCCTCGGTCCGGCGCCGGAAGTCCTCGATCCCCACGATCCGGCCGTCGCGGAGGGTGAAGACGTTGAAGATCTGGCCTTCGAGCGGCTCGTTCCCGACCTCGCTAATGCTCGGGCCGCGTGCTCCCAGGACGACCCGATCGCCGCCACGGATGAACTCGAGCGCGTCGATGTCGCGGCGCTCGTTTAATCCCCAGCGGAAGGCGTCGATCACCTCCTCGCGACCGTGGCAAGTCCATTCTTTGCGCAGCCCCTGCCAGGTGACGGCGGGATCGAGCAGCGTCGACGCGGCCTCGAAGTCGCCGCGCCGGAGACTCCCGAAGAAGTCGATCATGACCGTTTCGAGGTTCTGCTGTCCGGTGCTTGGCATTGCCTCTCCTCTCCAGAGGGCGAGCGCGAGTAGCGTCGCTTCGTCTTCGTCGCCGTCGCGAGCAGAGACTGCGCCCACGGCTCAACTCATCGCGGAAACTCCCCGGCGTCGCTCCTCTGGCCGTCCGAGGCGTTCTCGAGCGAGGCCAACCGCCGCCGGCGCTTCCGCGATTGCGCGCTCGAGACGCAGCCTCTGCCCCTCGTCCCAAACTGCCTGCCCCGGCCAACTCGCTCGTCTAAGAGCGCCGGAGGGAGCCGGCGAGATCTCGTCACATTGGGACAGATCGAGTACCCCGTTTCGAAGGCACGCTGATCGGTCATGGCTGATTCAGCACATCTGTCTTCGCCGCCATGACGAAATCGTTGCGATGCAGGCCTCTGATCTTGTGCGTCCACCATGTGACCGTCGTCCTGCCCCATTCGGTCAGCAACGTAGGGTGATGACCCTCTTCCTCCGCAAGCTCGCCTACCTTGTTCGTGAAGTCCAGCGCCTGCGCAAAATCGTCGAAGGAAAAGACGCGTCGCAGGCGTTTGATTCCATCGAGCACCACGATGTCCCAGTCAGAGACTTGGGGATGAAATTCGGCGATCTCTGCATCCGTCACGGTCGGTGCGTCCCTCCGGCACGCGACGCACTTCATCTGCGTCAGTGTCTCCATCTCTCCGTCTCCCGTTAAGTTCGCGTCCCGCTTGGAGGCGCCCCAGATTTCGTCATCTGGCCTCATTCGATGGCGATCCTACTCCGCCGCGCCGAGGTCGAGGATCGCCCGCCGCGGCCGCTGCTCCGGGCTCCGGCCAAGGGGCGGTCGGGCGCGCGAATCGCGGTTCCAGTATTCACCAGTCGACGGGTGACGGTAGGCCTGCTCGTTCCGCTGAAGGCGGCGCCCGCCAAAGAGAGGAACGTGGCACGCTTTCTCGAGGAGGGGTTGCGGCTCGTCGAAGGGGAACCGGACACGAGCGGCGGTTTGCGATCCGGCTGGGAACGTCGGAGTTCGCCATCTTCGATGCCCTCCCGCACGATTCTGGCCGGCAGGCGCAGCTCACGGCCGAGTCGCGGAGGCGCTGACTGCGCAAGCGCCCGAGCTCTTCGCCGAGCCGCCTGAGATCAGATCCGCCAACGTCATCGCGGCCAAGCTTCCCCGGTAGCAGTCGAGCGGCGTCGCTAAGCCTTCGGGACATCGCGGGTTTTGTCGCCGCAGCCCCGTCCGACGTCAATCAATCCGCTCCGGCGCCAAGGCGGACGCGCAACTCCCTGGTTTGCAGGCCGTCGGTGTACGCCGCGCTTCCCGGTTGATGCTTGCGTCCGCCATCCGCGAGCGTGCCGGCGTCGACCGGGTCAAAGCCGATCTCGTCGATCAGCTCCGCCACCGTTCGTTTCGCCTGCTCGTCGTCGCCCGAGATCGGTATGCCGACCCGCTTGCGGTCGCCGACGGGATGGCCGTCGTCGCGCAGGCGGCTCCAGAGGATCGCGTTGAACGCCTTGACCACACGAGCGCCCGCGAGGTGTTCTTGCAACAGCTCGCTCGAGGTGGTGCGGTCGCTGTCGAGCTCTTCGAAGTGACCGTCTCGCCGCGGGTAGTAGTTGTTCGTGTCGATCACGACCTTGCCGGCGACGGCCTCGGTCGGCAGCTCGCGGTAGCGACCGAAGGGCACCGATACGACGACGAGATCGCCGAACCGTTCGGCCTCCGAAGCAGTCATCGCCTGCGCTCGCGGACCGAGTTCTGCGACGAGGGCCGCCAGTGTCTCCGGGCCACGCGAGTTGCTGACCGCCACCTCGTGGCCGGCGTCGACGAAACGTCTTGCGAGCGTGCCGCCGATGTGCCCGGATCCGATGATCCCGATCCTCATCCACTCCTCCTTCCCGCCGATTCCTTTCACACGACAACCGTGGAGCTCGAGGCCCTATTCCGGTCTCGGGCCGATAGGAAGCCCGACTCCGTCGGCCCTTCGGAGTCCCACGCCGGTGAGAGGGAGGCCCGCGGTCGTGATGAGCGAGCCCAACGGAGGTCCCGCCATGGCTCATTCGAGCTGCAAACGGCTTGGCCAAGCGGAAACTAGAGGCTCGCATGGGGCGCGGTACAGGCTCGGAAGGGCTCGGTCGCACCGACGGCTGGCCACAAGTGTGACCGGCTCCAGCCCTGGCCCGAGGTTCGCAACCCCACCACCCCTTTTGGAGTCCCAGGCCGCGGTCAACAGGCTTGCGCCCGTCGTACTGGGTATGAGTCCGGTGCTAGCCGGACACGACCGGCCCAAGCACGTCTTCGAAGATCTCGTCGCGGATTCGTCGCCCCTCTGGCTCCCACGGCAACTTGAAGTCAGCCTGTCGGAGTTCGCTCAGTGTGATGTATCGCATCTTCGAGATCACACCATCGGCGATCTGGACGAGCCTGAAGCCGACGAAGGACGCGTCGCGGTGAGGCCCCGCCACTGCCTCGAGAGACCCGCCTGACGGAACGATGTCCCCCGGCGGATCGCCTTCGAACGTTGGGCGCTTGACGTCGAACGTCCCACCACCGGCGACTCGCCAAAACACACCGAAGCGCTGGCGCTCATCGATCGGACCGAGCGCTGCCGTCTGGGCGAAGAGAGGGCGATGCCGGCTCCACCACTCCCTGGCGTTCTCCGACGCGTTGAGTGGGTCTGCGTAGGGAGGGAGCTGAATCCTGCCTCCTACGGTCGGTGGGGCCGTATCGCCTGATCCATGACGTCGAACGACCGTCGGCACGGCATTCACCGGTGCTCCCTCCACGATCCTTATTGCGATCTTTCCGCCGATCGGAATCTCGGGGTGGGCGATGAGATTCGTCGTTGCGTAGTAGTTCGCCGGGTTCTCGGTGTAGAAGTCGTTGAAGTACTCGATCTGCGCGGTCGTCGGGTTAAACCGAACGCGATGTTCGACGCGGGCGTGGTGGTGGCCATAGAGCACGAGGTCGACCGGACGTGGCAGGTTGACCCCAGCGCAGATCTCGATGAACCGCTGCGCGCCCGTGTGGAGGAATCCGGCATCCATCCCGTCGAGGAGGTCGCCCTCTTTGAAGTGGGCGGTACCCGTTCGCGGCCAAGTCGTTCCCGCGATCCCGGTGCGCTGCACGTAGGCCTCGGTCAGCGCCGGATCGGCGGTGGGGTGAATCGTCTCTCGATGGTAGTACGGGTACTCGCCGCCATGGGGCTGGAACGGCGGGGTGTGAATGGCGACAATCACCAGCCCGTCGGCTCCCGCCTCGACGACCGCGTTCTGGAACATGCTCAGCTCTTCGGGCGAGAATCCCACCGAGTCAGGCCCAATACCGTTGAGAAGCTTCTGGGTGGCAGGGTGGTAGTCGACGTTTTCAAAGACGCCGAGCTGTTTCTTGGCGCCTAGCTGAGCGAGCTCAAGGAGCCCGATTTCGGGAGGAAGGCCCGCGTCGTACTTCGTGTCGAGCAGGACCAGACGGTGCCTTCCGAGTTTGACGACGTAGCTTCCGCTGGGCGAGAACTCGGACTTGAAGTTGTAGTAGGCGTTGTCGAACTCGTCGATGCGCAGCGCCCGCACGCCCTCTTCGGCATTGGAGACGCCGTAGACGGGGGTCTTCCCACCTTGCAGGGCGAGCGCCTCGCTCTCGGTCAGGTTGTGCGAGCTGTGTTCGTTATGGCCCCGGTCCCAGGATCCGACAAAAGGGATGTCCGGCAGGTCGATGTTGGCGCGTAGGTCATACGGATGCAGCCGGAAGTCGTGATTGCCGCGAGTGACGAAGACGGGGAGTCGAAGCTCCTCCCCCGTCGGCGCTCCAACCTCGAATGGTTGGCCGAGAAGCAGGCGCCGGACGCGGATGAAGTTGTCGACCTTGGGCGCTTCGGGATCCTCGGCGACATAGTCCACGAGATCCCCAGTCGCGACAACTGCGTCGGCGAGTCCGAGTGAATGCAGCTTGTTCGCGTAGCGGATGAAGTCGCGGGCGTTGTCCTGAAAGTTCGAGTAGTTCTCTGCGGCATCCGCCAAACCGCGTGACGCGAGAGCGGCGCGATAACCGTCGTTTCGGGCACTGATATGGAGATCTGTCGCGTGGAGGAGACCGAACCGCTCCCAGTCCGACTTCGCGTAGATGCAGTGTTGCGAGAGCGGATACGACGCCTCGTTCGGCAGGTTCAAGCAGAGGTCGTAGAGCGTTCGTTCCTTGAGTGCCTGCGAACTCCCCGGAGCGACATCGAACGCGGCGCGCAGGAGCACATAGAACTGGGTCGACTGAAACTCGGAGACCTGCATGGGCGCGAGCGGAACTTTCGTGTGCTGCCCATCAACCGCCGCAAGCGACAGCCGGTCTTGCAGCAGATCGACGAAAACCGTTGGCCGCCATGCCGTGAGTGCGTCGTAGTACGCCCGTTTCATGTCACGCCACTCGACGAAGGAGAGTCGCCACTCCTGAGCGCTCGTGGGATCGATGACAAGCGGGCATCCCATCGGAGGAGGGGTGAACTTCCCAATGAGGACCCGGTCCACGCCGGGTGCCCCTCCCGCCGAAAACATGACTCCCCGCTGAAAGTACGCTGCCTGTCCGCCAGCAACCGCAAGGTTGCCGGTGACGGGCAAGCCGACGCTCGGGTCGCGCGCGAACTGTCCCCCAAGGGATCCATACAAGACGCAGCCGCCCGTTCCAGGCGTCCAGTAGATCGCACCCCACTCGAAGCGACTACACGGAATGGACGTGCCCGAAATGAGCTCCTCATCGCCCGCCGGATACCCAAGGTCGCGTCCGCCTGTATTCGGATTCGCACCTGGCCCCCCGTGCGCGAGATACAGGTCGAGGATCCCACCGTGCACCTCATGCGCCCCCGTGGCACTGCACCAGTAGATGTGCCCTCGTTCGTACTTGCGGACGCGTCCACCGGCCTCGGAAGGTTCCTCGGGGCTGAGCGGAGCCCCAAGGTCAAGACCGGTGGCCCTTAGCTGGTTGTACTTGTCATCGATCGCCGACACTTTGTCCCCTCTCCGTCTGCGTCGAGTCGCTTCTCGCCGGGCAGATCCCTAGCGTTGCCACGCCAATCGTCTGTCTGGGGTTGTCGCCCTGCTATCCCCCGCCGGGGCGATCTACCGTCCTAGATCAGTTGGCGTTCAGGTACGAAAGGTTCGCTTTGCGGGAACGCTCGAACTGCGACGTCGTTCGTCTGGGGACTATCGGCCGCGTGCCCGCCATCTAAGACAGCGCGGCGTAGAGCTGCGTATCGGCAACGAGCATCAAGACGATGCTCCAACTTGCCATTGCTCCAACGAGCCGGAAGCGACGTTGCGGTCTCGACGGTTCGAGAACCGAAAGCTCGAGAATCCTGCACAGCGCGACCGCCGCCTCGGCGCTCTCTGCGATACCACGCCGGCGAAAGATCCGGTCGAGAGTGTCATCCGGATCAGGAAGCAACGCACGTGCCTCCTGTGCGAGGCGCCAATCGAACCACCTTGGCCACTCCTCGCTCAAGGTGACGACTGACATCTTCGGCCACTGGGATCGTGAGGAGCGGAAGCTTCAGGCGCCATGATGGTAGGCGTCTTGTCAATCTGGTGATAAACGAGTGCTGAACCTGTACTGCCACCCGTGCACGATCGTTGGAGCCGGACGATGGAACATCGCGTTGCAGGGCTTTTTTCGATGGGCAGAACCGAGCGTTGCGCAAACCGGCTCTCGGTCAATGCGGACACCCTCCGGCTCTCGTAGGGCCCCAAACATGAGGCCAGCTGCCCGAGCGGGAGGCTTGCGTGTTCTAGGCTGCCCGTGTCGAGGAGGTGACATGTTCGAGGTCGAAACGCGCAACGTTGACGGGCAGCCGACATCTATCGGAAGTGCAGGGCCTTTCACCCTGATCTTCGATCGTCCCGTTGAAGGTGGCGGCGGTGGCCTCGGGTTCAACGGAGGACAGCTGCTTTACCTCGCAGTTGCCGGCTGTATCTCCAACGATCTCTTTCGGGAGGCCAGCGCGGAAGGGATCACGCTGAGCCGCGTGCGAGTCAAAGTGCGGGGTGACTTCTCCGGCGACCCGGCCGTC
>JBKPDR010000044.1:0-36384 GCA_046727975.1 Actinomycetota bacterium | reverse complement strand
CGACCTGCTGCAGCCCGGTCAATGACGCGAACCCGCACTACACTCGATCTGCCGGGGTGGCGGAACGGGTGAGACGCGCCCGCCTTAAAAGCGGGTGTCCCCAAAGGGGGCGTGCGGGTTCGAGTCCCGCCCCCGGCACCTGAGCCCCCAGGGGCCGGCCGGTCCACCCGGGTACACTCCGCGCGCCGTGGCGAGCACTCCGGAAGCGCTTGCCCAAGCCCCCCTCGAGTGGGACACGCCCCTCTACCGCATGGCGGTCGCGCAGTTCGAGCAGGCCGTGTCGCTCGCGAACATCCCGGACGAGATCGCTGAGCGCCTCCGTTATCCGGAGCGCGCGATCATCGTCAGTGTCCCCGTTCGCATGGACGACGGCCGGCGCGTCGTCTTCCCCGGCTACCGCGTCCAGCACTCGAGCATCCTCGGGCCCACGAAGGGCGGTATCCGCTACGACCACGAGGTGACGCTCGGCGAGTGCGCAGCACTCGCGATGTGGATGACGTGGAAGTGCGCCCTGCTGCGGCTGCCCTACGGGGGAGCCAAGGGCGGCGTGCGCTGCGACCCGAGGGCGCTCTCGCTACGGGAGCTCGAGGGTCTCACCCGCCGCTTCACCTCGGAGCTGCTTCCTATCATCGGCCCACAGGAAGACATCCCGGCTCCGGACATGGCCACGAACGAGCAGACGATGGCCTGGATGATGGACACCTACTCGATGCAGCTCGGGTACGCGGTTCCCGAGATCGTGACCGGGAAGCCGATCTCGATCGGGGGCTCGGTGTTCCGGCAGGAAGCGACCGGCGCCGGTGTGGTGATGGTGATCTCACGTGCCTGCGACCGCCTCGGGCTGCGTCTCGACGAGCAGCGGTACGTCGTGCAGGGCTTCGGAAACGTCGGCGGCATCGCTGCCCGTGAGCTCCACGATCGAGGCGCCACCGTCCTCGCCGTCTCCGACGTCTCGGGGGCTCTGCACGCCGTGGAGGGGCTCGACGTCCCTGCGCTCCAGGACTACGCGCGTGAAAACGGCTCGCTCGAAGGCGCCGACGCAGGAAGCCGGATCACGAATGACGAGCTCCTCGAGCTCGAGTGCGACGTTCTCGTGCTGGCTGCACGCGAGGACCAGATCACGGCCGAGAACGCGGCACGAGTTCGCGCTCGCATGATCGCCGAGGGCGCCAATGGCCCAACGACTCTCGAAGCGGACGGAATCCTCGGCGAGCGTGGAATCCCGATCCTGCCCGACGTGCTGACGAACGCGGGCGGTGTCACCGTCTCCTATTTCGAGTGGGTGCAGGACCTCGGCCGACTCTTCTGGACCCGGGACGAGATCCGGGCGAAGCTCGCAGAGAAGCTGTCCGACGCCTTCGACCGCGTCTGGGACCTGTCCGAGCGGCAGGGGATCTCGCTGCGCACCGCGGCACTCGTCTCGGGCATTCGCGAGGTCTCCGGGGCGCTGGAGGCGAGGGGCATCTTTCCATGACATCGCTCGCCTCCGGCTCGCGATCGCGGGGGAGACCCTGTTTCCCCACGCCTTTCCGCGACCGCGATTCGCGAGAGCGAATCGCGGTCCTGCGAGAGGTCCGCGTGCCCCCTTCTTCTTCGAGAACGTGGGGGAACCTCCCGGTTCCCCCACACCCCTTCCACCGTCATAGGCCGGAGAACGGCGTATGACGCTCGTACGGGACGGGATGGTCGCCGACCCGCGCCGCCTGCCCGTCACGGCGACGGCTCAGGAGGCCGGCGGCCTGCTCCAGCGACCCGAGGTAAGAGCCGTCTACGTGACGGACGGCGACCGCCTCGTCGGCGTCGTCACGCGGAAGACTCTCGTTCGCGAGGTCATCGCTCCGGGCCGTGACCCGCAGCGTACGTCGCTCGGGTCGATCGCCGAGCGTCCGCACTACACGATCCGTGCAGATGTCCCGCTGGACGATGCTTTCCGCTTCCTCGAGGCCGAGGATGCGGAGCGCGTTCCCGTCGTCGACGAGGAAGGGCGTCTCGTCGGGGTGCTCTCGCGCAGCGCCATCCGGCGGCGGCTCGCGGAGGATGAGGAGCCGGCCGCCGAAGACGACGGTGATGGGGCGCTCCCGCCCGCCGCATGATTCAGGTAACGGCTTCGCCCTACAGACGCGCGTAGGTGCCCCGGCCCCTAGCAACACGCGTAGGCGCCGGGAGGCGCCGGGCCTTCCTCGGGCTCCGGCAGCCGCGCTGCGGCGAGGGCGGCGCCGTGCAGGATGTCGCGCTCGCTCACCTCGATCTCGTCCAGCCCGTACGCGTCCATGGTCTCCCGCAGGACGACGAGCCCGGCGACGATGACCGACGCGCGTCCCGGCTCGATGCCAGGAACGCGAGTCCGCTCGTCTAGCGTCATCGCCGCCAGTCGCTCGAGCTCGCGCTCGACCGACTCGCGCGCGATCCGGTGCCCGTGCGTTCGCTCGGGGTCGTAAACCGGGAGCGCCAAGTCGAGCGTCGCGAGCGTCGTCACGGTTCCGGCCACGCCGATGGCGTGGCGTGCGTCGAGCGAGGGGAGGAGCGAGCGGACGTACGCGGCCGCTCCTGCGAGCTCCGCCTTCGTCGGCGGGTCCGAGCCGAGGAAGCGCTCCGTGACGCGCACGCACCCCACGTCCAGGCTCGTGGACTCCGCCGGTCTGCGGTTCGTGGCGAGCACAAGCTCCGTCGAGCCGCCGCCGATGTCGACGATCAGCGTGTCCTCGATTCTCGACCGGCCAGCGGTGACGCCGTCGTACATCATCGTCGCCTCCTCCGGCCCGGAGAGCAGCAGCGTCGTGAAGCCGTAGCTCCACTCGACCTCGCCCAGGAACGCATCCCCGTTCTCCGCGTCCCGAACGGCACTCGTTGCGATCGCGAGCGTTCGAGTTGCGCCCAGCGCTTCGAGCTCCCGCCGGTACTCGGAGAGGCAGTTGCGCACGCGCGCGATCGGGAGGGGGAGCAACCGCCTACGCCGGTCGACCCCCTCGCCGAGACGCGTGATGGTCAAGCGTCGCACGACCTCGTCGAGTTGCGCGCCGGCGACGTCGGCGACGAGAAGGCGTGTCGAGTTCGTCCCGAGATCGACCGAGGCGACCCGAATCACCGCGTCGGAAGGAAGACGCGGAGCCAGCGGACGCGCCCCTGCGCATGCTCGACCGCATCCTGGAGGACGCTCAGTCGCGCTCTCGAGACACGAAGCCGCTCGAGGGCGAGATCGAGCTCGGCGCTCGCGCGCTCCCATTCGGCGAGGTGGCGCTCGGTGCGGGCAGCCCTCTCGTCGAACGAGGACAGCTCGCGGGCCAAGGCCCCGCCCGTGCGCTTGGTCTGCCGCCAGAGAGCGAGCCCACGGGTGACAGCGACTGCCCCTCCGATGACGGAGGCTGCCAAGCCGACGAGAAAGGCGACGAGCACCATTGCGCGGCGATCGTACCAGCGGGCCCGACGACGATTTTGGATCCAATTGAGGGGTTCTTGGATCCATGATGTGAATTGATCTCGCATACTGATGCCATTGCGGTTCATCGAAAAATATGTTTAGGATCCGAAACTGGTGAAAAGTGGACACAATCTGTACTGACTCGAGAGGGAGGATCGAGATGGTTCGTGACGGCCGCGTAGCCGAGGACCGGTGGCAGGACAGCCAACGTCCCTACACGAGAGCCGATGTCGAGCGGCTGCGCGGGCGCTTCCACGTGGAGCACACGCTCGCTCGCCTCGGCGCGGAGAGGCTGTGGAAGCTCCTCCACTCCGAGTCGTATCTTCCTGCGCTCGGTGCGATCACGGGCGCACAGGCGGTGCAGATGGTGAGAGCCGGCCTGAACGCCATCTACGTCTCGGGATGGCAGGTCGCGGCGGACGGGAATCTCGCCGCGCAGACGTACCCCGATCAGAGCCTGTATCCGGCCAACAGCGCGCCGGCTCTCGTGAGACGTCTGAACAGCGCACTCCTTCGAGCGGACCAGATCGATTCTGCCGAGGGGAAGAACGGCACCTACTGGCTTGCACCGATCGTCGCCGATGCAGAGGCGGGGTTCGGAGGCCCGCTCAACGCGTTCGAGCTGATGAAGGCACTCATCGAGGCCGGAGCCGCGGGCGTGCACTTCGAGGACCAGCTCTCGTCCGAGAAGAAGTGCGGCCACCTCGGCGGGAAGGTGCTCGTCCCAACGGGGCACTTCGTTCGCACTCTCGTCTCGGCGCGGCTCGCGACAGACGTGCTCGACGTGCCGACGATCCTGATCGCCCGCACGGACGCGCTCTCGGCCACCCTGCTCACGAGTGACGTGGACGAGCGCGACCGGGAGTTCCTCACGGGGGAGCGGACCGCCGAGGGCTTCTTCCGTGTGCGGGCCGGGATCGAGGCCCCGATTGCACGCTCGCTCGCCTACGCGCCGTATGCCGACCTTCTCTGGTTCGAGACCTCGACGCCCGACCTCGAGGAGGCGGCGGCCTTCGCCGAGGCGATTCACGCGCGCTACCCGGGCAAGCTCCTCGCGTACAACTGCTCGCCGTCCTTCAATTGGAAGCGGCACCTGGACGACAGGGCGGTCGCGTCGTTCCAGCGCGAGCTCGCCGAGATGGGGTACAGATTCCAGTTCGTGACGCTTGCAGGCTTCCACGCCGTCTGCGCCTCGATGTTCGAGCTCGCGCACGGCTACGCGCAGGACGGGATGAGCGCATACGTCAAGATGCAGGATCAGGAGTTCGCCCTCGAGGAGCTCGGCTACTCGGCGACGAGGCACCAGCGCGAGGTGGGCGCCGGGTACTTCGACGCGGTCCTCGAGGCGATCTCGGGCGGGGAGAGCTCGACCCTCGCGCTCAAGGGCTCGACCGAGGAGGCACAGTTCCGGCCGGCGTGGGTCGGATGACGACGCCGGCCGCGACGTCGGGCGTCACGCTTCTCGCCCCGGACGAGGCCGGGATCCTCACGCCCGAGGCGCTCGAGCTCGTCGCCGCGCTCCAGCGCGAGTTCGGAGATCGGAGAGAGGAGCTGCTCCGCCTCCGCGCCGAGCGACAGCAGAGGCTGTCGGAGGGCGAGCTCCCGGGCTTCTTGGCCGCGACGCGCGCCGTTCGCAAGGGCGACTGGCGCGTTGCGCCCGCCCCGGCCGATCTCCAGGACCGGCGCGTCGAGATCACCGGGCCGGCGGGCGACCGGAAGATGGTGATCAACGCCTTCAACTCCGGCGCGCGGATCTACATGGCCGACTTCGAGGACGCGAACTCTCCGACGTGGCTCAACGTGGTCGGGGGCCAGCAGAACCTCACCGACGCGATCGAGCGGACGATCTCGGTCGAGACGCCGGACAAGAGCTATCGCCTACAGGACCAGGTCGCCGTGCTTCTCGTGCGCCCGCGCGGCTGGCATCTCCCAGAGCACCGCGTGCAGGTGAACGGCCGCCCTGTGTCCGCAAGCCTTTTCGACTTTGGCGTGTACCTGCAGAGGAACGCGGAGCAGCTGCTGGCGCGCGGAACCGGGCCGTACTTCTACCTCCCGAAGCTCGAGAGCCATGTCGAGGCGCGGCTCTGGAACGACGTCTTCGTGTACGTGCAGGACCGCCTCGGGATTCCGCGCGGGACGATCAAGGCGACGGTCCTCATCGAGACCATCCTTGCCGCGTTCGAGATGGAGGAGATCCTCTACGAGCTGCGGGAGCATTCGGGAGGGCTCAACGCGGGCCGGTGGGACTACATCTTCTCCGTCATCAAGAAGTTCCGCGACCGCGAGGACTTCGTGCTCCCCGACCGCGCGCAGGTGACGATGACGGTCCCCTTCATGCGCGCGTACACGGAGCTCCTCGTGCGGACGTGTCACTCGCGCGGCGCGCACGCGATCGGCGGCATGGCCGCGTTCATCCCGAGCCGGCGTGACCCGGAGGCGAATGAGCGCGCCCTCGAGCGCGTGCGCGACGACAAGCTCCGCGAGTCCGGGGACGGGTTCGACGGGACGTGGGTCGCGCACCCGGATCTCGTGCCGGCCGCGAAGGACGTCTTCGACGACGTGCTCGGGGACAAGCCGAACCAGCTCGACCGGCTGCGGGATGACGTCAGCGTCGGGGGAGCGGACCTCCTCAACGTGGCGGCGACCCCCGGCGACGTCACCGAGGACGGTGTTCGGACGAACGTCTCGGTCGGCGTCCGCTACCTCGCTTCGTGGCTCTCCGGGGCCGGGGCGGCCGCGATCGACAACCTCATGGAGGACGCGGCGACGGCGGAGATCTCCCGTTCACAGATCTGGCAGTGGGTGCGGCACGGTCGCGTCGAAGCCGCGGACGTGCGGACGACGATCGAGGACGTCGTCGGCGAGCTGCCCGACGACCCGGTGGTGGCAGAAGCCCGTGCGCTGTTCGAGCAGGTCGCGCTCGCGGAGGACTTCCCGGAGTTCCTCACCTTGCCCGCCTACGATCGGCTTCTGGAGCTCGAGTAGATGACGGACCACGTGGGGACGAAGGCGGACGACCTCGCGCTGGCGCTCGAGGAGGCGATCGTCTCGGGCGAGATTCCACCCGGGAGCGTCCTGCGGCAGGAGCACCTCTCGGAGCAGTTCCAGGTCAGCCGCACCCCGGTTCGAGAAGCGCTCAGGCGGCTCGCCGCGCTCGGGCTCGTCACGTTCGAGCCGAACCGCGGCGTGCGCGTGCGGATGCTCGCCCGCGACGAGCTTCGCGAGGCTTTCCTCGTCCGTGCCGAGCTCGAAAGCCTCGCCACCGAGATCGCGACTCCGAAGATGGGCGCCGAGCACCTCGCCGAGCTCGAGCTGGCCGAGCGGCGCTTCAGCCGTGCCACGCGCGCGCTCGTCGAGATGAGCCACGCCGGCCGGCAGGATCTGGAGTTCGCGCGCGAGTGGCTCCACGCGAATCACGCCTTCCACGACGTGATCTACGCAGTGGCGGAGGTTCCGTTGATCGAGCGGATGGCAAAGGCGGCGCGGCGGACCTTCCTCGTGAAGCCTGTCTGGGCGACGGGCGCAGATCTCGACGAGCTCTACGTGAAGAACGACCGTCAGCACCGCGCGATCCGGGAGGCGATCACGGCCCAGAGCCCCGAAGGTGCGCGCGTGCTCGCGCGCGAACACGTTCTCTCCTCGGGACGGCTGCTCGAGGCGATCCTGGACAAGGTCGCGGCGCAGACGCGCGAGCCTACGCCGGTCGGGCTGGGCCGGGGCTAGAGGGCACACGACCTCCGACGTAGGCTTGGGCGACATGCCCACATGCCCGAGCTGCGGTTGGGAAAATGCCGAGGGTGCCCGCTTCTGTTCCTCGTGCGGAGCCGGGCTTCCGGGTGTGGCCGGGCGCGAGGTGCGGAAGACAGTCACCGTCGTGTTCGCCGACGTGGCCGGCTCCACTGCGCTCGGCGAGACGCTCGATCCGGAGTCGCTGCGGCGGGTAATGGCGCGCTACTTCGAGCTTGCGAAGGAGTGCCTGGAGCGGCACGGGGGGACCGTCGAGAAGTTCATCGGGGACGCGGTGATGGCCGTCTTCGGGGTACCCACGGTGCACGAGGACGACGCGCTGCGGGCGGTGCGTGCGGCGTCCGAGCTGCACTCGTCGCTCGCGGCTCTCAACGTGGAGCTCGAGCGCGACTACGGCGTTTCACTCCAGGTGCGCGTGGGGGTGAACACGGGCGAGGTCGTGGTCGGCACGGAAGAGCGCCTCGCGACCGGCGACGCCGTCAATGTCGCTGCCCGTCTACAGCAGACCGCCGAACCGGGGCAGATCCTGGTCGGCGAGGAGACGCTTCGACTGACCCGCGACGCTGTCGAGACCGAAGCGGTCGCACCGCTCACGTTCAAGGGCAAGGCCGAGCGGCTGACCGCGCATCGACTCCTCCAGGTTCTCGAGGGTGCGGAGCCGTTCGAGCGGCGCTTCGACGCTCCGCTCGTCGGCCGGCGCGCCGAGCTGGACCGGGTTCGCGGCGTCTTCGACCTAGCCGTCGCAGACCGTCGCTGTCAGCTCGTCACCGTGCTCGGCCCACCCGGAATCGGCAAGTCGCGCCTCGCGCGCGAGGTTGCGACGAGCTTGCACGACGACGCGCTCGTGCTGTCCGGCCGGTGCCTTCCGTACGGCGAGGGCATCACGTACTGGCCTCTTCGTGAGATCTTCACGGCCGCGGCGGCCGAGGAAGAGCTCGACGAAGCAATCGCAGCGGGCGGAGCCGAAGAGATCTTCTGGGCCGTGCGCAAGGCCGTAGAGCGGAGGGCACGGGAACGCCCGCTCGCGCTCGTACTCGAGGACATCCACTGGGCGGAGCCGACCCTTCTCGACCTCGTCGAGCATCTCGCCGACTGGACGCGCGACGCGCAGCTCCTCGTCATGTGTCTGGCTCGACCCGAGCTGCTCGACGATCGCCCGACCTGGGGAGGAGGGCGTACAAATGCCTCTCTGCTGACGCTCGAGCCGTTACGCGAGGACGAGAGCGCCGCCCTGATCGAGGCGTTGCTCGCCGAGTCGCAGCTCGACGAGGACACCCGCGCTCGGATCGCGGAGATCGCGGAAGGAAACCCGCTCTTCGTCGAGCAGCTCGTGGCCACCTTCGCGGAGGGAGGCGACGCGGACAGGGTTCCATCGACGATCCAGGCGCTTCTCGCCGCGCGCCTCGATGGTCTCTCCGACGACGAGCGGGATGTTCTCGAGCGGGCGTCCGTCGTGGGGCTCGAGTTCGAGTGGGAGGCGCTCGCCAAGCTCGCGGCCGGCGGGTCCCGGCCCTCGGGGTCGCTCCTCTTCTCGCTCGTGCGCAAGGACCTCATTCGCCCGCACGAGGCGATCGCCGACACGTTCAGGTTCCGGCACATGCTGATTCGCGACGCCGCGTACCAGCGCATCTCGAAGGCGCGCCGTGCCGACCTTCACGAGCGCGTCGCGGGGTGGCTCGACGGTCGAGGTGAAGAGTTCGACGAGATCGTCGGATATCACCTGGAGGAAGCGCACCGCTGTCTCGTCGAGCTGGGGCCCTCAGGTGAGCGCGGCCGCATGCTCGCCGAACGTGCCGCCGAGCGGCTCGGCGCGTCAGGGTTGCGGGCGTTCGCTCGCGGCGACTCGCCGGCCGCGACTCTCCTCGAACGTGCTTCTGTTCTTCTCTCTCCCGACGACTCCTCACGGCTCCGGTTGCTGCCATCCCTGGGCCGAGCGCTGAGGGAGGCGGCGCAGATGGACCGAGCGGACGCCGTCCTCTCGGAGGCAGTCGAGCGTGCACGGGCCTCCGGCGAGCGAGCAGTCGCGGCCGACGCGGGAGTCGCGCTTGCGGACCTCCGGTTCCATCGACCGGCACAGACGGGCGTCGGGAGAGAGGACGTCCTACGCGAGATCGACGCTGCGACTTCCATCTTCCAGGAGCTGGGGGACCTCGGAGGGCTGGCGCGTGCGCTCACCCTCGAGGGCAAGCTTCGGTTCTGGGCCGGACACGCCGCAGCGGCGACCCCGGTCTTCGAACAAGCCGCCGAGCACGCGCGTCGCGCCGGCGACAGAGCCGAGGAAGCGGAGAGCCTCCAGTACGTCCTTGCGACCATGCACCGTGGCCCGATGCCGATCGACGAGGCACTGGCGCGGTCGGAGGAGATCAGCTCGCGCATGGTGGGAAATCGGAGGCTGGAGGTCGAGTTGACTGAGACCAGGGCGATGCTCGAGGCGCATCGCGGACGTTTCGACGTCGCGCGAGACCTGGCATCGCATGCCAGGACAGTGGCGGAGGACCGGGGCCTCGAAGCTCTGATCGTCTCGCACATCGGGCCCGATGCGGGCGCCATCGAGCTTCTTGCCGGCGACGCCACCGCCGCCGAGCGGGAGCTGCGGCCCGCATGCGAAGGCCTCGAACGTGCAGGCGAGCTCGGCTTCCTCTCGAGTGTGGTTCCGCTCCTCGTCGACGCGCTCATCGAGCAGAGCCGCGACGACGAGGCGTTCGCTCTCACGGAACGTTGGCGCGTCGAACGGCTCACGGTGCCTGAAGATGTCGACGCCCAAGCCGGGTGGCGTCGGGTTCGAGCGAAGCTCTGCGCCCGCCGTGGCGAGCTTGAGGAGGCCCAGCGGCTCGGGCGCGAAGCTGTGGCGATCGCGGGGGAGACCGACTACTTCGAGGCGCAGGCGCTCGCCCTCGCCGACCTCGCGGAGGTGCTCTCACTTGCGCGTCGCCCCAAGGAGTCCGCGACGGCGGCTCAGAACGCGCTGCGACTGTACGAGCGCAAAGGCAGCATCGCCGGCGCCGATCGGCTGCGCTCCCGCCTAGCCGAGCTGCAGGTCGAGGTGGAGATCTAGGTCGGCCGCGCTAGGTTCTCGTCATGATCGAGGCGCGCACCGACGTCGTGGGCAGCCTGCTCCGGCCGCCCGAGCTGCTCGAGGCGCGCGAGCGGCGCGAGCGCGGCGAGCTGGGCCCGCCCGAGTTCAAGCGAGTGGAAGACGCCGCGGTCGACGCGGCGTTGCGCCTGCAGGAGGAAGCCGGCCTCGACGTCCTGACCGACGGCGAGATGCGGCGGCTGTCCTTCCAGAGCCAGATGACCGAGGCCGTCGACGGCTTCGGCAAATGGGACCTCGACGCCTTCCTGTGGGGCGAATGGCACGGAGAGGAGGTCGGGGACCTGGCCGTCGAGCGTCCTCCGCTCGCAGTTCGGGACAAGCTCCGCCGTAAGCGCTTCCTGTCGGCGGAGGAGTTCACGTACGCGCGCGGCCGGACCGAGCGCATGCTCAAGGTGACGCTCCCGAGCCCGAGCCTCTTCTCGAGCTTCTGGGACCCGGAGCGCTCGACCGCCGCCTATTCGACGCTCGAGGACTTCCTCGGCGCCGTCGCGGAGATCCTGCGCGAGGAGGTCGACGAGCTCGTGCGGCTGGGGGCGACCTACATCCAGCTCGACGCGCCTCACTACCCGATGCTCATCGACCCTGCGTACCGCGACTTCTACGCGAGCCGAGGGTGGCCGGCCGAACGGTGGATCGAGCTCGGCGTCGAGCTCGACAACGCGGTCATCGGTGACCACCCGGACGTCACGTTCGGCTTCCATCTGTGTCGCGGGAACCAGGCGAGCCGCTGGCTCGTCGAAGGCGGCTACGACTGGCTCGCCGAGCAGCTCTTCCCCCGTGTCAGAGCGCACCGTCTCCTGCTCGAATACGACGACGAGCGGTCCGGCACGTTCGAGCCGCTGCGGGCGGTCCCCGAGGAGAAGCTGGTCGTGCTCGGGCTCGTCACGACCAAGACCGGCCGCCGGGAGACCGTCGACGAGCTCGCGCGCAGGATCGAGGAGGCGAGCGCGTTCTTCCCGCTCGAGCGGCTTGCGCTCTCGCCCCAGTGCGGCTTCGCGACCTCGATCCTCGGCAACGCACTCAGCCCCGAGGACCAGCGAGCGAAGCTGCAGACGATCGCGGAGACCGCGGCGGAGGTCTGGGGATGACAGTCGTCCTCACGGGCGACGACCTCACGCTGGAAGAGGTTGTGCGTATCGCGCGTGGGCGAGAGAGCGTCGAGCTCGCACCGGAGGCGGTCGACCGGATGCGCAGATCGCGGGCCGTGCTGGAGGACGCCGTTGAGCGCGGAGATGCTGTCTACGGCGTCACGACGGGCGTGGCCTCGCGCAAGCGGGTGACGGTGGCTCCGGAAGAGATCGCCGAGTTCAACCGGCGCATGCTTCGGAGCCATCGCGTCGGGCAAGGCGCGGAAGCGCCCGAGGACGTGGTGCGCGCGGCCCTGCTCCGGATGGCGAACGGATTCGCCGCCGGAACGACGGGCGTCCGCTCGGAGGTCGCCCAGCGGCTTCTCGCCGCCCTCAACGACGGCGAATCGCCTCGCGTGCGCCTGCTCGGCTCGGTCGGCCAGAGCGACCTCGCTCCCAACGCAGACCTCGCAGCGAGCCTCTTCGACGGGTTCCCGCTCGCCGCAGGCGAATCGCTCTGGCTCGTCAACAACAATGCATTCTCGACCGGCTTCGCCGCGCTTGCGATCGCGGATGCGGAGCGCCTGCTCGATGCTCTGCATCAGGCTGCCGCGCTCGATCTCGAGGCGTTCGGCGCGAACCTCTCGATCATTCACCCGGAGGTCGCCCGGACGCGTCCGTACCCGGGCCTGCGGACATCGCTCGAGCGCCTCACGGAGCTGCTCCAGGGCAGCTCGCTGTGGGAGCCCGGAGCCGCGCGAAATCTCCAGGACCCGCTGAGCTTCCGCGGGCTGCCTCAGGTGCTCGGCGGGGCCCGCGACGTGCTCGACTTCGTCCGCCGGCAGCTCTCGGTCGAGCTCAACGCCTCGAGCTCGAACCCGCTCGTCGTCGTGTCCGAGCAGCGCCTGATCTCGGTCTCCAACCTCGACGTCGTCACGCTGGCGACCGGGCTCGACTTCCTCCGGATCGCCCTTGCTCCGGCGCTTACGGCTGCCAACGAGCGCTTGATGAAGCTCCTTCAGGCTCCGTTCTCCGGTCTCACGGACGGGCTCGTAGCCCGCGATGGCCTGCACGAGGACGGGCTCGCGGAGCTCGGGAACGCGGGTCATGCGCTCACCGCGGAGGCACGGCTGCTCGCGCAGCCGGTCTCCTTCGAGCTCGCGAGCACGACGCAGGCCGAGGGCATCGAGGACCGGGTGACGATGGCGCCGTTGGCTGCACGGCGGCTCGCCGAGATGGTCGCGCTCGGCGAAGGCATCGTCGCGATCGAGCTGGTCGTGGCCGCGCAGGCGGTCGAGCTCCGCAGGCCGCCGCGGCTGGGCGAGGGAACGCAGCGCGTCTTCGATCTCGTCCGCGAGCGCGTGCCGTTCGTCGGGGAGGGAAAGACGATTTCGCCGGATCTGGAGTCGGTGCGCGAGCTCGTCCGCGCAGGACTGACATGATGGGGACATGAGCGAAGGTCTCCTCGAACGCCTCGGGCAAGGGGCGGTCGTCTGTGCGGAGGGCTACCTCTTCGAGCTCGAGCGGCGGGGCTACGTGCAGGCAGGGCCGTTCGTGCCGGAGGTCGTGCTCGAGCATCCGGAGGTGGTGGCGCAGCTCCACCGCGACTTCGTGCATGCGGGCTCCGACGTTGTCGAGGCGTTCACGTACTACGCGCACCGCGAGAAGATGCGCATCGTCGGCAAGGAGGCCCTGCTCGAGGACCTGAACCGGCAGGCGCTCGCGATCGCGAAGGACGTCGCACGTGAGACGGATGCGCTCTTGGCGGGGGACATCTGCAACACGAACGTGTTCGACGAGGACGACGAGTCGCAGCGAATCGTTCGCGGGATGTTCGAAGAGCAGGTCGCGTGGGCGGCCGACGCCGGCGTGGACTTCGTCATCGCGGAGACGTTCTCGCATGCTGCCGAGGCGCTGATCGCGCTCGAGGTGATCAAGGAGGCAGGCCTGCCGGCCGTGATCACATTCACCCTTCACCGGTCCCCGCTGACGCGCGACGGACTGACGCCCGCCGAGGTGTGCCTGCGCTTCGAAGCTGCCGGAGCGGACGTCGTCGGGCTCAACTGCAGCCGAGGTCCCGCCACGATGTTCGATGCGCTCCGCTCGATCCGCGAGGCCGTCTCGTGCCATGTCGCCGGGCTGCCGGTGCCGTACCGGACGCACGAGGAGTCGCCGACCTTCCAGTCGCTCCCGGACCCGCGCTGGGAGGGTCAGGCGTTCCCGACCGCGCTCGACCCGATGATGTGCAACCGCTACGAGATCGCGGACTTCGCGAGGGAAGCCTACGGCCTCGGGATCCGCTACCTCGGGCTCTGCTGCGGCGCCGGGCCACACCACATCCGCAGCCTGGCGGAGGCGCTCGGCAGGACGCCTCCTGCAAGCCGCTACTCGCCCGACATGTCGAAGCACGCGTACTTCGGCACCGACGAAAGCCTGAAGGCGGAGAACGTCGAGTTCGCGAAGGAGCTCTGAGCGCACCGATCACCGGCGTCCACGCGATCGCCTACGGGACTGACGCCGAGTCGATCCGAGCGTTCTTTCGCGACGTGCTCGAGCTTCCGTCGGTCGGCGCCTCGGCCTGCTGACGTCGCCGAAGCTTCCCGGGGGTGGCGAGCCCGGGCTACGCGAGCCGCGCCGCTGCCCTGTCGTAGCGCAGCTGTTAGCCGCGCTCGATCGGCAAGCTCGGATCGCGCCCCCAGTCGTCCCAGGAACCGTCGTAGAGCGCACCCTGCACGACGCCGGCACTGGTCAACGCGAAGAGGAGAGCGGAGGCGGAGATCCCCACACCGCAGTAGGTGATGACCTTCGACGTGGGACTGACGCCGAGAGGCTCCGCCAGCACCCGCAGCTCCCCCGGGCTCTTCATGGTGTAGTCCGGGCGATAGAGCCACGCGGACGGGACGTTTGCCGCCCAGGGAATGCGGCCCGCCCGCAGGTCACCGCGCGGTGTGTGCGCGATTCCGTGCTCGTCCGCCGGGACGGGCCCGGTCTCGAACCAGACGGCCTCGCCGCGAAACTGCTCCGGCGGGCGCGAGTCGAGCACGACCGCCGAGGGATCGAGGCGTGCCGCGATGACGTCGTTCGCGGTGGCTACGAGCTCGAGCTGCGATTGCGGCGACCAGACAGCCGGGCGGACATCGGGGTGCCTCGTGGAGAGCGGCCTGCCTTCGGCCACCCACTTCTCCAGTCCACCGTCCAGCACTTTCACGTTGTCGTGCCCGTAGACGCACGCCGCCCACCAGAGCCTGTGCGGGCCCGATCCGCGATCGTCTGCGTACGCGACGACGAGCGAGTCGTCGCCGATGCCGCAGCGCTCCATGGTGTCCGCGAACGAGCTCGCCGGCGCCAGCATGAACGGAAGCGACGCGTGCCGGTCGACGATGTCGCTCGCCCAGTCCACGAAGAATGCGCCTGGGATGTGGCCCTGCTCGTAGCGAGCTCTGCCCGAGCCGTCCTCGCGCCAGCGGAGGTCGACGATCACGAGTGCCGGGTCGTCGAGATTGTCCTCCAGCCAGTCGGTGCCGACGAGCAAGGTGACGAACGAGTCTACGCAGGCCGAGCGTGCAGATCGGTGTGACGAAGTGGAGAATGAGCTGATGGCGCCGGTCGTCGATATTCACCAACACCTCTGGCCGGAGCCCTTCGTCGCCGCTCTCGGCCGCCGCACGAGCGTGCCTCGTCTCCGCGGATCCGTGCTGGAGCTCGCCCACGAGCCCGCCGTCGAGATCGATCTCGCCGCATACGATCCCGACAGGCGCCTGACGCTCCTCGACCGCGACGAGATCGACGTTGCGGTCGTGTCGCTCTCCCCGGCGCTCGGGATCGGCGGGCTTCCTGCCGACGAGGGCGCCGAGCTCGTCGCCGCCTACGAGGAGGGCATCCGCGAGGTGTCGGCGGCCGTGGGCGGACGCATTGTCCCCCTGGCCGCGAGCGAGCCGCTCGACGGTTTCGCGGGGCTGTGCATCGACGCCCGGCGGCTCGCCGATCTGGAGCGCCTCGCGTCCACGCTGGACGAGCTCGATCGCCGCGAAGCGCTCCTCTTCGTCCATCCGGGTCCCGGGAACCACGGCCCCGGCCCGACGTGGTGGTCCGAGGTCGTCGACTACACGGCTCAGATGCAGGCCGCATATGCACGCTGGCTCGCCTCGGGCGCGGACCGCTGGCCGACGCTGCGGATCGTCTTCGCGATCCTCGCCGGAGGCGGGCCGTTCCAGCTCGAACGCCTCGCCTCGCGCGGCGTGGACGTGCGCGACACCCTCCATCAGAACGTGTTCTTCGACACCGCGTCCTATGGGCGCCGGGCTCTCGAGCTCTGCCTTGCGACGTTTGGCGTCGGCCAGCTCGTGTACGGCAGCGACACGCCGGTCATCGACTCAGGGCCGACCCTGGACGCCGTCCGGGGCTTCGGCGAAGCTGTTGCACACGCTCTCTGTCGCGACAACACGGCCCGCCTCCTGACCGTATGAACGAGTTCGCCCCCTGGCTTCACGAGCGGCTGCCGCCCGACACGGACCTCGACCAGGAGCGCCTTGCAAGCCTCGCGATAGAGATCGCCCGGGAGTCGAGGTTCTGGGAGCACTTGGTCTACCACGACCCGAATACGCGCTACTTCCACCAGCTCTACCGCGATCCCCATCTCGACGTCTGGCTCATCTGCTGGCTCAACGCCCAGGACACGGGCTACCACGACCACGACCAGTCGTCCGGCGCCGTCTACGTGGTCGACGGACACCTGTACGAGGATTACTTCCATCGCGACGAAGACGGCTGGATCCGCGAGAAGACCCGGGAGCACCACCCGGGATCCCTGCTCCAGTTCGACTCCGCGTACATCCACGGGCTCCGCCACGCGGGCGGTCCACCGGCAACTTCGATCCACGTGTATTCACCCGCACTGTGGCGGATGGGCCACTACGAGCCGGACGACGGCGGTGCGGTGCGGCGAGTCTCGATCACGTACGCCGACGAGCTTTCGTCGTCCGCTTAGAGGTCGCCGAGAACGGCGGAGAGGGCGGGGCTCGGCGGCGAGCCCTCGTCCGCTGCCCCAGGCTGCCGGCGCAGCTCACCGTCGACGACGTCATAGTGCCCGATCTCCCGGATCGGCGGTGAGTACACGTGGATCGTCACCGTCCCCCGGTCGTGCTCCATGCGATGGATGCCGGTGCCGGGGAACGAGAACGATTCGCCGGTTCCGTATTCCGTGACCCGGCGTGGCCCGTTGACGACGAGCGCCTCGTTGCGGACGCGGCCCTCCAGCACGTAGACGCCGACGCAGGAGTCGCTGTGGTCGTGGAAACCCGTGTCGCGAGGCTCCCACCACATGTTGAGCCAGCCCTCCGAGTGCTCCGTCCGCCAGAGGAGCTCGTACGAGCCTTCGCCTTGTCGATCGTGCTCGGCGAGGTCGACGAGATCGGCGGCTGACCGAGCGAGGGCCGCGCACTCCTCGGGAGACAGGAGACGGCCGGAGGCCGACAGGTTCCGGAGGCGAGCGCGGTCGATCACCAACCGATTCTGAACGCTTGCTCGCGATCGTGCAGGATCGGGTCATGGGCCGCATCGCCCGCCTCGAAGCCTGGCCGGTGAACGTCCCGCTCGAGGCGACGTACCTCATGGCGTCCGGGGTCGTCCCGGGCATCAGCCGCACCGTCGTGCGCGTGACGACCGTGGACGGAGTCGTCGGCCTCGGAGAGAGCGCGTCTCCGTTCGACGCCACGGCGCTCCTCGACGACCTCGGGCAGAGGCTCGTCGGAAGGGACTCAGGCGACGTGCTCGGCGAGCTCGGGCGCGTCGAGCCTCCACCGCCCGAGCACCGCAGCGATGCGAAGGTGCTCGTCCGCAACCCGCTCGCCGGCGTCGAGATCGCGCTCTGGGATCTCGCTGCCCGGGAGGGGGGCGTTGCGCTCTACGAGTTGCTCGGCGGCGCTCGTCGAACCCACGTGCAGTTCACGGAGTACTTCGCGTATCGGCCCGGGCGAGAAGAGAGGCCGAAAGACGTCGCCGCGTACTGCGCGAGGATGGTCGAGGAGCACGACTCCCCGGTGTTCGAGGGCAAAGTGGCCGTGCACCCGGTCGAGCAGGACGTGACGCTGGCGCGCGAGGTGCGAGCGGCGATCGGTCCCGAGCGTGAGCTGCGCCTCGACGCCAACATGGGCTGGCATCTCGACACTGCGCGACGCGCGCTCGTACTCCTCGAGCCGTTCGACATCGCGAGCATCGAGGAGCCGGTCGGGTCGTTCGCGGAGATGGCGGAGCTGCGGCGTGCGACGGAGATCCCGTTCTCCGCGCATACCCCAGACGTGGAGCTCGCCGCGCGCCTCGGCGTGCCGGACGCTCTCGTGATCGGGCTCGGGTTCTGCGGGGGTATCGCCGGGACCCGCCGGTTCATCGCTGCCTGCGAATCCGCAGGCGTCCGCTTCTGGTTCTACAGCGGAGATCTGGGGATCACGACGGCCGCGTACATCCACGTCGCCTCCGCTACCGCATACCTCGATGCACCGAGCCAGTCGCTTCTGCGGTGGACAACGGACGACGTGATCGCCGGCGGTCCGTTCTCGCCCGAGCGTGGTGTCGTCGACGTTCCGTCCGGGCCCGGGCTCGGGGTCGAGCTCGACGAGGCGGCTCTCCGCCGCGGCGTCGAGCGGTATGCGCGTGAGGGCGAGTACGAGTTCTACACCGCAGGTCCGCTCCCGCGATTCTGATCAGCCGACGCGGTACCGCTCGAGCGCGTCGAGGTCCGGCTCGACGCCCAGCCCCGGACCGGAGGGTGGTGCGATCGTGCCGTCCGGGGCGATCTCGATCGCCGCGGGGAGCAGCCAGTCCCGCCGCTCCGGGCTCCACGCCGGCGGATCGTAGGGCACCTCGAGGTAGGGACACGTGGAGAACGCGAGGGCGGCGTGCAGGTTCGCGAGGAGCCCATAGCCGTTCGACCAGGTGTGCGGGCTCCAGCTACGGCCGGCGAGGTCGGCAAGGGCGGCGATGCGGCGGCAGCCGCCGATCCCGCCCGCGAGCACGACGTCGGTCTGGACCACGTCGACCCCTCCTCGGAGGACGAGGTCGCGGGCCTCCGCCGTGGACCGGACCATCTCGCCGGCGGCGAGACGAAGGTCGGTGCGTCGTCGGAGCGCCGCGTAGCCCTCGAGATCGTCGGTCCGAAGGGGTTCCTCGAGCCAGTAGGCGCCGATTCGCTCCAGCTCCCGGGCGAACGCCAGGGCGGTGGGAACGTCCCAGCGCGGCGTGAGGTCGCCCGGCATACGCCAGCCCTGGTTCGCGTCGACCATGATCTCGAAGGCCGGCCCGACCGCTTCCCGGACGGCCTCGAGGACAGAGAGGTCGAGGCGCCAGTCGCCCGAGTGCAGGCGGATCTTCGCCGCCTTCACGCCCGCATCGCGGAGCGCGGCGCAGCGTCGCGCCCTCTCCTCGGGCGCCACGAGCTCGGCGCTCGAGGCGTAGGCGAGGAGGCGCTGCTGGCGACCACCGAGGAGGCGCCAGAGCGGCACCGCGACCGCCTTCCCGACGAGGTCCCACACCGCGACCTCGAGCGTCCAGGGGCGACCGCCGTGGAGGTCCACCGTCTCGCAGACGGCGCGGACGACCTCGGTGCGGAACGGATCGACCCCGACGACGAGGCGTTCGAGGACGTCCCGATCGGGTAACGCATCGCCGCTCGCATACCCGGCGATACCCTCGTCCGAGCTGACGATCACGAGCGTCGCGTCCTGATGATCTCGCGGCACGGGATCCCAGGCGGGTGAAAGCGGGGGGTCGAGCGGAAACCGAAACTGGCGCGTCTCGACCCGGGCGATGCGCACTATCGGCCGCCGTAGAACGGATTGCGAAGTGAGTCGCGCCGCTCGAGGAGCGCTGCAGCCGCCTCGGGGTCTCTCCCTTCGACGCAGACGCCGAGCGCCTTCCGCGTCGCGGCGCGGCTCGCGAGCCGCACGGCCGTCTCGTCTTCCGCCGACGCGTCGATCCACACGGCGACCAGGACGAGCAGGTCCCCCGTCGCCTCGATCACATCGTCGGCCACCGCATCGAGCACCCCTTGCCCGATCCCGAGCTGTGCGGCTCCCCACGTGATCGTCTGGTGGCGCTCGTGCAGGGTCGTCGCCTTGTTCATCATCAACGTCGGCGGCCAGACGGGCTCGTACTCCTGCTGGGTCGCGCCGACGCAGACGAGAACCGGGGTATGTCCCGGCGCTGGGTGGGCGAGCATGCCGACCGCAGCGGCGGCGGTCGGGCTTCCGCGGCGGGCGAGGACGACGTTCACGTGGGCGCCGTTCGGCGCCTCGCCGCTCCAGCCCTCGCCGATCCTGCCGTCCAGGTCCTCGAGACTCATCGGGGCGCGGTCCCCAGTGATTCCCGGATGGACGCGGCAGCCGCCTGGCCGCTCGAGATCGCGGTTTCCGTGTAGACCCCGCCGAGGTAGTCGCCGACGAGGTGGAGCCGTCCGAGCGGCTGCTCGAGGGCCGGTTGCAGAGCGGCTCGTCCCGGAGCGACGTAGGGAAGCATCCGCGGCATGCGCACGAGCACCGTCTCGGTCACGACGCCACGCGCCTGGGGATAGAGCGCGACGAGATCCTCGAGGAAGGAACGCTCGATGTCCTCGTCCGAGCGCTCGAAGAGCTCGAGCGCCGCGTGGCCGCTTCGGTAGACCATCAGGCTGCCGCCGGGCTCACGCACCTCGCTGCGCGGGCGCACCACGTTCACGACGTTGAACAGCATGCTGAACGCGCGCTTCGGGGTGGCGAGCGCGTAGATGCCGTCCCACGGCATGGGGCCCCGCTCGCCGGTCATGATCCCCATCACGACGGTGGGGCCGTACGGGATCGCCTCCAGCGACTGCCGCGTCTCGGCGGGGAGATCCTTGGCGATGCGAGCGGCGTCGAACGCCTTCGTCGCGAGCACGACGTGGCGCGCGAGGACGTCACTCTCCTCGCCTCGCTCGCGGTAGCGGACGCATAGGACATCGTCCCCGCTCGATACCTCGTACACCTCCGCGCCCGTCGTAACCCGGCCCGGCAGGCCGGACGCCAGGCCTTCGATCAGCCGGCCGGGGCCGCCGAGCACGTTGTGGGAGAGGCCCTTGTCGGCGTTCCAGACGAGCGAGAAATAGCCGGCGCCGTGACCGAACGAGATCTCCTCGAGCTCCGCAGTCGACCTCGTCACGGTGGCCCGGAAGAGTGCTGCCGCGTCGCCCGGCTGCGGCCCCAGCCAGTCCGCAAACGTGCGGTCGTCTCCGTATGCGAGCACCCGCGCGCGGGTCTCCGCGGGCGTCTCGCCCGGTCGCACGCGAGCCGCGCGCTCGTAGCCCGCGACCGCTCGACGAAGGCGGACACCGGCCCGCATCAGTGCGAGGCGCTCGCGCAGCCGAAGGGGCAGGCGGAAGGGATAGAGCTCGGGCCGCCCGCCGGCGACGATGCGGCCGTTGAGCTCCACGGCGACGAGCTGTCCCGGGACGCGAGCGAGCTCGACGCCGACCTCGTCGGCGAGGCGCCAGGTGGCGGAGCCGGGCCCGCTGAACACGTGCGCGCCGAGATTCAGCCAGTACGGGCCGCGCGGCTCCGAGCGAACCCGTCCGCCGAGGCGTTGCTCCGCCTCGAGGACGCGGACGTCGCGATCGCGGAGGTCCCAGGCCGCCGCGAGCCCGCCGATTCCGGCCCCGACAATGACCGCGTCGAGCGCCCCTGCCACTCACAGCCTCCGGGCGGGATCGAACGGCTCGAGCTCGGGAGCGCGCAGGCCGTGCAGAACGAGGGGAGCGAGGAGCGCCGCGGTCGCGGGCGCGAGGGTGACGCCGAGCATCCCGTGCCCGGCGGCGACGAAGACCCCAGGGCGGTCTGGAAGCTCGCCGATCAGCGGCAGCCCGTCGGGCGTCGCCGGCCGTAGGCCCGCCCACGTCGCCAGAGGCCCGTTCGTGTCCGGGCGCCACCCCGCTAGGTAAGGGCGAGCCGCCGCGAGCAGCTTCTCGCCCGTCCCGGGAGGAGCTTCCGCGCGAGAGGCTCCGAGCTCGAAGACGCCGGCGATGCGAACGGCGCCGCGCTCGTAGGGGCTGAGCCCGATTCGCGCCTCGGCGAGGTAGAGGGCGTGCCGCGGCGGCGTGCCCGTCCCGACGACCGTGACGCTGTAGCCGCGCGCCGGCTGCATGCGCAGGCGCCTCGGAAGGTCGCGAAGGAGCCGATCCGTCTGCAGGCCGGCGGCGACGACCACCCGGTCCGCCCCGAGCTCGCCGGTCGCCGTCTCGAGCGCCCATCCCTGCCCGCGTCGCCGTATGTGCGTGAGCTCGCAGCGCTCGACCACGCGGACGTTCTCGGAGCGCAGGCGTTCGGCCAGGGCGGCGACCAGCGTCTCGGGACGGACGTACCGGTCGATCCGGGCGTGCAGGCCCGCGACGACCGCCCGTCGGTCGAGCGCCGGCTCGAGCTGCGCGAGCGCCTCGCCGTCGAACTCGTCGGGCTCGCTTCCCTCGTAGCCGAGCTCGCGCATGCGCCGGAAGAGGGATCGGAAGTGGTGCAGCCCCGCCACGCTGCGCGCCGCGATCACGAGCCCGGTGGCGTGCATCTCGAACCGAAGCTCCTCCCAGTAGCCGTCGAAGAGCTCGAGCGTTCGGCGGTTCAGCGCGAGCAAGGCGCGGACGCCGGCGTCGAAGCGGGTAGGAGTGCAGCTGCGCCGGAACTCCCACAGCCAGCGGACGAACGACGGGTCCGGGGACGGGCGGAGGACGAAGGCATTGCCGCGGGTCGCGAGCTGCCGCAGGCCCTCACGCAGCATGCCCGGCGCGGGCAGCGGCGAGGCCATGCTCGGCACGACCCAGCCCGTGTTCCCGCCCGAGGCGCCGCCGCCGAGCTCGCCGCGCTCGAGCACGGTGACGTCGGCGCCCGCACGGCGCAGCTCCCATGCACACGACAGTCCGACCACGCCTCCGCCGACGACAACCACCGACGGCTCGCTCACTGCACCAGCGCTCGCTCCTTGGGGTGGGTTCGCTGGAGCTCCCGCAGCTCCTCGAGCGAGATGTGGCAGCGCAGGAAATGCTCCGGCTCCACCTCCGCGAGCGGCGGCTCCTCGATCTCGCAGATCTCGCCGAGCTTGCGCGGGCAGCGCGTGTGGAAGACGCAGCCGGAAGGTGGATTCGCGGCCGACGGGATCTCGCCCTCGAGGTCGATCCGCTCGCGTTGCTCGCCCTCGATCGTCGGCACTGCCGACAGCAGCGCCTCGGTATAGGGGTGATGGGGTGGATCGAACACGGTCTCGGCCGGCCCGAGCTCCATCAGCCGCCCGAGATAGAGGACCGCGATCCGGTCGGAGAGGTAGCGCACGACGCCGAGGTCGTGGCTGATGAACACGTAGCTCGTGCGGTTCGAGCTCTGAAGGTCGACGAGGAGGTTCAGGATCGCAGCCTGGACGGAGACGTCGAGTGCCGAGGTCGGCTCGTCACAGACGACGAGACGCGGGTCGCCGGCGAACGCCCGCGCGATCGCGACGCGCTGTTTCTGGCCGCCCGAAAGCCCCGTCGGCCGCGACGAGAGCGCGCGCTCGGGCAGCCGCACGGCATCGACGAGCTCCTCCGCGCGACGGTCGGCTGCTCCGCCCCCGATACCCGCGAGCTTCGCGAGGGTGCGCTTCAGCATCCGCCGGACCGTGTGCCGGCGGTTCAACGCCGAGTCCGGGTTCTGAAAGACGATCTGGAGGGCGGCGACGTCGGCCGCCGATCGTTGCCCGAGTCGAGGCGGCATTCGCCGCCCGTCGATCTCGACGGTGCCGGCGGTCGGCTCGACGACCCCCAGCAGCGTGCGCGCAAAAGTCGTCTTACCGCTCCCGGACTCGCCGACGAGCCCGAGCGTCTCGCCCGGCCAGAGCGCCGCCGAGACGCCTGCAAGTGCCTTGATGTCGTGGCCCTCCTGATGGAAGGTCTTCGCGAGGTCATCGACGCGCAGCAGCGGTGTCGCGAGACGGTCGATGCCGGCCGCGATCGTGGGCGTAGGAGGGGTCGCCCGCGGGAGTTGCTGGGCGAGCTCGTGAAAGTGACAGCGACTCGTGTGAGACGCACCGACCCTGTGATCCGGCGGCTTCTCTTCCCGGCAGATCTCCTGCGCGAGCGCGCAGCGGTGCACATATACGCAGGCAGGCAGGTGTGCGCCGATCGGCGGGAGGAACCCCGGAATCGTGTCGAGCGTGCCGCGGTCCTTGCGGAGGCCGCCCCGTGGGAGGCAGCGCAGGAGCCCGACTGTGTACGGATGTCGGGGGTTCGACAGGATCTCCTCGGTCGGCCCTTCCTCGACGAGCTCGCCCGCGTACAGCACGCCGATCCGCTCGCACGTCTTCCGGATGACCCCGAGGTTGTGGCTGATGAAGAGCACCGCGGTCGAGAAATGCTCCTGGAGCTCGCCGATCAGATCGAGCACCTCCGCTTCCACCGTCGCGTCGAGACCCGTGGTCGGCTCGTCGAGGATCAATAGACTCGGGTTCGTGGCGAGCGCCATGGCGATGACGACCCGCTGCTGCATCCCGCCCGAGAGCTCGTGCGGGTAGCGCCGAAGGACGGACTCCGGATCCGCGATGTGCACTTCGCGTAGCACGGCGAGCGAACGCTCACGAGCTTCCTGGCGGCCCGCGCCCCGAAGCGCGAAGACCTCGGCGATCTGCCGGCCGACCCGCAGCGAGGGATTCAGCGCGGTTCCGGGACTCTGGTAGACCATCGAGACCTCGTCGAGCCGGTAGCGGCGAAGAGCTTCACCCCGCAGCTTGAGTACATCTCGCCCGGCCACGTGGACGGAGCCTCCGGTGACGCGACCGTTGCGGGGCAGGTACCGAACGAGGGAGAGCGCAATGGTCGTCTTGCCGCAGCCCGACTCGCCTACGAGCCCGTAGCTTCCCTGCCTTTCGATCTCGAGCGTCACACTGCGCACGACCTCCCGATCGCGTCCCCGCACGCGGTAGACGATCTCGAGGTCGCGGAGCGCAAGCGCTGCGGCCGCGGGTTCGAGCCACGGTGCGGAGCTCATAGGCCGGCTTCCGGCCTATGAGCGTGGAGGGGTGTGGGGAACCGGGAGGTTCCCCACGTTCTCGAGAAGAAGGGGGCTCGCGGGGGAAACATGGTTTCCCCCGCGACCGCGAGCTGAAGGCGAGCGGTGGTCATTGATCCAGCGCGTGCTGCACGGTATCCGCGATCAGGTTGATGGCGACGACGAGAGACGCGATCGCCAGCGCCGGAAAGACGATCGCCCACCAGGCGAGCGAAATGTCAGCGTACTGCTCGGCGATCTGCAGTCCCCAGTCGGGAGAGGGGGGCTGTGGTCCATAGCCGAGGAACGCCAGCGTTGCGACCGCGAAGACCGCGTAGCCGAGGCGAATCGTGGCCTCGACGACGATTGGCCCCATGACGTTCGGGAGGATCTCCACGAACATGATGTACGGTGGGCGCTCGCCGCGGAGCTTCGCCGCCTGTACGTAGTCCAGATCCCGCTCGACGAGCACCGCTGAGCGCACCGTGCGCGCGACGATCGGCATGAAGGCGAGGCCGACGACGACGATCAGCTTCAGCGAGGACACGCTGATGCCCTCCGCGGTCCCCGAGAGCGCGGTCAGCAAGAGGATGCCGAAAACGATGAACGGGATGGCGAGAATGGCGTCGATCACCCGTCCGATCACGTTGTCCACCCAGCCTCCGAAGTAGCCCATGATCAGTCCGAGGAACGAGCCGAGTACAACACCGAGCAGGCTTGCCGCCGGCGCGACCTCGAGCACGCTGCGCGCGCCGACGATCACCCGCGAGAGGACGTCCCTGCCGACCCGGTCGAGCCCGAAGGGATGGCCCCACGAGGGCGACTCGTAGCTGAACCCGAAGGACTCGTCGATCGGGTGGTACGGCGCGATCTGCAGCCCGAGTAACGCGCACGCCACCCAGAAGAGCGTCACGATCGCGCCGACGATGAATGTCGGCGAGCGCAGGATCAGGCGAAGCGTCTCGCGGCGGACGCGCTGCGGCGTGTCGAGCGGCCGCGGCGAGAGCGGGGGCGCTCCTTCGACGACGACCGGCAGCTGCGGGGCACTCACGTATGCCTCGCGAGCCGGACGCGCGGGTTTAGCGCCGCGATGAGGAGGTCGCCCGTGAGCGTTGCCACGAAGTAGATGACGCCGATCACCAGCACGCACGCGAGGAGCATCGGGAAGTTCTTGATCTGCGCCGCCTGGACGGTGAGGAATCCGATCCCCGGGTAGCCGAACAGTTTCTCGATCGCGACGATGCCGCCGAACAGATAGCCAACCTGCGTGGAGATGACCGCGATCGTCGGCAGCAGGCCGTTTCGGAGCACGTGCCTCATGAGCACCTGGCGCTGCCTGAGCCCTTTTAGCACTGCGGTACGAGTGAAGTCGGCGTCGAGTGCCTCCATCGTCCCTGCGCGCGCCATCCGCGCGATGTATCCGAACAGCACGAATGCGAGGGCGAGAGCCGGAAGAAACAGCGACTCGAGCTTCGTGAAGAACGAGGCGCCGATGAGCGCTCCCGCGATCCCCGGGAACCAGTTCAGGAAGGCCGGTCCGAGCAGCGTTACGAGCATCGCCCCCAGGACGAATTCAGGGATCACCGCGAGCGAGAGGCCGGTGATCGTGATCGCGCGGTCGGTCGGCCTGCCACGACGAAGCGCAGCGATCACGCCCGCGAGGATGCTAATCGGGATGCAGAGGATGAAGGCATAGACCGCGAGGAAGAGCGAGCGCTTCAACGCCGGGACGAGATCGTCCGTGACCGGACGTCCGTCCGTGTAGTTGGCGCCGAAGTCGCCCCGGACCGCGTCGGACAGCCAGTCGGCATAGCGGACCGGCAGCGGTCGGTCGATACCGAGTGCGTGGTTGAACTGCTTGATGGCATTCGGCGTCGCCTCCCGCCCGAGGACGATACGACCAGGGTTTCCAGGCAGCACCTGTGCGGCCGCGAAGATCATCATGCTCAAGAGGAGGAGCGAGACGAGCCCGAGTGCAAGGCGGTGGGCGACGTAGCGAAGCATCGTCTCGGCTCCGAATCTAAGCACGGGGCGCCGGAACAATGCGGCCGGCGCCCCGGCTTCGATGCTTAACGAATCGTCACGCCGCGCAGGTTGATGTCCGCCATCCCGCCGGGGACGTAGCCCCGCACGTTCTGGCCGGTCGCCGCGATGAAGTTGTAGAAGTACGCGTAGATCACCGGCGTGTCCTTCAGCAGCTGGAGCTGCAACTGGCGCGCGTACTTCCGCTGCCCCGCGAGATCCGGCGAACCGACGAAGTTGGCGAGGATCCTGTCGAAGCGCTTGCTCGCATAACGAGCCGAGTTCCAGACCCCGCCCGACCTGAGCGCCGCGCTCAGGTACGTGAGCGGCACGGGCCGGCCGCCGTAGTCGACGATGCCGAAGTCCGTGGCGAGCCACGGTGCGAGCGGCGGAGCCGCGCCGAAGCTGTTGCCGTCAAAGTACTGCACGCTCGTGAACACCTTGACTTCGCAGTCGATCCCGATCTGCTTGAGCGCCTGCGCGACCCGCTGCGCGTAGTCGGGCATCTCGAAGGCGCGATAGCAAGTAAGCGTGAGCTTGAGGTTCTCCTTGCCCGCGGCCCGGAGGAGCGCTCGCGCCCGCTCGAGATCCTGCTTCCGCTGCGGGACGTTCTTCGCTGTGTACGGGTAGCCGGGCCACATCGGGCTGTCGTTGCCGACCTCCGCGTACTGGCCCCACAGGCCACGCGCGAGACCCGGGCGATTCAAGGCCAGCGCAATCGCCTGGCGTACCCGGACGTCGTTGAACGGCTCCTTGGTGACGTTCATGTTCAGGTAGCGGTGGTTGGCAGTTCGGATGGGCAGGACTTTCTTGCCCGCCCGCTGCAGCTGCCGCGCGCCTTCGTAGCTCACCTGCACGGCGAGGTCGATCTGCCCGCTCTGCAATCCCGTCACCCGGGCCTGGTCGTCGAGAACCTGCATCTCGACCGCGTCGAGTGCAGGCCGCCCGCCCCAGTAGCCCGGGTTGGCGACCCAGCTGATGCCTCCGGCGCCGCGGTTCTCCTTGAGGCGGAACGGGCCCGTGCCGTTCATCTTGGTCGTGAACTCGCCGGGCTTCTGGAGGTCCGTCGGCATCTTGTAGCTCTTCGGCAGGATGATCGCCTGGTACGTCATCTGCCCGGTCAAGTACGGGAAGAGGCCGTTCGGCCCTTCGAGGTCGAAGCGCACCGCGTTCCTGCCGACCTTCCGTACGGAAGCGAGGACTCCCTTGTACGACGATAGGGCCTGCGAGTCGGGCCCGAGGAGCCGCCTGAAGGTGGCGACGACGTCGTCGACCGTCATCGGCTTGCCGTCGTGGAACTTGACGCCCCGGCGGATCTGGAACGTCCACGAGCGTCCGCCGCGGCTGGGCTTCCAGGATGTGGCAAGGCGCGGCCGCAGGACGGCGTTCTTGTCGGCGAAGACGAGCTGCTCGCCGGAGATCTGGGTAACGCTGATGGCGGCGAGCGTCTGGAGCAGCGGCGGCTCCAGTGAGGCGTCGATGGAGGCAGTACCGATGCGAATCGTTCCTCCACGCTGGCCGAGCTCCATGGGTGCGGCGAGCGCGCGCTCGACCGGGCCGGCGAGCAAACCGAGGAACGGAAGCGACATCCCGAGCACGGAGCCCCGCTGGATCAGCTCCCGGCGCGTCAGGGTTCCGGCGCGGTACTCGTCGATCAGCTCGTTCTCGAGCTCACCGGCGTTGCGGCGGTAGTTCTCGATCTCCTCCTTGGGATAACGCATGAGCTCCTCCCGTTCGAAGTCGAGTAGGCGATCAACTCTTGCCGGTTCTCAGCAAGAATGCAAGCAAAAATGAAGAGGTGAACGTGCACGAAAACCCGTCGCGCCCCGTCGCTCCCGCCGACTTCACGCGCGAGGAGACGTACGCGGCAACGCGCCTGCCGGTCGATCTCGCATCGACGCTCATCCCCGACGCCTACACCTCGCCCGAATTCCTCGGGCTCGAGCTCGACACGATCTTCGGGCGCACGTGGGTGCCCGTGTGTCTCACCGCGGAGGTCGAGGCGCCCGGGAGCTACGTCGTCGTCGAGGTCGCCGAGCGGTCGCTCATCGTCTGCAGGAACCGCGCCGGCGAGCTGCGCGCGCATCACAACGTCTGCCGCCATCGAGGGACACGGCTCGTCTCCGAAGAGCGTGGGTGCGTCGAGCGTTTCTTCCAGTGCCCCTATCACGCGTGGGCCTACGACCTCGACGGCGCGTGCCTCGGCACGCCGCTCTTCACGCCCGAGTCGGGTATCCCGGCGGACCAGCAGGGTGCCTTCGACATGTCGGGCGTGCGCTCGTTCGACAAGGCCGACTACAGCCTCTACCCGGCGCGCGTCGACTCCTGGGGCTGCCTCGTCTTCGTCTGCCTCGACCGCGACGCGCCGCCGCTGGCCGCCGAGCTCGGCGACCTCCCGGAACGGCTCGCCGGCTACCGGCTCGGGGAGCAGCGCCTGGTCCGCCGCGTCGAGTACGAGATCGCCGCGAATTGGAAGCTCGTCGGCGAGAACTTCATGGAGTACTACCACCTGCCCTGGGTTCATCCTGGCCTCGTCAAGGTGTCGCCGCTCAAGGCGCACCATCGCTGGCAGGGCACCGGGATGTACATCGGCTTCTGCACGTCGCCTATCGCCGCGAGCACCGACGACGGCGGCTGGCACGCGCTCCCGGCGCTCTCGACGCTCGACGAGGACGACGGCTCGAGTGCACGCTTCGTCTGGCTCTTTCCGAACGTCGCCGTGAACGCGCTGCCGAATCACACGTTCGTCATGCTCACGCGGCCGGTGGGCCCCGCGTCGACGGAGGAGGTCACCTATCTGCTGTCGCATCCCGACTCCATCGCCCGTGCGGGTGACCTCGAGCGCGAGCTGAACGGGCTGCTGGCGTTCTGGGACGAGGTGAACCGCGAGGACATCGCCATCGTCGAGCGCGTGCAGCAGGGGCTCTCCGACCTTGCCTACACCGGCGGCCGCATGTGCTACCGCTTCGAGGAGCCGGTGCACCGCTTCCAGAACATGATCGTCGACAAGGTGCTCGGCATCCACCGGATCCCGGCGGGAGACGCCGTGCCACAGCAGCCGATGTTCCCAGAGCAGGCGGCAAGCTAGTTCGCGAGCTCGAAGAACGTCTCCAGCACTCGTGCCCCTGCGGCATGCTGGGCGCTCGACTCCTCGGGATGGAACTGGGTGCCCCACCAGCGGCGAGCCGGGTCGGCGATCGCTTGGATGGCACAGCGGTCGCTCGAGGCGAGGACGCGGAAGCCTTCTGGCAAGACCGTGATCTCGTCCGTGTGGTCCTGGAACACGACCGGGTCGGCCGGCAGGCCGCGCAGAAGATCGCTCCGGTCGTGGATCTCGATCGGGAAGAAGCCGTGCTCGGGTGTCCGGCTCGGCCCGATCGCTCCTCCCGCGAAGAGCGCCTGCAGCTGCATCCCCGCGCAGATGCCGAGGGCCGGCCGGCCGGATGCGCGGACTGCCTCGCCGAGCCTGTCCAGCTCCGCAGGGTCCCGGGTCGACCATGGGGCCGAGGAGCCGCTGAGGACGACGACGCTCGCCCGCGCCAGCCGTTCGGCGTCGACCTCCTCGTAGTGGGCGACTCCGACGGGTTCTCCGGCCGCCTCCTCGAGTCGCTCGCGCAGGCGCTCGAAGTTGCGCGCTCGCGCCTCGGTCAGATCGGTTCGCCGTTCTGTGAAGACGAGCTCGACGGTCACGGCTCGAGGATAGAGACGTAGAGTTGCGGTCAGGCGACGAATCGACGTGAGGAGGCCCCGATGACGAGCGACGTCGTACAGGAGAAGCTCGGGCTGCTCGAGCGGCTCGAGCAAGGCCCGGTGATCTGCGCCGAGGGGTACCTCTTCGAGCTCGAGCGGCGGGGTTACCTACAGGCGGGTGCATTCGTGCCCGAGGTCGTGCTGGAGCACCCGGAGCTCGTGGCCCAGCTCCACCGCGAGTTCGTCCATGCCGGCTCCGACGTCGTCGAGGCCTTCACCTACTACGCGCACCGCGAGAAGCTGCGGATGATCGACAAGGAGCATCTGCTCGAGCAGATGAACCGCCAGGCCCTGGCGATCGCGAAGGAGGTTGCCGACGAGTCGGGAGCGCTCCTCGCGGGAGACATCTGCAACACGAACGCGTTCGTCGGGGACGACGAATCGCGACGAGTCGTTCGCGAGATGTTCGAGGAGCAAGTCGCCTGGGCCGTCGAAGGCGGCGCCGACTTCGTCGTGGGAGAGACCTTCACGTGGGGCGAGGAGGCACTGCTCGGCCTCCAGGTGATCAAGGCGGCAGGGATGCCGGCAGTGATCACGCTCGCGATCCACCAGGAGGGCAAGACCTGGGAGGGGTGGACGCCGGAGGATGCGTGCAAGCGCCTCCAGAACACGGGCGCGGATGTCGTCGGCCTGAACTGCGCTCGCGGGCCGAGCACCATGCTTCCACTGCTCGAGCGGATCAGGGCCGAGGTCGATACACACGTCGCGGCGCTGCCCGTTCCGTATCGGACGACCGACGAGCAGCCCACGTTCCAGTCACTCCAGGATCCGCGCTCCGACGTGATACCCGGCAATCGGCCATTCCCCACGGCTCTCGATCCCTTCGTGTGCAGCCGATACGAGCTCGCGGAATTCGCACGCAAGGCGCATGCGCTGGGAGTCGACTACCTCGGCGTCTGTTGTGGTGCCGGACCGCACCACATCCGCGCCGTCGCCGAGGCCCTTGGCCGAACGCCGCCCGCGAGCCGCTTCTCGCCCGACATGTCGAAGCACGCCTTTTTCGGCACGGACGAGCGGGTGCCGGACGAGTACAAGGAGTACGCCGAGAAGCTGTAGAACATCGAATGGGTCCGACCCCACGGGTCTGACCGCATGGCTCAGCACAAACGGCCTAGCGGGCGAGCGTGACCTTCGAGAGGCCGCGGGGCTCGTCCGGGTCGAGGCCCTTTGTGCGCGCCAGCGCCCAGGCGAAGAGCTGACCCGGCACGACGGAGAGCAGCGGCGCCAGAATCGAGAGCGGAGCAGGCGGCACCGGAAGGCGGTACTCGGCGTCGGGAACCGTGTCCGCGGCGTTCCCGCTCGCGACGATGGTGGCTCCCGCCACGCGCGCGCGGGCCGCCGCCTCGAGCACCGCGGGAAGCGTCTCGTCGTCGGAGGCGATGACCCAGACCGGGAAGAGCGGATCGAGCGCCGCGACCGGGCCGTGCGCGAGGTCGGTCGCGGTCAGCGGACCTGCACCGACGCGGCACGTCTCGAGCAGCTTGAGGGCGACCTCGCGCACGGTCGCGAACTCGGCGCCCCGGCCGGTGACGAACATGCGCCCGGTGAAGGCGAAGGGGAGTGCGACGATGGGGATGCGGGTCTCGAGGGTCGGGATCAGCTCCCCTAGGAGCTCGACGACACGGCGAAGCCCGGCGGCCAACTCGCTTCCCCGCCCGGCTGCGTGGGCTGCGAGGAGGCCGAGCGCGGCGACCTGGTTCAGGTAGGTCTTGGTCGCTGCGACGGCGTGCTCGGCGCCCGCGGACAGGAGGAGCACGTCGTCCGCCGCGTGCGCGAGCTCCGACGCGGGGTCGTTCGTGACGGCAACGGTGAAAGCTCCGCGCTGTCGCACGCGCTCGACGTACTGGACGACGTCCCGCGTTCGTCCCGACTGCGAGAGCGCGAGAACGGTGCAGTCGGCGACGTCCAGCTCCGCCCCGTAGTACACGGTGAGCGAGATCGAGTCGCGCAGCGCCGTCCAGCCCGGGAGCAGGCCGAAAGCGTAGACACCGTACGAGGCTGCGTTGTCGGACGAGCCGTGCCCGACCATGCGTACCGTCGTGGCACCGCGAGCGCGGATCACGGCAGCGATGCGTGCGAACTCCGCGTCGCGCTCGAGGAGCCGGCTGAGCGCCTCGGGCTGCTCGCGGATCTCGGCCAGGAAACGCTCGCCCGGGGAAGGGCTGGGGGCGGCTGCGGCTGCTTCAGAGAGCGACACGGTCGATGCCCTCGACGAGGACGCGCTCGATCTCGAGCTCGTCCGTCACGACGACCACGTCGGCAGGAAGGCCAACCGCGAGCCGCCCGACGCTGGGGAGTCGGAGCACGCGGGCCGGAACCTCGGTCGCGGCCTCGACGGCCTCCTCGAAGGACGCGCCGAGCGCGTGCAGGTTGCGCACTGCCTCGATCATCGTCAGCGTGCTGCCGGCGAGCTCACCGTGCGGTCCGCGCGCGACGCCGTCCCGGATTTCGATCTCGAGGCCTCCCAGCCGGTGGGTCCCATCGGTCAGGCCGGCCCCCGCCATCGCGTCCGTCACGAGCGCCACTCGGCCGGCAGCAGCGCGCCAGACCACGTTGGCCGTCTCGGGTGCGAGATGGACGCCGTCCAGGATGACCTGGACGATGACGTCGTCTCGAGCGAGAGCCGCTCCCGCGATCCCCGGATCGCGGTGGCGGAACGGGCGCATCGCGTTGAAGAGATGGGTGACCGTCCGCACGCCGAGGTCGAAGGCAGCCTTCGTCTCGTCGGCGGTTGCGTCCGAGTGACCGCAGGAGATCGCGATCTCGCTCTGCAGGAGACGGTTGACGAGACCATCGGCTCCCGGAAGCTCGGGGGCGAGCGTGACGAGCCGGACCGGCCCGGCGTCGAGCAGCCGCTCCAGGAGTGCGACATCGGGATCCCGGCGGTGAGCCGAGGGATGGATGCCGAGCCGGCGGGGGGAGAGGAACGGGCCTTCCAAGTGGGCGCCGAGGACACGCGGCCCTCCTGGGCTCCTCGGGACGGCGCGCAGTGCCGCGAGGACGCGTTCCTCGGGAGCCGTGATGAAGGTCGGGAGATAGGCCGTGACGCCCGTCTCGAGCAGGGAATCGCCCACGCGGCGATAGCCCTCGGCGTCGGCGTCGAGGAGGTCGACGCCGGCGAAGCCGTTGACCTGGAGATCGACGAAGCCCGGAGCCGCGATTCCCTGCCCGTTGGGCGAAGCCAGTCCGACGGCGGCAATGCGGCCGTCGGCGATCTCCACGTCACCTCGCAGGAGACGGCCGTCGACGAGTGCGGCTCCGACGCCAAGCTTCATCCGCTGGCCCTCATTCCTCGAGGGCCAGCCGGACGTTTCCGCCCGAGGAGGCAAGCCTTTCTCGCACGTGCTCGACGTCGTCGCCCGTGAGCAGGCTGACGATCGCGACCTTGGCGTTCCCGCCCGCGGCCGCGAGCGCCGCGTCGGCTTGCTCACGACTCGCGCCTGTCGCCGTCTGGACGATCCGCCGCACGCGCGCTGCGAGCTTCTCGTTCGTCGGCGAGACGTCGACCATGAGGTTTCCGAACGTCTTGCCGAGGCGGATCATCGAGATCGTCGAGATCGTGTTCAGGACGAGCTTCTGAGCCGTCCCTGCCTTCAGACGGGTCGACCCGGCGATGAACTCGGGGCCGACGACGACCTCGACCGCGAGCGCCGCGAGCTTCGCGAGCTCCGAGCCCGGAACCGAGACGACGCAGCCGGTGAGTGCACCGGCGTCGGCCGCAGCCTGCACCCCACCGAGGACATACGGTGTCCGGCCGCTTGCGCTCACGCCGACGACGACGTCGAGCGGACCGACATCGAGTGCGCGCACGTCGGCGGCGCCGGCCTCCCGGTCGTCCTCAGTGGCTTCCTGCTCGAGAGGCGGCGCCGAGGCGCCACCGGCGACGAGCGCGACGACCTGCCCGGCCTTTGTCGAGAACGTCGACTCGCACTCGGACGCGTCGACGGCGGCGATCCTGCCGGACGAGCCTGCTCCGACGTACACGAGCCGCCCGCCGCGCGCGAGGCGGGCGGTAACCGCATCGATCAGCGCGGCGATCTTGCCCGCGGCAGTACGCACGGCGGCAGGCACGGCTTCGTCGAGGTCGTTCATCAGCTCGACGAGCTCGGGGGTCGGTCGCAGGTCGTAGTCCAGGGACGACGTGCCGCCCGACTCCGTCTCCAGCTCGTCGAGGCCGGGAGGCTCGAAAGGCGGCCGATCGTCGAGATCACTGGACGAGCTGAGCATGTGCACCGAGTCTAGGCATGAACACGCCCGGTGGTCAATACCAATTTCAGTGTGAATGTGGTATCGGTATTGCCTACAGCCGGTCGGGGTTTATGCTCTTCCCCGGCAAACCCAGGCGAGGTGAGCGAGGGACATGGCCGAGATCGAGCTTCAGGACGTGACAAAGATCTTCTCGGGCGGGATCGCCGCAGTCGACGACGTGACGCTCCGGATCGAGGACGGCGAGTTCCTCGCCCTCGTGGGCCCGTCCGGCTGCGGCAAGTCCACGCTCTTGCGCGCGATCGCGGGCCTCGAGGAGGTGACGAGCGGGAGCGTCTCCATCGGGGGGCGCGACGTCACCGAGCTCGCTCCGCGGCACCGAGACGTCGCGATGGTGTTCCAGAGCTACGCCCTGTATCCGCACATGAGCGTCCGCCAGAATCTCGGCTACGGGCTCAAGGTGCGGCGGACGCCTCGCGCGGAGCTCGCGCGGCGCGTGGACGAGGTCGCGGAGATGCTCGGCCTCACCGATCTGCTCGAGCGGCGCCCCGCCCAGCTCTCGGGCGGCCAGCGCCAGAGGGTGGCGATGGGTCGTGCGATCGCGCGCGAGCCCAAAGCATTCCTGATGGACGAGCCGCTTTCGAACCTCGACGCGAAGCTCAGGGTGGGGATGCGCGCGTCGCTCGCGCAGCTGCACCAGAAGCTCGGGGTGACGACGGTCTACGTCACGCACGACCAGGTAGAGGCGATGACGCTCGGCCAGAAGGTGGCCGTCATGAAGGACGGGAAGGTCCTCCAGGTCGATGCTCCACAACGGCTCTACCAGGAGCCGCGTGATCTCTTCGTCGCGGGGTTCATCGGCTCTCCGGCGATGAACCTCGTCGAGGCGAGGATCGAGAACGGCGAGATCGCTTTCGGGCAGTATCGGGTCCAGCTCGATTCCCAGCGCCGGCCGGCACGAGGCTTTTCCAGGATCGTGCTCGGGATGCGGCCCGAGAGCTTCGAGGACGCCGCCTTCGCGCCCCCCGAGCTGCCGACGATCGAAGTGGACGTCGCGGTTCTCGAGGAGCTCGGATCGGATGCGTACGTCTTCTTCCACGCCGAGACACAGAGGATCGCGCCGGAGTCGGTCGAGGTGCCGGGGGAGGGCGATGCGGCACTCGTCGTCGAAGAGGAGGCGCTGTTGAACGCGAGGGTCGATCCGCGCACTGCGGCGCGAGTCGGCGGTCGCGTGCGGCTCGCGGTCGACCCGGCGCGTTTCCACTTCTTCGACGCAGAGACAGGCGCGAGCCTCGTCCAAGGGCGGCCGAGCCCGATCGCGGAGGAGGTGGCGGCCGTTGCCGGCGGACCGACCCCAGGAATCTGACGAACTACCATCTCGGTTGGTATTGACCACCGAGCGCGGTGGGATACGATTGGTCGCTCCATGACGAAGCAGAGCGAAACGCGCGATCTGGTCCTCGACCTCGTCGAGCAGCTCCAGGTGGGCGATGCGATTCCGTCGGAACGTCAGCTGAGCGCCGATCTCGGAGTGTCCCGGCTCACCCTGCGCGCCGCTCTCGACGATCTCGCGCGCGAGGGCTACCTCGTGCGGAGGCGAGGCGCCGGGACGTTCGTCAGCGAGCCGAAGATCGCACAGGAGCTGACGATGACCTCGTTCACCGACGACATGCGGCGGCGAGGGATGCGTCCGGCCAGCAGGACGCTGGAGCTGCGTATCACTCCCGCAGGGGCTCGGCTGGGCCGCCTCTTGCACGTCTCGCCCTCCGAGCGCGTGGTCGTCGCACGTCGTCTGCGGCTCGCGGACGGCGAGAGCATGGCGATCGAGACGCTCCATGTTCGGGAGAGCCACGTACCCGGCCTCACGGCACGTGATCTCGAGCAACGCTCCTTCTACGAGCTGCTGAAGGACCGCTATGGGATCGTGATCGTCGGCGGCGAGCAGACGATCGAGCCGACGGTCACGGACGAGGACGAGTCCGAGGCGCTCGGGGTTCCGCTCCATTCTCCCGCGTTTCGCTTCGAGCGCGTGACCCATTCCGAAGACGGCGAGATCGTCGAGTTCGTCGAATCGATCTA
>JBKPDR010000043.1:0-30995 GCA_046727975.1 Actinomycetota bacterium | reverse complement strand
CATTGCGGCGAGCATGGCGCTCTCGTAGCGCTTCGCGATCTTCTCGAGCTCGCGACAGGCGCCGCGCGCGTCATCGGTCTCTCCAACCGCGAGCATGATCTCGACGTACGCGGGGAGCAGCGCAGCGAGCTTGAGGGGATCGCTGCTCTCCGCCCTCGCCCTGCGGATCGAGGCGGCCGCCGCGCCGCCTCGGCCCTGTGCGAGCCGCAGCTGGGCCAGACCGGGTTGAGGCTCCCACCCGGCTCTGCTCGCCTCCCGGTAGGCGGCCTCGGCAGCCTCGAACTCGCCCTGTAACCGAAGGAGCTCCGCTTCGCGGTAGTGGGCGACGCCCGCCGCTCGGTTGCGCGTCTCCTCGAAACGGCGTCCGGCGAGGCGAGCCTCCTCGAGTGCGGCCGGCCACGACCCATGCAGCTGCATGATCTCCGCGCGGTGGAGGAGACAGCGGCCGGTGAACGCGATCAGGTCCGGCTGCCGTTGGGCCCATCGCGTCAAGGCGTCCGTCCACTCCCGGGCGCGGCGGACCTCGAATACCTCCTGACAGCCCAGGATCACGCCGCAGTAGACGATGCCGGTGACGATCGGCGAGAGCTCGCCGGCGATGACCTCGACCATCGCCTCATCGAGGAGAGGGAGACCCTCCCTGACCCGGCCACCTTTGATGAGGACGAGACCTTGCTCCTGTGTGGCGAGCGCGAAGAGGTCCCGGTCCCCGAAGCGCTCGCCGATCGCCGCGGCTTCGCCCGTCACCAGTGCCGCCGCGTCGAAATCCCCCGACGCTTCGTACTGGAACGCGGCGGGCAGCCGCATGTAGCCATGCTCGACGGTCTCGCCCTGCTCGCGTTCGAGCAGCCGCTGCGCGCGACCGAGCCATCCGCTCGCGGGCCCCATCTCGCCTCGTGTCGCGAGGATCATGCCCACCCAGAACGCGCACCGCACGGCCGGCTGCGAATCGCCGACGTCCAGGTATGCATGGTGGGCGCGTTGGAGAAAGCCGAGGGCCTCGTCGTCGCGGCCGAGCATGAAGGCCGAGGTCGCGAGCATCCCGATGTCGTCAGCTTCGAGCTTCGTCTCTTCGTCGGCGCGCGAGAGGGATGTGTACGCGGCCGTCCACGCGTTCTTCGCGTAGGCCTCGCGGCCGCGCTCGAGCTCGACGATCGCCGGATGTTCTGCGGGGGCCGTCACGAGCGTCTCATCGGCAGGATTGTGTCGCGCCTCGCCCGGACCGGCCAGACCTAGATGCGAGAGGCCCCGGTCACCCAGGGCCTCTCGTCGAACCGGTCGTTCGCAATCAGGCCGTGATGCCGGCCTTCGTGCTGACCCCGAGCGCGGTGCTGACGAGGATCTCGCCGACGTGCGCCTTCTTGAGCTCGACCTGGTCGCCGATGCTCTCCTGCACCCACTGAGCGACTATGGCGTTTGCGGCCTCCGCACTCTCAGCCGTGTCCCAGGCGCTGAAGGAGATGATCTTCTCGTCAGTGGCGACGATGGCGTATGCCTTGAACCCGGGCTGAGACTGGAAGATCGGCAGCATCTCCTCTTCCGCCTTCCGCGCGAGCTCCTGAGCGTCGCCGGTGTACGTGTATGTCGCTACGCGGCCGTGCATGCGTTCCTCCTGTTCCACCGCCCCCTCACCTCGTGGCTTACCCACGAGGGCTGGCGGCCATCTCCGCCAGCCTTACACATCTGAGTGAGCAATGTCGCGAGAGCCGCGCGTCGATCTCGTAACGGACGACCCAGCCCTCTACTCGCGCCTGCCGGCGGCGAGGTCCTCCTTTGCCCGACGGTCGATGACCTCCGGGGGGATGACGACGACACGACAGGGTGTACGCGCCGACAGGGTCGCCGTTCGCTTGCCGCTGTCGAGACTGGCCAGCTCACCGAGAATCGCGCCCGGCCCGATCTCGGCGACCTCCCTCCCGTCGACCTCCGCCACGAGCACGCCGTCGAGAAGCAGATAGAGGTCGTTCCCGCGCTCACCCTGCTCGACGAGCGTCTCGTCGACCTCGAGGGAGCGTCGCTCCAGCTCCAGCCCGCGCGTCAGGAGCTCGCGCGAGATCTCTCGTTCGAGCGCCCTCTCCGCAGCGGTCACGAACACGTCGGACTCCTCGTTCCCCCAGGGCGTGTGCTCGCCGTGCGCCTCCCCGTACCACGTGCTGAAGTCGATTGCGCCCGACTTCGCGACGAGCTCTCCGTCTCTGTCGTAGATCCAGTGCCGTGGGAAAGGACTCGCTCCGAGGAGCTCGTGGTCGGAAGACCCGTCGGCCCGGATCGTCAACGCGAGGGTTGTCCACGCGATCGCCGAGTGAACTCGGAAGTACGGCCGGCCCTTGACTCGGCGAGGAGCCGGGAAGCCCGCGCGACCGCCCACCGTCTGCACGAAACGGACCGTGTCGTTGCGCACGTCTGGCTCGGGTCGCAGCACGTCGAACGCTACGCCGGGGACGGTCAGCGTCACGGGTCCAAGACTGAATCTCGTCGCTCCGACCAGGCCGCCGCCCGAATGGCCGTGGTCGGCGATCTTCCCCTCCTCGACCTCGATCCACGCGCTGAGGTGATTGGCCTCGCGGAAGCGGTCGGCGGCACGCAGCCGCTCGAGATCACCTACCTGCAGACGATCCGGTGGTGGCTCGTCGTAGTGGCCGATGCCGAGCTCGAATGGAATCTCCGGCATCCCGTCGATCGCCTCTGACGGAATCCACGAGATCGCCGTGACCGAAGACTCGATGCGCATTCCCGCCCTCCTCCGTCGCCGCAGCCAACGCTAGAGCACCGGAGGCGCATTGGGTAGGGGAGACAGGTGGCGCAAACACGAGACTTGCGTTAGAAACGACCGTGTCCAGGTTCCGTCGCGAGAGAGGGGTTCGCATGCCTACCTACATCAGCCTCATCAACTGGACCGAGCAGGGCATCCAGACGTTCGGGGAGACGCTCGATCGCGCGAAAGCCGCCGACGACGCCGCGGCGTCCCTGGGCGGAGCGCTGACAGGGGTCTACTGGACGGTCGGGCCCTACGACATCGTCACCGTCGCCGACTTCCCCGACGACGAGGCGGCGACCGCGTTCCTCCTCAAGATCGGGTCACAGGGGAACATCCGAACGACGACGATGCGCGGCTTCAGTCGTGACGAGATGGCGCGGGTGCTCGAGAAGGCCGGCTAGGGGACGATCACGCCCGAGATCGTCCTCGTCAGGCACGGGGAGACCGAGTGGAGCCGGGCCGGGAGGCACACCGGTCGAACCGACGTCGCCCTGACGGAGGAGGGCCGGCGGGAAGCTCGAGCCGTCGGTCTCGCGCTGTTGGATCGGCGCTTCGCGCTCGTTCTGACGAGCCCACTCCAGCGTGCCTTCGAGACATGCCGGATCGCGGGCTTCGGCGATGTTGCCGTGACGCGCGACGATCTGAGGGAGTGGGACTACGGGGACTACGAGGGCCGGACGACGCTCGACATCCGCGAAGAACGGCCCGCGTGGAGCCTCTGGCGCGACGGCGTCCCCCGCGGCGAAGCTTCAGACGCGGTCGCTGCGCGGGCTGACCGCGTGCTCGCGGAGCTTCGCGCCGTCGCGGGGGATGCCGCGGTTTTCGCGCACGGACACCTCCTGCGCGTGCTCACGGCACGTTGGCTCGGTCTCCCGCCGGACGGCGGGCGACTGTTCGCGCTCGACCCGGGCACGATCAGCATCCTCGGCTACGAGCGGGAGACGCCGGTGATGCGGCTCTGGAACGAAATCGCGGGCAAGCTCGACTAACCGCGTCGGCTGCGCTCATCGCGCTCCGGCAAGTCGCAGCACCATGCCGAGCGAGCTTTCCGGGCCCGGCCAGTGCTCTCGGATCAGGTCTGGCCCGGTGCCTCGCAGCACCCAGCGGAGAACGAAGGCGACTATGACTGCATCGTCGAGGTAGCCCGCGACCGGGACGAAGTCCGGGACGAGGTCGAACGGCATCGCGAGGTACGGAATGACGGCTAGCAGGAGCAGCTTGCTCCGCCTCGGAACCCGCCGGTCGCCGAGCAGCCGCCGGAAGAGCACGATGAAATCAGGGACGAGGCCGGCGACGGCACGCATCGACTCGCGTCGTCCGGAGACGGCCAGCCAGGCGATGAAGAGCGCGTAGACGAGAGCGATGATCGCAACACCGAGGATGAGCCAGCTCCACGCGCTCACCGCGCGCCCGGAGGTTCCTCGGCTGTGACGAGTCTGGGCATGTCTGTTCCTATCACCAACGCTATGGTCGCCCGTCCGGAGAGCGCTTCGCGACCTCGCCTGTTAGACTCTTTTGTGCGAGGCGTAACAAATTCAGCTTCGCGAACGCGGGCGGGGACTTGACCAACCCCGCGAAGACCTCCCTCCAACGACTCGGGCCTCACGGCTTCCGCCAGCGCCAGCCCTTGGCCGGCGCCTCTTGGGAGGGAGGATTCTCATCGAGCGAGCCACCAACTTCGGCGCCCGACCGAGCTTTGACCTGCGTCCTGCTCCCGGCGTGCTGAATCGGCTCGCGACCCGGGCCCGCTCGCGACCCGTCGAGCTCGTGTTCACGGCCGCATCGGCAGTTCTCGCGCTCGCCCTCGCCGCCGTGGCCGCCCGGTACTTCGCCGACACCTCGTGGCCGCTCTTTCGGGCCCAGCCCGGCCTCGTCGTCACGGCGGGCGCTCTCTCCCTGCTCGGCTACATCTTCAAGGCCTACGGGTGGCGGCAGCTCTTCGCGGCGAACGAGCGTCCGCCGCCGCTTGCACTCGCCGCTGCCAACGGGGGCGCCTCCATCACGGCGCTCGCGCTTCCCGGGCGGTTCGACGATGTCGTCCGCATTGCGATCGCCCGTCGGTTCCAGCGCCGTCCAGCGGGCATCCGGACGCTCTGCTTGTCCCTCGGCATGCTCGGGCTGATCGACAGCGCCGCCCTGGCTCCCCTCGCATTTGCCGCCGCTGTCCTTCCCGGCCACTCGCTCGGTGTGCGCCTGGGTCTCGTGCTCCTCGCCGTGGTCGGATTCGCAGCCGCGGCACTCGTCTTCGCACTGCCTCGGATTGCCCGGGGCAGACGGCTCCTGCGCTTCCGCGTCGGTCGCTGGCTGAGCCCTCGAACGACGTCGTTGCGGGACGCATCGCTGTCGTGGGCGCTCGTGTCCGGGTGCTGGCTCACCCGCGTCGCAGGGCTCGTCGTCCTCCTCGGCGCGCTCGGGGTCGGCTATTCCGTGTCGCTCGCGCTGGTCTACCTGTGCGTGAGCTCGGCGGCGGCTGCCCTGCCGATCGGTCCAGGAGGGACGGCCACACAGGCCGGCGCGGGCGCTGTGGTGCTGATCGCGTCCGGAGTCGGGGTTCCGGAGGCCGTCGGTGTCGCGGTCGCCGTCCAGTTGGTGGGGATCCTCATCGGGGGGTCGATCTTCCTCGGCGCTGCGGCCTGGCGCACCGGCTTGCGACTGGCGCCCCGGGATCAGTCTGCTCCGTCGGCGGCCCTGTAAACCGCACATCTCGGGTAGGCCGCGTAAGCGAGACGAAGGCCCGCAAGCGCGGGCCTTCGCAGTACCACTCGAACCGTTGTCGGCGCGTTACGCCTGGACGTTCCCGTTCGTCTTCTGGGCGATGATCTTTCCGTCGAGGACGATGGGCGCGTTCGGAAGCGTCGTCTCGAGCTTCTCCTCGCGAACCCAGTTCGCTGCAACGCGGGTCGACTCGTCGGCCTCGGCGGGGGTGCCGAAGAGGCCGAAGGATGTGAAGACGCCCTTCTCGGACTCCATCACGTAGTAGCCGGCGAAACCGGGCAACTTGCTCAGCTTCGGGATCAGGCTCTCGTTGATCTTCCGCGTGAGCTCGTCGGTGCGGCTCTGGTCCACACCTTCATAGCGCCTAACGGTGGCATGCAACATTCTGCTCCAGACTTTCGTCATTCAGGCCGGAAAGCTCGGATGAGCCATCCTCGGCACCGAGGCCAGCTATGACAATCGGAGAGGAGCTTTCGCGCCTCTGCGACTTCCGCGCTAGGCCAACGTGCTCACGCAGTCTATCAGCAATTGTTATTCGCCGTCGGCAAACCCATTTGCCCTGCTTCTCGGCAGGTTCGACGCAGCGGTAGAGGGTGGCGACGACTCCGTCCCCGCCACCCCCAGAGCATGACCGCTCAGCGGATTGAAGCTACGGAACTGGCTGCGGTCTACGTCGAGGAGCCGGGGCGGAGAGAGGCTCGCGGCGCGGGCCCTCTCGAACGCCGAGATCGCGGCCGAGCTCGTCGTGGAGGTCGACGGTCAAGATGCACGTCAAGCGGATCCTCTGAAGCTCCACGCGCGCGATCGCGTGCAGGCGGCGATCTTCGCCTACGAGAGGGGGTCTCACCCGCGCGGGCCCGTCATAACGCCGGCACTGACTCGTTACCTGTACGTGCGGATATCCTGGATATACTGCGTGCATGGCCAAGGTGCTCGTCTCGCTCGAGGAGGGACTGTTGCGGCGCATCGACCGCGTCGCCCGTGCGAGCGGTCTGACCCGGAGCGCGTATCTCGCGGGGCTCGCCGACCGGGATGTCGCCCGAGCACTCGGGCGCGGCAAGAGACCCGCGGCACGGCGCGCGCTGGCTCGCATCGAGACCCTCGTCGGGAGGAGCCCCGCCGGCGAGTCAACGGAGCTCGTCCGCGCCGAGCGCGACGCACGGTGAGCGAGGTCGTCCTCGACGCATCCGTCGTCCTCAAGTGGTTCCGCAGCGAGGGCGAGCGGCACGTCGACGAGGCACGCGCGTTCCGTACGGCGTATGAGGCAGGCGAGCTCCTCGTCTTCGCCCCTCCCCTCCTCCACCTGGAGATCCTGAACGTCGCCGGCCGGCGCTGGCGCCTCGGCGAGGAGGCTCTCGTCGCGCTCGCGGGCGCCCTCGAGGAGCTCGGCTTCGAGCTGCTCGAACCGCCGCTCGAGCGCGTTGCCCACTGGATCGCCCATGGGCTCACGGCGTACGACGCCGCCTACGCGGCGGTTGCCGAGAGCGCCGCCGTCAAGCTCGTGAGCGACGACGCCGTCATTCTCGAGTTGGCGCGCGACGTGGCCGAGCCGCTCGCTACGTAGCCTGGTCCTCCGCGGTCTCGGCGAATCGTTCGCTACTTGCTTGACAAATAGCTCCGCCTTGAGCGGATCTTGAGCGCTGCCGCGCAGCGTGTCGTCACCAGCGAAGGAGGTACAGCCGTGACGACATCGGCAATCGATTATCGGGCACCTTGGGGGAGAGTGCACCGCCCTCTATCAGCGCTTCTTCTCGCGCTCACACTGCTCATCGTCGGCATCGCCGCTCCAAGCGCGCGAGCTGCAGAGGGAGACGTTACGATGTTCGCACTCCCTGCCGGCGACTTCCCGAACTACATCGTCGGAGGACCGGACGGAAATGTCTGGTTCACACTGACCGGTTTCACGCCACAGGCAGGCGGAGTCGGGTACGTCACTCCCGCCGGAGCGATCACTGAGTTTCCGCTGACCACAGCGTTCCACTCTCCGTACCAGATCACGCTCGGCCCCGACGGCAATCTCTGGTTCACGGAGATCTTCGGGGGCAAGATCGGCAGGCTCACGCCGAGTGGGACGCTCACCGAGTTCATCGTCGGCGGACAGCCGACGGGCATCACCGTCGGACCAGACGGAAGGCTGTGGTTCGCCGACATGGGGCTCGGGAGGCTCCGTTCCATCTCGACCACCGGAGTGCTCGGAGCCGAGTTCGGGGGCTTCAGCAATCCGCGAGAGGTCGTCACAGGTGCCGACGGCAACCTCTGGGTGAGCGAGTACAACGCCCACACGATCACACGGGTGACGCCTCTGGGCTCGATCACGAGGTTTCGCCTTCCGTCGGGCAGCTTCTCTCCGCAGGCCGTCACTGCGGGCCCGGACGGGAACGTCTGGTACACGACGCCCGAGAAGGTCGGGAGGATTACGCCGTCCGGGACGATGACCGAATTCTCGCCGCCGACGCCGGGGAGCTGGGTGTTCGACATCACCACCGGGCCGGACGGGAACCTCTGGTTCACGCAGCGAAACGTCGGCAGCATCGGCCGGGTCACTCCAGACGGTGTGATCACGGAGTTCCCGACGCCTGCCCAACCGGACAACCTGAGCGGCATCGCGAGCGGACCGGACGGCAACGTGTGGTTTGTCGACAGCGCCGGGGCAATAGGCCGTATCGAGCTCGCAGCGGATACGACTCCGCCGACGATCAGCGTCCCCGACGGCGTGATCGTCGACGCCACCTCACCTGCCGGGGCGGCCGTCACCTATTCCGTAACGGCGACGGACGATGTCGACACGCACCCGAGCGTGGCGTGCACGCCGGCCTCCGGCAACGTCTTCCCGATCGGCAGGACGACAGTCGAGTGCACCGCGTCGGACTCCGCCGGGAACGAGGCGATCGCGAGCTTCGAGGTGCACGTGAAGGGTGCGTCAGAGCAGCTCGACGATCTACTCGCCCTCGTCAATGACATGAGGCCCGGCTCGAGCCTCGCCGACAAGATCAACACTGCTCGCTCAGCTCTCGCGGCCGCAAACGAAGGCCTGGCGTGCGAGACGCTGGCGGCCTTCGTGAACGAGGCTAAGGCGCAGTCCGGCAAGAAGCTGACCCCCGAGCAGTCGACGCTGCTCGTCACGGCGGCGAGCCGGATCCGCGCGGTTCTCGCCTGCTGACCATCAGGCGCCCCTGGGGCTCGCCCAGGGGCACCACCGGTTCATCGCGCACTGCCCCTCCGCGATCTCGACAAAGCGGCAGAGCGCGTTCGCCAGCCGCATGTGCTCTACCGTCTTGCAGTCGACGTCGAGGAGCTGCGACGCGCACACGAGGTAGGCGAGGCACTGCGCGCGCGAGACGGCGACGTTCAGGCGGTTCCGCGACATGAGGAAGTCGATCCCGCGCGGCGCGTCCTTGTCGCTCGAGGAGGCCATGGAGAAGAACACGACGGGCGCCTGCTGCCCCTGGAACTTGTCCACGGTGCCGACGGCGACGCCCGGCTGCAGTCGCTCGGTAAGGAGCTTCACCTGGGCGTTGAAGGGGGCGACGACCATGACGTCGCCGGGCGCGATCGGCCGGGTGACGCCCTCCGAGTCCGTCCATGTTCCCGTGAGGAGGCGCTCGATCTCGGTGTGGATCGCGGTTGCCTCCTCCTCCGAGGAGGTCGAGTTGCCCTCGTGCTCGACGGGCACGAAGCGCAGGCCCGTCCCGAACGAGCTCCCCTGCGCAGCGCACGCGGGCGCCGACTCGAGCCGGTCCTCGTAGAAGGCGGAGGAGATGTAGCGGCAGACGTCAGGATGCATGCGGAAGGAGCGCTCGAGGAAGAGGCCCGTGTGCTCGGGCACGGTCGCGCGCTCGCCGAGCAGGTGCGCGAGCACGGAGGCGCCCGAGCCCGCGGGGTGGATGCCTTGCGTCACCTGCGCAAGCTGGATCGGGTCGCCGAGGAGAACGAGCGTGCGCGCGCATGTGCCGAGCGCGAGCGCGTCCGCAAGCGAGATCTGGCCCGCCTCGTCCAGGAACAGGTAGTCGAATTTCGAGTCGAGCTGCTCGCGGCAGAGGATCCAGCCCGTGCCGGCGACGAGCTCGTCGTCGGCGTCGAAGAACGCGTCGGCCTGAGACTCGCTCATGACGAGTGGCCCCTCGTAGACCGTCTCGGGATTGTCGCCCGTCGACTTCTTGAGCCCGCGGAAAAAGACGCCCTCCGCCTCCGCGGCAGCCTCGATCTCGGAGAGAAGCTTGTGGATCGCTTTGTGGCTCTGCGAGGCGATCGCGACCCGCCTGCCGCGCGAGATGAGGTGGGTGACGAGCCGCGCGCCCGTCCACGTCTTGCCGGCACCTGGCGGCCCTTGGACGAAGAGGTACGAGCCCTCGACCTCCTCCACCAGTTGGCGCATGTCGTCGAGCGTCTCCCGCTGCACGCGGGCACCGCCGAGCGGAGGCTCGCGGCGCAGGATCTTCTCGAGGTGCGGGTATCGTCCTTCGCTCGGGGCGAGGCTTGCCTCGCCCTCGAGTGACCGCGCGAACCGCATCAACGCCTCGCGCTGCGCACGCGTCTGCCAGGCGCCGCCGGGGATGAGCGCCTTCGGGAGTCGCGTCTCGGCGAGCTTCGGCCCGCGCCGGAGCGTGAGCGTTCCCTCGACGCTGTCGAGCTCGACGATGTTCCCCGCGAACGAGCGCTCCATCGGGTCGTGCACCTCGTCGCCCGGATCGAGTCGGTGCTGCTGCACCGGGAACCGGAAGCCGTGGACGAGCGACTTCTTGTCCTCGAGGGGCGCCGACCCGTCGGGCTCGAGCGAGCCGATCGACTCCGAGTCCTCGACGAGCTCCTCCGGAGTCATGTCGCAGCGCCGGAAGTACCACCACCAGGCGGGCTTTGCCTCCCGGCGGTGGTACTCGAGGAGCTCGCCCGCGAGCTCGAGCGCGGGGTCGCCGGTCGCGAGGAGCCTCTGCCGCACCTGGGCCCGTTCACCGAGGAGCGCGGCTGTTTCTTCCGTAGGCACGCGGAGCTCGGGCGGCTCGCGCCAGGGAATCGCGACGCCGAACGTCGCCTCTGCCTCGGCTTTTCGCTCGAGCAGCCAGTCGCGGAGGCGAAGGTTCGAGACGACGTCCTCCTCGTTGTAGCGCTCGATCAGCTCGAGGAGCGCTGGGTCGCCCTCGGCGACCCACTGCTCGTAGACGACGATCGAGTCCTCCCCGCCCGCGAGCTCGGCCTCCGCGCGCATGAAGAACTCGCGCACGTTTTTGATCGAGTAGCTGTCGTACGAGATCCGCAGGGCCTGGCGGACGACCGTGAAGAGGTCGACGAAGACCTCCCGGCGAAGCAGCTGGTCGAGCTCTTCCTCGCGCGTCGCGTGCTGTGCGGCGAGGCGCTTGAGCGCGGCAGTTTCATACGAGGCGTAGTGATAGACGTGCATGTCCGGGTGGGCGGCGAGCCGCTCCTGGACGAGGTCGATCACCTGCTCGAGCGCGTGGCGCTCGGAGTCGCGGTCGTGCGCCCAGATGGCCGTGACGTCGCCAGTGACGTCCGAGATCCCGTGCAGGTACTCCAGTGAGCGCCCGGGCTCGAAGAACGGGTCGCCCTCGATGTCGTAGAAGAGGTCGCCGGGCGAGGCGGCCGGGAGCAGGCCGAAGCCGCGCTTCTCCTGCGGTGGGAGCAAGTCGTAGCGGTGGGTGTGGGCACGCCGCGCGAAGAGCTGGAGCTCGGCCTGGTGGCGAAGGCGCTCGAAGGTCTCCGGAACCATCTGGTCGATGGGTGTGTCTGGTTCGATCTCCCCGAGCGCTTCGAGCGTCGAAATCGCGGCTGCGTTCAGGCGCTCGATCTGGTCGTGCCGGATCCAGGCGACTTTGGAGAGGTGGTCGTCGTCCTGCCAGCGCTGCTCGCAGAGCTCGAGGAAGTCGCAGAGGCTGCAGTGTGAGACCGGGTACGGGTACGTCTCGGCGCCGTTCGCGACCGCTTCGGCGAGGCGGGAGCGAGCGCGGCGGAAGAAGGCGCCGAAGTCGGCTGGTCGGTACGTCTCCACGTCGCCCGTGCCGAGGACGACATGCATCCGCTCGGGCAGCCGCCCTTGGATTCGCTCGAGCTCGTACGAGTAGAAGGTGAGCTGGAGAACGTGCGCCGGCTTCGCACGTGAGCGGGCGAGCTTCGTGTCCCAGGCCTCGTAGGAGAAGAGGCCGAGTGCCGATGGCTCGTCGATCCGGATCAGGAAGTCCGCGATCCCGCGCCACTTCTCGGATGCGAGCACGCCCTGGTAGACGACTTCGACGCCGGCGCCGAGCGCCTCTTCGGTGGAGAGGGCCGCCTCCTCGAAGGAGCCGCCCTCGCCGAGCTCGATCTCGACGATCTCACGGCCTTCCGCGCGCAGCCGCGCGAGGAAGGCCGCTTCGTGTTCGTCGCCCTTGCGGCGAATGAGGTCGGCGCGCGGATTCTCGCGGTGGGGCCGGGGGAGCTCGTCCCGAAGGACGGCGACCTCGAGCTGCGTCAGGTGCGGGCAGGCGAGATAGTTCGCCAGGTCGGAGGGCGAGAGCTGGATCGTCCGGTCAGTCGCGAGCCGCATCCCTCCGGAATATCATCCGAACGTCGGCCCGCGCTTACCCGCCTCGTGCGGCCTCATGCGAGCGTCGGTCTTGGCGAACTCGCGAGCGCTTTATGCACGGACGGTGGCAGGGCTGCCCGCAGAGCTCGTCGACCTTTGGACGTGCGAGATCGAGAAGCCGTGGAGCGCCTACACGCGATCCTCGATGAGCTTCGAGCACTCCGGGACGAGTCGGCGCGGCAGACGTCGCTGCTCGAGGCGATGCTGCGGAAGCTCGAGGACATCGAGCGCACGCAGTACAGCTGAGCGCATACGAGTGAAGGGGTCAGACCCCGTGGGATCTGACCTCTTCTGCCTAGAGCGGCTTGCGGTACGTCGTCCGGGTGTGGACGACTTCGTAGCCAAGCCCGGCGTAGAGATCGAAGGCTCCGTTCGGATTCTCGGTGTGCACGCCGAGCGCGACCTCGCTCATCCCGCGGGCTGCGAGCTCCCGGATGCTCTCGACGATGAGCGCCTTTGCCACACCGCGCCGCCGCCAGCGACGCGCCGTCGAGATGGCCTCGGTGTAGCCGCGCTTGCGCCCATGGGCGGCATTCTGCGCGGTGTCGATGAACGACCGCACTTGGCCGGCGATCCCTTCGTCGTCCCACGCGATCTTCCAGAGGCTCAAGTCGTTATAGGGGAAGGCGAGGAACCGCATATACGAGGCCTCTGTCGGCTCCACGAAACCCCAGTGGTCGCGGAAGGCGTCCGTGTCTGCCTCCCAGATCGTCCGCAGCTGGTCCTCCGTCGCCGGCCTGATCTCGACGCCGTCCGGTAGTCGGTGATCCGGGAGCTCGTCGACGGAGGGCCGCACCATCTCGGCGTCGTACGTCACGGGCTCGTAGCCGGCGCCGGTTATGAGCGCAGCCGCTGGAGCGTTGGCGTCGCCGGCGTAGGTCTCGAACAGCTTTGCGGGCGCGTCGTGCGCGGCCGCGATCTCGCGCAGGCGCTCCTCGTTCCACGCGAAGAGCGCCGATCCGAGGCCACGTCCTCCATGGTCGGGGTCGACGAAGCAGACGTGCGCGTAGATGCGCGGGCCGTTCGGCTCCTGGTCCCACCACACCCGGCTGTACCCGATCGGTCGCCCGTCGGTCTCGGCGACAAGGAGGTCGCGCTTCTTGTCGCAATGCTCGAGGTTGTCGTAGGCGGACGCGATCGACTCGGCGGTCTCAACGCGGTCGCCTCCTTCGCCTTTGGAGGCGGCGGTGATGAGGCGGGCGAAGTGCGGGTAGTCGGACGCGTCCCGGAACATCCGGAAGTCGACACCGTCGAGCTGGGGCAGCGCCGGCACGGGCGCATTGTCCTCCTTCCCGGCGCGGAGTTGGTTCTAGGATCGGCGGATGGACCGCGACGAGTACCGCCGCACGAGCCTCGAGGCCTGGCAGGGGATGGCCGCCGGCTGGGAACGCTCCCGCGAGCGAATCGAAGAGGTCTCGACGCCCGTGCGGGAGTGGCTGGTCAGAGAGATCGCCGCGCGCCCGGGCGACACGGTTCTCGAGCTCGCTGCAGGACCGGGCGACACGGGCTTCGAAGTGGCCGCCGGTCTCGGCGAGAGCGGCCGCCTCATCTCGACCGACCGCGCCCCCGCAATGGTCGACGTCGCGCGCCGCCGGGCGGCGGAGCTGGGCCTCCAGAACGTCGAGCATCGGGCCCTGGATGCCGAGAACATGGAGCTCGAGGATGATTCGGTCGACCACGTCCTCTGCCGCTTCGGCTACATGCTGATGGCGGATCCCGCCCAAGCCCTTGCGGAGACGCGCCGCGTTCTTCGGCCGGGCGGGCGCTTGGCGCTCGCCGCCTGGTCGACCGCGGACCGCAATCCGTGGGTCTCGATCGCAGGCCGCATGTTCGTCGCCCGCGGGCACGTGGAGCCGCCGGAGCCTGGCGCACCCGGGATGTTCACGATGGCGAACGAGGAGCGGACGCGCGATCTGCTCGAGGACGTCGGGTTCACCGACGTACGCATGCAGGAAGTGCCCGTGCGCTTCCCCTTCGACGACGTCGACGAGTACGTACGGCGTTCGATGGAGACCGGCGGGATGTTCGCGACGATCTTCGGCGGCGCATCCGACGAGGAACAAGCGGAGATGAAGGCCGAACTGGACAAGGCCTTCGCGCCCTTCGCGGTCCACGGTGGCTTCGTGGTTCCCGGCGTCGCCCTCTGCGCCGTCGCGAGCTGAGCGCGGCCCCCGGCTGCTACCGTGTATCCACGGCTGGCAATCCTGCCAGCCTGTGAGATGAGCTTCTCGTTCCTCCTTCGGACGTTCGAGACAGACGAGTCTCGACGTAAGAGAAGGAGTGAACAACTTGTCCCAGCAGTCTTTCCGTGAGCTCGGCGTGTCGCGGCGCGTTGTCGACGCACTCGCCGAACGCTCCATCAATCAACCATTCACGATCCAGGCGCGCGTTCTCCCGGACGCGCTCGCGGGACTCGACGTCCTCGCGAAGTCGCCCACCGGTTCGGGCAAGACGCTCGCGTTCGCGATCCCGATCGTGGAGCGCACGAGCGCGGCCGACCCCCGGCCGGGAGCGCTCGTTCTCGTCCCGACGCGGGAGCTCGCCAGGCAGGTGACCGAGGACATCGTCACGATCGCGCGTCCAAGAGGACTCACGGTGGCCGCCGTCTACGGCGGCGTGCCGCTGCGCACCCAGGCCGCCCGCGCCCGCTCGGCCCATGTCGTCGTCGCGACGCCCGGCCGTCTCCAGGACCTCCTCGACCGGAGAATGCTCGAGCTCCGAGGCGCTCGGATCCTCGTCCTGGACGAGGCCGACCGGATGCTCGACATGGGCTTCAAGCCACAGGTCGACCGCATCGTGAAGCGCCTGCCGCGAAACCGGCAGACGATGTTCTTCTCCGCGACGCTCGACGGCGAAGTCGGAAAGCTCGCCCGCGAGTACACGAGCACCCCCTCGCGCTTCGAGGCGGAGCAGCAGACCGCTGGGGCGGCCGGAGAGATCACGCATCGCTTCGTCGCCGTGCGCCCCGAGACGAAGATCGAGACGCTGGTCGAGCATCTCCGGGGCGTGGACGGCCGAACGCTCGTCTTCGTGCGGACGAAGCGAGGCGCCGACCGCCTTGTCCGCAGGCTCTCCGGACACGACGTTCGCGCCCTCGCGATGCACGGCGACCTCTCGCAGCCGGTGCGCCAGCGCGCGCTCGAGCGATTCGAGAGCGGCAAGGTGCCGGTGCTCGTCGCGACCGACGTCGCTGCCCGCGGCTTGGACATCGACGACATCGCGCACGTCGTGAACTACGACCCGCCCGAGGAGGACAAGGCGTACGTCCATCGCACCGGACGAACGGGCCGCGCCGGTCGCAGCGGGACGGCGGTCACGTTCGTCCTCCCGGACCAGCAGGCCGACACCAGCCGCGTGGCCAACCGGCTCGGCCACCGTCAGCAGTTCGAAGAGGCGGGGCTGCGCACCGCGCGACCGCGACTCGTGTACACGAGCCGGCGCGGGCGCCGGTCGAAGTGGTAGGCCGGGCGGGCTAGCCCGGCCGCGTCAGCTGCTCGTCGAGCCAGCCCTCCGCCGCATCCGGCTGGATGCCGAGCGCCAGCGCGATCTCACCTGAGAGCAGCTTCCGCGCTTTCACGACGATCTCCCGCTCACCCGTCGAGAGCTGCGGGTTGTTTCCCTTCGCCCGGCGTATGCGCTGGCGCTGAGCGCCTTCGCCTACGATCTCAGCGAGCTGGACAGGATCGCCCCCCGTCAGCTTCGCCAGTGCGTCCTTCCGGCGCGAGAGCCAGGGATCCACGCTGAGAACGCGATCTTCGCGAAGCGTCTCGCGTACGCGCTGCATTTCGGCCTTGCTGGCCAGCGGCCTCAGGTGGTCTTGCGCGCGCTCCAGCGGCAGCGTCACCGTGAGCCCGTCCTCCAGCTCGACCACGACGACCTCCCGCGATGCGCCGAGAACCACGTGCTCTTCACAGGCGGCAACGCGGCCGATCCCATGCGTGCCGTATACGACAACGTCACCAACAGCGAACTTCATCCTCACAGGGTAGCCGCCGAGGAGGCGAACACCAGCCTGGCGGCTGTGCATCAGCGCTTGGCATGGGGTCACGACGGACCCGATCTTCACCTTCTCGAAGCTGTCCTACGATTCTCGATCGATGCAGCCTGAGGAGTACCGCAGGGCGAGCCTGGAGATCTGGAAGGTGATGGCTCCGGGCTGGGAGCGCTGGCGGCGGCACCTCGAGGAGGCCGTCGCCCCGGTGCGGGAGTGGATGCTCCGGGAGCTCGCGCCGCGTCCCGGGGACACCGTGCTCGAGCTTGCCTGCGGGACGGGCGACCTCGGCTTCGAGGCGGCGAAGATCGTGGGCGAGCGCGGCCGCCTGATCTCGACCGACTTCTCAGCGGACATGCTCGAGGTCGCGCGCCGTCGGGGTACGGAGGTCGGCCTCCAAAACGTGGAGTACCGGGTCGTGGACGCCGAGCGGATCGACCTCCCCTCCGACTCGGTCGACGGTGTGCTTTGCCAGAGCGGGTACATGCTGATGGCGGATCCCGCGGCGGCGCTCTCCGAGACCCGCCGCGTTCTCCGCCCGGGAAGGCGTCTGACGCTGTCTGTGTGGGGCGCGCCGGAGCGAAACGCGTGGGCCTCGATCGGAGCCCGCATCCTCGTCGAGCGTGGTCACATGCCTCCTCCCGAGCCCGGCGCACCTGGCGTGTTCAGCATGGCGAGCGAGGACCGCACTCGAGCGCTGCTCACGGGAGCAGGGTTCACCGACATTCGCACGGACGAAGTGGCAGTGCGGTTCCCATTTCGCAGCGTGGACGAGTACGTGCAGTGGGCGATCGACATGGCCGGCCCGCTTGCAATCGTGATCGCCGGTTTGCCCGAGGACGAGCTCGAAGAGATCAAGGGACAGCTCACGGACGGTTTCACCCCGTTCGTCGTCGACGGAGGCTACGAGCTATCCGGCGTCGCTCTCACCGCGGCCGCGAAGCCTCCCTAGAGCTCGCCGCGCTGCAGCCACTCGGCGAGGAACGGCTCGGCGATCCGGTACTGGCCTCGCCCGTCCTTCGCGACGAGCTCGTCCTTGACGAGCGCCTCGAGCGCCCGCTGGACGCTAGAGGCTCCGGGCAGCCCGTGGCGGCGCCGATAGTCGCCGCCCAGCGGCCTCCCCGCCTCGCGGCCGAGCGCCTGGAGCACGAGCCGCTGCGCCTTCGCCGCCCTCTCCCAGATGAGGCTGAAGTGGGCATGCTCGGAGCGGAGGAGCCTGTCGAGGGCGACGTCGTACTGCTCCGTGCCCGCCACCGCACTCTCCGGCGTCTCTTCCCAGAGGAAGTAGGCGAGCTCCTGGGTCGCGTACGGGTGGCCGAAGGTCACGCCGAGCAGGCGGTCGACGACCGCAGGGTTGATTGCACGCCGGGTCTTCCGGAACTGCGCCTCGATGTAGCCGCGGAAGAGCGGCGGCGCGATCAAGCCGAGCTCCATCCGCTTCGCGCTCCGCCAGAACGGCTCGTTCTCGTCCGAGAAGATCCGCTCCATCATGTGCCGCTTGCTGCCCAGGTAGACGTGCGCCACCTCCGGCTGTGTCTCGAAGACCGAGCGCATGAGCTTCGGCAGGTTCGGGTCGATGTCGACGATCTCCTGGAACTCGTCGAGGACGAGCGCGACTTTCCGCTCGCGTTCCGCGGCGAGCTGGCCCGGCAGCTCGAGGAGGCGCTCGAGCGTCGCGTCGACGTCCTGCGGCTGCCGGCCCGCGTCGAAGCTGAAGCCGAGCCGGCCGGTGTTGGGGTCGACGGTGACGATCGGCGTGATCCGAAGCCCCGCGAACACGCGCAGCCGCTCCCTCGCGCGAAAGAGGATCGACGCGACGTCCTCGTGGATCGTTTCGGCGAGCTTCTCGGCGAGCTTCTCCTTCGTCGGCGTGGTCATGAGGTTGACCTGCGCGACGAGCACGTCCTCGTCGATCAGCTGCTGCGAGACTCGCCAGACGAGCGACGACTTACCGTAGCGTCTCGGGGCGAAGATGACGACGTCCTGCCCGTTGCGCACGTCGGAGATCAGCTCCGCGAGTTCCGCCTCGCGGTCGGTGAAGGCGTCGTCGAGCGCGAGCGCGCCGTACCGGAACGGGTTGGTCGCCATATACGGCATAGCGTATCGGTAAGTACGCGATGATGCGTTACGCGGAGGTGCGTAACGCAGATATGCGCATCACACCGTGAATCGCGAAGAGCTGCTCTTCGCGTGCTTCGGCCGGGCGGACTTGCCCGTCGGCGATGTCGTATTGCAGGTGCGGGCGGCCGATCACGTGCTGTCGCATCTCGACCTCTACTGGCGCACGGTCGGCGTGGGATCGACCGAGATCCCGGTGGCGGCCATTGGACAGGTGGCGACGGATCCCGCCTTCCGCGGTCTCGGGCTTGCGAGCGGGCTCGTCCAGGCAGCACACCTCGTCGCGAAAGAGCGCGGACTCCAGTGGGCGGCGCTTTTTGGCGTGCGCGGCCTGTACCGGAGGCTTGGTTACGTGACGCCGCCCGATACCCCGCGCGACGACTTCCTCGTTTGCCCGCTGGCCCCAGGTCTCGAGTGGCCGTCAGGGCGGATCGATACGAGAGGCGAGTGGTAGCGGCGGCTAGTGTCCTTCGGCGAGACGCTTCTCGGCGTCGAGCTGCCGGTAACGCTCGATCATCTCGCGCAAGCGCCGGTCCAGATCCTCTCGTCTGGCGCGCTCGGCCGCGCGTTCTTCAGGCCTCTTCTTCCTCTTCTTCATCGTCTTCGTCCTCCCCGACAACGGTGTCGTCGATCTCGTAGACAGCAACTCGGAGATCGAAGAGCGTCTCCAGGATCAGCTGCGTCGCCTCCGTGTCCTCCACGTCACCATGTTGCTCGAGGCGGCGCAACAGGCGCAAGACGCCGTTCAGGTGCTCGTCGCGTCGACGAAGGAGTACGGCCGCTCGTCGTGGCGGCGGTCCCACGCCTCGTCCTCGACTTCGCTGGACACAAGTGGAGAGCGAGGCGTTGCGTTGACTCAGTCTTGGAGAGGAAGGTCATGGCAGCCTGATGGCCATCTCCGTGGTTCATCAGCGTCCAGGTCTCCGCCTGGACATGGTTCGTCGACACCAGCTGGCCTTCGCCGTGCGCCTCGAAGAGGCGTCGCGCTGCGCAACTATCCCAGGCCGGCCTCCACGAGCGGACTGCGGCCCCAGGCGAAGCGGGTCTCGTACCAACCCGTCATCGGCAGGAGGGCGACGCCGCGGTTCGACGAGTGCACCATCCAGCCGTTCCCGAAGTAGATGCCCATGTGGCCGACCTCGGCCGGCTTCGAGCGTGGGCCGCGCGAGCCGAAGAAGACGAGGTCCCCGGGTTGGAGCGCCTCGAGTGGAATCCTGGCCGACCGCGGAACTTCAGCGCTCATCGCGTAGCTCGTCCTGCCCTTCAAAACCGCGGCGAGCTGCGGCGCTCCCGCGAACGGCTCGAGCTTGAAGACGCGCCAGACGAAGCCGCTGCAGTCGAAGCCGCCGGGCACGAGGCCCTCGAGAAGCCTCTGCTTCCTCTCGGAGGTTCCCGCCCACACGTACGGCGAGCCGACGAAGCGCAGCGCCCGGCGGAGGATCTCCCGCTGCAGGTCGGTGGCGATGGGGCTGACGAACGCGTCTGCCGCCGCACGAACCTCCTCGAGCTCGTACTCCTGGATCGTGAGAACACGCGCGATCGAGTAGGCGGCTTCCGCGCGGGTCGCCGGCTGCTTGATCTGGAGCTCGAGCTGCTCCTGCTCCCGCGGGTGGTTGACACGGAGGCCGAGCATGCGTGCGACCGTCTCCGTCCCGAGCCACGGGGTCGGCGCGAGACCCGCCGCGGCGGCAACGACGCGGATGTATCGCGCCTGCGGGCGCAGCCCGAGGGCGGTGACGAGCCGCGCGTCGAGCTCGCGCATGGTGACGAGGCGGTCCGGTCCGGTGACCGAGACCTCAGGGACATCGAGGGACGCGAGGACGATGGCGAACTCGCTCCGGGTGAGTGGATCGTCCGGCCGAAAGTCGTCAGCGCTCAGCCCCATCAGGCCCGCGGACACCACGGCCTCGATCTGGGGCGCTGCCCACGAATCGGGCCCCGGATTCGAGCGTGCGCCGGCGGTCCCGGTCGCGCAGGCGAGGGTCGCTGAGCAGGCAAGCAGGATAAGGAGGCGCCGCATGAACGAGATATCGACCCGCCCGCTCGGGCACGACATCCCCTTAAGGAGAGATCCGCTTACCCGCCGACCGTGACGCGATACGCGGCTACCGGGTGATTGTTCAGCTCTCCCACGTAACGAAACACGTAACGGCCGTCTCGAAGCTCGCCCCTGACTGGTCCGACAACGCTCCCGTGGGGGGCAATCGCCGTCACCTGGAGCCTCCGGCCGGAGCTCCACGAGCTAGGCGGCTCGACGGCGAGGTTCGTGTCGGCGCCGAGAGGCTGACTCACCGTTACGCCCGTCTCGTCGCGTTCTACGATCAAGTAATGAGTGCCTTCGGATAGCGCCAGGCCGTCGAAGGTGTCCTCGAACGCCCCCGCCAGGAGACGACCGTCTCGCGTGTGAGCGAGGAAGCCGTTCGGCGCGATGCCGTAGCGGCCGGTCGCGTATACGCCTGTCGAATCCCAGTTTGCGAGGACGACGAGTTCGCCGAACGTGCTCTCGGTCACCTCGGGCGCCACGTTCCGAAAACCCGTCAGAGGTACACCCGCGTATTGCGGGCCGAGGACGTGCTGCAGATCTCCGACGAGGTCCAGCCACGGGCTCCGAAGTGAGTCGATACGGTCGTTCCAGCTGTACGAGCTGATCAGGCCGAACGCCATGTTCCACGTCAGGACCTGACCGTCGGTCGCCATCGTGCCCTCGTAGAGGTCGTGCTGATAGAGCAGAACCTTGTCGTGGAAGAGCCAGTCGGCGAGCGGATATGGCTCCCAGTTCCGCTCACCGAACAACGTGTTCGGGGCGTCGTGCTCGCGGGCCATCATGAGCATGCTTCCGTGGAAGCCCGTGAAGTCGCGAGCCAGGCGGTCCCAGCCGTCCTCGACCATGAGGCACCGATCGGAGTAGGGGGACATCACCGCGAGCCAGCCGTCGTAGTAGGCGGCCGGATTCGGTGAGGCGAGATTGAAGTCGCGGATCCACGGACGTGCGCCCAGCTGGTCGAAGAAGAGGCAGTCCGCAGGGACCTCGGTTCGCCATTCCTCCATCAGCCGAGCAACACGCGTGCGCACAAACGGGACGAAGGGCGAGACGACCACGCCTGAATGCGAGCCGTAGGCAACGACCACGGGCTCGCCGTCTTCGTCGAGCACGGCGAGGTCTTTGAGCTGGAGCGGCGAGGGGAGAGATCGCATCGTCGGAGAATCGTCGTCCCACCAGCTGACGTTCAGGTACGGCATCACGAGCTGACCGAGCGAATTCGCCGCCTCGACGACGGAGGTGAAATCGGCGTTCGTCCCCCAGCGGGGGTCCGGCGGCAGGAAGTCGGGATCGTACTCGTCGTGTCCTCCGGGCTGGAAAGCGACCGGGTGCAGGAGCGCCGGCGACGGGAGTCGCGGAAGGTCCGGGCCCCAATCCCGGAACGGCTTGAGCCTGGCGACGTCCGCCTTGATCAGCGGCGCCTTCGCGAGCGTGCTCAGGCTCGCACCGAGCTTTTCCTGCACAGACGGATACGCGTCGATGCCGTTGTCGCGCCGATACGCGAGGATCGACTGCTGTGCGGTCTGGCCGATCCGAATGCGGACGTCCGGACTCGTCCAGCTCTCGCCCGTGTCGATCCAGGTCTGAAACTCGTGAACGATGCAGAAGGAGGGGCCCGAGCAGCGGCCAGACGGGTGTCGAACGAAGCCGAGCACGAGGGGGTGAATTGGGCCGGAGTTGACCGAGTAGAGGGACAGATGTCCGCCTTCGGCGTCCAGCCCCAGGTAGTCGGCGAAGGCCCAGCGGGACGGATAGATCTCGAGGTTGCTTCCAACCCGTGTGAAGAAGCCGGGCCTCAACCGGACTCCGGGCAGGACGTTCGGTGCGAACCCGGCCTCGACGGTGCCCACGTCACCGAGCAGCTCCCCCGGAAGGTAAACCCCGTTCAGCACTGTGCCTCGATTCACGACCGCCAGACGCAGATCGAAGAACCCAGGGCGAGCGCGCAACGTCACGACGGCGGCGCCGAGGGCTGGATCGCGGTAGCGCAGCGCGAGCGTGGCGGACGCCCGATTCCACCGGTAGGAAAAACGGCGGACGCCTCGCGGCGTGAAGGAACACCCGCCCTTGAGCGAAGGGGCACCCTGCGACTCCGCGCGCCAGAGACAGGAGTTGGCCCCGTGTACGACTCGAGCTCCGCTCGCCCTGTCGATGAGTCCGAGGATCCTCCCGTTCCGCCTGTCGAGCGTGAGCTGGTAAGCACGTGCCGTGATGACGAGGCGACCGCTTGTCTGGTCGTCGAACGTGATTCCGGGAAACCGCTCGAGAGCAACGCCTGCGGCGCCAGACGGGACCGCTCCGGCGAGCAGCGCGACTGCGACCGCTGCTACGACTAGCTGCCGAAGCGGACGCCGGGAGCCGCACAACCGGCGATGCCCACTCAACTCTTCGTGACCTGGTCGTGCATGAGATGCCCCATCATGTCCGTGTTCGCCGGCGTGCCGCTGCCGCAGTTCGCGCTGAGAAGGATGACGATGCGATGAGAGTCACACCAGGTTCGATCCGGCTCCATTGGCTTACGGCGTCGCTAATCGTCGTTCTTCCTCTCGTCATCGTGGTGCCGGGATCGGCCGGGACGCCGGCCTCGGCCACCGCCCGATCATTCCAGCGTCCCACGTCGACGGCGCCTCCGCGCAGTCTCCAACAAGTCGCTGACTCGTTCGTGACGCGAAAGGGAGTGCGTCTCTACGTGGCCGGCCGCCCGTTCCGCTTCGGCGGCGCGAACATCGAATGGCTCGGCTTGGCCGGATACGGGCCATTCGATCCAAACGGCCCGCGCCTACCGAGTCACTACGAGATCGACGACGCGATGGCAACGGCCAGGGAGATGGGCGTCAAGGTTGTCCGGAGCCAGACGATGGGCGACTCGGTCGGATGCGATCAGTGCATCGAACCGACGCTCGGGCATTTCAACCAAGAGGCTTTCGAACGGATCGATTACGCATTGAAGTCTGCCCGTGCCCACGGCATCAAGATCATCCCGACGATCGTCGGTGACGATGCGCGCGGGGGCGGGACGGGGTGCGTCTACCTCCGCTGGCGGAGCATCTCCGTCCCGAACTGTTCCATCATCAACATGCCCCCGTTCTGGACAGACCAGACGGTCATCGGTGACGTCGAGGAGCACATCAAGGCGCTGATGAACCACGTCAACGTCTATACCCACGTCGCCTACAAGGACGATCCGACGATTCTCGGCTGGGATCTCCTCAACGGCGGTGGAAGCCCTGTCCCGTGGACGCGGCAGGTCGTGGAGTACATCCGCGGCGTCGACAACCGCCACCTCATCCTGTCCGGCCCCGCGAACGCAGGCCTTCGTGGAGTCGACGTCTGCGTGAGCTTCGTCTATCCGCACTGGTTGCAGCCGCTCGCTTCCGTGAAGCCGGGCATCGCACGCTGCAAGCGCGCGCGCAAGCCCTTCGTCGCCTACGAGTACGGGTGGGACCGGACCAACTACCCGACCGTGCGCGGCCTTCGCGCTTTCCTGAAATTGCTGGTGAACGCTCCTGAGATCGCCGGCGACGCGTTCTGGGCGCTCCAGGCTCACAAGGACGGCCACGGCTGGATGCCGATCCCGGCAGACACCACCGATCCGATGACCGCGCGCTACGGCGAGAGCGGACAGTGGTGGGCGTTGTACTACCCAGGCATCCAGACGATGGTCAACACCGCTGCGGACATGGCCGCGCGCGCGCAAGTGATTCGGAGCCACACCTACTCCATGGCCGGCTCGAGGGTGCCGGCACACGCGATCCCCCCGGCGCCGAAGGTCACCTCGGTCGTCTACGGCCCGACGAGCTTCGGGCGGGACGGCGCCAGGGTCTACTGGCAGGGCTCTGCCGGCGCGAAGAACTACGGCGTCCAGCGGGCTCCCAGCGCAGCCGGTCGGTGGAAGACCGTCTGCAACCGGTGCGTCACCGATCTCGACGACGGCTACGTCGACCTGAGCTCAGGGGCGCGTAGTGGTTGGTACCGCGTGCTCCCGTACAACCTCGACGGGAAGCCGGGCCCCGCATCCAAGCCCATGAAGAGTTCCACCGGCTAAGAGCTCCTAACGCAATGAAGCTCTAGGCTCTCACGCGATCCATGCGCCGCGAGAAAATCCGACGGCCGCGATCCCGCCAACGGCAGCGAACGCGATGATGATTCCGAGCCGCAGTCTCGGCCGCGGAGCCGCGATCAGAGCTAGAGCAATGAACAACGGAAAGTCGGCAATCAAGAAACGGGGGAAGCTGACAAGCGGCACCACCGCAGCGGGCGTAGTCAGGACGATGGCGATCACCGCCGTCGAGTAGAGGCCGAATGCCACTCCCAGGCGCTTCCATGCCACCCAGGTGAGGCCGGCCGCCACGATCAGGAGCAACATCTGCAGCAGGTTCCATGTGCCTCGCTGCTGTGAGTCCTCGAAACCGCTCGGATATCCGTTTTGAGCCGGCAGGTGACGAACGAGTTCGGCTGCGCCTTGCTCTCCGGTTCGGAGGGCGTCCCAGGCTCCCTGCAGAGGTCCCAATGTGGGAGTCTCCCGTAGCCAGAAGACGCTCTGGGAATGGTAGAACGCTCCGGCGTCGTGGAAGTGGAGGTGGAGGTAGAGCGCGTAAGCTCCGAGGGCCAGCGGGAGGAAGACCAGGGCGAGCGGCTGCAAGATCGCTCGAACCGTTCGCTCTTTGGGCCACAGCAGCACCAGCAGCGCCGGCAGGAGGGCCAGGCCTGTCGGCCGTGTCACCACTGCGAGCCCTCCGAGGAGCGACGCCAGAACGGCTTGGCGGCGTTGCGCAGCCAGGAGGGACGAGCTCGCCAGCGCCAGAAACAACGCGTCCGAATACACGGCGGTGAAGACGAACGCAGAGGGGAACAGCGCGAGAAAGAGCACGCTGTCCGAGGCGACTGCCTCGCCTACCAGGCGCTGCGCGATTCTGAAAATGACAATTGCGGCGATACCCGCTGCAGCCAACGAGACCAGGACTCCGGCGATCACGGTGGAGCGAAGTACCTCCGCAACCCCCCTCACCACCAACGGGTAGAGCGGGAAGAAGGACGCGCTTTGCTCCACGTCGTATCCGCGGTCGGCAATGCGGATGAACCATCCCGAATCCCATTGGGCGAATGTGTTGAAGATGAGGCTCAGGTGCGCTCCGTCTGCCGGGAAGTGAGGGATGTTGCGTTCAACCGGCGCCCAAAGGAGAGCCACGATTGCCGCGAGCCAAAAGCCGCCGCGAATCGCGGTCATCGTCCAAAACGGCGTCATCGTCGGCGTTCTCAATCCGGCGAGAGCGGCCCTGGGACTCACACGGCCAACGCGGTGCAGAGTCTGCGAAGCGTGTCCCGGCGCGCCGGCGGGCATCGCTTCGGACGCTACCCGATCTTCCGCGTGGTGCCAGACGAGGCGCTCGATGCCGCCATTTCCGACCTCGTCGCGGCGTTGGGATCAGACCCGCGGGTCTGATCCCAACGTCAACCCCCAAACGCAACGGTAGGCTGCTGCCGCATGGCGACGACGAAGCGGCACGAGGACTGCCTCACCGAGTCGTGGCTCGCCGTCCGGCTCTCGGTCGATCCCCTGAAGCTCGACGCGATGCGCCGTGCAGGCGAGTTGATCGCCGTCCGCGAGCCCGGCTCGACCGAGTGGCTCTACCCTGCGTGGCAGTTCTCAGGAAGAAACCCACGACGAGTCGTCGCACGGATCACCAGCGCTGCGCGCGAAGCCGGACTCGACGAGTTCCGCCTCTACGACGTGTTGACGGCACCGATGGGGCTCCGCGGCGACCGGCGGCTCGTCGACCTGATACTCGAGGGACGAGACGAGGAAGTCGTCGAGGCCGTCCGCAGCGAGAGCGCGCGTTAGTCGGCGCGGGCTGCGGCCCGCACGAACGAGACGTCGCCGCTCACGGACTTGACCCGCAGAGGAACGATCTCGACCTCGGACTCCGACGGCGGGTCGGAGACGGTGCCGAGCTCCGAGTTGAGATCGCCGGAGAGCGACGAGGCGTCCATCCAGACGCCGGTTCCCCGCGCGACTCCGATGCGTGCATCACCTGAGACGGACTGGACGCGCACCTCGCCACGCTCGACGGCCTTGACGTCGACGTCCCCCGACGTCGTGGAGAGCGTGAGCGGCGCGCGGACGCGGCCGAGCTCGACGTCCCCGGAGACGGTGCGGGCGCTCAGATCGGCGTCGACGGTCTCGATGTCGACGTCGCCGGAGACGGTGACGACGTTCGAGTCCGCCTCGATCGCCTGCACCGAGACGTCGCCGCTCGCGGTCTTGATCTGCAGCTTGCCGGCGACGCTCCCGAGCCGGAGGTCGCCCGAGGCGGACTTCGCGGAGACCTTCCCGAAGCGCCCTGACGCGCTGAGGTCGGCGGAGGCGCCGTCGAAGTCGAGGTCGGTGCCTGGCGGGCACACCACCCGGACCTCGATGTCGCCTTCGCCCCAGTCGATCGAGATCGGCCCCCAGCGGATGCGGTCGCGGCGCTCGATCGAGATCACGTGGCCGCCGGGTCGCTCATGTGCGGTGACCGTGATCTGCTCGAGCGCTTCGTCTCCCCGCCGGCCGTGAGGGACGAGCTCGACTTCGGTCTTGGGCTCGTCCGCCGTGTTCACGACGACACGGCCGGCGGGGAGGCGGATCTGGAGCTCGACGCTGCCAGGAGTCTCGAAGACGGGCATCGTCGCTACTTCTTGTTCTCGGTGCCCTCGGGAAGGCGGCGCAACCGAGTACCGGTGGGACGGGCGCGCGTCCGGCGGACGCGGTCGCCGGGATCCATCTGCTTGATGTAGTCGAACGGGAGTGGGGCGAGAAGCATGGTGGCCTCCTTTCAGCCCTGGGCGTAGCCCTGAAGTCGGCGGTGGTGGCGGCCCCGCCTCGACGGCGGGGACTCGAGGGCACGCGCGATCGTTCGCACGAGCCAGGCGTTGGTCGAGATGCCTTCCTGGTCTGCGGCCGCTTCGATCGCGGCCTTCAAAGTCTCGGGGAGGCGGAGCGTGATCCGCCCCTTGTGCTCCTCGCCTGCGGCGACCTGCACCGTGTCCGGGGCCTCCTCCATGACGACGACGAGCTCGGGATCGCGCCCGGCGAGTCGCACGTCGACCCGGCCGGAACCGAGCTGAGGGCCGATCTCGGCGGCCGCCTCGCCGAGAACGTCGAGGAGGCGGAGATGAAGCGTCGACCCGAGGGCCTCGGAGAGACGACGGGCGGCCTCGGCCGTGGCATCGTCGCCGAGGCCGGCCGCTGCGCCGAGGTCGGTCTGGATCGCCTGGACGTGTCCTTCGAGTTGCATTGTGACATCACTATGACGTCACTTATGGCACCTGTCAAGGCCAATTTGACATCGACACGCGTCAAAGAGCCGCCAAACGTCGACAAAGCCGCATGTGAAGCGGTTTCAACCCAAGTGACACTTTGTCACTTGGGCATACGATCCCAATCTCAGTCGACCTCGGCGATCCCGTCCGAGCTCAGTCGCACGCGGCGAGAAACCGAATGGCCGTACGAGTCGGTCGCGCGCACGAGAAACGCCGCACCGGAGGAGCTGTCGACGGGCACGTCGAGCCAACCGTCCCAGCCGAGCGGCACCGCGACCTCCTCCGCACCCTGAACCGTCACGTCGATCGGGGCACCGGCCGGCGTGTAGTAGGCGAGCTCGAGCGCCGGTACGCGCGCAACGTCGGCGTCACCCGGGAGAACCGGGTGCCGGCCGTCGAGCTGCACCGCGGCCTCGGCAAAGCGCGCGAGCCCCGGTTTGGGCGTGCCGTCCTCTGCGATGAATCCGCTCTGCCACGGGGTTCCGAGCCGGTCCCGGAGGATGAACCAGACGAACATGCGCACGCGCGGGTTCCTGACGACGAGGGCGAGTGCCTCCTTTGCGAACTGCGCCTGGAGCGAGGCGTCGATGCCGCGCGGCTCGTCGGGCAGCGTCTCGTGCCCGTACTCCGTAACCCAGAGCGGCGTCGCGTCCCGGTCGAACCAGTCGTCGAGGGACTCGCCGAAGCGCTCGAGGTTGCCGAGCCCGACCCGCGGCCAACGCACCGTGTCTGCCGGCGCGACCTCGGCTCGCGGCGGGTACGGATGCTGCGCCCAGGCGTCGAATCTCACCATCGGTTGCTCCTCGGAGAGAAGACGGGCGAAGCGAGCGGGCGAGTGGCTGTCCTGGACGCGGCCACGGCTCGGGAGGTCGCGGCCGCGCGGCGAGGTCTCACCGATCGCGACGAGCGCGTCCGGGTTGGCGCGCTTCACGCCGTCGTACACCGCCCGCGCGAGCGGCGCGTAGAGTGCGGGCGACACCGAGCGGCCCTGAGCGTCGAACTGCGGGGCCAGGAACTGCTCCAGGTTCGGCTCGTTCCACGCCGAGAAGAGGCGGACGGCGGGGTAGCCGGCGTGACGTCCCGAGTACCGTTCGGCGAGCGCCTCCGCGAACGCCTCGAGCTCGCCCGGATCCTGTGGCGAGACATTCGGCTCCTGACCCCCGTTCGCCCATGCCGGCGTGCCCCAGATCGTGATCAGCAGCTCCACTCCGCGCTGCTGCGCGCTCCGCGCGAGATCGTCGACGTCGTCGAGCACGTAGGCCGGCTCGAACGGGTTCGCCGGATTGGCCGGGGGCGTGGGCGCGGCGTCCTTCCAGATCACGGTCGTGCGGATGACGGAGGCACTCGCGTCCCGCAGGCGATCGAGCATCTCGGCGCGGTCGGAGGCCCAACGGAACGTCGCATCGTCCTGGAAGCCGACGAGAAGCCGGCCGGGCATCGGGCTCTGCGGCAAGACCACGGGCTCCCCGGCGCCGGCGCGGAGAAGGACGAAAGCCGGCGCGCCCGTCCCTGCTGCGAGGACGAGTGCGGCGAGAACCCACCGCATCCTGCCGTGATACCCGCCTCGGACGATCGGGAATCCCGAGGGGTCAGACCCGTAGGGTCTGACCCCAAGCGGAAGGGGTCTGACCCTACGGGTCAGACCCCGCATGCCTAGCCGAGCTGCCAGGCGTCGTCGCGGATGATCGGCGTGGTGTTCCCGTCCGCATCGAGGCCGTCCACGTCCACTTCGGGCCCGCCGAGCATGAAGTCCGTGTGTGCAGACGAGACGTTGATCCCGATCTCCAGCAGTTCGTCGCGCGAATGCTCTGCATCCTCGAGGACGAAGGGGAAGCCGTTGCCGTAGGCGAGGTGGCAGGTCGCGTTCTCGTCGAAGAGGGTGTCGCAGAAGACGAGACCGGTGCGCTTCACCGGCGACGAGCCGTCGACGAGTGCGACCTCCCCGAGGAAACCTGCCTGCTCGTCGACCGCGATCTGCTCGCGGATGATGTCCGCCCCGGTCGTAGCCGCGACGGCAACGGCCTGTCCGTTCTCGAAGCGGAGCTCGAGATCCAGGACGCGGGTGCCGCTCGCGAGCAGCGGCATGGTCGAACGGACGGTCCCCTCGGTGCGGCGCCAGTCCGGGCTCGTGAAGACCTCTTCGGTCGGGAGATTCGGCACGTGCTCGATGCCCGTCTCGGTCTCGCCCTTTGCGGAGAGCCAGCGGGCGTTCGGAATCAGGCCGATCGTCAGGTCGGTGCCCGGTCCTCGAAAGCGGACCGCGTCGAATCGACGTGCGTTGAGGGCGTCCGCGCGAGCTTGCAGCCGCGCCGCGTGCTCGCGCCAGGCGGCGACGGGATCGGGCTCGTCCAGACGCGTCACCGTCGCGACCGCATCCCAGAGACGTTCGACGTCCGGCTCGCCGAAGACCTGGGTCGCCCACCCTGCATTCGGCGCGGAGACGACCGCCCAGTTGAAGCGGCGGCCGGCGATGTGCGACGCGGCGAGCGCACGGATCTCGCGTGGATCGGAGCGGCCGACGAGCGCCGGATCGAGCTCCGCGAGCAGGCCGGGATCGGGATTCCCGGTCAAGGCGATGAGCGCGGGCCGCTCCCGATCCCAGCGCTTCATCCAGTCGACGACGTGGGGCGGCGACCAGCCGATCTCATCCTCCGGTCCGAGCTCGATCGCGGCGCGACGGAGATGGAGGTCGCCGTACTGCACGATCACATGCTTCGCCCCGGCTCGGTAGGCCGCGCGGGCGATGGCCCGCGCGATCTCGGCATGCTCGACGAGCCCGTTGACGACCACGTCCTGGCCAGGCTGCACGTTCGCGCCCACGCGCACGGCCAGCTCGGCGTAGCGCTCGAGGCGCTCGTCGGCGGTCACTGCTCCGCCAACCGGCGGGTCAGTCGCCCCAGTCGAAGTCGCGCGGGCGTCCGGTCCAGAGCGCCGGGTCGAGCGCGGGTCCCTCGACGTTCTCGACCGTCTCCTCGCCCGGCCACGGAAGCCGCTCGGAGCTCAGCTCTGCCGCGGGCTCGCCGTCGAGCGTCTCCTCGATCCGCGCCTGCTCCTCGCTTTTGAAGAGCGGGTGGTTCTGGAGCGGATCGCCCGTCAGGTAGTGGTCGAGCGGCATGTCGTCGTCCAAGCCCGAGTTGCGTGCCTTGAGGTCGAGGTGCTCCCTGATCGCCTGGGCAAAGAGGGATTCGGTCTCTACCAGCATTTCGTCTTCGAGGTCTGACATGGGCTCCGGCGGTGCTGGAGTCTAGCTGATCGACCACGACGAACATCCCGCTGGCAAGCCATTTGCGCCACCGGTAACGAAGACGTGCGCCGTGTGCGAGGATGTCGCTCGTGCGTCGCTTCAGAGGACCGCTGCGGCCCGTCGGACTCGTCTTCACGGCGTACGAGGTCTGGCGGCGCCTGCCGCCGGAGCACCGCCAGCGACTCGTCGGCGTCGCCCGCCGCCACGGCCCGCGCGTCGCGTCCTCGCTCGTGAACCGGCGTCTGAAGGCGA
>JBKPDR010000042.1:0-5150 GCA_046727975.1 Actinomycetota bacterium | reverse complement strand
CGGCCCCGCGCCGTCGTCTCGCGGCAGACGTTCGTGCGGACGCTGGCGGAGGTGAGCTTGCCGCCGGCGCTTACCGCCGAGAGCTTCGACGCACGCCATGCCACGCTGTTCCAGATCGGCCCGCGGCCGGCCGTCACGATCGTGCCTCCGCGCGAGGTGTGCGGTCCGCGCGGCGTCGTGCTGGCCTCACTCGCCGAGCGAGCGACCTCGTGGCTGCTGGTCCGGCGGGACGCCTTCGGCGAGCTGCGAGGACTAGAGGTCGAGGTGGTGCCCTCCGGGCGGCGCGGCGAGGTTGCCGTGCGGCTGCTCCGGAGCTCGGGGCGCTCCATCGCCGAGGGCACGGCCCGGATCGTCGACACGGGCGTGATTGACTTCCGGGTCAGGGTGGTTGGCAAGACCCGCGCGCAGCGGCGGGGGCGTGGGCTCGTCGTCGCCGGGCGGCTGCAGGGCGGCCGCCGGTGGCGCGTTCTGCCGCGATCCTGACCGCCCTGTTGTGGCGCCGCGACCATGGGTGATCTTTGTCGGCATCGAAAACACCGGTTACTCTTTGTGGTTCCACGCGGTGGTTCCACGCGCTCCTGCCGCGCCTGGGCCATACGCTCCTCGTCGGCGAGGCCGCCAAGATCCGTGCGATGGTGGTGCGGAAAACCAAGACCGATCGCCGCGACGCCCACCACCTCCGGGACCTGCTGAAGGACGACCGCTTCCCTGTGGTTTGGGTTCCGATCCGACGACGCGCGGCCGGCGCGCGCTCATCAAACATCGGCTCCACTCGTCCGCCTCCGGACGATGGTCAAAAGCGGCCTGCCCGCGATCGCCCTGAATCAGCGGCTGGCAATCAGACCTGCCCTGGGGTCGCGCCCGGGCCTGGCCCAATGGCAGGCGCTGGTGATTCGGCCGCCCCCGCGCCGGCGGCGGGACGACCGTCTCGGCTGTTGCAATGGCTGAACTGCCACATCGCCGCGCTGGATCTCTACCGCGGCGGCCGCCGATCCCGAGGCCCGTCGCCTCATGAGTCATCCCGGCGTCGGTCCCGTGACCTTCTTATGGCGCCTTCTGTGCTTCTTCAGACCGCGGACCACGGCACGGTGTTCACCAGCCAGTTCCGCAAGCCGAAGTGAAGTCTGGTTGGTTAGGGCGACGGTGCTGCAAAAGTACGAATCGTCGGCAGCGGAGGGCCTGAGCGGCACGTTGACGACGTCCAGACCCCCGGGCTACTGTCGCATTGGGGCAAACTCCCGGCCCCGGTCGGTGGAGGGCCGATATGCAGTGCCCCCGGTGCCAGCAAGATAACCCGCCCGCAGCTCGTTTCTGCAACTCATGTGGTGCGGGTTTCGAGCTCACCTGTCCGTCGTGCCGCCACAGTAATCCGGCTCGAAGCCGGTTCTGCAACGCCTGCGGGGCTTCCCTTGAAGCGGCGCCGGCCCCAGCCGGGCCTCGCTTCGCCTCGCCAGAGTCTTACACTCCCAAGCACCTCGCCGAGAGGATCCTCACGTCCCGGGCTTCCCTGGAAGGCGAGCGCAAGCACGTGACCGTCCTGTTCGCGGATCTCAAGGGCTCGATGGAGCTTCTAGCCGACCGCGATCCCGAGGAAGCGCGCAAGATCCTCGACCCGGTCCTCGCGCACATGATGGACGCCGTGCACCGCTACGAGGGGACGGTGAACCAGGTGATGGGCGACGGGATCATGGCGCTGTTCGGCGCGCCGATCGCGCACGAGGACCACGCCGTCCGCGCCTGCTATGCCGCGCTCCGCATGCAGGAATCGGTCAATCGGTACGCCGAGGAGGCGCGGCGCGCGCACGGCGTGACGGTGCAGATCCGCGTCGGGCTCAACTCCGGCGAAGTCGTGGTGCGCGCGATCGGCAACGACCTGCACATGGACTACACGGCGGTCGGTGAGACGACGCATCTCGCCGCGCGCATGGAACAGGTCGCGCGCCCGGGCACGGTGCTGATCGCGCCCGCGACGCTCCACCTGGTCGAAGGGTTCGTCGCCGTGAAGTCCCTTGGTCCGGTGCCGGTGAAAGGCCGCAGCGAGCCCCTCGACGTTTACGAGCTGTCTGGGCTCGGTCCGGCGCGCACGCGACTGCAGGCCGCGGCGCGGCGCGGCTTCACACGGTTCGTCGGCCGAGACGCCGAGATCGACGTGCTCAGCCGATCGCTCGAGCGCGCGGGAGCGGGTCAGGGGCAAGCGGTCGCCATCGTGGGCGAGGCCGGCGTGGGGAAATCCCGCCTCGTCAGAGAGTTCAGGGAGTCGCACCGCACCGAAGGTTGGCTGGTCGTTAAAGGCGGCTCGGCATCCTATGGGACGACCACGCCCTACCTGCCTGTCATCGAGGCGCTCAAGACATATCTCGGTATCCACGAGCGCGACGACCAGCGGGAGATTCGCCAGCGAGTGGCAGGCAAACTGCTGACGCTGGACCGGGCGCTGGAGCCGCTCGTGACGCCGCTCCTGGCGCTGCTGGATGTCCCCGTCGACGATGCCGCGTGGGGCGCCCTCGACCCTCCGCAGCGTCGGCAGCGGATCCTGGACGCGATCAAGCGGCTCCTCCTCCGGGAGAGTCAGGTCCAACCGCTCCTCTTGGTTTTCGGGGATCTCCACTGGATTGATTCCGAGAGCCAAGCGTTGCTCGAAGGCCTGATCGACAGCCTCCCGACCGCGCGCATCCTGCTCGTCGTCACCTATCGTCCCGAGTACCAGCACGCGTGGGGGAGCAAGACCTACTATACCCAGCTCAGGATCGATCCCCTCGCGCCCGAGAACGCCGAAGTGTTGCTCACGACTCTCCTCGGACAAGACGAGAGCCTCGAGACCCTCAAGCGCGTGTTGATCGAGCGGACTGGGGGCAACCCCTTCTTCCTGGAAGAGACCGTGCAAACCTTGATAGAGACCAAGGTGCTCGTCGGGGAGCGGGGGGCCTATCGGATCACAAAAGAGGACGACGTGGGGGCGATCCCGGCGACGGTTCAGGCAATCCTTGCCGCGCGTATTGACCGCCTGCCGGCTGAGCAGAAGGCACTGCTTCAGGCGGCCTCCGTCATCGGGAAGGACGTGCCGTTCGCGTTGTTGAAGTCCATCGCGGACGCGCCTGAGGGAAGCCTTCGCGACGGGCTCACTCACCTCCAGGCGGCCGAATTCGTCTACGAGACCAGCGTCTTCCCGGATCTCGAGTACACCTTCAAGCACGCGCTCACCCACGAGGTCGCCTACGCGGGCGTGCTTCAAGACCGTCGGCGCGCGCTGCATGCCCGGATCGTCGAGGCCGTCGAGGCGCTCTACCCCGATCGGCTCGCCGAGCAGGTCGAGCGCCTGGCTCACCATGCCGTCCGCGGCGAGGTGTGGGAGAAGGCGGTCACGTATCTCCGGCACGCCGGCGCCAAGGCTCTCGCCCACTCCGCGTACCGGGAGGCGGCGACGTTCTTCGAGCAGGCACTGACGGCCCTGCACCCCGCGCCCGACACGCGCCAAAAGATCGAGCGCGCGATCGATCTCCGTCTCGACCTTCGTCAGGCGCTCTTCCCGCTGAACGAGCTCGCGACGGTCTGGCGGTATCTCGAGGAAGCGGAAGGACTGGCCAGAACGCTTGACGATTCGCGGCGACTCGGCTGGGTGTCGGCCTACATGAGCGGCCATCACCTGCACAGCGGCGGGCACGTCAGACAGGTGCGCGCGTTTGCGCACACCGTCGAGGCGATCGCCGAGCGCCTTGACGATGCTGCGCTCCAGATCGCCGCTCAGTATTACGTGGCCCACGCCTCCCACCTCGCCGGCGACTCTCGCCCGGCCGAAGAGGTCTGCCGCAGACTGATGCGGTCGCTACGCGACCAGCCGACCCGTGAGCGGTTCGGGCTTGCCGTGTTTCCTGCCGTCATGTCCCGCGGCCACCTGGCGCGCATTCTCGCCGAACGCGGCGTCTTCGACGAGGGAGACGCTCGCGGACACGAGGCGATCCGGATCGCCGAAGACCTCGATCACCCGTTCAGCGCCGTCGTGGGATGTCTCGACCTCGCGTATCTCAAGAGCGTGAGGGGCCAACTGAGCCAGGCCTCCCAAATACTCGAGCGCGCGGTCGCTCAGAGCCGCGAGTGGAACTTCACGAGTCAGATGCCGATCGCCATGGCGTCCCTCGGGTACGTGTACGCGTGCTCGGGACGCATCGACGAAGGCGTCGCCTCCCTGCAGCACGCCGTGACCGCCCACGAACGCGCGGGGATCGGCGCTTTCTTCTCGCTCAGCGTCACGCGGCTCGGCGAGGCGTATCTGCTAGCGAACCAGGTCGAGAACGCGCGCGCCTGCGCCGACCGGGCATTGATGCTCGCTAGGGAGCGTGGTGAGCGCGTCTATGAGACGTGGGCCCTGCGTCTCCTAGGCGAGATCGTCTCGCATCATGCGCGCCCCAACGTGGCGACGGCCGTGGCGCACTACGGCGCCGCAATGACCTTGGCCTCCGAGCTCGAAATGCGCCCGGTCGTAGCCCACTGTCATGCCGGCCTCGGCAGGCTCTACCGGCGCACGGACAATCCGGAGCAGGCCCAGGAGCACCTGACCACCGCGCGGACGATGTACGGCGAGATGGGCATGACGTACTGGTCGGACAAACTCGAGAAGGGTTAAGACACTGCTTCGACCAGGACCACCCCTGCCCTCCGCCGTGCGCAACCGTAGCGCTTTCGGTCTTGAGCTCACCCTGTCCGTCGTGCCGCTACAGTCATCCGGCTGGAAGCCTGGTCTGTAACTGCGGGTGTGCCCGGTTTCGCGCCCCGCGGTGCGCAAGCTAGGCCATCTCAGCTCTCAGCGTAGGGCAGTGTCCTCGCGATCCGCAGGGCGATGTGCAACACTACCGTCTGCTCGCCTGTTGAGGGCGCAGAGACACATCATGGATGAAGAGCCTTCGATACAGCGTCGGCTCGCCGCTATTCTTGCCGCCGATATCGCCGGCTACAGCCGACTCATGCACGAGGACGAGGCCGCCACCGTGCGGGACCTCAAGGCGCATCAGAGTGTGATCCTGCCGCTGATCGGCCGCCACGGTGGGCGGGTCATTGACACCGCCGGCGACGGCATCCTCGCTGAATTTCCCAGCGTTATCGGCGCCACCGAGTGCGCGGTACAGATCCAGACCGTGATGGCCGAGCGCAGCGCT
>JBKPDR010000041.1:0-8545 GCA_046727975.1 Actinomycetota bacterium | reverse complement strand
TGGTGGTCACGGCCGCGCGGGTCGAGCGGTTGCCCGCGGCATCGAAGGCATCGACCTCGAAGGTGTAGGACGTGCCACACGTCAGATTCGAGACTGTCTTGCTGGTCTGCGTCGACTCCGAGGGGCCGCGCGCGTCCACGTAGACTCCGTAGCCGGCGACTCCGACGTCGTCTGTGGACGCCGCCCATGAGAGGGAGATGCTCGTCGCCGTCTTCGCCGGGACCGCAAGCGCGCTCGGCTTCGTCGGCGGCGTCGTGTCAGCGAGTGAGGGTGGTGGCGGCGGCGGCGCACACTCATCCGTCGCAGCGTTGACCGTCACCGCCGCCGACCGGTTGCCGGCATCGTCTTGCGCGTCGACGCTCACGAGGTACGAGGTGCCGCACGGAAGAGGTGAGAGCGTCACGCTCGGCTCTGGCACCGTCGTGACGGTCGCACCGTTCAAGGACACCCGATACCCGGCCACCCCGACGTTGTCCTGCGACGGCGACCACGCGAGCGAGATGCTCTCGGCGGTGTGCGACGTGACGGACAAGCTGGTGGGAGCGGTCGGGGGTTGGCCGTCGTCACAGTCCGCGCTCCGCACCCAGGCCGACCTGCGTGCGGAGCGATTGCCTGCGGCATCGAGCGCATCGAATCCATATTGGTAGGTGGTTCCACAGCTGAGTCCGTCCAGCGTCACGACCGGGTCGGTCGTGGTCTCGGCGAGCAGTGCATTGCCGTAGACGCCGTAGCCGACGACGCCCACATTGTCCGTCGAGGGATCCCAGGCAAGGACGACTGCGTCCTGCGTGGTCGCCTGCTGGCGGAAACCCGCCGGCGGCGTCGGCGCTTCGAGGTCGGGGCAGGCGGCGGTCGACACCGTGGTCGACGCCGATGACGACCGGTTTCCTGCGCGGTCCACCGCGACGACCCAGACGTCCACGCTTTCGCCGCAATTGAGGCCCTGCAAGGTGTACGACGTGCTCGTGACGAGACTCCGCCTCCAGTCGGTGCGGGCGTCGGTGAGGTAGACGTAGTAGCCGACGACGCTGACGTTGTCCGTAGACGCGTCCCATGCGATGGACACGGAGAAGGGAGTCGACGACGTGGGCCTGACGTTCATGGGAGCCGAGGGCGGCTCCTTGTCGCGCTTGCCGCCGCGGACGCCGACCGCAGAGCCCGCGATGGCGAGCGCGGCCACGAGTGCAACTGATGCGGCGGCGAGTGCTGTGGACTTGCTGGCGGCGGACACAGCCTTTCCGAGGTCGGCTCCGTCCCGGGGTGCCCTAGACCCCCGAAGGGGTGAGACCGATCCTTCGTCTTAGGCCGCTCCGCATGAATATGCCCGCGAATTCCCTCCAGCCAGGGATCCCGAGTCGAGTGTCTAGGTCGTCAGCGGGAGGGAATTTCCAGCTTCGCCTGGACGATCGCACCGGCCGCGCGCTTACCCGAAATCAGTGGCCAGACGTACCAGCGGTATTCGCCGGGGGAGAGCGCTTCGCGCTTCCCTCGAAACCCCCAGGAGACCGGTATCGACATTTCCGGCCGAGTACTGTCCGCTGAGAACACGAGGGAGGAGCCACGGAAGAACTCGATGTGGTATCCGGACGCCCCCGAAACGGGCGCCCACGCAAAACGGCGTGGAGATGCTCGGCTCGTCGGAATCGATCCGCTGACAGGCTTGCGCTGCGTTTTCGCGACCGGTGTCTTCTTTGTTCGCAGCGGTTTCGCACTCGCCTGAGTGTTCGGTCTCTGCAGATTTGTTCGCGCCGGTTTCGCGCTCGTCTGAGTGTTCGGTTTCTGTAGATCGACGGCGGTCTCGGGAACTTGGCCGATTGCGGCCGTGTCGGCACCAGCCGGGCTTCCGCCGAAATCGACGCGAACACCCACAAGCAATGCTGCGACGAGAACTCCCGCGGCCAAGCTCCCCGCCAGTACTACGGGGCGCCGGTGCGCGGATCGAGGTCGAGTTGGTGGCCTCTGATCGCGCGCCTCGCGAACCCGCTCAGGAGGTCCGACTGCCCCCGCGCGGCCGGCGCGAGCGGATGCGATCCGATGAGCCTGGACAAGTCGTTCCACGCGTCGGATGGTGTCTCCCGGGTCCGGCAACCAGTCCCGTGCATGTGCGGCGAGCGTCGGATCGACGAGCGCGAGTTCAGGGCTCACCTCATTCAGGGTCAACCGATCGGTTGCGTCGTACTGCGAATCCATCGCGTGGATCATCGACGGGCCGGCCCAATTCCTAAACCGTGGACTCCGGGGAGCGTCTGACGTACGCGCCCGACATCGTCCGTAACGGACGGCGAGGCTCCGCTCGGTGCTCAGCTCGAGCGGTCGAGAATCCTGCACCGGTTCGCGGATCTCCCGGCATCGGACGGCGGACCTGCGCATCCGCTGGGGCTCCATCTCCTCTTCCTCAGCCCCGACACCGCGCACCAGCCTCCAAGCTCTGGACTGCTTTCAATCGATCTAGCCACGCGGCGCATACGAACTCCGCCACGCAGAGATCGAGGGCTAAGCGCCTGACTCAGAAGTGCAGGACGCTTGCCACGAAAGCCGCTCAGGTCTGGGCGTGCTCGTGCGACGGCGGCAGGGTGAAGCGCAACGCAACCGCAAGCGCGCCAAGGGGGATCACCCACGCGTCACCTGCCAATCCGGCTGCGCCGACGGAGTAGATGCTGAACATCGTCAGCACTCCCACGAACGCTGGATGAAGCCATGGCGTGGCCGCCGGGAACCGAGCCGAGCGCCAGAGCAGTGCAAGAATCACGAGCAGGGCACTGATGAGCGCCGGCCATCCCCCAACGAGTAGCAGCGTGGCTACCCCGGAATGGGCGAGGTAGCCGCTGTCGATTTGGTGAGCATCCAGGCGGGCTGGATCGAGAACCCCCAAACCGATCGGGTGCGAACGTGCAACCCGGAATCCGGTGTCGACAGCCTTCTGACGGTATTCGGCGGTCGCCTCCGCCTGCTCGGCCTGATGGGTGAAAGGAATCGCCCGCTGTACGATCGCATTCCCGAGGTCCGGACTCACTGCGATCAAGCCCACGACGGCAGTCACGGACGCAAGTCCAAGTTGAATGGCGGTGCGTGCTCGCGCGCCCGTGACGTTCCTGGGTCGCAGCCAGAGAATGAGAAGAGCTCCCAAGACGAGGGCGAAGATCTCGCCTCGGACGAGCGTCATCAGAGTCGCGACCGTCCCGACCAGAGCCAGCACCCACCATCGTCGATGGCTCCGCCCATGCGCCATGCCGGCGATCCCCACCAGCGCCAGCGCCGGATAGACGACGAACGCGGCGGCAAATCCGAAGTTGCGGTAGACCGCTTCTCCCTCACCGGTCGGGACCGTCCCGAGGCCGGGGTCCTCGAAAGGATGGTTGAGGGCCCGGGCAAGGAACATCCAGGCCGCGAGGCCGAGCGCGACGTAGGCGAGGTTGCGCCAAAGCGCGGAGACATTAAGCCCTCGTTCACGCAGCACGCGTGTGAATCCGAAGTAGAGCAGCGGCCAATACAGCAGAGCCATGTCTCCACGAACGGCCGAGGCGAGATCGACCCCCGCAAACATGCCACGCGCGGCGGCGATTGCCATCACGATGGCCCAGAGCGCGAAGAACAGGCTCGGCGGACCCGCTAAGGCGCGATTCGGCGGAACACGGTCGCGGGGCAGCGCACCCCGAACTGCGATCAGAATGACGACGAGATCGCTGACGTAGACAGCGACTGGAAGCGATGCGAGTACCGGCGAACTGCTAGCGGTAGAGGTGGCGAAGACGAGCAGCGACGCGGCGATGAAAACCTGCGGCGTAAGAACGACGGCCAGCGAAAGTGCGATCAATAGATACAGGAGCTTGAGCAAACGCCCGTCCGAGACCACGGCGTACGCGCAAAGAGGCACCGCAAGAGCACCGGCAGTAATCGGGAGTAACAACTGACCGAGAGGCCGAGGGGCATACGCCGTCAGCGAGCGGTTCGGGTCGAACATCCGTATCGAAGCGTAGCCCCAGCCCCGCAGAAGTGCGCTTATCCGCTCCCTTTCCGACCGAATCCGTTTTTGAGATTTCTTAGGTCGACGGGTGGCAGGCCGGACATCGGACACGACGTCTGGACGCTCGTCGAGCGCCTCGGCTCCATCGACGCCGAAGACAAGCTGAGGACGACGTCAGCCGAGAGTGACCGCGATCTCGGTGACTGCCCACTCCAACCACTCTCGCCGACACGTCAGACGCCCAGCCACGCGCTCCGTCGTCGAGATCGGCATCCCCGGAGGAACCTGCGTCGCCTGCTCGGATCGGGCGGAGCCGCGGCACCTGAGAGGGAGTCCTTAGCGCTGCTTCCTTCCGGACCTGACGCGGTTCGGACGCTCCCAGTGCGCGGAACCCGATCTGTCAACGCCGCGTGCACAGACCCAGTCCCGACGACGCCGTCCCTCGGACGGCGTTCGGCCCCGCATGGAGCGGATTTCGGGTTCAGGGAACCGCTGACTCCCCACCTAGCGCGGCCGGGCAGCGTCAGCGTAGCAGGGCTATCGCGCCGACCCGCACTCCCGAACTAGCATCGACCGTGCGACTGTGATCGAGACGACGCTCTACACGGATCCCGCCTGCCCCTGGGGGTACTCGGCGAATCCGTCCTTCCGAGTGCTCGAGTGGCGGTACGGAGAGCAGCTCTCCTGGCGTCTGGTGATGATCGGCCTGCGGGAAGACGTGAGCCCGACCGCGGCAAACACGTTCGACCCTGTCAGAGCCGCAGCCCGGCACATGCTGTTCGGGCGGCGTTACGGCATGCCGTTCGGGCTCGTGCCGAAGGAGCGTCCGGCGGCGACCGGACGCGGGTGCCGTGCGGTTGTCGCGGCACGTCTGCTCGACCCCGGGAGCGAGTGGCGCGTCCTGCGCGCGCTGCAGCTCGCGTACTTCACGACCTCGCTGGTGCTCGACGACGACGAGCAGATCCGGGATGTGCTGCGCGAGGTCCCCGGGATGGATGCCGACGCGATAATCGATCGTCTCGACGATCCCCAGGTCGCGCAGGAGTACGAGCACGAGCGGGCCGAGGCACGAACGGCGGCCGGTACGCCTGCCGAGTCGCAGGGCAAGACATCGACCTCCGACGGTCCCGTGCGTTTCACAGCGCCCTCGCTCGTGTTCGAGCGCGACGGCCGGCGACTCGTCGCCGGAGGTTGGCAGCCGATCCTGGCCTACGACGTTCTCATCGCGAACCTCGACCCCACCCTCCGACGTACGCCGCCGCCGGAGACGCCCGAGCCCCTGCTCGAGTTCTTCCCGGACGGCGTCACGACGGCGGAGGCGGCCGCGCTTCTCGCGGAGGGACCGGACTACGTCTCGGACCTGGAGGCGGCCGAGCCGGCGTTGCTGCAGCTCGTGGCGGATGGGTTGGCAGTGCGAGTCCCGCTCGGCCAGGACGCCGTCTGGCGCTCTGCGATGCCCAGGCATACGACGAAGCCGAACCGCGCGGCAACTGCGGCCGCCTAACGTCAGGTTCAGCGGAGACGGTGCGAACGCGACGCAACGGCCCCCAACCCGACGTCACTCCGACGCGTTCCGCGAGGTCGTGCTCCGTCGCCTCGAAGTCGAGGATCTGGCTCAGCGGGTGCGTGTATACCCCTCGCCGGGCGAAAGCGAGCCAGGCTCGCGGCAGCGTCCGCCCGCTCGTGAGCACCTGCTCGGGCGTCTCGGCCGCGGCAGTCAGAACGAGTACGCTGCCGTCGCTCTCGAGCAGGGACTTCGTGGCCGCGGTGAATGTCCGGTGCAGCCGGACCGCCCGTACCAAACGGGTGCACGCGGCGCCGGAGCAGAAGCGCGAGCGCGGCAGCCTCGGCACGCTTGAGCGCGAGGCATTGGTAACTCAGCCCCTCCGCGAGCTCGTGCAGAGGGGGCGTCGCCGCCCAGCTCGACCCGAGCGGTCCGCCAGGTTGTCGTCGGTCAAGCGGGCGGGAGCGTACTCGACGCGTTTGCCGCCGCGCGAAATCGTCAGGTGTGAACGAGGTCTCATTCGGTGCGACGGCAGGGACGAACGCCCCGACCCGCCTGCGCTCGCAGTCGAACGCGGGCTCGAATTCGAGTGAACAACACCGGTCGGCGCGCGTCGGCCTGCGCGCAGGATCCTCGCTCGACGACGCGCTAGTTCACAACGCTCGGAGCACCGCGACATCGAACGGCCCGAGCGTCACTGTCCCCGAACACCGGGTGTCGGTGAGGGCGTCGCGATAGCTGCCGTCGACCACGACCTTCGCCTCCTGCGCGCCGTGGTTCAAGACGAAGAGGAACGAGCGCCCGTCGCCCTCGCGCCGAACGACCTCGACTTCGGACGGCGCCTCGAGCGGGGGCACGACTCCACTCTCCTCGGCAAGCTTCGCGACGAGTGCCTCCATGGCCGCGGTGTCGAGCCGCGTTCCCAGGTACCACGCCGAGCCCTTGCGCGTCAACGCCGGTCGCCCCGAGAGCCAGCCGTCCTCGAAGACCGCAACCGCCTCTGCACCCTCGAGCTCGATCCAGTCGCTCCAGAGCTTGCACTCGTGGCGCTTGCCGTCGAGTGTCACGTGGCGTGTCTCGCCCTCGGCATGCGGCCAGAGCTCGGGCACCACGATGCCGAGGAGCCGGCGCAACGGGGCAGGGTAACCGCCGAGTCGCACGTGGTCGCGCTCGTCGACGATCCCACTGAAGAAGGAGACGAGGAGTGTTCTGCCGGTCGCGACGAACCGCTCGAGGTTTTCCGCCGCCGCGTCCGATACGAGGTAGAGGTTCGGCACGACAACGAGTCGATAGCGCGCGAGGTCGCCTTCCGAGTGCACGAAGTCGACGGTGAGGTTGCGCTCCCACAGGGGCCGGTACCAGTGCGCCACCTGGTCCAGGAGCAGGAGGTGGTGCGAGGGCTTCGACGGGAGCTCCAGCGCCCACCAGCTCTCCCAGTCGAAGACGAGCGCGACCTCGGCCGGGACACGGGTGCCGACCACGTCGTCGAGCCGGGCAAGCTCGCCTCCGAGCTGGACGACCTCCCTCCACGTGCGCGCCTCCGTGCCGGCGTGCGGCACCATCCCGCTGTGGAACTTCTCGGCCCCCGCCTTCGAGGCGCGCCACTGGAAGAACATGATCCCGTCGGCACCTCGGGCCAGCGATTGGTAGCTGCCGAGCCGCATCTGCCCCGGATGCTTGGGGACGTTCCGCTCCCGCCAGTTGACCGCATTCGGCGCCTGCTCCATTAGGAGCCAGGGCGCACTTCCCTTGAGCGAGCGCGCGAGATCGGCTGCCCGCGAGCGCTCGAGCGCTCCTGCCGGATCTCCGGGGTCGGGGTAGACGTCGTCCGCAACGAAGTCGACCCGCTCAGCCCACTTCCAGTAGTCGCACGGCTTGAAGAAGCGCATGAAGTTGGTCGTGATCGGGATGCCCGGGGAAAGGCGCTCGAGAATCGCCCGCTCCATCAGGAAGAGCTCGAGCAACGCCTCCGAGCAGAAGCGACGCCAGTCGAGCTCCTGCGATGGATTGCGCCAGGTCGGCGCCGGCCGCGGAGGAAGAACCTCGTCCCAGTCGCCGTACCGCTGGCTCCAGAAGGCGGTGCCCCAGGCTTCGTTGAGCGCAGCCAAGGAGCTGTGTCGCTCGCGCAGCCAGCCGCGGAAGTGCTCGGCCGAGCGATCGCAGTAGCAGGCGGCAACGTGGCAGCCGTATTCGTTGTTGACGTGCCAGAGCGCGAGCGCACGATGGTCGCCGTAGCGCTCCGCGAGCCGCTCGACGAGGGCGGCGGCCGCTCGACGGTACTCGTGACTCGATGGGCAGAAATGCTGCCTGGCCCCCGGCCAGAGCGTAGTGCCCTCCTGCGTCTCGGGAAGGCTCTCGGGATGCCGGTGGGCGAGCCAGGGTGGTGGCGAAGCCGTCGCGGTGGCAAGGTCGGCGAAGATCCCGTGCTCAGCGAGCAAGTCGAGCACCCGGTCGAGCCACTCGAACTCGTAGCGGCCGGGCTCCGGCTCGAGCTGGGCCCACGAGAACACGCCGACGGTGACGAGGTTGACGCCTGCCTCTCGCATGAGCCGGACGTCCTCCTGCCAGACCTCCTCCGGCCACTGCTCCGGGTTGTAGTCGCCTCCGTAGAGAACGTGGGGGATCTTGGGTGCGAGGGGTACGTCGGCCTCCCGGACCGCAACGACGGCGCGTCAGTGGTGGTCGTCCCGCGCTAGCTTGTCTGATACGTTTGACCATGTCAAGATGGGTCAACCAAGGAAAAAGAGAGGATTCAAGCGCTTGACTCGTCTTGAGAGATCAAACAAGCTGTGACAGCATGACTGATACATCACCCGAGCTCGAACAGGTCGAACCGGTCGGTCGCACGTCCGTCCTGGACGCGGTGCTGGAACAGCTCGAGAGCCTCGTCTTCGACAGCTTCCAGCCCGGCGACACCCTCCCCTCGGAGGGAAAGCTCGCCGAGGCGCTCGGGGTCAGCCGCCTGACCGTGCGCGAGGCGACGCGCACCCTGGAGGCGCGCGGGCTGCTCGAGATCAGGCAGGGCCGGCGCCCGACCGTGGCCGCCCCCAACGGAGCCCTGATCGGCGACTTCTTCC
>JBKPDR010000040.1:0-20771 GCA_046727975.1 Actinomycetota bacterium | reverse complement strand
AGCCGACGCCCGGACTCGAACCGGGGACCCCTTCATTACGAGTGAAGTGCTCTACCAGCTGAGCTACGTCGGCGGGGTCGAGTGAGTGTAGCCGCGGCGTCGCGGCGTTCCCCCGCCGTCGCTACGACCGCGTGCCGGCGGCCGCGCCACGGAGCTCGCGACGAAGACGGACGAACAGGGCCTCCAGCGCGAGCCCGGGATTGAGGTTGAACTCCTCGAGCGCCCGCCAGGTCTCGCGCACGGTCTCGGCGGCGCGCGCGACGCCATCCCCGAGCTCGAGTGACACGTCGTCGCGCAAGTCGGGGAGCCGGTCGGCGTGCACCGCAGCCTTCTCTGCGCCTGCCGCGACGACCACGAGGTCGCGATACCAGGCCTCGAGCCCCTCGAGCCCGGCGAGCAGCTCCTCCCGCTCCGCGCCGCGCTGCGCGCGGCGGACACGCTGGTCCGCCTCTCGCTCCGGCAGGTCGTAGCCTTCGAGCGCGTCGCGCTCCCGCTCCTTTGCCTCCTCACCGCGCGCGTCCGCCGCGTCGAGCAGCGACGTCGCCGCGTCCGCCGGCTCGAACTCGGGGTCGAGATAGACGGCACGCGCGTTCGCGATCAGCGCCTCGCGACGCTCCGCGGCCGCCGGGTCGAGCAGGCGACGCGCCCGGTCGAGCCGGCCTGCCGACGCGCGCGCGAGCGCGGTGATCTCCTCCTCGTTTCGATCGGGTGCTCGCTCGGCGATCCACGTGCGTACGGCTCGCTCCGAGAGGCGATGGAAGGGGACGAGCTGACAGCGCGACAGGATCGTCGGAGGAAGCGGCCCTAGCTCGCTTGCGACGAGGATCAGGACCGCGTAGGAAGGCGGCTCCTCGAGGTCCTTGAGCAGCGCGTCCGCGGCATCCTCGTTCAGGCGCTCCGCGCCGAGAACGAGGTAGACCCGCCGTGCGCCCTCGAACGGCCGCATGTGCAGGTCGTGGCGAAGCGCCCGGACATCGTCGATGCGGATCATCTCGCCCAGCGGTTCGAGAACGTAGAGATCCGGATGCGTCCGCGCCTCCACCCGGCGCGCGTCGCCAAGCAGCGCGGCGGCGAACGCAAACGCGGCGGTGCGCTTTCCGACCCCAGCCGGCCCGTGCAGGAGATAGGCATGCGCCGGACCCTCGGCGAGCGCTGCCTCGAGCAGGCGCTTCGCCTCGGGCTGCTCGGGAACCTCAGCGAAGTGCTCCATACACCTCCTCCGCAAGCTCTTCGGCCGAGCGAGCGCCGTCGAGCACGACGAAGCGCTCCGGGTAGCGCTCGGCGAGCTTCCGATACCCGGCGTCGACGCGGGCATGGAAGTCGTTCCCCTCCCGCTCGAGCCGGTCGAGCTCGCCTGGGAGGCGCGTGGGAACTGCGGTCGGGTCGAGCAAAAGGAGAAACGTGCGCTCCGGGAGGAGCCCGCCGACGGCGTGGAGGTTCAGCTCCAACACGCGTTCGAGCCCGAGCCCCCGCCCGACTCCCTGATAGGCGACCGACGAGTCGACATAGCGGTCGCAGATCACCGAAGCGCCTCGCTCGAGAGCGGGCCGGATCACCTCCTCCACGTGCTGGGCGCGAGACGCGGCGTAGAGCAGAGCCTCGGCCCAGGGCGCGACGTCCCCTCCGTGCAGGACGAGCTCGCGAATCCGCTCACCGAGCTCGGTGCCACCGGGCTCACGCGTCCAGACGATCTCCTCGCCGTCGGCTTCCAGCCGGTCGCGGAGGAGCTTTGCCTGCGTGGTCTTGCCCGAGCCGTCGAGGCCCTCGAAGGTGACGAACATCGGCAGCCAATCCTAGATGGGTGATGCCAAAGCCTCGCGCGTCCGGAAGCGCGATCTGGCGCGCTCGGGCCGCTTCCGAGCGGTGTGGGAGCGTCCAGAACGCACCCACCTCCGCTCGCGCGCTTCGAGAGCAGCCAGCTCGCCCTCCGAAGGAGGCGATCCTTCGTCATCACCCATCCCGGCTGCCCATAGGATGCCGCCCGTGCGGGTGGTCGTCACCGGCGGGGCCGGGTTCATCGGCTCCCACGTCGCGGACGCGCTCGTCGCGCGCGGCGACGAGGTCGTCGTGATCGACTCGCTCGCGACCGGGAGGAGGAAGAACGTCCCGGCGGCTGCGAGCCTCCACGTTCTGGACGTACGCGAGCCGCTCGGCGATCTCTTCGGCGAGGTGCGGCCCGAGGCCGTCGTCCACCTCGCCGCACAGGCGGACGTCCGGGTCTCCGTCGAGCGGCCCGTCGAGGACGCGGAGGTGAACGTCCTCGGGACGATCAGGGTGCTCGAGGCCGCACGCACGCACGGCGCCCAGGTTGTGTTCAGCTCGACCGGGGGTGCGATCTACGGCGAGTGCGCCGGCCCGGCTGCGGAAGACGCGCCGCTGCAACCGCTGTCGCCCTACGGCACCGCGAAGCTGGCGGCCGAGGAGTACCTGCGTTCGTACAACCGCCTGTACGGGTCGATCCACGTCGCGCTTCGCTACGGGAACGTCTACGGGCCACGACAGGATCCGCACGGCGAGGCCGGCGTCGTCGCGATCTTCCTCGGCGCCCTGACGGCCGGCGAATCGCCGCGGATCTTCGGCGAGGGCCGGCAGACGCGCGACTACGTCTACGTCGGGGACGTCGCGCGCGCCACCGTGCAGGCGCTCGGCCAGGAGGGCGGGGTCTTCAACGTCGGGACCGGGAAGGAGACGTCCGTGCTCGAGCTGTACGACCTTTGTCGACACGTCGCGGGCTCCGAGCTCGAAGCGACGCATGCTCCGCCGCGGCTCGGCGAGCTCCAGCGGAGCGTTCTCGACCCCGCTCGCGCCTCGGAGCAGCTCGGCTTCATGGCCTTCGTCGACCTCGAGGACGGGCTGCGCGCGACCTGGGAGTGGGTGCAACTCGGTTCAGAGTGATCGCCCGGCGACATGGCTGCTCACTTTGAATCGAGTTCTTAGGCAACCCAGAGCTTGCGGGCGAAGGCGGCGCCGCAGAGAGCAGTCGCGGAGCCTAGGGTCACGAGCACACCGGTCCGTAGCGCAGGTCGGCCCGCGAGCAGCGAAGCGCCGGCGAGGAACACCGGGAAGTCGGTCATGACCAAGCGCACCATGCTCTGCAGCGGGATGACCCGGGTCGGCGCGGAGGACGCGATCGCGAGGAAGGCGATCGAGTAGAGCGCGAACGGGAGCCCCAGCCGCCGGTACGCCACGACCGTCAGCGCCGCCGCCCCCACGAGCGCAAGCAGGTCGACGATGTTCCATGTCTCCACCTGCACCTCTCGCGAGAATCCCTCCGGCGTTCCCAGACCTCGTGGAAGAGATGTGAGGTGCCCCGCGCCGTCTCCAACCTCCGTGAACGACGACCAGATGCCCGAGAGGGGGCCGTACCAGGAGGCGTCTCGCTCCCAGAAGTCCTGCGCATGCGAGAAGGCGAATGCGTCGTCCAGCTCGATGTCGAATACGAGCGTGACCGCCGCCAAGCCCATCAGCGGCAAGATCAGGACCGGCACGAGTCGGAACACGTCCCCGCGCGAGCGTGGCCAGAGCAGCGCGACGAGGGCAGGGACGAGCGCCAGGCCTATCAGTCGCGTTCCCACCGCGAGCCCGGCGAGGCCGCCGGCGAGCCAGGGATGCCCACGCTGCGCGGCAAGGAACGACGTCGCGGCGAGCGCGAGGAAGAGCCCTTCCGAGTACGCGGAGGTGAAGACGAACGCCGTCGGGTAGAGCGCGAGAAGGAGAACCGTGTCCAGCGCGCCCTCGCGGCCGAGCAGCGACCTGGCGATCTCGCCGATCGCCCAGGCTCCGAGCGCGCCGGCGGCGAGTGAGATGAGCACTCCGGCGACGAGGTTCGATCCGGTCACCGCGCCGAGGGCGTACACGAGTGCGGGGTACAACGGGAGGAACGCGGCCGACTGCGGGTCGTAGCCGTCTTCGGCGATGGCGAGGTACCAGTCGCTGTCCCACTGCGCGAACACGCCGAAGACGAGATCGGTGACGGCGTCGTAGGCGGGGAACGCGAGATGGACTTCCCCGCGCGCTGGCGCCCAGAGCAGGGTTAGCACGGTGCCGAGGAGAAATGCCACCCGGATCGCGACGAACGCGCCCGCCGGGTGCCTGAGCACACGCACCGGAGAAGCCTAGAAGGATTGAGACGACGCCGAGCGAAACGAGCGCCCTGTGGATCTCACGCTCCAGGCTCCCGATGCGCTCGTCCGCCCCTGGCGGAACGCAGCGTTCATCGCGAGTGCAGTCGCGCTCGTCGAGCTTCTCATCCTGCTCGTGATCGCGGGCGGTGCGGTCGCGCGCGCCGTGTCCCACCGCATCGAGCGAGCCGCGACGAAGCACGTCCAGGCATCGACAGCCCCGACGGGCCACGTTCGGCGAAAGCTCTCGATTCCCGCGGCCAAGCTGCCGCGCGCGAAGACGAAGGTCCTCGTCCTGAACGGGAACGGGAGACAAGGCGCCGCAGCCGCAGCCGCCGCGCGTGTTCAACACCGCCGCTACCGGATCGAAGGGGTCGCGAACGCGCCCCGCAGCGACTTCGCGCGCAGCATCGTCATGTACAAGCCCCGCTTCGTGGGCGAAGGCCATCGTCTCGCACGCGATCTCGGCGTGAGGGTCGTGACCCCGCTCGACGGCATGCGCGCGCGCGACCTCCACGGCGCGCACCTTGTCTTCATCCTGGGCGCGTAGCCTCGCACGGGGCACGACGCGGGCCGATACCCGTTGTACCGTCGGGCACATGAGTGAGAGCGCGAGCGCCGTCGCGCGCGACTCTTGGTGGCGATCGATCGTCGGCTGGCTCGGTGGCACCCGCGTGGGCCGCTACTTCGCCCGGCGGTTTCGGAACGTCTCGAGGAGCGAGGCGTGCGGCTATGCCGTGTGGGGCTCGATGGGCCTCGTCATCGCGTTCCCCGAGCTGTGGGCGGCTTTCGAGGGCAGCGACTCGCGGTGGCCCACGATCTCGAGCACCGTCGGGCATCTCGAGGACAGGTGGCCGATCGTTGCGCTGGCTCCGGTGGCGCTGCTCGCGGGATGGGGCTACCAGCTACTCCGCTTCAGGCCGGCCGTGCTCGTCGTTCAGGCCGATCTGCAAGGCCTGGGGCGAACCCAGGAAGGTCGACTCACCAAAGTTGCGTTCGACACGTCCGATCTGGAGCGCCGCACGGATCTCGAGATGATCGAGACCGGCCGGCAAGAGATCTCCGCCCGCCTGTACTTCGTGGTGGTCACCGCCCTCATCGGAGCCGCCTGGCTGACCGCGCTGACAGTGAGAGGCGACAACCGATTCCTCGTCGGCTATGTCCTGTACTCGCTCATCGCCGTGTTCTGGGTCATCGTCCCGAATGCGCTCGCGTACTGGTGGCGGAAGGACGTCCCCTTCACGACGCTCTCCTTCACGCTGCGCCAGCTCGACGGGCGGTTGCACTTCGTCTCAGCCGTCGTCGTCGCGCTGCTCGTGATCCTCCTACTCCACCTCGCGTTCCATCCCTGGCCGAGCCTCGGCCATCGATAGCCGGTCCTCGGCCACTCGCCCGAACGAGTGTCTGTCTGGCGTAGCCTTTCGATGTCGGCGAGCACCCCATCGAGACCGTCGAGCGCGAGGTCTTCGAGGAGACCGGCGTCCGAGTCGCGGTGACCGGCTACCTCGGCGTCTGGATCGATCACTACGCAGACGAGCGGAGCGCTGACGACGAGGCCATCAACGTCGCCTAGTACTTCGACCGTTCCGGTTGGGGGCCCAATAGGCGCGGTCGACGACGCCGAGGTGTCCGAGGTCGGCTGGTTCGCGTGGGACAAGCTCCCCGACGAGCTCGCGCCGCCGGGCGCGGCCGTTCTCGCAGCGGCGCGCAACGCGGTTCCGGGCAGCGCCGGCCTGCTCCCCGTTCGCGCTGAGTCCTCAGCTCGGCTCGCAGGCGCCCGCGTTGACCGCCTCTCGCGCCTGGTCGAGCATTCCGCCCTTCACCCACTGGCTCCCGGCCGGATCGAGCGTGTACGCGTTGTTCAGGAACTCGTAGGCGGCGCACTCGTTGCCCAGGACGGCCCACTCGTGGTAGCCAAGCGCGTACCAGGTCTCCGGGTTCTCCGGCTGGAGCTCGACCGCCTGCACGTAACGATCCTCGGCGTCTTTGTCCCGCAGCTGTCGCTGCGCGATACGCGCGAGGGCGAACACCGGGTCGACAGAGAGGGGGTTGAAGAAGCGGGCCCAGAGCGCACGGTCCCGCGCCGTGTCCCACCTGCGGTCTTCGAGCGCACGCGTCGAACCGCGCACGCTCCCGTCGGCGAGCCGGGGGAACGAGAACGAGACGAGGAGGACCGCCGCGGCGAGGACGCAGATAGCGGCGGCGAGAAGCGGCAGGGGAAGAGGCCGGGCGCGGGGACGAGCAGCCCCCGCGAGGACGCCGAGGGAGACCATCAGCGGAGCGGTTGTCGCGAGGAAGTCCCAGTCGTAGTCGACGAGCGCATGCACGAGGTACGCGGCAGGAAGAGCCACGAGGGCGACGGCGGCGGCTCGCTCTTCGCCTTCCAGCCGCCGAAACGCACAGATGCAGACCGCCCCCGCCGATCCGATGAGCGAAAGGAAGAGGGCGACCGCGACGCCGCCTCCGTCGGCGAGCTGTTGCAGCGGAACGCTGTGGGGCTCGAGGACGTTTCGGGCATCCACGCGGTAGCGCTTGCGCGCGACCTGGAAGCTGCCTGCGCCCGCGCCCCCTGGAGCCTTGGCGAGGAAGATGTCCCAGGCCTCGTTCCACCAACACCAGCGGTTGTTGGGGTCGAGGGACGCGAGGCGACTGGGGTCGTTGACCACCTCGGCGCAGGAGGTCGTCACTCGGTCGCCGGCCCATGACACCGGGTTTCCAACGGAGACGACGAACGCCGTCACCGCGCCGGCCAACCCGAGGGCGAACCCGCCGAGCAGCCCGCGCCCGGCGGCCCGGCGCATCCTCTCGTCGAGCCCCCGGCGGAGGCCGAAGAGGACTGCGCCGGCGACGAGGGAGCCTCCGACGATCGCGAGCAGTGCGAACAGGGCGCCGTCGACAACGCGGTCGGCACGCTCAGCGCCGTCGTCGACGAGCGCCGGCCGCGTGAACGCCCAGCCGGCGACGAGCGCTGCGGGAATCACGGCGGCGGCGAGCAGCAGTCCTCCCTCCACCCGCTCCCGCGAGAGCACGAGCCAAAGCGCCACCACGACGACTGCTGCGATGACCCCCGCCCGCGAGAGGGTCAGGAGCAGCGCGAGGGTCGCCCCGTACCCGAGGAGCCCTCCACCGACTCGCAGCGCGACACGATGGCCACGCGATGCGCCGAGCCAGAGCGCGAAGCAGAGCGCGGCGTCCGCGATGAGGGCGAGGGCATTCCAGTAGTCGACTGGCTCGCGGAGGCGTGCGACTCGGTCGCCCTCCGGATCGAGCGCCGGTACCGCCTTGGCCAGCAGCGCCCAGGCGAGTACCGCAGCGCTGACGGCCGCGAGCAGAAACGCTCCCGCACGAGCGGCGAGCCGTCCGGCGCCGCCGACGAGCACGAGACCGAGCCCGAGAAATACCGCGAAGACCGCGGTCTTGTTGAAAGCCTCCCAGCTCCGATCGGGCACGATCGACCAGACGAGCGTCACTCCCGTCCAGGCGGCGAGCAGAACCGTCGAGCCGATCAGGATCCAGCCGACGCGGTCCGGCCGGGGAAGGGCGAAGCGGCCGAGCGCGAACAGCACGAGCGCCCCGGCGAGGAGAGCCACGGCAGCCCCGCCGACAGGGAGCACACCGTCGACGCCGGAGCCGTCGCCGGCGAACGTCGCGAGAACAGTCGCCGCTCCGACGAGGCCCGTGACGGCGAAAACGCCGACGCCGGGCGCTCCGGCCGCCGGCTCCGGCGCCGTCTCCATGGCGGGCCACGCTAGCACTGGCCACGGCGTTCACCTGCAACGAGACGGGAACGCTGCTGTCGTCTAACAGATCGTTTACGCTTCCCACACCCTCGGATCACCAGGGGACGGGAGACTCTCCGAGTTGCTGCTCCCGACCGCGCCCGTGACATCGCACTCGCCGCACACCAACCGGACCGCGACCGCATTGACAGGGCTTGTCGCCGTGCTCGCGAGCGCGCTCGCCGCGCTCGCGTTCACGGGGGCCGCGGCGGCCAAGGGCAGCCCGTGCGGCGAGAAGGTCCTCGCCGACTGGTACGACAACGGGCGCATCGACCGCCTCTATCCGCTGCACTGCTACGAGGACGCGATCGACGCGATCCCCGCCGACATCAGAGACTACGCCGACGCCGAGGACGTCATCAGCCGGGCGCTCCAGGGTGCGCTCAGCGGGAAGCTGGTCGAGGGTGGTCGTGATCCCAGCCCCGATGATCGCGAGGTCGTTCCCGGCGCGGGCGGCACGGACGGCAAGGTCGGCGAGGGCGGCGAGGGCGGCCCGGAGGCGACGCCTGCCGTCGACACGTCCAGCCCGTCCTCCGTGCCGATTCCGCTCCTCGTCCTGGGCGGAATGTCGCTCGCGCTGCTCGCAGCCGGCGGCCTCGGCTACGTCTCGCGCCGGCGCCAGGCCGGGGCGGACAACGGCGACGTCGACGACGACACGCCCGGCTGAGCCCTCCTCGGAGGAGGCCGATCACGATGAGCTGGGAAGGTGGCAGGTAAGCGCGTCGCCGGCCATCCCCTGACGGTTTGCGCGCCTCGCGTTCGGGGCACTTCCAACATGTAGATGAATCGCCGCCACGCGCATGCTTGCGCGATCTTTACGGCTGCCCTTGCGGCGGGCGTGTTGCTTGTGCTCACTCCCGTGGCAGCCGGTGCGGAGTCCTGCGGAGACACGGTCCTACTCGACTGGTCGGACAACGGTCGCATCGACAAGCTCTACGCACTGCACTGCTACGACGAGGCGATTGACGAGATGCCCGCGGATCTTCGCGATTACACGAACGCGTCGGACGTGATCACTCGCGCGCTCGCGGCAGCGGCTGCGCGCGGCGGCGACACCGGCGGCCCACAGAGCCCGGGAGGGATGGGTCCCGACATCGACACCTCCGAATCGTCGTCCGTTCCGGTCCCGCTCGTCGCCCTCGCCGGGCTCTCGCTCGTGGTGCTCGCAGCGGGCGGCCTCGGGTACGTCTCGCGCCGCCGGCACGACGCGGACTGAGCGAGCGGCGGTCGGCCGGACCGCCGCAGGTAGAATTCAGGAGGCGTCGTGACCTCTAGAAATGCCTGCAAATTGGGCAAAAAACTGTCCATCCGGTGGCCGTCCTACCATCGACGGTCCGCTCGCATGACGCCCATCGCTCGACCGAGCGGGAGTCGGTAAATGTCGGACACTGCTCGGGAGGAGACCATGGCACGGCAGGCGGAAGCAGAGGCGGGACAGGGCGCCGCGATCCCTGAGGAGATCGTCAACAAGGTCGTCGACGAGGAGGCGAGCGTCGCTCTGCGTCGCTACTTCACGATTCCGGGCCGCGACCCGTTCGAGGAGGTCGAGTGGGAGCTGCGGCATGCCCACATCCCAGGAAAAGACGGGCCCGCCTTCGAGCAGAAGGACGTGGAGTTCCCGAAGTTCTGGTCGCAGACGGCGACGAACATCGTCGCCCAGAAGTACTTCCGCGGCCGCATGTCCTCCCCCGAGCGCGAGCGCTCCGTGAAGCAGATGATCGGCCGGGTCGTCGAGACGATCGGCGGCTGGGGGCGAGAGGGCGGCTACTTCGCGACAGACAAGGAAGCGGAGACCTTCGAGGCGGAGCTCAAGGCGATCCTCGTCAACCAGTACGCGTCCTTCAACTCTCCCGTCTGGTTCAACGTCGGCTTCGAGGCGAAGCCGCAATGCTCGGCGTGCTTCATCCTCTCGATCGACGACTCGATGGAGTCGATCCTCGACTGGATCCGCCGCGAGGGGATCATCTTCCGCGGCGGCTCCGGGTCCGGCGTCAACCTCTCGCGCCTCCGCTCCTCGAAGGAGCAGCTCTCCAAGGGCGGCTATGCCAGTGGCCCTGTGAGCTTCATGCGTGGCGCCGACGCGTCCGCGGGCACGATCAAGTCCGGCGGCAAGACGCGTCGCGCCGCGAAGATGGTGGTCCTCGATGTCGACCACCCGGACGTCGAGGAGTTCATCTGGTGCAAGGCCAAGGAGGAGCGCAAGGCGCGCGTCCTCGAGGCCGCCGGGTACGACATGACGCTCGACTCGCCCGACTGGGCGTCGATCCAGTACCAGAACGCGAACAACTCCGTTCGCGTCAGCGACGCGTTCATGGAAGCGGCCGCCGAGGGAAAGGAGTGGAACCTCACCGCACGCACCGACGGCACGGTCGTCGAGACGAAGGACGCGCGGGATCTGCTTCGGCAGATGGCCGAGGCCGCGTGGGAGTGCGCCGACCCGGGCCTCCAGTACGACACGACCATCAACAACTGGCACACGCTGCCGAACACGAGCCGCATCAACGCGTCGAACCCGTGCTCGGAGTACATGTCGATCGACGACAGCGCATGCAACCTCGCGTCGCTCAACCTCATGAAGTTCCGCCGCGAGGACGGGGAGCTCGACATCGAGGCCCTCGAGCACGCCGTCGACGTCATCTTCCTCGCGCAGGAGATCGCAGTCGGGTACTCCTCGTATCCGACTCCTGAGATCGACCGCAACGCGAAGGCCTTCCGGCAGCTCGGCCTCGGATACGCGAATCTCGGCGCGCTGCTCATGGCGCGCGGGCTCCCGTACGACTCGGACGAAGGGCGCGCCTACGCGGCCGCGATCACCGCGCTCATGACCGGCCGCGCGTACCGGAAGTCGGCCGAGGTCGCGAAGCGGATGGGACCGTTCGAGGGCTACCGGCCGAATGCGGCCGCGATGACGGGTGTCATCGCGAAGCACCGTGCTGCAGTCGGCAACATCGACCACTCGAGCTCGGTGCCGAGCGAACTGCTGTCGGCTGCTCGCCGGGCGTGGGACGAGGCGCTCGAGCTCGGCGAGGTGTCAGGCTTCCGCAACGCACAGGCGACCGTCCTCGCCCCGACCGGGACGATCAGCTTCATGATGGATTGCGACACGACCGGAGTCGAGCCCGACTTCTCCCTCGTCAAGTCGAAGAAGCTCGTCGGCGGTGGCGAGATCACCATCGTCAACAAGACGGTCCCGATGGCGCTCGAGAAGCTCGGCTACGCACCGAACGAGGCCGAGGAGATCGTGGCCTACATCGATGAACGGAACACCGTCGTCGGCGCCCCCTACGTCAAGACCGAGCACTACCCGGTCTTCGACTGCGCGATCGGGGACCGAGCGATCCACTACATGGGCCACGTGAAGATGATGGGCGCCGTCCAACCGTTCATCTCCGGGGCGATCTCGAAGACGGTCAACCTGCCCGAGCAGGTCACGGTCGACGAGATCTCGCGGCTCTTCATCGAGTCCTGGCAGCTCGGCGTCAAGGCGATCGCGATCTACCGCGACAACTGCAAGGTCGCGCAGCCGCTGTCGGGAAAGGCCGACGCCGGCGCGACGAGTCTTGCCCCGATCGCTGTCGGCGCCGTTGCCGCCCCCCAGCGGAGGCGGCTTCCCGAAGACCGCACCGAGGTCGGGCGCAAGTTCCGCGTCGGCGAGTACGAGGGCTACATCCACGTCGGCCTCTTCGACGACGGGACGCCGGGCGACATCTTCGTCGACATCGCGAAGGAAGGGACGACCCTCGCGGGCCTCATGAACTCGTTCATGATCTCGGTCTCACTCGGGCTCCAGTACGGCGTGCCGCTCGAGGTGTACGTCTCGAAGTTCAGCCACATGCGTTTCGAGCCCTCGGGGCTGACGAACGACCAGGACATCCGGGTCGCGAAGTCGATCGTCGACTACATCTTCCGCTGGATGGGCAAGAAGTTCCTGTCTGCCGATCAGCAGGAAGAAGCCGGCATCCTCACGCCCGAGGTGAAGCAGCGTCTCGCAGCGGCGTACAACGAGGCGGGCGAGCATGCCGCCGCCGCGGTCGCGATCGACCCGTCACCGCCCGCAGGCCAGACGGCGCTCTTCAACCAGTGGGAGGACGCCGTCGAGTGCGCAAAGTGCGGCGGCCGTATGGTGCGCACGGGCAGCTGCTACACATGCCGCGACTGCGGGACGAATACCGGCTGCTCGTAGTCACGCTTACGTGCCCGAGATGTGAGAGCCGCGTCGCCGCGGCTCTCTCACTTGAAGGCCGACGTCTCGAGCCGGGCGTACCGATGGCGATGTACCACTGGGAAGCCGACCAGGAGAACTTCCTGGTCCTCGCCGGCGAGGCGCTGCTCGTCGTCGAAGGCGAGGAGTGCCCGCTACGACAGTCGGACTTCGTGCATTGCCTGCGGGACGAAGCACGTCGGGGCCGGAGAGGCGCCCTGCTTGGTACGAGGCGTACGCGCGATTCGCAAAGCGCCAGCCAGCGCGCTTCCGCGAAGGCTGGCTTCCCGATTAGCTAAGAACGCGCCGTCTACGTTGCGGTCGCGACGGACGACCCTGCGCCGTTGAGTGAGACATGGTTCGCGACCCAGCGGCGCGTGTTCGGCACGACCGCGAGGGCCACTCCCGTGCCACCCAGCAGCAACAGCGCATTCCGGGCCCGATGACCTCTCTTTCGTCGCGCACGCCCGCCGGCGCGATCGAGGTCGTGCAGCAACGAGCTCAGGTTCTTGCGCAGCTTTCTGTCGCGCGCCAATCGTGAGGTCGTCGTCGAGAACCCGATGTCCCGACGGATGCGCTCCGTGACCACTGCGCCGTGGTCGATTGCGGATCGGATGTCCGAGCGCAGCCGTCTGTCACGAACGAGCTCGTCGGTGTACGACGCAGCCTCTTTCAGCGCGTCTCTGACCTTCTCCATTCGACTCTTTCTCGTCAGGCCGAACATCTATGCCTCCAGTCGTGACTGCCCGTCACCCGGTACCCGCAGCGACCGTGGCAAACCTCTACAGGAGCCAGATGAGCAGGATGATGATGATGATCGCCGCGAGTACGCCGCCACCTATGTACATGCCTCCTCCTTTCGCGTTGCTGTTCCATGCCCGAACGGGGTCGGCTCCAAACGCCGCAATGGGCCGATCAGCGAGATCGCTCATGCGCCGAGTCGCGCGTCGAGGAACGCGTAATCGGTCATGTACTGTCGGTCGAGTTCGAGATCAGGGAGTGCGTCGCATCGGACCCCGGGTCGTGCACCGAGCGGAACATGACCCGCGCGTCCATGCCTTCCAGCGTCAGGTGTCGCTGGACGCGTGCAGCCAGAAGCCGAGGCGGTAGCGCATCGACTGCGACGGCACATCGCTCCGCGGACGCACCATCTCGCTCATCCCAGCCGGGAGAAACGATACTCCCGGCAAGGAACGCCTTCCGGAGCGAACGTTCGGCCACGGTCGAGTAGATGCCATCGTCACCGCTCCCTCGTACCGGTAGGTGAAAGACGTTCGTTCTCCACACGCTGTGGACCGTGAGATAGCCCAGCGCGGCGCGGGCCGGCAGCTCATCCGAGCGTAGAAATGCCGTGTCTCGCATTCCGGCCGGATCACAGACACGCCGAAGCACGAACTCGGGGAACGGGATACAACTGGCGCGCTCGGCAAATAACGGTCGTCTTGCGCACGGGATCAAGCTCGAGATCGTCCACGTGCGCCATGGTTGCGCGCACCACCACTCTAGGCGTGCGTCGGCTCGAAGCGGAGCTTCTCGACCTTCCTCGGCACCTTGGTCGGGTAGTCGCGGGTGAAACACGCGCGGCAGACCGCGTCCTCGGGAAGCGTCGTCGCCTCCTGCATCCCTTCGACCGAGAGGTAGTGCAACGACGTCGCGCCGATCAGCGATCGCATCTCCTCGACGGACCGATGCGCCGCCGCGAGCTCGTCCTCGTCGGGGAAGTCGATCCCGTAGAAGCAGGGAGAAACGACCGGAGGCGAGGAGATCCTCACGTGCACCTCGGCCGCCCCGCCGTCGAGGAGCATCGCGACGAGCTGGCGCGTCGTGTTCGCGCGCACGATCGTGTCGTCCACGATCACGATTCGCTTTCCGGCGACCTCGTCCAGCGGGTTGAACTTCATCCGGATGCCCTGCTCGCGCATCGCCTGGTCGGGCTGGATGAACGTCCGCGCGACGTAGCGGTTCTTGATCAGGCCCTCGTTGAAGGGGACTCCCGACGCCTTGGAGAATCCGATGGCGGCGGGGGTGCCGGAGTCCGGGATGCCGATGACGACGTCGGCCTCGATCGGCGCCTCCCGGGCGAGGATCTCGCCCATGCGCACTCTCGCACCATGCACCTCCACCCCGGCGAGCCGCGAGTCGGGCCGTGCGAGGTAGACGTGCTCGAAGATGCACAGCGCGTTGCGCGCGGCGGGAAGCGACTGCGCCGCCTGCAGGCCCTCCACGTCGAGCCAGACGGCCTCGCCCGGACGCACGTCACGGACGACGTCGGCGCCGATCAGGTCGAGCGCGCACGTCTCCGATGCGACCACATAGTCGTCCCCGATCCGGCCGAGCGTGAGCGGCCGGAACCCGAAGGGGTCGCGGAAGGCGACGAGCGTCCCTTCCGAGAGGGCCGACACCGAGTAGGCGCCGTCGAGCCTCTGCATGGCGTTCGCAACCGCCTCCGGGAGAGGGGCCGGGTCGCGCGCGATGAGCGCAGCGATCACTTCCGTGTCCGAGCCCGAGCCGAGCCGGACACCGTCCTCTTCGAGCTCTTCGCGAAGCTCTTCGACGTTGACGAGGTTCCCGTTGTGCCCGAGCGCGATCGTGCGGACCCGGCCGTGGTGGATCAGCGGCTGCGCATTGGCCCACCGGTTCGCGCCGGTGGTCGAATAGCGCGTGTGCCCGATGGCGACCTCACCCGGAAGCGCGTGCAACTGCTGCTCGTTGAAGACCTGCGCAACGAGGCCCATGTCACGGACGACTGTGAGCCGTCCCTGGTCAGAAACGGCGATCCCAGCCGACTCCTGTCCCCGGTGCTGGAGCGCGAAGAGGCCGAAGTAGGCGAGACGCGCAACGTCACGCTCCTCGGACCGGATTCCGAAGACGCCACACATCTAGCTCGAGCCCTCCCAGGCCTGGCGGAGCCGCGCAACCTCCACTCCCAGGAGCGTAGCGCCGCCCGCCCGCCCGGCGGTACGGAGGGGGACACCGTACTCCTGCGCCAGGCCGCGTAGCTCGGGCTCGCCCTCTCGAGCGCACGCCAGGACGGCGCGGCCTCCCACTTCGCCGAAAAGCTGTACGGGATCGCCCTCGAGCTCGAGCACCGCGCCGCACTCGGACACGAGGGCCGCCTCGGCGAGACAGACTGCGAGACCGCCTTCCGCCGCGTCATGGACGAGCGAGGAGAGGGGTGTCGCATGCCAGAGGAAGGAGACGAGGCGAGCCTCTGCCTCCAGGTCGAGGCTCCCGGGGATGCCGCCGGCCTCGCCGAAGCTCGCCTGGTACTCGGATCCGGCCAGGGTCGGCGGCGACGCCTCCGCGACAAAGATCACGTCGCCCTCACGCCAGCCCTTCGGGACGCGCCGCACGTCCGGAACGAGGCCGATGCAGCCGACGACGGGGGTCGGGTGGATCGCGCGGCCGTTCGTCTCGTTGTAGAGCGACACGTTGCCCGAGACGACCGGCAGTCCGAGGGCTCGACACGCCGCAGCGATCCCCTCGATCGCTTCGGAGAGCTCCCATGCGATCTCCGGCTTCTCGGGGCTTCCGAAATTCAGACAGTCGGTGAAGCCGAGCGGCTCACCACCCGCGCAGGCAACATTGCGTGCCGCCTCGAAGATCGCGAGCGCGCCGCCGAGATACGGATCGAGCCGCGCGATCCGGCCCTGGCCGTCGAGCGTGACCGCGAGCCCACGCATCGACGGACGCAGCCGTAGGACGGCGGCGTCCAGGCCCGGCCGCCGAACCGTCCGCGAGCCGACGAAATGGTCGTAGCGCCGAAAGACGAAGGCGCGGCTACACAGGTTCGGGGAGGCCAGAAGTTGCAGGAGCGCTTCGGCCGTCGACGGGTGCTCCACGATCGCACCGACCGGTGACGGAGGACGCGGCTCCAGTGCCAGGTCGTAGCGGGGGCACTCGTCGGTGAGCAGACGTGCGGGGATCTCACCGACGGGCTCTCCGTTCCAGTACGCACGAAGCTCGCCGCTCTCCGTCGCCTCACCGATCACCGCGTGACGGAGCTCCCAGCGGTCGAGCACGGCCTCCGCCGCCTCGAGCATCGCCGGCCGCACGATCGCGACCATGCGCTCCTGGCTCTCGGAGATCATCACTTCCCACGGCTCCATGCCCTCTTCCCGCAGCGGAACCCGGTCGAGGAAGAGATCGATCCCGTACTCGGCGGCCATCTCGGAGAGTGCAGATGCCAGTCCGGCGGCCCCACAGTCCTGGAGCGACTCGACGAGCCCCGCGTGCACGAGCTCGACCGAAGCCTCGATGAGCCGCTTCCCGGCGAACGGGTCGCCGATCTGCACGGACGGACGTTTCTCGGCAGCTCCCTCGTCGAACTCCTGGCTCGCGAGCACGGATGCGCCTCCGATCCCGTCCCGCCCGGTCGTCGCCCCATAGAGGAGCACCACTTGCCCACTTCCCGTCGCCTTCGCCCGGGTGAGTCGCTCGATCGGCAGGAGGCCGACGCACATCGCGTTGACGAGGCAGTTGTCGCGGTACGACTCGTCGAAGACCACCTCGCCGCCAACCGTCGGCACGCCCACGCTGTTTCCATATGCGCCAATCCCGGCAATCGCGCGCGAGACCTCGTGTCCGGGCTCGGCGAAGCGGAGGCCGTCGAGGAGCGCGACCGGGCGAGCGCCCATTGCGATGACGTCCCGGAGGATGCCGCCGACTCCCGTCGCAGCGCCCTGAAAGGGCTCCACCGCGGACGGGTGGTTGTGGCTCTCTACCTTGAACACGACCCCCTGTCCGTCGCCGAGGTCGAGCACTCCCGCGTTCTCGCCGGGGCCCTGGAGGACCCGCTCACCCTCGGTCGGAAGGCGCTCGAGGAGCAGAGCGGAGTGCTTATACCCGCAGTGCTCGGACCAGAGCAGCGAGAAGACGGCCAGCTCGAAGTCGTTCGGGTCACGACCGAGTAGAGCGCGGATACGGTCGAACTCCCCGTCGGTGAGGCCGAGGGTGCGATGGAGCGGCTGTTCCGCGACGCTGCTCAGGGAACCACTCAAGCGATCAGTCTATCCGCGAGATCAGACCGAACGGATCGGCTCGGCGGGGCATGGGTAGCCTCCGGTGGTGAAGAGCTACTGGCCTCTTCTCCTCCTGCTCGCATCGATCTGGGGCGCCTCCTACCTCTTCATCAAGGTCGCGGTCGAGGACATCGAGCCCGCCCCGATGATGGCGTTCCGCGCGCTCGTGGCCGGGCTCATGCTGACCGCGTACCTCGCAGTCACCATGGGGAGACGCCTCGCCTTCCGGGAGCTTCGACGGAACTGGCGGGCCGCCGTCATGCTCGGGACGCTCAACGCTGCGATTCCGTTCTGGCTCGTCGCCTGGGGCGAGCAGCACGTCGACTCGAGCGTTGCGGGAATTGCCCAATCGACCGTGCCGATCTTCACCTTTCTTCTCGCGACGCGCTTCCTCCCGCAGGAGCCGGTCGGCACGACCCGGATCGCAGGCGTCGCACTGGGGTTCGTCGGTGCTGCGGTTCTCGCGGGCGTCGATCCCCGCGGTGGCTGGTGGGCCGTGGCCGGAACGCTCGCCGTCATCCTCTCCTCGCTCTCGTATGCATCGGCCGGCATCTACGGGCAGCTCCGGGTCGAGACCGTGGCCGGACCGGTGCTGGCCGCGGGCTCGATGCTCGCGGGCGGCCTGATCCTCCTTCCTCTCGCGGTCGCCCAACCACCGTCCCAGGTCCCGGATGCGGAAGCGATTGCCTCGCTCCTCACGTTGACCGTGCTGGGAACGGCACTGGCCCAGCTGATCCTGTTCCGCATCCTCCGCCTCTTCGGGAGCCGACGACTCTCGCTCGTCACGTACCTCATGCCGGCGTTCGCGGTCGTCTACGGCGCCGCTCTCCTCGACGAGCCCGTGACCGCAGCGGCACTCGCCGGCCTCGTCCTCATCCTTGCCGGCGTCGCGCTGGCGTCGGGAGCGCGTCTGCTCGGAGCGCGAAAGCCCCACGCGCAGGAGGAACCAGCCTGAACAACGGTCGCCTTCGGCCCGCGTTCGGGGGGGAAACCATGTTTCGCCCACGATGCGAACCCATAGGTTTCCCCGCGAGCCCCCTCCGTGACCGCAAGGCATATGGGTTCCCCGCACCCCTTCACGCTCATCGGCCGACGGAGGTTGGCCTATGAGCGTCGTCATCCGGCGAGCGCGCGTCGACGACGTCGACTTCCTGGTCGATCTCTTCACGCACGAGGACGTCGAGCCGTTCCTGGCGGCGGCACGGGCAAAGGATCGGCACGCGCTACTCGAGGAGATCGAACACTCGCAACGCGAGCCGGACTCGTTCGGAGTCTTCATCATCGAGGTGGACGACGAGCGGGCCGGGACCATGCACTTCGAGCGCACGAACCGCCGAAGCCGGATTGCGGATCTCGGCGGCCTCGCCGTCCATCCAGACTTTCGCGGCGGCAAGATCGCCGACGAGGCGGCTCGGCTCTTCCAACGGCATCTGATCCACGACCTCGGCTTTCACCGCCTCCAGCTCGAGGTGTACGGCTTCAACGAGCGCGCGATGCGTCACGCGGAGCGCTCTGGATTCGTTCGCGAAGGTACCCGCCGGAAGGCGTACCGGCGCAACGACGAGTGGGTCGACGGAGCCCTGTACGGTCTCGTCGCCGAGGACCTCGAGGACGCCGGCCAGTAGAGCTAGTAGGCGGACACGAGCCCTATGGCGGCGGCGCGCAGGAGCGCCGCCCGCACCCAGCCCTCTTCGGGCCAGCCGGAGATGCCGCGCTCGGTGCGATAGATCCGCGACTCGACCGCAAAGTCGTCTCTGCCAAAGAGATCCGGCTCGACATCGCGGCCGTCGACCTGCACGCTGGGCGAACCAAGGAACCGCTTGAGCTCCGCCTGCGGCTGATTCGTCACTTCGACGACCTCGACCCGAGCGCTCACCCCGGTCTCTGCGATCGCGCGCTCGACGAGTGCGATAGTCCAGTCCCGGTACGGACAATCGTCGAGAACGAGCACTTCGACGCGCACGGTGCGCCGGGGTCGAGCGTACTCCGACGCTCCGTAATCGGACCTCGCGTGCTCAGACCACGACCCCACCGCACCTCCCCAGGTGACTCAGAAAGCCGATCTGAACCTGCGCGGTTCAGGGCGCAAGTGCAACCCCTCGATCGAGGGATTCAGGCTCGGCGCTCGACCTGATCGACGAAGTCTAGGATGCCGCCATGGCGAGATTCCTGCACACGATGGTCCGGATCACCGATCCCGAGCGCAGCCGTGCGTTCTACGAGGCACTCGGCTTCAGCTTCAGTCGGGACACGGACATCGTCCGCGACGGCGAGCTCGAGGCGACGAACTACTTCTTCTCGATCGGGGATCAGGACAACGTTCTCGAGCTGACCTACAACCACGACGGTCGCACGTACGAGCTGGGCACAGGCTACGGCCACATCGCGATCGGCGTCGACGACCTCGATCGAACCCTCGCGGGCCTGAAGTCGGAGCACGGGATCGAGCCCGAGCGTCCGCCCTATCAGGTACGCGAGGGCGGCACACGGCTCTGCTTCGTCCGCGACCCCGATAGATAGTTCAAGATGTCGATCTAGCTCGACGCGGCTACCCGAACACGCGTGCTACGGCCAAGACCGAAGGAGCGCGCGCCCGTCTAACTCGACGTTCTTACTTGCGGATGTCGCGGCCCGGCTATTTCAGCTGCTTCAAGAACTGCTTGAGAAGGGGAGCTAGGTCTTCCGGCCGATGCGTCGTCCAGCGGGCGTTCGAGTCGAACACCTCCGCAAACGCCTTGGTGCCGAACGAGACCTGTTGATTGTCTAGGTAGTAGACCTTTCCTGGTACACCACCCGTGTCGGCGAGCTTCATGCGGAATGACCTTGCATCGAATGCGATTCCAGCTTCGGCGAAAGCCTCGTTGAGCACGAGGTCCTGAAACATGTGCGTCATGACGCCATGATCGTTGGTCGCAAACTGCAAGTCGACGAAGTACATGCCCGCTCCTGGATACCGATCGAAGAACGCCTGTGCAGGGAGCAACGCTTCTGCGCGCCCCGTTGTGACGAACCTCGCCGCCGTTCCGGGGGAGAGACCAGCAAGGCTTGCGACTGCCCTTGACTGCGAATCCAAAAGCTCCAGCGCTCGCTCGAGCTCCGTAATCGGCACCGCGGCTAGGCGTTGGCCCTCCATATAGACCTTGGCGGCGACGCGCGCAATCAGCCTTGGATTCTGCATCGACTCGAAGGCAACGCGAAGCGCCTTGACGAACTCTGCACTTTCCGGGCGACTCTTCAGATCTGCCAACAGCTCAGCCACCTCGCGGGCGACCTTCTTCCACTCCTCAGGATTGCTTGTGAGTAGCTTCTCGATCTCTGTCGCGACGCCTCGCTCGATCCTTGCTGCTTCCAGCGCCTCCTGCGTAAGCAGTCGATTAAGCGATCTCGACTCCGTCTCTCGTTCGGCTAGACCAGACTTTCGGTCTGAAGAGACAGGGGCCTCATCGACGGGGCGTAGGTTCTCCCTTGCCGGTTCAGGAGTCGGTCGTTTTGCTGGTTCGGGCTGTTCCCGGCCCCGGACGAGGACGACTTCCTTCGACGACTCCTCGACTTCTGTGGCGAGCGCGGGCTAAGTCTGGTCCGGCCCTTCGTGCTAGCGGAGTGACAAAAGAACGAGCTCTACGCGTGTCCACCCCGCGCAGTAGAGCAC
>JBKPDR010000039.1:0-16447 GCA_046727975.1 Actinomycetota bacterium | reverse complement strand
GCGGGAGTGGGAGGGGGAGACGCGCGTTCTCGCTCCGTCGCCGCGCGACGTCCCGAGCTACGACATGAAGCCCGAGATGTCGGCCGACGAGGTCGCGGCTCGGTTCTGCGACGAGATCCAGCACGGATATCGGTTCGCCGTCGTCAACTTCGCGAATCCGGACATGGTCGGCCACACGGGGTCGATCCCCGCGGTCGTCTCGGCCGTCGAAGCGACCGACCGCTGTCTCGGCCGAGTGGTCGAGTGCGTCGAGGCCGCCGGAGGAATCGCGCTCGTCACGGCCGACCACGGGAACGCCGAGGTGATGCTGGAGCCGGATGGGCTGAGCCCGCACACCGCCCACACCGCGAATCCCGTGCCCCTGCTCGTGACGGACGGCACGTTAAGTCTCCTGAAAGGCGAGCTCTCCGACCTCGCGCCCACGATCCTCTCGCTCCTCGGAATCCCAGTCCCGGCCGAGATGACGGGATCCGTTGTTGTACAGCGTGCGTAAAGTGGGAATACAAAGTCTTTACCACCACCGTTCTATACTCCCGCCCTCGGTGTCGCTGCCTCAGCCTGATCTCGGAGTCCTCCGGAAGGCCCAACGGGGAGACGAGCGGGCGTTCACGATCATCGTCCGGACGTACGAGCAGCCGGTCTTCAACTACATCGTGCGGCTCACCGGCGACCGGGCGCTCGCAGAGGACCTGACACAGGAGGTCTTCCTCCGTGTCTACCAGGGCCTGCCGAGCTTCTCGCTCCGCTCGCGCTTCACGACCTGGCTCTTCCAGGTGACGAAGAACCGTGTCCTGGACGAGCTCCGCGCGCTGGAGCGCAGGCCACGGGCGCTCGTCGCCCTCGAGGACGTCCCTCCCCTCGAGGTGGTCGACGCTCCCGTCGAGCGCGCCGAGACGATCGGCGCCGTCTGGCGGGCGGTGGAAGCGCTGAATCCGGATCTCAAGATGGCGCTCCTGCTCCGCGACGTGGTTGGCCTCTCGTACACGGAGATCGCCGAGTCGCTCGAAGTCACGCTCGCGACCGTGAAGTGGCGTATCTACAAAGCGCGTGAAGAGGTTCAGCGCGCGCTCCAGCGGGAGGGAATCATGGCCGCACCGCCCGCCTCGGTTCCCGCCGGGCACCGCTGACCGGCCGCCGCGAGCGTAAACCGGGACCTGCGAGCACGACTCGCTCGTAGACAGAGCGGTGCTCATCGCCGCACTCATCCTCGCGCTGCTCCTCGCCGGCTGCGGTAGCCGAACCTCGCCTGCCGGGTCGGAGGATTCGCCTTGGAAGACGCTGCCGTCGGGCTGGTCGCGGCTCTCGACGCCGCCCCAGGCTCGATCGAGCGTGAGCGCCGTCTGGACGGGACGAGAGCTGATCACGTGGGGCGGCGCCAGCGAGTACGGCGACGTCGTGCATGCCGACGGCGCCGCGTACGACCCTGCGACCGAGAAGTGGAGCGTGCTACCGCCGAGCCCGCTGCGCCCGCGCGCGGACGCAGCGGCTGTCTGGACCGGCAACGAGATGCTCCTCTGGGGCGGCTGGTCCGGGTCCGCCCAGATCGACGCGGACGGCGCTGCGTTCGATCCTGACACACGCGCCTGGCGAAAGCTGCCCGCCGCTCCGCTCGACGGTCCGCGCCAGCCCGTGGCCGCAGTCTGGACTGGGCGGGAGCTGATCGTGTGGGGCGACGTCGGTCGATTCGGTGAGGTCGTCGACGGTGCTGCCTACGATCCGGAAGCGGATCGCTGGCGGATGCTTTCGCCCGCGCCCGTCGCCTTGAACGAGGCGAGCGCCGTCTGGACCGGGGAGGAGATGATCGTCCTCGGTGCGCTCCTGGACGGCAACAACTGGTCGAAGACCGAGCACGCCGAGGGCATCGCCTACGACCCGAAGACGAACGAGTGGCGGCGCATCGCTCCGTATCCGTTCTCTCCTCAAGCTTCCTGGGCCGCATGGACGGGCGAGGAGGTCGTCGTCTGGGACTACGAGCTGACCGCGGCCGCGTACGACTCCGTCGAGGACGTCTGGCGAGAGCTCCCCGACCTGCCCCTCGACTTCTCCGAGTGCTATCCGAGGAGCGTCGCGCTCCTGCGCGTGGTGTTCGCGTACCACTGCGGCGGTCCCACGGCGCTCTTCGATGTCAGGGCCGGGACCTGGACGGTCGTCCCTCTGCCCGCAAGCCACCAGGTCGGAGCGCCCGTTCTCGCGGGCGAGGTCGTCGTCTTCGAGATTCCGAAAGAGCTGCCGACAAAGGCGATGTGGGTCTACAAGCCGTAGCCGACGAAGAGTCGCGGGAAGCGCCGCCCTAGGATTGGCCCCGTGGGCGAGGGCTTTCACTGGCGCCGCTTCGGTTATGCCCTTTCCGCATTCCTCGCCGTCCTCGTCGTCGGAACCCTCGGGTTCCGGGCGATCATCGGCGAGGGCTGGGTGGCCTCGTTCTACCGGGCCGTCGTCACGACCACGCTCACCGGCCTCGACACGCAGCCGGAGACGGTCGGCGCGCAGCTCTTCACGATCCTGCTCCTGCTCGGCGGCGTGGCAATCTTCCTCTACCTCGCCGGTGCGATCGTCGACCTGATCGCGCACGGGGCGATCTCGGAGGCCTACGCGGAGCGGAAATTGCGACGGACGATCGACGACCTGAGTGACCACGCGATCATCTGCGGCTTCGGCCGCGTCGGCCGACGCGTGGCGATGGAGTTTCAGGCTACGGGTAGGCCGTTCGTCGTTCTCGACCACAACCCCGACGCGCTCGAGGCCGCGCGGGAGTTCGGAGCGCTCGTGGTCGAGGGGGACGGCACGAGCGACGATGACCTCACCCGGGCCGGCATCGAGCGAGCGGGTGCCCTCGTCGCCTCGGCCGACTCCGACGAGTCGAACCTCTTCATCACGCTTTCCGCGCGGCAGATGCGACCCGATTTGACGATCGTCGCACGTGCCTCCGTCGACGGCACGGCCAGGAAGCTGTTGCTTGCGGGGGCGAACCATGTGGTGCAGCCGTACACGACGGCGGGGCTGCAGATGGCGAACGTCGTCCTGAAGCCGCAGGTCGCCGCCTTCCTCGACATCGTCACGACGGCGGGGGGCGAGATCCCGGATCTGCAGTTCGAGGAGATCGTGGTCTCGAAAGACAGCGATCCGTGCGGAAGGTCGATCCGCGACCTGCGTATCCGGCAGGCGACCGGTGCCTTGGTCGTCGCCATCCGCAAGCGCGACGGCACGTTCGACGTCACCCCGAACTCAGACGTGGTGCTCGAGGACGGGGACGTGCTCGTCGGCGTCGGCACGACCGAGGAGCTGGCGAAGCTGGAGCAGCTCTTCGCGTCCCGCGAGGCGCCCGTTGCATAACCCGGTCCTGCGCCTCGAGCAGGCGCTCGCCGAGATCGCGGGCGCCCCGGTCGAACTCGAGCGCCCGAGCGATCCCGCCCACGGCGACTACGCAACCAACGTGGCCTTGCAGCGGGCCGGGGTCGAGCGGCGCGCGCCACGGGAGATCGCGGCCGAGATCGCCGCAGGGGTCTCCGGCAACGGGGTCGTCGAGAGCGCCGAGGTCGCAGGCCCGGGGTTCGTCAACCTGCGAGTCTCGGACGCCTGGCTCGCCGCCGCGCTCGGAGAGATCCTGGAAGCCGCGGCGTCGTTCGGCGGGGTCTCCGCCGAGGCGCCAGAACGGGTCCAGGTCGAGATGGTGTCCGCGAATCCGACCGGCCCGCTCACGGTCGCGCATGCCCGGAACGGAGCCTACGGTGACTCCGTCGCCAGGCTGCTCGCATTCGCGGGGCACGAGGTCGGCCGCGAGTACTACTACAACGACGCCGGCCGGCAGATGGAGCTCTTCCGCGAGTCGGTGGAGGCGGTTCGCGGGGGTGAGACGCCTCCCGAGGACGGCTATCACGGCGCGTACATCGCCGAGCTCGCGAGCCTCGACGGCGATCCCGTGCAGCACATGCTGGAGCGCATCGAGGCAACTCTCGAGCGCTTCCGCATCAGGTTCGATTCCTGGGCGCTGCAGAGCGAGCTGGAACAGCGCCTGCAGGAGCTGCTCCCACGCCTCGACACGTACAAGAAGGACGGCGCGCTCTGGGCGCGCTCATCCGAGTACGGCGACGACCAGGACTGGGTCCTCATTCGGTCGCCCGAGCAGGGTGGGCGACCGACGTATCGCGCCGCCGACGTCGCGTACCTCGAGGACAAACTCAGCCGCCGCCTCGACCGCGCCATCTACGTGCTCGGCGCAGACCACCACGGCACGCGCAAGTGGTACGCGGCGGTTGCGCGCATGCTCGGCTACGACCCGGAGCGCGTCGAGGTCCTCATCTACCAGCTCGTGCATCTCGTCGAGAAGGGTGCGGCCAAGAAGATGTCGAAGCGGCGCGGCGACGTCGTCCTCCTCGACGAGCTGCTGGACACGATAGGCGTGGACGCCGCACGCTGGTATCTCGTCTCGCGCGGCCACGACCAGACGATGGAGATCGACGTCGACCTCGCCGCCGAGAAGACGCAGAAGAACCCCGTCTACTACGTGCAGTACGCACACGCGCGTATCGCTGGGATCCTGCGCAATGCCGATGGGACGACGCCGGTCGCAGGGCTCGCCGGGCCGCTGGCATCCGAGGAGCGCGACCTCGTCAAGCGGCTGCTCGAGTTCCCCGCGCTTGCGGCGGAGGCGACCGAGCGCCGGGCACCACATGCGATACCGACGTACGGGATCCGGGTCGCCGACGACTTTCACCGCTTCTACCACGAGCACCGCGTTCTCGAGAGCGAGTTCGAGGCGTTCCGACTAGGGCTCTGCCGCGCGACGCAATTCGTGGTCGCCCGTTGCCTCGATCTGATCGGGGTCGAGGCGCCGGAACGGATGTAGCATCAGGCACGTGGGGGAGATGGATCGCTCAGTCCCCGACCGGAACTTGGCGCTCGAGCTGGTTCGCGTGACGGAGTCGGCGGCCACGTTCGCATCACGCTGGATCGGGCGCGGCGACAAGATCGCCGCCGACCAGGCGGCGGTCGACGCAATGCGACTGATGATCAACACCGTGTCCATGCGCGGAGTCGTGGTCATCGGGGAGGGCGAGAAGGACGAGGCGCCGATGCTCTACAACGGCGAGGAGGTCGGCGACGGGACGGGCGCGGAAGTCGACGTTGCGGTCGACCCGCTCGAAGGCACCCGCCTGACCGCGCTCGGCATGCCGAACGCGATCTCGGTGATCGCGGTCGCCGAGCGCGGCACGGTCTTCTTCCCCGGCGCCGCGCTGTACATGGACAAGATCGCCGTCGGCCCCGAGGCGGCCGACGCAATCGACATCGAGGCCGCCCCCGGCGAGAACCTCGAGCGCATCGCCGAGGCCAAGGGCGTCGATGTCAACGACCTGACCGTCGTCGTACTCGAACGGGATCGGCACGACGAGCTGATCGCGGAGCTCCGGGAGGCAGGAGCGCGTGTGAATCTCATTCGCGACGGCGACGTCGCGCCCGCGATCGCCGCCGCCCAGGCGGCAACCGGGGTGGACCTGCTCATGGGCATCGGCGGAACGCCCGAGGGAGTCATCTCGGCCGCTGCAATCAAGTGCCTCGGCGGCGCGATGCAGGGGAAGCTATGGCCGCGGAACGACGACGAGCGCCGGAGCCTCGTCGAGGCTGGCTACGACATCGATGCGGTGCTGACCGCGGATGACCTCGTTCAGGGGGACGACGTCTTCGTGGCCGCGACCGGAGTGACGAGCGGGGCGCTCCTGCGGGGCGTCCGTGTCGTCGGCGACCGCGTCGAAACCGATTCCATCGTCATGCGCTCCCGTTCCGGCACGTTCCGGCGCATCCAGGCCTCACATCCACTGACGAAGATCCAGAGCTTGACGAAAGGAGCACGTTGATGGCGGCGAAGGAGCTACACGAGACCGCCCGCGAGATCGTCGCCGACCACCGGGGGATCCTCGCGGCGGACGAGAGCACGGGCACGATCAAGAAGCGGTTCGACTCGATCTCGGTCGACTCGACCGAGGAGAACCGCCGCTTCTACCGCGGCCTCCTCTTCACGGCACAGGGGATGGAGGAGTACATCGGCGGCGTGATCCTCTACGACGAGACGATTCGCCAGCGAGCCGACGACGGCATTCCGTTCCCCGAGGTGCTCGCCTCGAAGGGCGTCGTTCCCGGGATCAAGGTGGACACCGGCGCGCACGACCTGGCCGGCTTCCCCGGCGAGAAGGTCACCGAGGGGCTCGACGGCCTGCGTGCACGGCTCGAGGAGTATGTCGGCCTCGGGGCCCGGTTCGCGAAATGGCGCGCCGTGATCACGATCGGCGACGGTATCCCGTCGGTCGCGTGCATTCGAGCGAACGCGCACGCGCTCGCCCGCTACGCGGCGCTCTGCCAGGAGGCCGGTCTTGTCCCGATCGTCGAGCCCGAGGTGCTCATGGACGCCGACAACACGATCGAGCGCTGCTACGAGGTGACCGCCCGCACGCTGCACTGGACCTTTCACGAGCTCGGCGTCCACAACGTCGATTTCAGCGGGACGCTCCTGAAGCCGAACATGGTGATCTCGGGCAAGGCGTGTCCCGAGCAGGCGCCAGCGACGGAGATCGCGGAGCGGACGATCCACTGCTTCCTGCGCCATGTTCCGGCGGCAGTGCCGGGGATCGTGTTTCTCTCCGGCGGCCAGTCCGAGGTTCAGGCGACCGAGAACCTGAACGCGATCAACCAGATCGGGGGCCCGTGGGCGCTTTCCTTCTCCTACGGCCGGGCGCTGCAGCAGTCGGCGCTCAGCGCCTGGAGCGGAGACCCCGGCAACGCCGACGCGGCGCAAGCTGCCTTCCTGCACCGCGCCCGGATGAACTCACTTGCAGTCGCCGGGGAGTGGTCGGCCGAGCTCGAGCAGGCTGTGACAGCTTCGTAGCCGTGCGACATAGGCTGACGCGCGATGGGGATCGGCGTCGGAGAGCAAGCTAGCCCCTCTGAGGCGCGAGCTGCGCGCTGGCTCGTGCCACCGCGACTCCGCACTGCGCTGGACGAGACCGATGAGCGGCGGGCGAGCTGGCTCGAGCTCTTCTTCGATCTCGTCTTCGTCGTCGCGATCGCCGACCTCTCGCACCAGCTCGTGGTCGACCACTCGGCGCCGGGCTTTCTCGAGTTCGCGGGGCTCTTCGTCCCCGTCTGGGTCGCGTGGCAGGGGTACATGGCCTACGCCGATCGCTTCGACAGCGACGATCTCGCCTTCCGGGTCGCCTACTTCGCGGCGATGCTCGCGATCGCCGCGATGGCGGTCCTGGTCGGCGACGTCGCCGTTGGGGTGCACAGCGGCGGGTTCGCGCTCGCCTACGTCGCCCTGCGATCGATCATGCTGGCGCTCTACGCGCGCGCCTGGTTCTCGGCTCCCGAGGCTCGTCCGATCATCCGCTTCTACGGGATCGGGTACAGCGTCGCCGTCGGGATCTGGCTTGTATCGCTTGGTTTCGACTCACCGATCCGCTACGTCCTCTGGGGCGTCGCGCTCGCCCTCGATCTGAGCTTGCCGCCCCTCTCGATGAGGATGCGCCGCCGGGTTCCGACCAGCACGACACATCTGCCGGAACGGTGGGCGCTGTTCACCCTCATCGTGCTCGGTGAGTCCGTCCTCGTGGTCGGGATCGAGACCGCGGGGGCGGACTGGAAGCTCACCTCGGCGGCGGCCGCGATCCTCGGCTTCGCGGCCGTCGCCGCCATCTGGTGGCTCTATTTCGACCGGCAGGCGGGCATCGCCCTCCGGTCATCGACGCTCATCGCCATCGTCTACTCGTACGCGCACTTGCCCTTGTTGATGGGGCTCGCGGCGATGAGCGCGGGGTTGCGCCTCGTGATCGAGCGTGCGGGCGAGGATCACCTCGGCTTCGGCGCGAGCGCGGCCTTCCTCGGCGGGGTGGTGGCGTTCCTGCTCTCGCTCATGGCCACGCGCTCGGTGACCATCGGCGGTCCGCACGGGCTCGGGGTCGGGCTCAAGCTCGGCGCTGCGGCGGCGCTCCTCGCCCTGCTCGCCGTCGAGAGCGCGCTGCCGCCGGTGGTGCTGGCGGGTGGGCTCGCAGTCGTCCTCGGCGCGCTCGTCTTCGTCGAGCGCACATTGTTCCCGCCGTCCGAGCCGGCGTAGGCGTCAAGCCGCGACGCGCTCGAGGAGCCGCGCGTAGTCGAGAAGATGCCGGTCGGGAAGGAAGTGCCGCGCAGCGCGGCGCCGCGCATTCCGGCCGAGTCGCCGCCGCTCGTCGGGGTCGCGCAGGAGGCGCGTGAGAGCGTGTCCGAAGCTCTCGAGGTCGTGTGGATCGTCGATCAGCACGCCGCTCACCTGGTCGACGAGCTGGTCTGCGATGCCGCCGACGGCGCTGCCCACCACTGGGCGGGACTTCCACATCGCCTCGGCAACCGTGAGCCCGAACCCCTCCGCGAGGCTCTTCTGCACGACGATCGTGGCGTGCCGCTGGAGCGCGTTGATCACGAGCGCGTTCTCCTCGGGATCCTCCATGGGGACGAGCGCGAGGTGCACGCGCTCCCGGTCTCGTGTCCGGAGACGGCGCCAGAGATCGGCCGTCTCCTGCCACACCGACTGCGCCTCGGGATCGTCCGCGACGCCGCTGAAGGCGGGACCGGCGAGGAGGAGGTGCGAGCCGCTCGCCGTCGGCACGTGCTCGACGAATCCCTGAAGGACTCCGCCCATGTCCTTCAGGCGATCCCAGCGCGAGACCTGGACGACCAGGGGGATGGCCGCTGCAGGCGCGTCCCCTGCCCGCAGCACCTCTGCTCGATGCAGACGCCCCGAGCCGTCCACGCGGCGAGCCGTGACGAGCCCCGCATCGGCGAGCAATGCAGTGCGCCGGCTCGGAGAGAGCGTCGTGTTCTTGGCGCTGAACGGGTCGATCGAGGGCGCGATGACCGCGAGCGTCTCTCGCGGGATGAACGACGGTGCGAAGGCGGGGCGCGAGAAGACGTGCGCGTGGGCGGGCTCGACGTACCTTCGGAGAAACTCCCACGCACGCTCCGTCCACTCGTTGCTGCGGTCGATGCCGACGTGGCAGCGCCAGACGACGCGTGCACCGCGGTGGACGAGCATCGGCACGAGCCCCGCCGGCTGTGGGTCGTGCACGATCACGACGTCGCCTCTGCTGACGTCGCGGAACAAGGTTTCGGCGTTGGCTGCGAGCGTGCGCTCGTACGCGCGTCGCTCTGCCGCGCCGAGTCGTCCACCGTCTCCCGGAGCGCCGTAGAGCCAGTTGTGGATGCGCTTCGTCGTCGCGAAGAACTCCTGATTGCCGCGGATGACGAGCCAGTCGGCCTCCACGCCGGCCCCGCGGGCGTACCCGAGCAGGACGTGGAGCAGCTCGGCTACGCCACCTCCGGCGGCGGTCGAGTTGACGTTCACCACGCGCCGCGCGCCGAGTCGTTCGCGGGTGCGCGCGGCAACGTCGAGGAGGGCCGAAAGCCGCTGGGAGCCGATGACGGGAGCGAGGCGGGCCGGGTCGAGCGTTCGAAAGTGGGCCGGGGCCGCGCCGAGGTCGCTCACAGCCGGGATGCTAGGCAGCGCTACTCGGGCTCCCGCGGCCCTTCGGGAAGCGTCACGCCGGCGGGTGCCTCGATCGGGGACTGGCGGCGGTAGAGCAGAACTTCGCTGACGATCGCCAGGAGTGATCCCACGACCGGAATTGCGATGAGGACTCCGAAGATCCCAGCCAGCTCCGCCCCGATCAGCACTGCGCAGAGGACGGCGAGCGGAGTGAGCTGCACCATGCGACCGTAGATCATGGGCTGCAGGAAATGGTTCTCGACCTGCTGGTAGGTGAGGAAGAAGGCCGCGACGATGACGGCTCGTAGCCAGCCCTCCTCGACGACGATTACCGTCGTCACGATAATCGCGGCAAGCGTCGCACCGGCGAGTGGGACGAGGTCCAGGATCGCGACGAGGAGTGCGAGGGCGATCGCGAAATCGCTCCCGACCGCGAAGAGGACGAACGCGGAGCTGACGCCGGCGATGACACTGATCAGGAGGTTCCCCGACACATAGCCGCCGATGGTTCGGTAGATGTTGCCGCCAACCCGGCGCCACCGCTCGCGGCTCACCTCGGGAAGGAGCAGGAGGAAGCGGTCCACCGTCCGCGGGCCCTCGAGCAGCATGAAGAACGTCAGGAAGAAGATCGTGAACACGCCGACCACCGCGGTCACGACGCTCCGCGCGACCTGGAGCACGGGATCGGTGAGACCGAGTGCACCCTGTACGCCTCCCTCTTCGACGGCGTCCCGTAGGCGATCGACGATCTGGTAGTCGTCCTGCAGGAAGCCGAGCGGCCCGCGCCCTGCGGTCAGGTCGTCGACGATGTCGGGGACCTGCTCGACGAAGTCCCTGATCTCGCGGACGAGCGGAGGCACGATCAGCAGTCCGATCCCGGTCAGGCCGAGAATCACGAGCAGGAAGACGAGCGCGGTCGCCCAGCCCCGTTTGAGCCCGCGCCGCTCGAAGAACTCGACGGCGGGGTTGAGCGCCGCGGCGAGGATGATCGCGATCAGGATCCAGGTGAGGACGTGCCAGGCGAGGTAGACGAGCATGAGGGCCGCGCCGACGAGGATCGCGATGCCCAGGAAGACGAAGATCGTCCGCGGGCGGATGGAGACGACGCGAAGCTCCGGCGTGGCCACGAACCGTGTTTCCACGACCGATCGTCTTCCCCTGCGGCGGCGCCCGGCCGGGTGGCCGGGCACCGTTTTCGCTCACCAGCAGTTCAGCGGTCTGTCATTAGGCCGGGATTCGAAGCGCCACAGGCGGAAGCTGCCCGCGGATCTCCCCGGCCGGGTTTCGCCGGGTGTGGACGTTCACGTACGTACGGCCGGCCTCGAGCGCGTTGAGGACGGATGCCTGCAGCGTCGTGGTGCCGCGTGCGCCGCTCCGGCAGGGACCGCAGAGAGGGACCACGACAGGCCCGGCCTTCCCACGCGCGCCCCTGTGGATGTGGGCTGCCAGCGCGCGACCGGTCAGCCGACTGAACGTGAGCCGCCAGGTGATGGTTCCGGTCGTCCCCGACTTCGTCAGGGTGGCCGTAAAAGTCCCGCGCGCGCGGCCGACGTTGCCCTTCGGCTTCGGCGTTTCCTGGCCGGCAGTCAGTGTCGCGTTGACGCTGGCACGCACGCCGATCTGACCTCGGATCTCTCCCGGCGCGTTCGCAGCGGTATGGACGTTCGCATAGGCGCGCCCCGTCTCGAGTGCGTTCAGCACCGAAGCGTCGATGTTGGCGGTACCGCTTGCGGGGCTGACGCAGGGACCACAGAGCGGTACCACGACCGGTCCCGGTTGGCCGCGGGGGGCGATGTGGACGTGCGCCGCCCCGGCGGCGCCCGTCAAGCCGCTGAAGCTGAGTTGCCAGGTCATGACGGCGCCTGTCTCGGACCTCGTCACCGTCGCGGAGAACGTGCCCCGTGCGGCAGTCACATCGCCTGTCGGAGCCGGCACTTCCTGCGCCGCTGTCATCGCAGCGGTGACATTGATCATGGTCGCCTGAGTGCGCGCAGCCGCCGCGCCCGCGACGGTCAAGGCGAGCACGAGTGTCACAGCCGTGGCGCAAAGGGCAGCGGGCTTCTTCATGAGATCGTCCCTCCTTGGAGTCGGGATCCCACGTACGATCCCCCTGCGACCTTCTACGGGGAGCGCTCGGCAGCGGATTTGACTCGAGGGCCCGCCTGAGCAGGCCCTCGAGTCGTCTTCTCCACGAAGCCGTTACCCAGCGTCGACCGGACTGGCGATCCAGTCGAGGACCGGCTGGCGATCGAGCCGGTACGAGAAGTCGACGCCCTTGCAGACGGCGTTGAAGCCGAACGAGTTGACGGAGGCGAGCACACGAGTCGAGCCGATGAAGAAGGGCCCGCCGGAGTCGCCGCTGCACGTCCCACCCTTGCCCTGCGACGCGTTTGCGGTCGTCTGCAGGTTGAAGCCGTCCGTGTTCGCGCTGCGGTCGTTGATCAGATACGACGTCGCCATCAGCCGCTCGCGGAACGAAACAACGACCGGCGTCACGTCTGTGAGGCCGTAGCCGCTCGCGGTGAAGGTGGCCGCCTTCTTCGAGCTGGCCGCCGCGATGTACTGAGTGACCTGACCTGCGCTCGGCAGGAGCCCATAGAGACCCGAGGACGTGGCGTACGGCGCATCGAGGATGACGACACCGACGTCCTTGATATCGGGATAGCCCTCGAAGTCGTGGAAGCCGTAGTTGTACGGCGTGCCCGTTCGGGTGAACCCCGGCTGGCTGCCTCCGGTGTACGGGTAGCCGGTGGTCGTGTCCCCGCCGTTTCCGAAGAAGTTCGCCGGGCTGAAGTTCGGAGCCGCGGCCTGTTGGAAGTACACCCGGGCGTGATCGACACCCTCGGCGCAGTGGCCTGCCGTGACGAGCACGGTCGGCGAGATCAACGTTCCCGAGCAGCGATGGCTGAACGGGTCATGCGTAGCGGAGACCGGATCTGGGTCCGTGTAGAAGACGACGAGCCCGACGTAGTCGTGGACGAAGTCCTTCTGGAAGTTGCCCGTGATCGCTCCGGCCGGGCCGACGACGACGGCGACGGCCGCCGCAAGCGAGACAAGCAATGCGATGCGAAGTCGCATGGATCCACCCCCTCATCGATTTGCTCTGACGGTGTTCGACGGCTTCGAGCAGCATCCCAGTTAACCAGGCCGTGGCTTCGTCTTCAGCGGTGTGAAGCGACCCTGATCACCGAGTTAGCGGAGCTTCACGCGGTGATGGCCGTCGCGTGCCGGCGTCGTCCTGGCGGCGCTGGCATCCTCGGCAGATCGTGACAGAGCAGCGCATCGACGCCGTCGAGAACCCGATCGATTGCCTCGAGCTTCTCCCGGGCGACGACGAGGCGATCGCCTCCTTCCTCGACCAGCTCGACGTCACCGGCCCGCGCGACCGGGAGATGCTCGCTGAGCTCGCCCGCACGCGAACGCTTTCCGACCCGGAACGCCTCCCGGCCGCGCATCGCCGTGCCGTCGCAGCATTCGAGACGCTCGGTCGCCACGGCTATCACGGCTCCCACGCCGCGAGCATGGCCGGACCGGCGAAGACGGGCCGTCCGCTGGCTGATGCAGCTCGTCGCGCGCCACGTCGTCGTCTCCTACCTCAGGCAGATGGCAACGGAGATGCGAAACCTGTACTTGCTTCGTGAGGTCCAAACCGACTCTCCCGCTTCCGAGCGAGCGGATCCTCGCCGTGCGCGGTACCACGCCGACCGGGATGATCGCCGTCTTCAGTGGGTGACCCTGCGCGGTGCTGCCATGGCCAGCCGGCGGATCCGCCTCTGCGCGCGCGCTCCGCTCGAGGACCTGTGCCAGACGATCGGCAACTGCGGCAAGCCGCCGAGGGATCAGAGTCGGAAGCTCGCGATCATCGCGATCACGCTCACCATCGCGGCCTGGATCGTCCTTCCCGCGGCGGTGGCGATCGCGTTCACCGCTGAGGGACCGGGACGGCGGGGCTCCGGACCCGTCCCGTTTTGAAGCCTTGGAAGCGGGTACCCAGCCCTCTGCTCCACGGAGGGAGGCCATGGAAGGCGAAAGCGCACAGCTGAGCTTCGAGCGGGACGTCAAGCCACTGTTCAGGGAGAGAGATCGCGGCGCGATGCTCGAGGTGGCCAAATTCGACCTCTGGGCGCGAGACGACGTCGTGGAGCACTCACGAGCCATCCTCGAACGACTGGAGAACGGCTCGATGCCGTGCGACCAGGCTTGGCCCGACGAACGGGTTGCACTGTTCCGTCGGTGGGTCGATTCCGGAATGCCTGCGTAGCACGCGCGGACTCCCGCCTACGCAGGACGTGCTCGCGACGCTCGAGCCACCGTGGAAAGGCTAGAAACGGGGAGGCGCGAACGGACTCTCGTCAGTCGTTGCGACTGGCACCGCGCGATAGACGGCGCCCCGCCAAGTGACCGCGTCGGCGGCCGCTGTCATGATCTCATGGTCACGGCAGCCCATCGAACGTAGGTATTCGATCACAGCCTCCTTGGCGGTGTCCGCGTTCTGAAGCGAAACGAGCCGCCTCCCAGAGCGGATCTCGTAACTCGTTCTCAAGTCGCTGATGCTCCTCCCATGCCGCAATGCGCGGAGGATCAACCCGGCCGCATTGGATACGCGTGGAGGCTATTCCGGCGCCCGGGACTCTCGCCCCTGCCGAAGGTCTGGACCCCGCCTGGACTTCGGATTCGGAACGTCCACGGAGGAGAGCATCTCCCGTCCACGAACCACGAAAGTAGACAGGGAGACTGGAGGCGCTCCTCTCAGGCGCGTCCGGACGTTCGGCAAGGGCGGTCGCCCGAGCGCCACGGTTAGCCTCCAAGGCGTCAACTAGGACGGGGCCGCCCGGGGGAAGGAATGCGGCGGCACCCGGCAACCCAGGAGTCTTCCCCGTAGCGCCCGGGCGTGGGGAGTCTAGTCAAGCAGCCGATCGGGACGTCTGTGCGCGTTTCACTCGCGAAGTCCTAACCTGCTCACGCTCCCGCGCTGCGCTCTTAATCGCGTTCGCGATGAGGATCCCCGCCGCGAGCATCCCCACGGAGGCAGAGTCGGGACTTGGCGAACCCCAACCACGCGCTCGCGCCTCTACCGCATCCTGTTCCATGGCCGCACGGGCGACCGCCACAGCTCCCTTTACGTCGGCCACGAGTTCATCCCCAGGCACGTGCCCCTCCTTCCTGCGTCCAGCAGCCTCCGAGGGTTGAACCGCGAGATTACCCTGAGCGGACACTTTCGCCCACTACCTCGGCCGGCTTGGCGGGGGCGGGTGTCGGCGCTCATCCCGTGCTCGCAGCGCGTGCAGCTCATCTCGGGCAAGGGGCACCAATGCTGCTCCTGCGTCCCTGGTCGCCATTTAGCGCATGCATGCTCCTGTGAATCCGATGACGAGCGAGGCGTCGCCTGCAGCTAGAACGTCTTGAAACTCCCCTTCATCTGCGACGCATGTGGGTCGCAGATGAAGCGATACGTCTTGCCCTTCTGGAGCGAGACCGTCCAGGTGACCTTGCCGGTGCCGGAGACGCTCGTCTTCTTGTTCACGCCGGCGCCGATCAAATGGAAGTTGTGGCTACTAGACCGATCGCTAACCGTTATCGAGTACTTGCCTGCCTTGAGCTTCGTGACCTTCACGCCGTTCTTCTTGAGCGTGATCGTGAACCCCGGCCCGACCGTGCCTACGAGCTTCGGTAGCGCCGCCTGCGCCGGGGCGACGATCATCAGGCCGAGGACCGCGGCGGCGACCGCGAGTCGGATGCATGTCATAGCACTCTCCTTCGTAACGGATCGATGGACACGGGTCCTACGACATCCAGCCACGGTCGGATTGCCGTCGTCCCCGAGCAGCCCTGCCGGAAGCAATCAGTTCTCCGAGTGGCCCACTTGCGCAATAAGCTCGAGCGTAGGGCTCGAGAGCATCCAGGAGCTCTCTCAGCTTCTCCACTCGTTGTCCCCACTCCGGAAGCGCACGCCACGCGGCGATAGCGTCCTCGCTCTCCCACGGGCCGAAGCTCACGAACCGAGTCGGAGTGTCGTGTGGCTCTTCCCCCACTTGCTGCCAGCGACGTGCTCGAGCGTCCAGTCACCGAACTCCGTCCACGCAGCGACGAACTTTTCCTCCCGGTACCGGCACCGAGCGCTGGGAGCTGCGATCACTGTAGGAGGCGCGGGCGACGCGACTGGCGCTCGAGCACACGCTCCTCGAGCCCGCGGTCGCACCCGGCTACGGGGCGGGCTGGCAGCGCGCACCCTCGATCAGCTCGAGAGGCATCTGACCGGGGCGCCGGACCGTGGGCGAGCGCTGTCAGGCGGTGCTGGAGACCGATCGCCGGGCCGCTGCGAAGGTGGTCTAGCTGGCTACGGCGCGGGCGGAGCGGAGTTGGCGGTAGCCGCGGGCGACGAACACGAGCCCCATCAGCAGGGCGATGGCACCAACGAGGAAGCCGAACCACCCGCCGACGACGACGAGCACGAGTCCGACGCCGAGGAAGAGCGCGGCGAAGAGCATGTTGTACTTCATGCGCTGAGGGTCGTCGCTCCCGCGCGCTTGTCCCTCCCCCGATCGCGGGAAATGACGGTTACGGACGAAGCACGAGCGGCTCGTCTCCAGCTGCTGCGGGGACCCTGCCTTTGGCGCTTCCGTCGAACGCCTTGCGGCACAGCGCACCTTGTGCTTCTATGCATAGCACCTCGAGTCGTGGAGGCGATATGCACATCGACAAGGACCTAGTCGCGGCCTCGGCGACACCGCTCGTGCTCGCAATCCTGGCAGAGGGTGAAAGCTACGGCTACGCCATCCTGAAGCGGATACGTGCGCTGTCCGGGGGCGAGCTCGAGTGGACCGACGGGATGCTCTACCCGCTGCTCCATCGCCTCCGTCGGCTCGGGTACGTGACGACGGAGTGGCGAACGCCACCGGAAGGGCGTCGCCGCAAGTACTACGCGATCACCGACGAGGGACG